>JAHBVH010000056.1 GCA_019637645.1 Caldilineaceae bacterium
TTGGAAGCTGGCTGGGAGACCATGGTCGGCCCGCGTGGGGTGCGCCTCTCGGGTGGGCAGATCCAGCGTTCGGCCGCGGCGCGCATGTTGGTGCGCCGACCCGCGTTCTATGTCTTCGATGATCTATCCAGCGCGCTCGATGTGGAGACCGAGCGGATCTTGTGGGAGCGCCTCTTTGCGCATGCCCCGGCGCACAATGGCAACGCCCCGACCTGCCTCGTCGTCTCCCATCGCCGGGCCGCGCTCCGCCGCGCCGATCACATCATCGTGCTCAAGGATGGGCGCATTGAAGATGAAGGTTCGCTGGAGACCCTATTGGGGCGCTGTACCGAGATGCAACAGCTGTGGGAAGGGCGTGGCTAGCGTGGGTTTGCCAGGATAGCGTTGTTCCAGCAGTGACAGGTTTGCCAAACCTGTCACTGCTGGAACAACGTATGGTTGTTGGGCTAGCCAAAGTTAACAATCGGGCGGACTTCGACCGACCCCGTGCGTGCCCCGGGAATTTTGGCGGCCCAAGCCAACGCTTCGTCGAGCGTTTGGCACGCTAGGATGTAGTAGCCGCCGAGCTGTTCTTTGGTTTCGGCATAGGGGCCATCGGTCGTGGGCCGTGGGCTACCCTGTGGATGGACGGTCGTGGCCGTCGTCGTCGGCTTTAATTCATCGCCATCGACATAGACGCCTTGGGCACGGGCCTCTTCGGTAAAAGCCATGTATTCGCCCATCATGGCATCCCATTCTGCCGAGGGTGATTGGGCAAAGCTGCTCTCTTCGCCATAGATCAGAAACATATATTTCATGCTATACTCCTTTACGGTAGCGGTTATGTGTAAGATAGATTTACAACAGACGCGGCCTAACAGACCAACCTTGATGTGTAAATCCTAAGGTTTACAGCTAAGCAGTGGTTATTCACTGTAGTCCACAATGGGCCGGATTTCGATGGGGGCATAGGTAATGCCGGGACATTTGTTCGCCCAGTGAAGCGCTTCGTCCAAATCGTTGCATTGGAGGACATAGAAGCCGCCAAGCTGTTCTTTGGTCTCGGCAAAGGGGCCATCCGTGACGAGGGCTTTGCCATCGCGCACGCGCACGGTTTTGGCGACACTAGCCGGTTCTAGTGCTTCGCCACTCCGATAGACCCCTGCCGCGGTGGCTTCGGCGCCATAGGCATAGTAAGCCGCCATGATCGTATTGCCTTCTTCCTCGGTAACCTGCGTCATTTGGCTTTCATTGGTGTAAATTAACAGCATATATCGCATTGTCTGATCTCCTTTTCTTTTACGTCGGGCCTACGCACAAAAAGCGGCTTGTCACCTAAAGCTGTCAGCTCTAGCTGCGATAATGACGAATGGCAGCTGGGAAATTCGACAGCCCAGTAGACCAAATTTTCTGATTTCAGGGCGAATTTGCGAATCTCATGCGAACCATGTCACCACTGGCCTTCTTCTGGCGCTATCTCCAACCGCATCGTCTGCAACTCGGCGGCCTTTGGTTCGCCTTGTTGGCGACGATTGCGATCCAGCTGATCAACCCGCAGATCATTGGGCGCTTTCTCGATGCCGCAGCTGTTAACAGTCCACTGGTGGTGCTATTGCGTGCCGCTGGGCTCTTTTTGCTCATGGCGCTATTGGAGCAGATTATTGGACTAGTAACCACCTATCTGAGCACGGATGTCGCTTGGCTGGCAACCAACCGGCTCCGTGAAGACTTGGTGCGCCACTGTTTGCGGCTGGATCGGACCTTTCACCAAGCCCACCCGCCAGGCGAGTTGATCGAGCGGATCGATGGCGATGTCCAAACCTTGGGCAATTTCTTTTCACAGCTCGGTCTGAACTTGCTCAATAACCTGCTTCTCATGGCTGGCGTCTTGCTCTTGCTCTGGTGGGAGGCATGGCAATTGGGGCTAGCCGTGACGGTGATCGCGGGCTGTGGGCTCTTTGCGGTGGATTGGCTACGTCGACAGGCTGTGCCCTATTGGCAGCGTGCCTACCAAGCCATGGCGGATCTCTATGGCTATCTGGAAGAACGGCTGCACGGCACCGAGGATATTGCGGCGAATGGGGCCACCGCCTATACCCTGCACGGACTCTATGCACACTTGCAACGGGCCTATGTCATAGCGTTGCAAACCCAGCGCTATAATGTGGGTGGACTGATGACGCCGATCCTGGTCTTTGGCTTAGCCTATATGGCGCTCTTTCTCCTGGGCGACCGGCTCTATCAACAGGGAATGAGGATTGGCACTGTTTATTTGGTCTTCCACTATCTGGGCTTACTGAGCGGGCCGCTTTGGCAGATTGTCAACGAGATCCGTGATTTGCAGACAGCCGGCGCGAGTATTGCCCGCGTCCAAGATCTATTGCAAACGCCGACTTCGCGCCAAACCCAAGGCACAGCCCAACTGACTGACGGCCCCCTACGTGTCGCCTTTGACGGGATCGCGGTGCGCTATGCCGGGGCGCAACAACTGGCGTTGGATGGCATCAGCTTTCACCTCGCTCCCGGCGCAACGCTCGGCCTCCTGGGGCGCACAGGCAGCGGCAAGACGACGCTCACCCGTCTCTTGCTAGGATTGGCAGAGCCGACCCGTGGTAGCATCTATCTCGGGGACCCCCCGGTCGCGCTGACGGATCTCTCTTTAACCGAGCTACGCCGCCATATCGGTATGGTGACACAAGATGTCCAACTCTTTCAAGCCACCATCCGTGACAACCTAACCTTTTTCGATCCCACCATCCGTGATGAAACCCTGCTAGCCATGGCGAAAGCATTAGGACTTGCCGAATGGCTCACCACCTTACCCGCGGGGCTAGATACTCAAGTCGGTGTGGGCGGGGAGGGCCTTTCTGCCGGACAGGCGCAACTGGTGGCCTTTTTGCGCATTGGGCTGCAAAATCCCGGGTTGGTCATTTTGGATGAGCCCACGTCCCGGTTGGATCCAGTCACCGAGCGCTTACTAGATCGCGCCATTGGTCGCCTGCTGGCAGGACGCACGGGGATTATCATTGCCCACCGGTTGGCAACCATACAACGGGTCGATCAGATCATGATACTCGCTGCTGGCCGCGTGGTAGAATCAGGGCCACGGCAGGCGCTGCTCGCTCAAGTCGATTCCCATTTTGCTGGCTTACTCGCCCAAAGTGACCCATGAACCCAATCCAATTTTGGTGGCGGCTGGCGCGTTTCCAGGCCGGTCGCTACACACTCATGTATATCTTTTATACCGGCTACACGCTCTCGCTGGCTTTCGCTGGCTTGATCCTACGCGCCTTCTTCGATCATCTCGCCAACGAACCCGGTGCGTTGGCGCTCTCGGTGGTTCTCATCGGCCAACTGGGCAATACCTTGTTGGCGATGATTGGCTTGGCCGCGGCCAATGCCATGGGCTTCTATCGCTTTCAGCCAGCCGTGCGCGCCCTACTTTTGGATAATCTCTTTACCCACCTGCTGGCCCGCCCAGGTGCCCAGCCCTTCCCGAGCGGTGAAGCCTATTCGGTTGGCGGGGTGCTCAATACCTTGCGCGACGATATTGAGCAGTTCTTTGATTTCCAGCTTTCGATCAGCGATCTCTTTAGCTTTGGGCTAACGGCGATGGTGGCGCTGACCGCCATGCTCCAGGTGAGCGTACCCATTACCGTGGGTGTCTTTGCCCCCTTGATTGGCATTGTGTTGATCGCCAATCGGCTCAGCAGCCAGGTAGAAGCATACCGCACCCGCAGTCGCACCGCCACGGCCCAAGTGGCTGGCGCGATTGGCGAGATCATGGGCGCGGTCCAGGCGATTCAGGTCAACCATGCCGAAGAACGCATCCTTGCCCACTTTCGGCAACTGAGCGCAGCACGGCGGCAGGCCATGGTGCGCGACCAGTTGCTCACGCGCGTCATTCAGGCCCTTGCCGACAATACGGTGGTGCTGGGGACCGCGTTACTCTTGCTCCTCGCCGCACAGGCCATGCAGACCGGTACGTTTACAGTGGGGGATTTTGCTCTCTTCATCGCGTATCTCTGGCCGATTACCGAATTGCTGCGCAACATTGGTACCCTGCTGGCGAGCTATCAACAGACCCAGGTCTCGATCCAGCGGTTGCAAGCCCTCATGCCCGCGGTCTCACCGACCCAATTGACCGCACCCAAGCCCATCTACTTGACGGGCGCGTTGCCAGCCCTGCCGGTGGTGATCAAGCGTAACGCCGATCACCTCGATGTGCTGGAGGTCAAGGGCCTTTGGTATCAAGCGCCGCTGGTCCAAGCTTTCCAGTCTCCAGCTATCGATCACCCCAAGGCCGCTTTTCGCCTCCACCCCTTTGATCTACGCCTGGCGCGTGGGTCGTTGACGGTGATTACAGGGGAGATCGGCGCGGGCAAAACCACCTTGCTCCGTGTGCTGTTGGGGCTGCTGCCCAAGGCGGGTGGCGAAATGTACTGGAACGGCGTGCGGGTCGAGCATCCGGCGACCTTCTTCACGCCGCCGCGGGTCGCCTACACGCCGCAGAAGCCACGCCTCTTCTCGGCCACCTTGCGGGATAATATCCTCTTGGGCACGCCAGCGACGCCGGCGGCCCTGCAGCAAGCCATCGATTGGGCTCTCCTTGCCCCCGACCTCGCCACCATGGACGCCGGGGTCGAGACGTTGATCGGGCCGCGAGGGATGCGCCTTTCGGGTGGGCAAGTGCAACGAACCGCCGCGGCACGGATGTTTGTGCGCGATGCCGAGCTGCTGGTCTTTGATGATCTTTCCAGCGCATTGGACCTGGAAACCGAAGCACGCTTATGGGCGCAGCTCCTCGATCAACCCGCGCGCCCCACCTGCTTGGTCGTCTCCCACCGGCCAACCTTGTTGCAGCGTGCGGATCAAATTCTGCTGCTTACACAAGGTCACGTTGGCAACCAGGGGAAGTAAGGGACGCGGATCAACGCGGATAGACGCAGATGAAGAAAAATCCGCGTTGATCCGCGTAAATCCGCGTCCCATTTTCCTTCTCTTTCTCCTCAATCGAGGACTTGACAAGCTGTGATATAATCTAGCCATGATGACTCGTCAGTTTGGACCGACACGTTCGCTCATCTTCGTTACCGCCGTTGCCCACACCCCCGGCGGTCTCCTCGCGCTTAGATAGCCCGCACTGGTGTGCGCTTGGGCGCATGACAGAGCCAGATGCGGGCCGCACTGCTACCCAGAAAAACAAAGCCATAGTACTGTCGCTAATCCTTGACCCAATTTTTCGTCGTTCCGCGCGTCATCGTTTCGGCGTTGGCGTGGAGCGGTGAGCTCAACATCGATTGGCCTGTAAATGCAGGCTGTCTTCCATCAGCCGCGAGAAGTATGCCGAGGAGTATTCCGATGAGCCACTATTATCAGCCCCAGACGATTGAAGCCAAATGGCAACAGATCTGGGACGAACAAGCCGCCTTTGCCACGCCCCAAGGGGAAGGGCTAGCTCAGAAACCAAAGTTCTATGTGCTCGACATGTTTCCCTACCCGTCCGGCGATGGGCTGCATGTCGGCCATCCCAAAGGCTACACGGCCACCGATGTGATCGCCCGTGTCCGCCGGATGCAGGGTTATAATGTCCTGCACCCCATGGGGTGGGATGCCTTTGGCCTGCCCGCCGAACGAGCCGCGGATCGGGCCAATCTACACCCAGCGGCGATCACCCAGCGCAATATTGCCACCTTTCGCCAGCAGCTCCAGCGCATGGGCTTTTCCTATGATTGGAGCCATGAGATCAATACCTCTGTGCCTGAGTACTACCGCTGGACGCAGTGGATCTTTTTGCAACTTTTTGAGCGTGAGCTGGCCTATATGGAAGATGTGCCAGTCAACTGGTGTCCGGCCTTGGGTACGGTGCTGGCCAATGAAGAAGTGCAGGATGGCAAATATATTGAAACCGGTGATCCTGTCGAACGGCGGTCGATGCGCCAATGGATGTTGAAGATTACGGCCTATGCCGAACGCCTGATCCAAGATCTAGATACGCTGGACTGGCCCGAAAGCCTGAAAGAGATGCAGCGCAACTGGATCGGCAAGAGTGAAGGGGCGTTGATCACCTTTCCCATTGCTCAGGAAACCGCGACCATCTCTGTCTTTACCACGCGCCCCGATACCCTCTTTGGCGCGACCTATTGTGTGCTCGCGCCCGAGCATCCCTTGGTGGCCCAGATCGTCACACCAGCCCAGCAGGCCGCGGTGGCGGACTATGTCGCGGCGACACAAGCCAAGTCGGAACGGGATCGATTGGCCGAGACGCGCGAAAAGACCGGTGTTTTCACCGGCGCGTATGCCATCAATCCAGCCACGAACCAGCCGATTCCGATTTGGGTGGCGGATTATGTTTTGGTCAATTATGGCACGGGCGCGATTATGGCGGTGCCGGGCCATGATGAGCGCGATCACGAATTTGCCCAACAATTTCACTTGCCGATCATCGCGGTGGTGGCGGGGGGGGAAAGCCCAATCGAAGAGGTTGCCTATGTGGGCGAGGGCGTTGCCATCCACAGTGACTTCTTGGATGGCCTGCCCACGACCCAAGCCAAGGCTAAGATGCTTGATTGGTTGGAGGAGACCGGCCACGGTCAGCGCCAAGTACAGTATCGCCTGCGCGACTGGCTCTTCTCCCGCCAACGCTACTGGGGTGAGCCTTTCCCCATGGTGCACTTGGCCGACGGCCAGATCGTCGCCATTCCCACCGATCAATTGCCGGTACAGTTGCCGGAGCTTGCCGACCGCAAGGCCAGCGGCTTTGGGCGAACACCCTTGGACAATGCCAGCGATGATTGGTTGATGGTGACGCTGCCCGATGGGCGGACCGGTATGCGCGAGACGAATACCATGCCCCAATGGGCGGGCTCCTGTTGGTATTATCTGCGCTTTATTGATCCACAGAATGCGCAAGCGCCCTGGTCCGCCGAAGCGGAACGCTACTGGATGCCCGTTGATCTCTATGTGGGCGGTGTAGAACATGCCGTGCTCCACCTGCTCTATGCGCGCTTCTGGCACAAAGTGCTCTACGACTGTGGCCTGGTTTCGACGATTGAGCCCTTCCAGAAGTTGTTCAACCAAGGGCTGATTGGCGCGTACTCTTATCGGGATGCCCAAGGCCGCTACTACCGGCGGGAAGCGGTGGTGGAACGTGAAGGTGCGTGGGTGGCCCGCGAGAGTGGGCAGCCGCTGCAGATGCAGTTAGAAAAAATGTCCAAATCGAAGCTGAATGTCTACGGCTTGGATGAAGTGGTGGCCGAGTTTGGGGCAGATCCGTTGCGCCTATATGAATTATTTATTGGCCCAGTCAGCGCCAGCACGCCATGGAACATGGATGGCATTGAAGGCGTGGCGCGGTTTCTGCAAAAGCTCTGGCGTTTGGTCATCGATAGCGAAAGCGGCGCGATCGAGCCACGGATTGTCCCTGCACCAGCCGAGAGCAATCCAACCCTCCAGCGCCTGTTACACAAGACGATCTTGGGCGTAGCTGAAAGTGTTGAGTCAATCGATAAATTAAATACCGCCATTAGTCGGATGATGGGCTTTGTGAATGCGGCCAGCAATGAGGCCGCGATTCCCCAACCGATCATCACGACCTTTTTGCGTCTATTGGCCCCCTTTGCGCCCCACATCGCCGAAGAGCTCTGGCAACGGTTGGGCGAGACGGGGCTAGTAAGCCTAGCACCATGGCCGACCTATGATCCGGCCTTGATCGTTGAAGAGACGATGGAACTGCCGATCCAGGTCAACGGAAAGTTACGCAGCGTCATCACCGTCCCAACCGATAGCGACGATGCGACCATCGAAGCATTCGCCATTGCCGATACTACGGTCGCTCGCTTTATCAACGGCGCCACCGTCCGCCGTGTCATTATTGTGCCTAAGCGCTTGGTGAATGTGATTGTCTAGGGGAGGGTAGGACGCGGATACACGCGGATAGAAAAGAAATCCGCGTGTATCCGCGTCCTACTTTTTTCCATGCTCGTTCCATGCAGAGCGTGGAATAAGCGAGTTTTTTCATTATGGGAAAAGCGTTCTGCTGGTGTGAGGCACCGCTTTGCTTGGGACTCGCAGCCTCGGCCTGCAGAAGGTTGGATTAGAAGAGGTTGAAATAGAGATTATATGCGCGAAAAAGATTTCAGAGCGTTGTCGTCTCTTTTCTCATTATACAGGATTCACTGATCAAAGTCTATAGCAGGATTTTTTCAAAATTCTTTCAATTTCTACTCCTTTTTTACCCCACATGGGGGATTGATTCCGTGCCAATCTCCCACTATAATCGGTCCACGCCAGCCGCGCTTGGGACTCGCAGCCTGGTAATCGCATCTGTCACTTTGTAAGTAGATCAACCAAAAGACAAGCAGCCAGCAACCCCCTGGCGGTTTCGCTATGCAATGTGCGCCGTCCTGATCGCGTTTTGTCATCTTGGGGTTACCGTGCGCTAGACAGGAGACCGTGCCCGTGCCGGAGATCAGAATTGAGCCAAATCGTCGTTGTGCCTATTGGCAAGGGCGTGAACTCTTGCTTACCCCCCAGGAGTATCGCGTTCTCCATTGCCTGGCTAGTCGAGCCGGTGAAGTCGTGTCGAAACAGACCCTCTTAACGGTTATGTGGTCTACTGGCAATCCCAGCGAGGCGGCCTTAGCCGGTTTGAACCCAACCGCCGTTGATCTGGTGATCTTTCGGCTGCGCAAGAAGCTAGCCGATAACCCACAGCAGCCCACCTATTTGGAAACGCGGCGGGGCTTTGGCTATATCCTGCACCATGCCCGTGTCATCTGTCCCGAACCTACGGCGGAAATTGCGGCGCAAGGGAGCGCCGCGATACCTGCGCCTCGCCAACGTCCTGCTGCGACCGCAGGCAGCGCGGTCGCGACCGCGGCCAGTGAACCGTGGTCTACGCTGACTCGCCGCGAATGGCAGATCTTTTTGCTCTTGGGCGATGAAGAAGCCACGCGTCTCACCAATGGGGCCTTGGCACAATCGCTCCAGATGGCGGAAGGCACCCTAAAAAAACATCTGCAAAATATTTACCGCAAGCTGGGGGTCGAAAATCGTTCGGCAGCGGCCCTGTTGGCTATGCGGGTGCGGGTGGAGTTGTTCCCCCCAGCCGCCCGTTGAGGCGGACAACTCGATGGTTTGTGGTCCATGGTCAGCCCGCACGGTCGCCGCGCGTTTGCTGATCACCCTTGATGCACGGTGAACTCGTTCCCATTTGGATGGCCCCATGAAAACACAACTGCAGCAACTTCTCCGCGTGCTCAGCCGTTATCCCCAAGCCCTGCACTTGGTTTGGGAGGCCAGCCCGCGCTATACCGTAGGGATCACAGGCTTGACGCTGATCAGTGCTTTGACAACGCCCGCCCAAATCTGGCTCACCAAGGTCCTGATTGATCGCGTGAGCGGTGTGGTCGCGGCCAGTGGCTCCAATCAAGCAGTCGATTGGCAAACCATCCTAACCCCAGCCGTGACGTTTATTCTTTTGCTGGTGGTCAGCGATGTCAGCGCCTCCCTGCGGAATAGCTTGCGCGATGTTTTGCAATTACAGGTGAGCAACCATGCGCGTGCCCTGATCTTGGCGAAGGCGGCCAGTTTGGATATTGCTTTTTATGAAACGCCGGCCTTCTATGATCGGTTGGAGAATGCCTTGCGTGATGTCTGGCGCACCCAAAATCTGCCGTGGATCTTGCTCGATACCACCGGCTCGATCCTGTCGTTGCTGGTCACCATGGGCCTGTTGGCGCGCTTACACCCACTGGCCGTACCGCTGTTGGTGTTGTTAGCGATACCCCAGCTGATCGCGCGTTCTCGGTATGTCAATCTACGCTTTCAAGTGTGGACGCAGCGGGCACCGGCCCAACGTATGGTCAACTATTTACAAGGGCTGCTCACCTACCGTGAGCCGGTCAAAGAGATCCGTCTCTTTGGCTTGGAAGGGCCTTTTTGGGCGCGCTTTCGGCAGTTCAACCAACAATTGGTGGACGAACACAAAACCATTCTCTTTGCTCAGGAGCGCTGGACGCTCTTGGCGACGCTGCTTTCCGTCGCCGGTGTTGGCACCGTTTGGGCCTATGCCATCCAGCAAGCCGCGCTGGCGCGCATTACCTTGGGCGATCTAGCCTTAGCCTTTCAAGCGTCGGAGCAGGTGCGCAATGGCTTAAGCCAACTCTTTACCTCGATGGGGGTCTTCTATGAACATAGTCTCTTTGTTGGCAATCTCTATGATTTTCTTGCCTTAGGGCCAGATACCGTCGCGGGTGCGCTGGAACGCAAAGCACCAGGGCAACCAGCCCCTTCTCCCCTTAATCGCCCCTTACAACAGGGCATTGAATTTCGCCAAGTCTCCTTTCGCTATCCGGGAGCGGAACGCTGGGTGTTACAAAAGGTCTCCTTTACTATTCGCCCCGGTATAACGGTGGCGGTCGTTGGGGAAAATGGGGCTGGCAAGACCACGTTGATCAAGCTGTTGACGCGTTTCTACGATCCTACGGAAGGGAGCATTTTGCTCGATGGCCGTGACCTGCGCGACTATGATCTGGCTGATCTGCGCCGTGCGGTTGGGGTGATCTTTCAAGACTTTGTTCGCTATCATCTCACGGCGCGCGAAAACATCGGCTTTGGGCAACTGGACAAGGTGGATGATCACAAACGGATTCTCCGCGCCGCGGAAAAAGGGGGGGCTGTGCCGGTGATCGAAAAACTGCCCAACCACTATGAAACGTTGTTGGGACGTACCTTCGAGGATAGTGTTGATCTTTCGGGTGGGGAATGGCAAAAGTTGGCTTTGGGCCGCGCTTTTATGCGGGAAGCTCAGGTGCTGATCCTTGACGAGCCCACCGCGGCGCTGGATGCCTTGGCCGAGTATGAAGTCTATAAGCGCTTTGCCGAACTGACCGCGGACAAGACAACGATCTTTATTTCTCATCGCTTTTCTACGGTCCGCATGGCCCAACAGATCCTGGTGCTGGAAAATGGACAGCTGATCGAAGAGGGTACCCACACCGAACTAATGACCCACAACGGGCCGTATGCCAAGATGTTTACCACCCAGGCCGAACGCTATTTGTAAGCTAGTGATCCAGGAGACAGGAAACGTGATGCGTAGTCTATGGCAGCGCTGATGGCGTTGAATTACGCCACCGTCGCTATCTGTGGAAGGCGATTATGCCGGGGCATGAAGGCCGCAGATGAGCGGTTCGCGTAGAAGGAAAACCAAGATGCAAGCAGGTCAACTCATTTGGCTTAATGGAACCTCAAGTGCTGGGAAAAGCACCGTTGCTAAGCAGTTGCAGGAAAGCCTCCCCCAGCCCTATCTGCATACCGGACTCGATCACTTCCTGGCTACTGTCCCGCGGCTAGCGATGCTAGCCGGTTGGGAGCTACCGTTTCAGGATGGCATCTTAATCGGCGCGCCACGGTTAGGGCCAGTCGCCTACCAGCTATTGGATGGCATGTATGCTTCCTTCGCCACCCTAGCTGCAACTGGCCTCAATCTGATTGTCGATGATGTGATCTATGACCCGCAGGTCTTTCAGCTCGCCAAGGCGCGGTTGGCGGCAACCAATGTCTTCTCGGTTGGTCTGCACTGTCCCTTAGCCGAAGCTATCCGCCGCGAGGTCGCGCGTGGAGACCGCGCGCCCGGTGGAGCCGCTATTTTTCATGGGCTTGTCCATCGCCACGGCAGCTATGATCTCGAAGTGGATACCGCGCAATGGAGTCCAGCTGAATGTGCCGAGCGGATTCAGGCCGCGCTGCAAGCAACAAGGGACAGCCAATGCCGTGTTTGAACGCTGGTACATGCTGGGCGACGAGCGCGGTTGCGCCGGATCGCACGAAATAACCATGGTCCGTTCGCTTTCATGGTCATAACTACCCAAAAGGTTGAAAGGGCATAAATTGCTAAAGGGGATCAACAGATGAGAGCTTATGTACTTGGGTTTCAGGAGATTGACAAAACAAAGCTCCCCTTGGTTGGGGGGAAAGGCGCGAACTTGGGGGAGCTTGCCAAGCTGGAAGGCATCCGCGTCCCCGCTGGCTTTTGTATTTCGACAGAGGCGTATCAAAGAATCATAGGGACAAGCTCGGCGATCAACGAATTGCTTGCTCAATTAGCCCAGCTCAAGGGGGAAGACCAAGGGCAGATCCGGGAACTGAGCGCAGCGCTGCGCCGACTCATTGAAGGGACGACGATTCCTGAAGAGATTCAGGCGGCGGTCGTCCACCAACTCGCGCGGCTTGGCGCGAACGCAGCCTATGCCGTACGCTCCAGTGCCACTGCCGAGGATCTACCAACGGCCTCCTTTGCCGGCCAGCAGGATACCTATTTGAACGTGATGGGCCAGGAAGCCATTCTCAAGCAGATCAGCCGGTGCTGGGCCTCGCTCTTTACCGAGCGGGCTATCACGTATCGCCTTCAACAGGGCTTTGACCACCGCAAAGTCTCCCTGGCCGTCGTCGTGCAGAAGATGCTCTTCCCCCAAGTGGCAGGCATTTTGTTTACGGCTGATCCCATTACCGGTAACCGGCTGGTGGTGTCGATTGATGCCAGCTTTGGCCTCGGCGAAGCCTTGGTCTCCGGCCTGGTGAATGCGGATACCTACCGCGTGCGGAACGGCAAAATCATTGAGAAACAGATCAGCACCAAGCAACTGGCGATGGGGGCCGCCAACGCGGGCGGCACTCAAGTCCAGGCAATTGCACCGGAACAGCAGAATAGCCAAGCGCTGACCGATGCGCAGATTGTCCAGTTGGCCCAGATCGGCAGAACGATCGAAGCCCATTTCGGTCAGCCCCAGGACATTGAATGGTGCTTGGTAGATGAGACCTTTTCCATTGTCCAGAGCCGACCGATCACGACGTTATATCCTATTCCTGACGCAAAGGATGGCGTGGAAAATGTTCATTCCGAGCAGGAAAAGCGTGTGTATATCTCGGTCGGCCACCAGCAAATGATGACCGACGCCATGAAGCCCCTAGGGTTGTCGTTATGGCAGCTCACCGCGGGTCGCCCTATGTATCCAGCCGGGGGCCGGTTGTTTGTGGATGTCACCCAGCAACTGGCAGCACCGGCCAGCCGCGCTATGTTATTAGGCATGATGGGACAACATGATCCGCTCATGCAAGATGCACTCATGACCCTCATCGCGCGGGGTGATTGGCTCCCCGTTCTGCCGGCAGATCCGCCAACATCGGGGCCTGCACAAAGCCAACTAGGTGGCGCGTCCGATCACTTTCAAGCACTCATCGCCAACGATCCGACCATTGTCACCGAACTGGTACAGCGTAGTCAACGCGCACTCGCCGTATTACAGCAGACGATCCCAACGAAAACAGGCACGGACTTATTTGATTTTCTGCTGGAAGATCTCCAGCAGTTAAAGCAAAGTTTGGCTGATCCCCAAAGTATGGGTGTGATCATGACGGCGCTCAATGCTTCCGCCTGGCTCAATGAAAAAATGGCAGCGTGGGTAGGTGAAAAAAATATAGCGGATACCCTTTCGCAAGCGGCTCCCAACAACATCACTTCGGCCATGGGCTTGGCCCTCTTGGATGTCGCCGATGTGATTCGCCCCTATCCAGCGGTCATTGCGTATTTGCACCAGGCCAACGATGAGACCTTTGGGGACGACCTGGTTACCCTTCCTGGTGGACAGGCCGCGCGGGACGCCATCACGGCTTATCTCGACCAATATGGCATGCGTGGGGTCGGCGAAATCGATATTACACGCCCGCGCTGGCGCGAAAAACCAACGTCGTTGGTTCCTTTGCTACTCGGCAATCTTAAAAACTTTGCCCCACAGGCCAGCCAACAGAAATTTGCGCAAGGGCAACAGGCCGCGCAGCAAAAAGAAGCCGATCTCCTAGCACGTTTAGCCCAATTGCCGGATGGGGAACAAAAGGTTGCAGAAACCAAGCGTGTTATTAGCCTGCTGCGAAATTTCATCGGCTATCGAGAATATCCCAAATATAGCATCGTGAGTCGCTCCTTCGTCTACAAGCAGGCTTTATTGAAAGAAGCCGAGCGCCTCGTGCAAGCCAACGTGATTCGGGAAAAAGAGGATATCTACTATCTCACCTTTGCCGAATTGCACGCAGTGGTACGCACTCATCAACTGGATGCACAACTCATCCGCCAGCGCAAAGAGGAATACAAACGCAATGAAAAACTAACACCACCCCGGGTGATCACTTCTGCCGGTGAAATCATCACCGGCACGTACAAACGCGCAAATCTCCCCGCCAATGCCATCGTCGGCCTGCCGGTTTCTGCCGGTGTGATCGAAGGCCGCGCCCGCGTCATCCTGAACATGGAAGAGGCTGATCTAGCCGAGGGCGACATCTTGGTTACCACCTTTACGGACCCAAGCTGGACGCCCTTGTTTGTCGCCATCAAAGGTCTCGTCACCGAAGTGGGTGGGCTAATGACTCATGGCGCTGTGATCGCCCGTGAATATGGCTTGCCAGCCGTAGTTGGTGTGGAGAATGCCACCCAGCGCATCAAAGATGGGCAACCGATTCGCGTCCACGGCACCGAAGGGTATGTCGAAATTCTAGCGTAAATGCAGAGCTTTGTTCACAAAGTTTTTTGGTATTAGGTGTGCGCACCGCCCTGAAGGAACGGTGCTAGGGAGCAACGCCCGCTGAAGTGGGCTTTAGCCTGCGTCGTTTGGTAGCCCAGTGGCTTTAGTCCTGGGCGGCCTTCAGCCTGTGGTATTTTCGCGGAGGAATATTTTGAACCATTGCTCAAACAGGAAACAACCGCTTCGGATTGGCGTGGATTTTGGCACCACCCATACATCAGCCGCGTTTTACGATGGCGACCAGCTACACGCCATTCCCTTGGACCCGGCCAACGCCAATCCTAATTTGCTGCGGTCGATGATCTATATCACCAAGGAGCAAGCCTGTTTTCTGGGCGCGCAGGCCGTCCACAACTATTTGGAACAGGACACCGGGCGTCCGGTTATCTATGCCGAAAAGTTCGTGGGGACGATTGAGTACACTGTAGCGCAGCAGGGGCGAAGCCCCCTCGAGCCGGATGGGCCGATTACGATTATTCAAGATGTCACGATGGAAGATGATATTGGCATTCGGGGGCGGCTGCTGCAGTCGATCAAGACCGGGCTCCGGGCCGATTCCTACCAAGGTACGGATATTTTTGGCCGTTACTATACCTTGCCAGAGCTGATTGCGCGCCTACTCTGCCATGTGCGTACCCAGGCAGAGGCACACTTAAGCCAACCAGTACAACAGGTCACCTTGGGGCGGCCTGTCCAATTTGCCGAGGAGCCCGCCGCGGATCACCGCGCCGAAGAGCGGTTGCGCCAAGCCGCTGAACTGGCCGGTTTCACCACCATTGACTTTGTGCCGGAACCGGTGGCCGCGGCTGCCTTTTATTTGAACCAGGTGACCGCACCAGAGACCGTGCTGGTCTTCGACTTTGGCGGCGGCACCTTGGATCTAACCGTCATGCGCGCCGATGTGGGGCGGGTTCACGAAATTCTCGCCACCCATGGCGTCTTGGTCGGCGGTGACGATCTAGACAGCAGCCTCATGCGCCACCATGTCGCGCAACATTTTGGGGCCGGTGCGCCCATCGATAGGAACTTTGATGGCCGCCCCATTTTATTGCCCGAGGATTTGGCGGATGAACTGCGCCAATGGCAGACGATCCCCAATCTATCGCGCCCCAAAGCCCTAGCGGTGATCAAGCGCGCCAAACGTTATAGCCCAGAAGCAGAGAAATTTTTGGCCTTGGAAACGTTGGTCACGCGGAACTATGGCTTTGCGCTCTTTGAGCGGATCGAACAGACCAAGCGTGCCTTATCAGATGCGATGCAGGCACCGCTGACGATGCAGGCCGAAGCCATCGATCTGGCGTTGACCTTAACGCGGCGCGATTTCAACCTTGCCATCAATGCAGAACTCTCGGATGCACGCGCTGGGGTACGGCAGGTTCTTGCTGCTGCTGGCGTGGCCGCCACCGCGATTGATGCGGTCGTCACCACCGGTGGCTCGTCGGTGATTCCCAGCTTTCAGAAGATGTTGACCACGGAGTTACCCGCGGCGCGGCTGGTGCCGCTGGATACCTTTGGCGGCGTCACCAACGGGTTGGCGATGGCGGCATACCGGTAGCGCCGTCACTCGTGGCGAGGTCAACGATAAAACGCATACTCGAAATAGCCGTTGTCATCGACCAAAGGAAAGACCTTTTGGAAGCCCACTGTTTCAACCAAGCGTCGGCTTTTTTCATTATCGGCGCGGACTAGCGCGGAAAAGCGGCGAATGGGGGAGAACTCGGGCAAGCACAGAATGGCCTGTAGGACAGCGGTTGCAATGCCACGGCGTTGGCGTTGCGGCGCAACCGCGATCGTGATCGCCCCCTCGGTGGTCGAACCATCACGGACAACTTGAACCATACAGGCCAGTTGTCCATCTTGATGAACGGCGCGAATCCAATTCCAGGTTTCGGGTTCCGTTCCGAGAAAAGTCGCCAGGTCTGGATCAAGCGGCCCTAGCTCTTTCGCGATCTGGGCATCAGCAAACCAGGTGGCGTATTCCGCAAAATCCTGGGCATTGAAGGCTTCAAATTTGATCATCATCCTGGGTAACCACCGCCGAAATTAATTATCCGCTGCCGTCATTGTGATCGACAGCCTGATCAAGCATCCTAGTGTACCGCGATTTAGCGGTGGTGGCAATCGCCAAACAATCAATGGAGTTCACAATGAGCATACCCATACTCCGCTATTATACGCTCTTACAGCAGTACCTCTGGCCCCAATGGCCGAGTCTCTTGGCTCTCAGCGTGCTCCTCTTGGCTGGCATTGGGTTGCAGCTTTTCCCACCCCAGTTGATGGGCCACTTTCTCGATCTTGCCACGGCGGGCGCGGCGTTGACAACATTAAGCCACGTGGCGCTTTGGATCATCGGGTTGGTGTTGACACAACAACTCTGTGCGGTTGGGGCGGCCTATGTGGGCGAAAATGTGGCGTGGACGGCCACCAATCAGTTGCGCTACCACCTATTGGATCACTGTCTCCACCTGGATCTGACCTTTCACCATGAGCGTACCCCCGGCGAAATGATCGAGCGGATTGACAGTGATGTTACGCTGTTGGCTAATTTTTTCTCTCAAGTCGTAATTTTGATCGGCGGCAATGTTTTGCTGTTGCTAGGTGTGCTGATCCTGCTCTTTCAAACCGATGGGCGGATTGGGCTGATAGGATTGCTGCTGGCGACAGTGTTGCTGCTCACCTTGAGCCGTTTGCGCAACTTGGGGATTCCCCACGCCGCCGCCCATCGCCAGAGCAATGCGGCCCTCTATGCCTATCTGGAGGAGCGCTTGGGCGGGCTGGAGGAAATCCGTGCCAATGGGGCCGTGGCCTATACGATGCACCGTTTCTATGGGCTGCTGCGCACCGTCTTTCACAAGAGCCTGCGCGAGAACTGGATCGTGAGCATTCCCTTTGCCATGCTCATGATCCTGACCAGCATCAGGATCGTGAGCGTGTTGGCCCTCTGTGCTTCGCTCTACCGCGCCAACAGCATGACCATTGGCACGGTCTATCTGGTCTTTCACTATATGACGCTCCTGAGCACGCCGATCAATGCGTTGACCCGCCAGCTGGAAGAGATCCAGCGCGCGGGCGGCAGCCTTGTACGCTTGCAAGAACTCCAGGCGACACGCAACCGCTTGGCCGACGTGCTGCCCAGCTTCGCCCCTGCCAAGCTGGAAAAAGCGATGGTAACCGCGCCCGCCGCGCCCTGCACCCAACCGGCCCAGCGCCACGCCTTGGCGGTCACCTTTACTCATGTGAGCTTTGGCTATGGCGCTGGACCCACCGTGTTGCATGACATTCACTTCCACCTACCGGCAGGCACCAAGGTCGGGTTGCTCGGGCATACTGGTAGCGGCAAAAGTTCGTTGGTGCGCCTACTCCTTCGTCTCTATGATCCCACCCAAGGTCATATCAGCCTGGGTGACGCTGACGGTGTAGACTTGCGCCAGTTCCCCTTGGCTCAGGTGCGGGAACAGGTTGGGCTGGTGACGCAGCATGTAGAGCTATTCCAGGCGACGCTGCGCGAAAATGTAACCTTCTGGAATCCAGCCATCGCCGATGCCCAGATCCATCAAGCCCTGGCGGAAGTGGGCTTGGCCGATTGGGTCGCCACGTTGCCCAAAGGCTTGGATACGATGCTCGCGGCTGGCGGGCGCAATCTATCGGCGGGCGAGGCACAAATGGTCGCGTTGGCCCGGCTCTTCCTGCGTAACCCTGGCTTGGTCATTTTAGATGAAGCCTCCGCTCGGCTCGATCCAACCACCGAAGCGCGCCTTGCCGCGGCGATGACACGCCTCCTCGCGGGCCGGACAGCCATCATCATTGCCCATCGGTTGGCGACAGTGGAGCAGGTCGATGAGATCTTGATCTTGGACCAAGGACGCCTGATCGAACAGGGGCCGCGTCTCTTGCTGGCCGAAAATCCTCAATCCCGCTTTGCCCAGCTGTTGCGCACGGGCCTCACGGAGGTATTGACATGAACGCACCGACATCCATCGCGTGGCGTCCTTTCGGGCGCCTGCTCGGCTTTCAACCGTGGACCTATCTGTTAGTCCTGTTGACCAAGCTCTGTTTTATTACGTTGTTGCCCCAAGCTAGTGGGCTGCTCACGCGTCAGTTTTTTGATCAATTGGCTGAATCGTCTGGGCAAGCCTGGGGCAGCCAACCGGTGCTTTGGTTGCTCGTGGGAATTGGTTTTGCCCGTGCGGTAGCCATTGTCGTCGATATGGTGGGGAACCGCCTCTTTCGCCATCCGCTTGGTGCCCTCCTTCGTAAGAATGTCCTTACCTATCTCTTGGCCCAACCTGCCGCCCAGGCGTTGACTTGCTCGCCAAGCGAAGCCGTGAGCCATCTCCGCGACGATGTGACCATCATCGCCAATGCGCTATACATGACTTCTTTTTTCGTGGCACACCTCCTCTTTGCCCTGATCGCCGTCGGGGTGATGGTGCAGATTGATGGGGGGGTGACGGCCTTGGTCGTCGCGCCGTTATTTGGTGTTGTCGTTACGGCCAATCGCCTGCGCAAACGCATGGAGCAGCTTTTTCGAGCGAGCCGCACCACGACCGACCAAATTACCAACTTTATCGGCGAGATCTTTGGCGCGGTGCAAGCGGTGCAGGTTGCCACCGCTGAACCTTTTGTGCTGGCTCGCTTTCAACAGCTGAACGAACAACGGCGCCAGGCCATGGTGCGTACACGGCTGCTCAACACCTTGCTCGAAGCGGTGTTTCGGAATATCGCGACGCTGGGCATGGGGCTTACCCTGTTAGTGGCAGCGCAGGCCATCCAACAAAGACGCTTTACCGTCGGTGACTTTGTTCTCTTTGCTTTTTATTTAGAGACCCTTAAGGAAACCGTGCATATCATCGGCATGACCCTCACCGAATTACGCCAAGCGCAAGTCTCAATGGGGCGGTTGATCCAGCTTCTCCCTGCTTTGCCTGCAACGACTGCGGCAACAACGCTGGTTACCCATGGCCCCGTCTACCAAATCGGCCCGCTGCCACCTGTCATGCAACCCGCTAAAACCGCGGCGGATCCTCTCACCCGCCTCGACGTGCAGCACCTTAGCTACACTTACCCAGGGAGTGAGCGCGGCATCCAGGATCTCTCCTTTACGCTGTGGCGTGGTTCCCTCACGGTGATCACCGGCGAAGTCGGGGCTGGCAAAACAACGGTACTCAAACTTTTATTAGGGCTGTTACCGGCCATGCGCGGCACGATTCTGTGGAATGGCGAACGTGTTCTGGACCCGGCGATTTTCTTTGGGCCGCCACGCGCCGCGTATACGGCCCAAGTGCCGCGGCTCTTTAGCGATTCGCTGCTTGATAATCTCTTGCTTGGTTGGCCCACCACCACGGCAACGCTGAACCAAGCGATCCAGACGGCGCGGTTGGAGCCGGATATTGCCCAGTTGGCGCAGGGGTTAGCCACCCAGGTCGGCCCCCGCGGGGTCAAACTGTCGGGCGGGCAATTACAACGGGCAGCCACAGCGCGTATGTTGGTGCGTCAAGCCGAGCTACTCGTCGTTGATGATCTCTCCAGCGCCTTGGATGGGGAGACCGAGCGCGCCCTCTGGGATGGCCTTCTGCAACAGCGCGAGCATTATACCTTGTTGGCGGTCTCCCACCGCCCGACTATCTTGGCACGCGCCGATCAGGTGATCCACCTCCAGGCGGGTCGCCATCTAGCGTAGTTGGCGCAATGGGCTACCTCTGTCAGCTTGCTGCTAGCGCCAGGTCAGCCCTTGGTCAGGCAAGGTGCGTATGTACGCGGTATGCTGGATGCAACCAAAATACGCAATATGCGTAGAGTGGTTGAAGGACGGAGGGTAATTGCGCTTGCGTCCGCCAAGAGAAAGGATTGGCGTTTACTGATGAAATACTTGGAGAATGAAATGAGTCATGCTGGCAAAAATCCAGGCATCGCAGCGGTCTTGAGTGTGATTCTGCCGGGCTTGGGTCAAATTTACAATGGTCGTATTCTATGGGCGATCTTCTGGTTTGTCATCACCCCGGGCTTTTGGATCGGCACCGGTGGCATGTTGGGGTGGGTCTGTCACTTACTTTCCGCCTACCAAGCGTATCGCCAAGCCGAAAAATATAACTATCGTTATCGCTAAATTTGCTTGGTGTTGTAACCGGCACTATAATCCTGACTTAGGTAAGTCACTTGGCTTACCAATAGTGTTATATGCTGGAAATATTCTGACATGAGTTTAGTCGCCTGGCATGTTACCCTTCACAAAAATGGGTACCCTTTGACCAAGGGAGAAGTGTGCCTAGCGCTCTAGAGCAAATGTTCGTTCTTGCTGTTTTGCCGTGGCACCTTCTGCTGTGTCCACGGCTTTTTTGATCCTCGCTTTCGCCCCTGCTTGTGCTGTAAAAGGTGGATTCTCATCGCCGTGGGCATTGGCTGTGCTCACGGCTTTTTCTTATTGGCTAAGGCCAATCACCAATCCGAGGAAAATGAACATGATACTGCATGCTTTATGCTTCCCGTCCCCTCCCTTTGGCGGACGTCGTCGGCTTTTGCTTTACCCAACGCCGCACGCCTATCCCTGTGACAGGCGGCAACGGACGAGAGGAATTTCTGATGCGGATCACCAGTCTGCAAAATGCGCGTATCAAAGAAGTTGTTAAACTACACGAGCACAAACAACGGCGACGCCAAGCCAAGTTTCTGATCGAAGGCTATCGTACCTTGCACTACGCGGTAGCACAAGCGTATCCGCTCGCGGAGCTTTATATCTGTCCGGCGCTCTTCTTGGGCAACAATGAGGGGAAGTTGATTCAACAGATTGCTGCTACTGGCGTGCCAGTATTCGAGGTCACCGTAGAACTGTTTCAAAAGTTGAGCTTTCGGCCCCGCCGCGAAGGGCTCTTGGCGGTTGCGCCGCAACGTCAGCACGCGCTGGCGAATCACCTGGTCGGTCACCATGACTTTTACGTAGTGGCCGAGGCCATCGAAAAGCCGGGCAATCTGGGGACCATTTTACGCTCCGCCGATGGGGCTGGTGCCACTGGTGTGATTGTCTGTGATCCATACACCGATGTCTGGCATCCCGAAGTGCTTTACGGCAGCGTCGGTGCTTTCTTTACCGTGCCGATCTTCACCTGTACAACCAGCGAAGCGATTACCTGGTGCCGCCGCTGGAATGTGCAGATGTTGGCCGCCACGCCCCACGCCGATCAACTCTATACGACCGTTGATATGCATAAGGCGTTGGCGCTCGTGGTCGGCACCGAGCAATATGGGCTAAGCCCCGCTTGGCTAGCGGCTGCGGATGAACAGATCGGCTTGCCCATGTTGGGGACCGCCAACTCGCTCAATGTGGCGATGGCGGCCACGGTATTGATGTATGAAGTGGTGCGGCAACGCATGGGGAAAGGATGAACTGGCTTGTCACCAATAGAAGTTACGCAGTAGTGCCAACAGACTTGACCGGTTTCCAAAACCGGTCAAGTCTATGCGGCGGGGTGACGTACTCTGGCTCGATCGCGTAGGTAGACCAGTTGACCACCAACCACGGTGGCTACTACCTGTAACGCGTCGTCGAGTAACACCAGATCGGCTTGATAGCCTGGCGCGAGCGCGCCCAGTTGATGAGCCAGCCCCAAGGTGCGCGCTGGCGTGCGGCTGCTGGCGGGCCATGCTTCGGCGAGCGAGAGCCCCGTGGCCGCCATAAAGTTGGCGAGGGCCTGTTCCATGGTGAGGATGCTGCCCGCCAGGGTACCATCTGCTAGGCGGCAACTGCCATCACGGACGGTGACTGGTTGCCCGCCGAGATCATATTCCCCAGCGGGCAGACCTGCCGCGCGCATGGCATCGGTAATCAACACCGTGTGCGCCACCCCTTTGCAGCGCGCTAGCACTTTCATCGCCGCCGGGTGGACATGGATATTATCGGCGATGAGTTGGGCATCAATGGTATCGAGCGCCAGGGTGGCCCCCAGCACGCCTGGGTTGCGGTGATGCAACCCACTCATGGCGTTATAGGTGTGGGTGGCTTGCGTTATGCCAAGTTCTGCCGCGCGGACACAGATCGCGTACGTCGCGTTGGTGTGACCCCAAACCGCCACCACTTGATGCTGGATCGCGGCCGCGATCAGGTCATCCGCACCAGGCATTTCGGGGGCCAAGGTGATCATGCGGATTGGGCCAGCCGCGCGGAGTTCGGCAAATTCCTCAAGATCGGGCGGGCGGATATAGTTGGCCGGTTGGGCACCCGGGAAGGTCGGGCTGATGTAGGGGCCTTCGACATGGACGCCCAACAGCCGTGCTCCGGTGGCCGTGGTGGGTTGCCACGCCTCAACCGCGGCCACCGCTTGCAAAATCGCCGCGTGGGGGGCTGTCATGGTTGTGGCGAGAAAGGCGGTGACGCCATGTTGGGCAAAAAATTGGGCCATGGCTGCCAGGGCCGCAGGGTCGGCATCCATGGTATCATAACCCGCCCCGCCGTGGACATGCAGATCAATAAAGCCGGGCAAGACAAAACAGTCGGTGGCATCGAGCAGCGTCGTCGTTTCGGCTGCTGTGGGCATCGTCACCGTGGGCATCGTCACCGTGGGCACAGTGACCGCACGGATCTGCTCGCCTTGGATCAAAATATCCCCCAAGGCAAAAGAGGGTGTAGCACCACCCGTCTGTGGTAAAAATTCACTGGGCAGCAACCCATGCGCGATCGCAAGGGCGGAATGGATAGCGTGATTAGGCATAGGCAACGGCTATACTTTCTTCGGTAACGACGATGGGCAAAAAGGTGTCTTGGGCAAAGAGCAGCGGGACAGTCAAGCCCAAGTCCGCATACAAAGTTGGCGGCACCCCAATGTCCGCCAGATAGAGCGCACCACAGGCGGCTTGAGCGGTGACAAGCCCCGGTTTGGGTAAAGCCAAAGTCAAAGTTGCTGTTGCCTGGATATGGGGTGTTAACAAGGCACCGGTAGTGGCATCGACGCCGCTGGGTACGTCCAGGCTCAGGATCGCCGCTCGGCTGCTATTCGCCAGCTGAATGAGATCGCGGGCCTTCCCATGGGGCGCTTGCTGCAAGCCCGTGCCGATCAACGCATCGATCACCAGATCGGTGGGCGGCAATTCCCAGCCTTCCTCGGCCCAGGCGAGCGGCGCACCCATGGCCTGCACGGTAGCCACTTGCTGAGCGGGGATGCCTTGATAGGTGTCATCGGGGTGGGTCAAGACGATCTGCACCCAAGCGCCCCAATTGATCAGGTGGCGGGCCGCGACCAAGCCACATGCCCCTTTGTGACCACGGCCAGCGAGTATCACAATCGGTCGATCTATGATATCATGGTCGAGGAGATGCTTGGCAAAGGCGGCACAATTCCACCCGGCATATTCGATTTGCTGCAGCAACTCAATCTGATAGACCGCGGTCATCAATTGCGCCATATCGCGCATCTGCGCGGTCGATAGGAGTGGTAGTGCGGTTGGCACAGCATCCATTCTCTTGTTCAAAAGCCATTCCTCTTGGATTCGTACGGATACGCCATCCCATAACGGGCAGCCCTGTTGGCAGAATAACCGAATCGAAACGAGAGCGCAACTCTTGTGTTATTGAATTGTAACTCTAGCTTGCTAAAATCCAAATCACCTTTCACACGTGCTATTTCCGAGAAACGAAATTGCTTGTTTTGGCTCATCTGGGCAAAGTATGAGTTGGCATCCATCTTCCTCTGGCACAAGCGATGAAACTCACCTTTTCGGTTGATGAGCGTTTTGTCTTTTCGTCGGAATTCCTCTTGGTTTCCTGCGGATGGTCGGCGCGATTGCGATCGCGCCAGAGTAAGGATGGTAGATATGGACTGGACACAACAGATGGAAGAGATGGGGAAGCAGTGGGCCGATATGCAGAAAAAGCTATGGCTGGGGTGGAGTGACGCTGCTCAACAGGCGACGGCCACGGCCCAAAGCAAGGCCATGTGGCAGCAACTGCTCGACACTTGGAAAAATGTGGTCTATCGGACATTGGAGATGCAAGTGGAGAGCGCCCGGCTTTGGTCAGAGAGTGTAACGGCACGGGAGAATGGCGAGCAGGCTGTCCAGTGGGCGCAACAATTCTATCAGATGACCAAACAATCTAGCGCGGTACAAAAGCAGCTGTGGGATGGGTGGTTTCAGATGATGGAAAAGCTGGATCCCCGCCAAGTCCAAACGATGATGGACATGAGCAACCAGCCTGTCAACTTTTGGAAAGAAATGTCCCAACAGACGCTCAACATGCAGCAAGAATGGTTGAAGAATTGGACGGCCTGGCCGCCGAGCAAGGGCAGGTAGGCCAATGCCACCAACGCAACAAGAGAATTTTTGGCAGCGCGCGGCTTTTCAGCCATGGCAAGCGTTCTACCAACCGGCGATGCCCCCAGCCGCACAACAAGCCATGGGCCACTTTTTCAACAGCCAACAACAAGGCGAACAGCTGCTTCAACTAGTCAGCGAAGCTTGGCAGGCCATCCTCACCAATGCAACCTCACCCGCGGAATGGCAACGCGCCCTCGCCACTTTTACCGACCAGTGGCGCGCCCAACTCCTAACCGTGATGGATAGCGGCAAGCTGCTTGAAAACCAGACAGAACTTTGGCGGCTTTATGGCGAACGCGCGCAAAAGCTGGTCCAACCTTGGTTGACGGCGTGGGGCCAGACCATGGGGATGCTAGACCCATTGGGTGGGCCAGGTGCTGCCAGCGCTGCGGGCGAATTTTTCCAATCCTACCAGGCCGCGTTTGACCAGACGTGGGGACGCGCGTTCACTGCCCCCAGTTTGGGCTTCTGGCGCGCGTTGCAGGAAAAGCTTCATCAAGGCTTTACCCTGTGGGTCGCCAACCAACAGGCCATGTTGACCTATCATCTGCTTGTCGGCCAGACGTGGATCGATGCCTTTCAAGCCTTGATGCAGAAGTTAATGACCATGGCCCAAGCGGGCGAAAGCTTCCGCGATCAACGGCATCTGCTGCGTCTCTGGATCGAGGTCGCCGACGAAATCTTTCTTGCCCGCTTTCATTCTGATGACTATGCCAAGGTCCAAAGTGCCTATATCAACAGCAGTATGGCTTGGCGTCGTCACCAGCAAACGTTGATGGAGCTTTGGCTGCGCGCCCAAGATCTGCCCACGCGCGGCGATTTGGAGGAAGCCCATCGTCAGATCTATGAATTGCGGAAAGAGGTCAAGGGGCTCAAAAAGGCCATGGCTAACAGCCAAACAGCGCTGGTTGCGCCCCAAGCGACGCAACGCACGCCAAGCAAGGGCCGCGCCAGCGCCAAGCCACGCGCTGCCACCAAGGCCGCAGCTACAGTTGCCTCGGCGCACACGAACCCAGTCGCGCCGACGCTTGGCACACAGGGAGCGGCCTAATGGGCAGCGCAACAGGGCAAGGGCCTACTCCCTGGCAGCAGAAGTTCGAGGCGATCATGCAGGAAAATGTCGATCTCAATCGCCAGTGGCTACGCGGCTTGGAAAATTTGGGGAAGCTGCGCGAGGACGATATTGAGATTGGCACCGCGCCCAAAACGGCTGTCTATCGCGAAGACAAACTGGTGCTCTATCGTTATGAACCGGTGGTTAAAAAGCCCTTATCCCCGCCGCTGCTCATTAGCTATGCCCTTGTGAATCGCCCTTATATGGTCGATCTCCAGCCGGATCGGTCGCTGGTACGCAACCTGCTCAAACTCGGCATGGATGTCTATCTGATCGATTGGGGCTATCCAGGGCCAACCGAACGGTGGCTGACCCTCGATGATTACATTAACGGCTATATCGACAACTGTGTTGATGCTATTTGTCAGCAGCAGGGGATTGATCAAGTCACGTTGTTGGGCATCTGCCAAGGCGGCACCTTTAGTCTCTGCTACGCCGCACTCCACCCAGCGAAGATTAAAAATTTGATTACTATGGTCACGCCCGTCGATTTTCATATTCAGGGAACCGCCGGTTGTGGCTTGCTAAACAGCTGGGTACAGGGTATGGATCCAGATGCCATGGTGGCAACCTTTGGCAATATCCCCGGCCATTTTATGAACTATGGCTATCTGATGTTGCGTCCCTTTGCCCTCTTTGTGGGCAAATATTTGGATCTGCCCGAAATTGCCAGCGATGAGGCCAAATTGCTGAACTTCCTGCGCATGGAGAAGTGGATCTTTGATAGTCCTGATCAAGCGGGCGAGGCGTGGCGACACTTTGTCAAAGATTTCTATCAACAGAACCGGTTGATCAAAGGCGAAGTGATCATTGGCGAGCAGCGGGTCGATCTCGCCCAAGTCACCATGCCTGTCCTCAATCTCTATGCCGAGCAAGATCATCTGGTGCCCCCGGCTTCTAGCTTGGCGCTAGGCCGTTTTGTTGGCACGCAAGATTACACAGTCCATTCCTTTCCCACGGGCCACATTGGCATGTATGTCAGCGGCAAAGTTCAAAAAGATCTCCCACCGTTGATCGCCCATTGGGTACAAGCCAGGCAATAGCACAAGCCAATCCACCCATTTCACGCAAGCTGTCCAGCAAGGAGGAAGCATGTTTGGCTTAGAAGGCAAGGTCATTTTGGTGACCGGCGGCAATCGCGGTATTGGCGCCGCAATTGTAGAGATCCTGACCCAAGTGGGCGCTCAGGTTGCCTATACCTATCGCAGCGCGCCGGGGCCAGCCGCGGCACTGGCGATTCAGGCCGATGTGACCGATCCAGCTTCAATGGCCGCTGCTGTAGCGCGCATTGAAGCCGAGGTTGGCCCCATCTATGGCGTTGTCCTCAACGCTGGCATTACTAAAGACAATCTCTTCTCCAATATCTCGGTAGAAGATTGGTACGCGGTGATCGACACCAATTTGAATGGCATCTTTCATACCTTGCATCCCATCGTGCCGCACTTATACGAGCGGGGCAGCGGTTCGCTGGTCTTTATCAGCTCGGTGGTGGGGGAGCAAGGCAATATTGGGCAGGCCAATTATGCAGCAGCCAAATCCGCCGTGATTGGGCTAGCGAAAACGCTTGGATTGGAAGGCGCGCGCTATGGTGTGCGCTCGAATGTGGTGGCCCCGGGCTTCACCTCGACCGATATGGTCAAATCCATTCCCGACAAGGTGAAGGAACGCATTTTAAGTAAAATCCCCTTACGCCGCTTTGCCGAGCCCGAAGAGATCGGCTGGGCTGTCGCCTTTTTACTATCCCCGGTGATGGCTGGCTATATTACGGGGGAAGTGATGAGCGTCAATGGTGGGCAATACACTTAATAAAGCAAGTTTCAACAGCGAGATTTCATAATCAGGAACGCCATGGGGAGGGGGCATATTGATGAAGGAATCCTATATTGTTTCTGCGGTCCGTACGCCGATTGGCAAGTTTGGCGGCAGTTTGAAGGAGTTATCGCCCGTTGCGTTGGGCGCGCATGTGATGCAAGTGGCCTTAGAACGGGCTGGGGTTGAGGGGAAGGATCTCGACCTGTTTATCTTTGGCAATATTCTGAAGCATGGGCATGGTCAGCTTGTGCCACGCCATGCCGCGCTAAAGGCGGGCATCCCCGCAGTGGTGGATGGCTATGCTGTCGATATGCTCTGCTCCTCGGGCATGATGAGCACCATGAACGCCGATATGGCGATTCGCGCGGGCGAGGCAGAGGTCGTCCTCGCTGGTGGCATTGAATCGATGTCCCAGGCGGGTTTTCACCTGAGCCACAAGGCGCGTTGGGGCTATAAACTGTTGATCGGTAACCAGACCGAGCAAGTCACCGATATTTTGCTGGCCGATGGCCTCACCGATCCGATGAGTGGCGAGCTAATGGGGGAAGAGACAGAGCGGCTCGTCGCAGCGCATGGCGTTACGCGTGCTGAATTGGACGAGGTTGCTTATCTTTCCAACGTGCGGGCCGCGGCCGCAACGGCAGACGGCAAGTTTCGCCAGGAGATCGCTCCGCTTGAAATTACCGAACGGCGCAAAACTATTTTGTTTGATACCGACGAAGGGATTCGCGCCGACACAACGCTGGCTTCCTTGGCCGGTCTGCGCCCCGCGTTTGGGGCCGAAGGGCAATTGACCGCGGGTAACTCGAGCCAGCTTTCCGACGGCGCAGCGGCCTTGGTCTTGGCGAGCCCCCAAGCGGTCGCGCACCTCCAACTCAAGCCGCTTGCCCGCATCTTGGGGGGGGCTTGGGCGGCGGTCGAGCCGTGGCGCTTTGTCGAGGGGCCTATTCCGGCCATTCAGAAATTACTGAAAAAGATCGACATGCGCATTGATGATTTTCAGCTTTTTGAAAACAACGAAGCTTTCGCTCTGAATAATGTCCTCCTCCGGCGGGCGTTGGGGATCCCCTATGAAAAGCTCAACGTCTATGGTGGCGCGATTGCCTTAGGCCACCCCATTGGCGCATCGGGCGCGCGGATTTTGGTCACCCTCTTGAATGCGCTCCAGCAAGAAGGGAAAGAGCGGGGCTTGGCCTCCCTCTGTCATGGCACTGGTGGTGGCACAGCCGTTGCCATTGAACTTCTGTAGCGATTCATGTCTGCCAATCAAAAAAGCCGCTCTTGTTGAGCGGCTTTTTTTGTAAATATCCAGAGACTATAGCAGTTTCAGAACGACATTGGCCTTATTCCACAGTTCTTCCAACTGATAGAAATCGCGCTTCTCATCGGTGAAGAGATGGACAATTACATCGCCGTAGTCGAGCAGCGCCCAACCGCCGCTGTTTTCTTCCACGCCTTCCATGCCAATCGGGCGGATGTTCTGCTCCAATCGTAGCTGTTGGAGCACTTCATCTTCGATTGCTTTGGCTTGTCGTTCATTGTCAATCGTGGCAATGATAAAGTACGAAGCGATCGAAGTATGATCGGCTACGTCCAATAGCACAATGTCAGCGGCCTGCTTGTCTTCAATAATATCAATAATCTTATGGGCTAACGCTTGACTATCCAGAAATGGCCTCCTGTCTTTCGCTCTATGCCAGTAATATGCCCGTTTTCCAGTGGTGGGCTCACTTGATCGTACAGCACAAAGGACTACGGTTTGGTTACCCGCTGAAAGGTGAGGTAGTAGCTGGTATGAATTCCATACGTCCGCTGTTCAATACTTCCTAAACCAGCGCCACTAATTTGATCACTTTGTAGCCCTTCCACTTTCACACTATAGGCATAACCGGCCGCATACATTTGGAAGTTGTAGGCATAATCAGGCGGCGTCTTATTTTCGGTCACGCCGGTTAGGGAACCTTCACCCCAAGTTACCAAAACGGGTTGCCCAACCAAGCGGTTCCCATTTTCGTCTAGCGTTTCTACATAAATATGATGCTTCCCTGCCGACTGAATCTCGTCCGCCCAGCGTGCATCTACCAAACGCCAATATTGCTGCCCAGAGCCAACACCGGCTTCCTGGAGTTGCACGCCTAATTGATCCAGCCGGGTATCCCACGCACGCGCGGGCAGGGCTGCGGCTTGGACAACTTCTTCCTGCGGCGGTGGCGCTTCTTGGGGCGGTGGCGCGGAAGCGGCACTGATATCAGCGGGGGCCGGTTGTAGTGGTGCGGCAACTTGTGCCTCACCTACATAGAGTTGCAGCAGGGGTGCAGGTGTTGGTGTATTGGCATCTGCCGGGAAAGCAGCCTTGGCTAAGATCACATTCCCAGCATCAGAGGGTGAGGTAGGTGTAGGTGGCGGCGTATGCGTTGCTGTCGGTGCCGCCAATCGATCCGCCTGGAGCAGGGCGGCTGCTAAATTTTGATCCTGGGCCGCAATTTCATAACTACCCATCGTTGCGACAGCCACCAAGGCGCGGGAAGAAGCCGCCAATGCAGCGCCATTCGCCATACTCGTTCCGCTTAACAGGTTGAGTAGCATCCAGGGGGCTGCCACGCCTAGGAGCCACAACAAGACCAAGATAAAGAGCGCCAAGCGCACCTTGCCAAAGGTACTGAGGTTGGCAAACCAATCCCCAAATCCGCCGTTTTGCCGTGGCTGGGCGGCCATCTGTTGAGCCGGTACGGGTACCGCGAGTCGTCGTTGCGCCGTTTGTACACGCGGGTTCGCGGGTGGTTGTGCCACGGGGGCATAGGTGCTTTGTGCCATAGGTGCCGCGCTATATTGGCTGATGCGGCGGCTAAAGGTACGTGTAATGTTGAGTGCTAGTGTAGGATAGCGAGAGACTAAGGTATCAAAATCACTCTTTTCCAGCATCCAAACATCAATGTCGGTCTCTGCAATGACGGTTGAGGCGTGGGGATCACCCGAGAGCACGGACCGTTCACCGAACATCTCCCCCGCATCTAGCACCCAACCGCTACCATCCAGTGACTGGACATAGACCTGGCCACGCTCAAGGAAGTAGAGGGCGTCCGCTGGCGTATTGGCTTGGTAGACCTGTTCCCCAGAGCGATAGCGCATGGGGCGCAAGTAGCGAGCAACCTGACGTAGGTCGGTTGTACTGAGATCGGACAAGATCGGGAATTCGCGGAAGCGATCCAGATCATTGTGCTCTGGTTCGGGTTCGGCCATGTGGGTGGCGACGCCCTGGCTCAAGGCCTTGGCAATGGCCGGATGTTGGACGGTTAGTTCATCGAGATCGGTTTTGTAGAGGATCCACAGGTTCGTATTGCGGGTTGCCGTTGCATCTTCGGTGCGAATGAGCCCAGTCAGTAAGCTCATCTCCCCAAAGAAACTGCCTCCAGCGATACGGGCTTTTTCCTCTACCACGCCACTGGCGTTCTCTTCGGTTAGCTCAATCTCGCCATTTTCAACCAGATAAATGGCATCCCCAGCTTCGCCAATGCGGTAGACACGTTCTCCAGCCGGAATATGCTGCAAGACCATGCGGTGAGCAATTGCCTGCAAACTCTGTGGCGGCACCTCGGCAAAGAGTGGCATCTGAGAAAGGCGTAAGACAGCCTGTGCTTGGTCTGCCTTGCCCAGGCGCGAGCGGACATTGCGCCCAAGGCTACGGCGTAGCCCCGGATGACTGCTGTTGATCGTCTGGAAATTTTCGGCAGAAAGCACCCAGACGAGGCTGTCTTCAGTAGCCAAGGCCGTTTCATTATAGGGCTTATTGGTCAGTAGCGACAGCGCGCCAATGATGGCACCCGCCTGTACTCGTTGCACATCTTGCCCAGGAATCATCGGCTCTGGCCGGATTTCAAAGGCGCCGTTCTCAACAACAAAGAGCCCGCTCGGCATCTCGCCACCGCGGTGGATCGGTGTCTGCGTACGCACAATGCGCGGCTGGAGGCGGCGGGCAACGGCGTGGAGCGTATGGCGGGGCAGGTTACTCAGCTCATTGATCTTGGCTAATCGCTCGACTAAATAATCATCCATTTGGACGAGCAGCGTACCAAAATTTCGGCTAATTTTGATGCCGATTTCGGGATTGCGTACGAACAAGGTGCGCAATTTTTGGTCAGATAACTTCCAGGCCGCCAGATCAGCCGCAACCGCGGCGTCGATCTCTTGATTGGTGCCACGGAAGAGCGCATCTTCCCCTAAAATGCTCCCAGCCCCCAACGTTGCTAACGTGTGGCCATTGCTGGCAACCAAGCGAACAAAACCCTGCTCAATGACACTCAGTGCATCGGCTTGTTCGCCACTTTTAAAGAGATGTGCACCTTTGGGATAGTGACTATCCGCAAAGCTATTGGCTAAAATTTCTAGCTCTTCATCGGCCAAGCCATCAAAAATGGGTATAGCCTTGAGCAAATTACTTTTCACTTCGCCTCCCTGTCGTGGTGCGACTGGAAATGCTAATTACTTAATAATTCCGTTGAAAGATTGCTTCCCAACTGTGATGCCCTTGACAGCCCCACGAATTGTAGAAAATTTGGCAATCTTCAGTATTCGTACAATAACCGGTAGCGATCAACGTCTCCTGGTCAATATCGACCGAGCGGGTGGTAAAGCCTTCTGCCTTATCACTGCTCGATTCGCGACCATCATTGTTGCGAATGACCGTAAAGCCCTCGCCACTACCGTGCAAGTCGAATTCAATAATACCATCACCTTTGCCCTGATCGCCAGTGACTGCCTCAAAACCGGTATAGATCCCTTTTAATCTAACGCCATTGAGGCGCGCGCCATTGGCATCCAGCACATGGATACGCAGGAGATGTTTCCCAACACAGCCATCATTTTCTTGTTTGCCCCACAGCCGTCGGCTAACCAACGTGAAATAAGGAGCCGCATTGGGATCAGCCGCCGGGGCTGCTGGCGTTGCTTCTGCTACTACTTCCGCTGGGGCTTCGGTGGCGGCTGGGGCGGCTGGGGCGGCTGTTGGTGGAACCGTTGGTGCTGGCGTAGCTGTGGCCGGTGGCGGTGGAATATTCGCCGCCACCGCAATCGTATTGGTATCACCAGCTGTTGAAACTAAAGACCCATAGACCCAGCCAGTTTGCCCATTGGTGAACGAAATCTCCCACCAATCGCCAGTTGTATTTTTACCGATAATGGTCGCCGCTTCACTTTGGCGTAATGAACCCGCAATCGGATAATCAGTGCTCGGACCAGAACGGACATTAATATCGCTGCTGGCAACCAATTGCGGTGCCGTTATCGTCGTTGGCGTCTCGGTTGGCACCATCAGCGGTTCACTGGTCGCGGTCGGGGCCGCGGCATCGTTCGGTGTCGCGGTTGCTTCTTCGCTGACTATATTATTGGCTATGTCACTGGGCGTGTTCGTCGCGAGGGCAACCATGGCTAAGGTGGGCTGTACCGTGACCATTACTTCAGCCTTCATGGCCGAGGCGGCGGTGGTTAGGTTGTTTTGCTCAGCATAGGCGGTAATAATAGTAGACTGCAAGCCCATATCGGTCGATAACTTTACCAAGGCATTGGCAATATTGTTCTCGGCTCGATTGGTGATTGCATTTTCCGTTACATAGAGTAGCCACTGATTGCGGTTGGCGACTTCAAGCTCGGCGAGGGCTGTATTTGCTTCCGTTAAGTTATTGTGTGCTTGATAATCAAGCGCAACCTGTTGCGTCTTTGCCACTAAATCATCTTGGCTAGCAGCACTTTCAGGCCCACAACCGGTGAGCAAACCCAAGGCAAGCAAAATTCCCAATAAATACGGGATTTTTACGCTGAGTTTGGATAGAATTGTATAGCCTTGGGGAGAGAATAGCGGGATAGAAGGGTAAGTAGGCGTATAGCGATTAGACATTCTTAATTGTTGAAACATGGGCAGCATAAGTAGAGAGCATCGTCATACGAATTGGCATAACTGTAATCTGGTATGATTTGAATGGTATGGCTTTTCACACCATATCTTTTCACACCGTATTTAGTACCTTGGCGTGTAGTTGTTACCTGGATTGATGATTCTTGGTTCTTCATTCCTTGGCACAGCGCGTTTATCACTAGCGCTTTATGATGATGAATGTGAACCAACTACAATTTATTGACGTAATGAAATTTATTGACGTAATGAATTGTCAACCAACCTATCCTACACGATCAATGCCAATTTTGCCAGACGCATAACACATGGTAACTCAACTTTTACCCAACGATACTAACACTTACGTTACAGAAATGTGTTATTGTCTTCTATAAAATAGAACAGCCGCCCGCCTTATCGTCCTAGGGAACGTAAAACACGAACACATACTAGCTACGCATGCTATACATCAAATGTGCCAGGGAATCAGTCCAGAGTCGCAACTAGCTGTTGGACAACCATGCATAGCACCAGCGAAACAGCTAGAAGATAGTAGTAAAAAACAAGAGTAAGAAAGGTAGTGCCGAAGGTGGGAGTCGAACCCACACGGGGATCACCCACACGATTTTGAGTCGTGCGCGTCTGCCTGTTCCGCCACTTCGGCATTGCAAATCTGCCTGAGTTGCAAGTATACTAGTAGTGAAGAGAAACGTCAAATAGGCTATAACGAAGTATGCAAGAATTTTTATAACCCTTCACGGCTGCGTTCCTTTTGCTAATGGATCGAGCTCCCGTGTGGCGCTTTAGGGACATCATAGGTACATCCGTAGACAAAGTGCATACGCCCTCTCGATCTACAATGAATGCCCGTAGCCTGAACAACCGTAGAATAGCCAGCTAGAATCAGTGTGAGCATGGAAACAACTTTATCGCCTCCTCCCGAGGAACAAGCGATCATTACCCAAGCAGCCCAAGGCGATACCCAAGCCTTTAACCTGCTTGTCCTCAAATATCAAGAAATGGCCTATAGCGTCGCCTACCGCATGTTGCGCGATGAAGATGGGGCAGCCGATGTTGTGCAAGATAGTTTTATCAAAGCCTATCGAGCTCTCGGTGGCTTTCAGGGGGGCAATTTCCGCAGTTGGCTAATGCGCATTGTCGCCAATACTTGCTATGATGTGTTGCGCTCACGCCAACGCCGTGCAACCGATAGCCTTGATGATCTGGCCGTTGACCACGATCATAATCCAAATCTTGTTGATCACGCCGAAAGCCCAGAGTCTTATGCCGAGCGTATGGAGCTCAATCAATGGCTAGAAGCTGGTATTCAAGCCCTACCACCTGATCAACGCTTGGTGCTCGTCTTATGCGATATTCACGGGTATGCCTATGAAGAAATTGCCGAAATTGCCGAACTGCCAATGGGTACGGTAAAGTCACGCATTAGTCGAGCCCGTATGCGTTTGCGCGATTACTTGCTGAACAAGCCGGAACTATTACCGGCTTCATTCCGTCCATAACTCAGACAGAAAACTTGAAGAACGATTAGCGAAGATTGATAAAAATTCATGACTGCATCGCGTCATCCGCAAATTAATCAAGAACTCTTATCAGCCTATCTTGACAATGAAGTCACCGATGAAGAGCGCATTTTCATCGAGGCCGCCATTACCAGAGATCCAGCCATTGCTTGGGAGGTTGAGTCATTGCGCCAGACGGTACGATTTATCCAGGCCCTACCGCCGGTTGCTTTGCCGCGCTCGTTCACCTTAGAAGCTGTCTTGGCTGAAGCTAAACAACCCGTGGCTGTATCTGCACGCATGCCGGTTGTAGCAAGCCAACGCGCGGAACCCCATTGGTGGCAATGGTTGCTACAACTTTGGCAAGGCGGCAATTTGCAGTTGCGCAATGCCGCCGCCGTTGCGTTTGCTCTTTTGCTTGTTTTTTGGGCCAGCGATCAGCTCATTCTTCCCACTGTGGCTCGGCCACAAGCAAGTTACCCTGCGCTATCGCGCGCTGTTACAGAAGAAACCATCGCTGTACAGACAGTTGCCATACCGACAACCCTGGACGCTACGGACGCGGCCACCGGGGCCACGGGAAGCGTTGGCAGTGCAGAGACGCCCAAAACGGTGATAGAAGAAACGGTCGCAGTTGCCGAAAATGCTGGTGATGCACCAACGGCAAAGCAACCGTCAGCGGTGGCTCCCCCCACGCTTGTGCAGCCATCGGTGCACGTCCCCGGTGAAGATACAGATGTCTTAACCGGAAATCGCTTTGATGACCGCGCCGCGCCTAGTACGATGGCGCCAGCCGCGTCGAGCTATTTGGAGAGCCAAGCCGCTGGGGATGCTGCCTTGAAGAGCAATCAAGGGCCGGTTGCCGGTGTTGGGGATGCTGCAACGCAAGAAACAGCGGTGACAGCCGCGTCGGTTTTAACGGCCACCAATCCCATCACGGTCAGTGAGCTGGAAATCACTCCTGCCAATCCTGTGACTGCAACGGTTGCTATACCTATCGTGGAAGCTACTGTGGTGGCAACCCTAGGGGTTACAGCTACGGCAGAGCTGACGGACACTCCGACCGCCGCGCCAATCGCGTCACCGCTTCCCGTGGCGGAACTGGCAGAGGAAGAACAGGCCGCCGAGCCTGTAGCGATTACCCAGACTGGGGAAAGGTGGTTAGGCTGGGCACAGATATTGACCGCATTTTGCACTGTTGTTTTGGGCCTACTTTGGTGGCGTAGCCGAGGATAAAGATGCCAGAATTACCTGAAGTTGAAACCTATGTGCGTGATCTGGCACCATTGCTACAAAACCAGACCGTCACAGGCGTAACTCTTCTATGGCCACGCATCATCGAACGGCCTACGCCGGATGCTTTTATGCAGGGTATGGTGGGGCAAGCATTTGTCCACTTTGGTCGGCGCGCCAAATATATGCTACTTGGCCTTGCCAGCGGTGATACCTTGATCATTCATCTGCGCATGACTGGCCGCGTGACGGTTTATCCCCAGCCCCATCCGCCCGATAAGCATACCCATGTCCTCTTTGACCTTGCCGGCGGGGGACAAGTTCATTATCAGGATTCGCGTAAATTTGGGCGGCTATGGCTTGTTGCTAATGTGACAACGGTTGTGGAAAAACTAGGCGTTGAGCCGCTAGACCCTGCCTTTACCGCGGCCTATCTTGTGACTCAGCTAGCAGGTCGGCAAGCCAGCATTAAAGCGCTTTTGTTGGATCAGACCATTTTGGCTGGTGTGGGGAATATCTATGCCGATGAAAGTCTTTTCTTGGCTGGGATACACCCCGCGCGGCCTGGGGGCGCTCTGGATCAAACCGAGGCAGAGCGCCTACGGCGAGCGGTCAAAACCGTGCTCGCCAACGCCATTGAACATCACGGGAGCAGCCTTGGTGCGAGTAGTATCCAAAATTATGCGCGGCCTAGTGGAGAATTGGGTGGGTTTCAGGCACAACATCGCGTCTTTCAACGCACGGGTCAGCCATGTGTCCAGTGTGGGCAGCCGATTCAGCGGATAGTGCTAGGCCAACGCAGCACGCATTTCTGTCCAAGCTGCCAGCATTAGCGGCTGCCCTTTGGCCTTTCTTAGGAAGGTAGGTGTGGTCTGTCACCGCCAGGTACCCCTGGTTGCTTGGCCGCGGCCAACTGGCGTCGCAGCAGCGCTTCGTGCTCAGCGGCTGCCTGTTGCCCCTCTTCGAGGGCAAAGTCCCAGCGGGAACGATAGCGCTGATCAAAGTCAGTTGCCCGGGCTGGACCTAACAAATAGGTGGTCGCGGCAGCAGCAACTACCCCCACCACAGCACCCACAACAAAGCTCGTTACACGTCCCATTACCTTACTCCTTCTATACTTGCTTAGGGCTTACGCAACTGCCAAGAAAGACCTGTCAGGTTTTTAAAAACCTGACAGGTCTGTTCATGTTGTTTTTCGTGTCGCCAAAGACCGGTACTGCCAGAGTACCGGTCTTTGGGAAAGCGACCCAAAAATCAACAGGCCCTAGTTGACGCTGTCCAAAACTTCTTGCAGAATGGTGATGAAACGCTCGGCGGGGAGAGCGCCTGGAATAATGCTCCCTTGACCATCATAAAGCACAATAAAGGTCGGTGTGCCGCGCACAAATGGGGTACCGGCTTCCAGATCCTCTTGCACGCGTTGGGCTGCTTCGTCGCTGTTCAGACAAGTTGTAAACGCTGCCTCATCCAGCCCCAGTTGCTGGGCCAAATCAATAAGGATGGGATTGGGGTCGTCGATCGACCAGCTTTGGGTTGTGGCAAAGAGAAGTTCATGCATTTCCCAAAATTGACCTTGTTGGGCAGCGCACTCGGCTGCCACCCCAGCCGCTGGTGCCTGAGGATGGATTGTCAGGGGGAAATGCTTAAAGACCCACATTACTTCCCCGGTATCGACAAATTGCTCATCAAGCACAGGTTGCGTTTCGGTGTTATGACGTTGACAGAAGGGACACTGGAAGTCGGAAAATTCGATCACCACGACTTTGGCATCTGGATTGCCGCGATAGAAATCACCACCCATCGTCATATCAGGATGCGCTGGATCGGGTTTTAAGCCATCCGCCGTAGCCCAAAATGGAATTTCGTCACTGCCTTGAGCTTGTTCTTCGGTTTGGGGCGTACCACCGGTAAGCAGCGTATCAATCATGGTTGCGAATTGGTCATAGGGTTGGGCACCAACCAGGCTAAAGGCTTCCGAGGTACTTTCACGTACGAATTCAAAACTAGGAGTGCCACCAAAGCCCTTCTCGATCGCCGCGGCGACGCGTTGGGCAACGATGGGTTCTTTCTCGCCGCTCGCAATACAGGCATCATATTGGGCCATATCGACCCCCAGCGCGGTAGCGAGCTCGGCGAAATAGGCACGCGGGTCTGGTAGCTGATTCCATTCAGATTGTGTTTGGAAGAGCCGCGCATGCATATTCCAATAGAGGGCAGCCCCTTGATCGCCAATACAAAGAGCCGCTGCGTGCGCTGGCGGCGCATTGGGATGCAGATCGACTAGGGGCAAGTCATGAAAGACCACCCGTACTTGGCCACTACGCACATAGCTTTCGTCTAAGGCTGGCTCAGTTTGGACAAAATAGCGATTGCAAAATGGGCATTGATAGTCACTATACTCGTGCATCGTGATTGGTGCATCGGGGGACCCACGATAGGGGTAGCCTTCGGCGGTAAAACCAACTTCGATGCCTTTGTACGTCTCTGCGGAGCCGGGCGCTACGGTGGTAGTGACCGGTTGGGTCTCTGTTGCCGACTCATCGGCTGTTGCCGGCGTGGCCGTTTCGGCGGGCGTTGTGGGGTCACTGGGTGGGACTGTGGTCGATGCGGGGGCTTGCTCGGTTGGCACGCTTGTGCCACTGCTATTCGGTAAGGTTGGGGAAGGTGTTAGTGGAAAGGTACACGCTGCAAACGTTAGCATCATTACCAAGCCCAAAAACACAGCCCTTCTGGCCGGCGAGCTGATATACCGCTTATGCCAAAGACTTTTTCTCATTACATTGCCCTTTGTTAGAATGATAACAATAACAAAAGTACACAGCCTGTAAAATGCTGTGTACTTATTTTTGTATCTACTCCTGCTAACTTTACTTTCTCACGACTAACTTGGTTCTTGTGCACTGACCAAAACCAAGCTCCGCTCCGCATCCTGCTTTACCCTGTCTGCAGCCGGCAGAGCAAGTTTTTGTAACACTAGCCAAATAAAATGGAAAGCCGTAAGCGTAGGTTATCAAACCATCCGTACACCTTTGTACCGAGAATCGTAGGCGTAGGCACAGCGTCAGGATAGCATGAACTGGCGAGGACAACTGTAATGAAGCAAACATTACATGGATAAGGTCAACGGATTTCGTTTGCCATGTCACTGGTTTGTACAATCTGACGAATAGTTTCGATGCTGATCCGATCCACGATGCCTTGCTCGATCAAGTAGCGGCGTAGACGTTGAAGCGACCAGCGTGAGAAGTTGAGCCCTAAGCTACGTGGACTGCTGCTAGCAACTTTAGAAATATGCCGTCGCTGCTTTTGGGTAAAGAGCGGAGGACGGCCAGGTGACTTGCCGCTCCGTAGCCCATTGATGCCTTTTGCCGAATAGCGATGAATCCATTTGCGAACATTGATTGGATGCAGATTCACCGTATTGCTAATGTCTGGCACACTTTTCCCTTCTGCCGAAAGGAGAATGATGAGTAAACGATTAACCGGCAGATCATCTTCTGGTTCACAAATGAGGGCCTCAATCTGTTTTACTTCTTGATCAGAAAGATTTTGAATATAGAGAGCCATTTCCTAAGCCTCCTGTCGATATGAGTAATGTTGTTGATCGGTTAATGACTGGTGAGCCAGTTATGAGAAGGAGTTTGTAAAAGTTGATCCACAGTATATCATGAATAATTGACGCTTGAACCGTCGAACGTATTAATCAGAACAGTACCTTAGTACTATATTAAGGTAAATTACACAAAGGGACAAATTTTTTATCGAGTAAATTCAACAATCTATTCTTGTTAACATAACTATATTTTGTACTGATTGTGCACCTTTACTAATAAAACGGGGGCATAGAGAAGAGAGAGTATTTGGTTTGTGCTATAGTCTTTATCACCAACTCATAGCACAATCAAGTAATAGCAGGGGATAGGCATTGAACAAATCTTCGGCCAGTTTTACCTAAGCTATCTTACTATAATTATAAGTTAAATACTATTATAATTATAACGAGCGGTTCTGTCTACTATATTCCTAAGAAATTTTAATGCAAGTGGCAAAGCATAGCCTAGCGGTAGCCAATGCTTGAGGGAGAGGAGCGCGGGGTAGGTTCGTTAGGCTTGGCCTGCAATCCAGCGTCGAAGGAGAGCATTGGAACGCGCAAGAATGACATCATCAGGCATATTGATCGTAAAGATGGCATCCGCACCAGCACGCAACGCAGAAACAGCCCAGTCTAGTGTGTAATTATCTGTTAAGATAATTAAAGGGGTTTGGGTAAAGAGACGGATTTTGAATAGAAACCGAACCATTTCTTGCTCAGTCATTGTACAGCTATCAAATAAAATCAGATCGCATTCGACTGGCCCAATATCTTCTAACTGCCATTGATGAACACTGACCTCCATCCCCGTTGTCGCAAAGCGTGTGCGCAAACTAACCGCCTTGGGCAATGGTTGCAGATTCCGCTGTACCCAAGCAAGCCGCGCTGATGAACCTAATGAATTCCGCGCCGGAGGGGCAGGGGAGAAAGAATCTTGATAGGTGTCCACCGTAGATGAGCGTGCCGTTGGTTGCTGCCAATGCGTTTGCCCGATCTGTTCTGGATACCGCTCCTGCCCATCGGCCAATGTTGCCAATTGGAGGCGTGCCTCAAGGATTGCCAGCTGATTTCTCACTTGCTTTGACCAATACTGGCGATGAAAGGGACCATCATTTTCCATACGCTCACGGGTTTGAGCCAGCAAACTACCCAGCAAATTACAGTGGCAATCACGCTTCATCATCATGATCTCTTTGAAATTAGACAGCTCCAAGTATCCCCGGCGGCACCTCATGCATGACCAAACTACCTCAAGCTTTGCGCCTGACAGGGCCTGCCCGCCAGGCGACAGCTGATCTATCCGCGTGTGAAGCCGCTTCGTGAGCCATCAGCAATCAATCGGCAAAGAAGTCCTATGCCATTGGGGACTATTATAATGGTAAATTGTGCTGAATTGACTTACACTTTACTTACTTATTTTGCAGTTTTTCGACGAGCGTGGTATCTATCGAACACGGTTCAAGCCATTCAGTGCCGCCACGCGATAGGCTTCGGCCATGGTTGGATAATTGAAGGTGGTATTGATAAAGTAAAGCAGCGTATTGGCATCCCCTTTTTGCGCCATGATCGCTTGCCCAATATGGATAATTTCGGAGGCTTGGGAACCAAAGCAATGAATCCCCAAAATGTGTAACGTTTCCCGATGGAAGAGAATCTTCAACATGCCGGTTGTTCGACCACTTAACTGGGCGCGCGCCAAATGGCGAAAGAAGGAATGGCCCACTTCATAGGGCACTTTTTGCTCGGTTAGCTCACGCTCCGTGAGGCCAATGGAGCTAATTTCGGGGATGGTATAAATACCCGTGGGAATCTGTTCCACCAATTGATAGTCGCGCTGCCCGGTTAGTAGATGCGTAGCCGCAAAACGGCCTTGGTCATAGGCCGCACTGGCAAGGCTCGGGTGTCCCACCACATCGCCCACGGCATAAATATGTTTCTGGGCCGATTGATAGCTTTCGTTAACAATAATATTGCCCCGCTTGTTGCGTTCGATCCCCAACTCTTCAAGGCCCATTTGGTCTGAATTACCCGTTCGCCCTTGTGCCCAAAGCAAAATATCACTGTGAATCACTTTATTCGATTTCAGGTATAGGGTAACGCCTTGGTCGGTGGCTTCCACGCGCGCATAATCCTCGTTATGCCGAATCATCACCCCATTATCCCGTAGGTGATAGCTGAGGGCGTCGATAATTTCATCATCAAGAAACGAAAGCAGCCGGTCGCGCGGGTCGATCAAATTCACCTTGATCCGGAGGCCCCGAAAAATCGAAGCATATTCGCAACCGATAACCCCTGCCCCATAAATGGTGATCGAGCGCGGGTTGCCAGCATAGGTGAGGATGGAGTCACTGTCCAAGATCCGGGGATGGTTGAAATCCAGATCAATGGGATGGTAGGGGCGTGCCCCTGTCGCAATCACAAAATAGTCGGCATGATAACGCTTGGTAATCCCCCCAGGCACCGAGACAGCCACCGTATGTTCATCCATAAAGGTCGCACGTCCATGCAACTTATCGACGTGATTGCGCTCGTAGAAGCCAGCGCGCAGTTGCACCTGTTGGGCAATGACATTTTCTGCCGAGCGTAACAGCTGCTGATAGTTGGTCGTGGCATAGCTGTTGGTGTCGATCATCTGTTGAATGGCTTGCCGTAGCGCCTTGCTGGGGATGGTGGTGCTGTGCGTGCAATTACCACCTACCTGTGTCTTCTCTTCAATAACGGCTACCTGCCTACCCGCTTTGACGGCTTTCATGGCAGCCCCTTCGCCGCCAGGCCCGCTGCCAATCACAATGACATCATACTGTTGATCTTTCATGGAGTTACGACCTTCTTGCTATTGTTATCTTGCGACAATCATGCCGATGGCGGATCGATACAGCAGTGGAACAAAACGCCCGTAGACCACGCAGACAAGGTGAAAGAGAAGGTAGGGCAAGAACGGCTGTCATCGGCGACCCCGGATTCTTGGTTATCGAACCTTGCTACCGAAGGGGGAAAAGACGTTCGAACGCTGCACATCGCACCGTTACTTTCGCTTTTCGATTAGAATATGCTAGGATAGCGATGTTTTGTTACGTTCTGTATCGGCCCAGCACCGTTCGGTGGCCAGCGATCCCCAGAGCCCACGCTGGCTTGGATAAGCGGACAGCATTGCTGTCAGCAGAGAACGATTGGATCCGATACAAAGTTAGCCGCCGCTGTTCGATAGGTAGTAACAGTAACACAGGTGAGGCCGGAACTAAAAGCCAGCGCTGGTTGTGTAGAAAAAACAGAGGTACAGGCCGGAATCGCCTGTGCCGATCGATGGTGCGGTGTGTAAAGCTAAGGCTACAATGAATCGACTGAATCGACTGAATCGACACGACTATATCCTTATGTTGCGGCGCAAGCGCCAACGCGTCCATACTAACCGGCCACGACCTTGGCTGTGGGCAACCCAAAGTTTGGGCGCGCTCTTGGTGATTATTTTGGGCAGCATTGGGGTAACCAGCGCCCTCGGCGTCGCCACGGTCTATGGCATCTACACTTCCTATGCTGCTCAATTGCCCGATGCCAGCGTCATTGAACTGCAACAAGATGAATTTGAAACCGTTCGCATTTATGACCGAACGGGTAACTACTTGCTCTATGAAAGCATCGATCCCCGCCCCTTTCGCGGTGATCGCCGGTTTGTGAATCTCCAAGCCATGTCGCCGTGGGTCTACCAATCCGCCGTTGCGCTGGAAGATCGTAATTTCTGGGAAAATCCCGGCATTAACATGCGTGGTCTGTTCCGCGCCTTTGTCTCCAATCTGCAAGGCGGCGCGGTGCAAGGTGGCTCCTCCATTACGCAGCAGTTGATCAAAAATATTATCATTCCTGCCGAAGAGCGGGCGCAACAGAGCTATGCACGCAAGATCAAAGAAGTGATCTTGGCGATGGAAGTGACGCGCCGGTATTCCAAAGAAAAGATCTTGGAGTGGTATCTCAACTATAACTCCTATGGTAATCTTGCCTATGGCATTGAGGCGGCTAGCCAAGTCTATTTTGGCAAGAGCAGCCGCGAGCTAAGCTTGGCCGAAGCGGCTATGTTGGCCCCGATTCCGCAATTTCCCCTGTTGAACCCGATTGATCGCCCTGATGACGCGAAAGAACGCCAAGGCTTAGCCTTGCGCGCCTTGGCCGAAGCTGGCTATATTACGGCGGACGAAGCTGTCGCCGCCTTTCAACAGCCCCTGGCGCTGCGCAAATCAGCCGCCGAGCGCTTTGATATTCTAACGGCACCGCATTTTGCGCTCTATGTGTTGGATCAAGTGAAGAGCCAGTTCAATACCACCGAAGACCCCTACTATATCTGGCGCAAAGGCTTACAAGTCTATACCACCTTGGATGTCGATTTCCAACGCTATGCCGAACAAGTCGCGCGCGAACAGGTCGTCAAATTGTTGGAGCAGGGCAAGAATGCCCACAACGCGGCGGTGGTTGCCATCAAAAATGACACTGGTGAAATCCTGGCCATGGTCGGCTCGCTCGACTATAACAATGAGGAGATCGACGGTCAGGTCAATGTGGCGATTGCTTCCCGGCAGCCCGGTTCAAGCTTTAAGCCCTACGTCTATCTCACCGCGCTCCAAAAAGGAATGTCACCCGCCACCATGATCCTGGATGTAGCCACCGCCTTCCCCATTGCCGACGGCAGCTACTATCGGCCCGAAAACTATGATCGCCAATATCATGGCCCGGTTTCCCTGCGCAACGCCCTGGCCCGCTCCTATAACATTCCAGCGATTCGGGTCATGCAGCAGGTGGGGGTGGCCGATGCCCTGCGTACAGCCCACAGTATGGGGATCAATGGTCTGGATCGGGGACTAAACTACTATGGGTTGAACTTGGTGCTAGGTGGTGGTGAAGTCTCTTTGCTTGATCACACCTATGCCTATAGCACGATGGCTAATGGCGGTGCCATGATTGGGGAACCCGTGTTAGCTGCCACCCGACGCACCGGTTTTCGGAGCCTGAACCCCGTATCAGTCTTGCAGGTGCGCGACACCAATGGCGAAGTGATTAAAGCCTATCAAGATCCGCAAGTGGAGCGCATTTTCCCTGCCGAGGTAGCCTATCTCATGGCGGATATTATGAGCGACGACGTCGCGCGCTCACCAGCCTTTGGGGCCAACACCGAGTTGACCCTGCCCGACCGCAAAGTCGCGGCCAAAACCGGTACGACCAATGGTTTCAAAGATAACTGGACCATGGGCTTTACTCCGCAGTTAACCTTGGGCGTTTGGGTTGGCAATACCGATAATGAATCCATGGTGAATGTCACCGGCCTTTCCGGCGCAGCGCCCATCTGGAACGCCATTATGCGCAAATACCATGAAGGGCTACCCGCGGCTTGGTATGAACGACCGCCCGGGATTGTCGATAAGACGGTTTGCCTGCCCAGCGGTTTACTGCCTACGCCTGAATGTCAGAGCCAGCGGAATGAAATGTTTTTGGCAGGTACCGAACCCACCTTGCCCGATAACATCTGGCAAGCTTTTGAAATCGACAGCGAGACCGGTCAGTTGGCTGGTGCGGGTACGCCACCCGAGCAGCGCCGAACCGCCGTCTATGAAATGCTGCCCCAAGAGGCCGCCGACTGGGTGCGTGAAAGTGGCATTGCCCAACCGCCAACCGAGCAGTCTGGCATTAGCCTCGCCGCCTACGATCCCGATGCTGCGATTATCAACCCCTCGCTTAATGGCTATATTACGGGGGTAACCGAGGTGATCGGGAATGCGCGGGGTGGCCCCTATCGTCTCGAATATGGCGTTGGCCTCAACCCCGACCAGTGGACTCCCATCGGCCCTGAACATGCCGAAGAAGTCAGCAATGGTCGCCTAGAATCTTTTGATACCTTCGCCTTGCCCGAAGGCTTTTATACCCTGCGGCTTACCGTGCAGCGCAGCGATGGCCCCCGCGAATGGCGCACGCCCGTGACGGTCGATCACACACCGCCCAACGTGGTCATTTCCGAACCCAAGCCGGATCGGCTCTATGTCATGGAAGAGCACGAACAGATCAATGTGAATGTGTTGGTCGATGATACCTGGGCCGTTGATCGCGTGGTCTATTATGTGGATGGCGCTGAATTTGCCACGAGTACGGTTGCGCCTTACAATGAACGGTGGCAGATCAAAATGCGCGATGTTGGGCAGATCGAGGCTGGCGGTACGCAGAATTGGTTGGGCTTTGCCAGCGATGATCCCGACGTACAGCCTGGCCGCATGTTGCCCTTTGGCGATGGCTTCCAAGCAATCCGCACCAGCGCTGGCGTTTATTTCGAAAGCCATGTCATCAAGGTCAACGCGTATGACCGAGCGGGCAATCTAGCCCAAAGCGACGAAGTGCGCGTCTACGTACGCCATAAGAAATAACCGAGAGATTGCATGGTTTTTAAACCGCCACCGTGCCGCACCCGGTGGGAAGGATTGGTCGTCAGCCTCTGGCTGCTCCTCATTGATGGCCTCCTGCTCACTTGGGTGTTGCAACGCAACACCGATTGGCTACGTTTCTGCATGATCCTGCTGATCGTGGTGAGCCTACCGATTTTGCTGCATCTGTTGTATCGCACTTGGGGTATTTTTACCCTAGAATATTGGCTAGATCGGAATGCCGTCACTATTCGCTGGGCCAATGTTCGTCAGATCATCCCTCTGGCCAATCTGCAGCAGCTGATTCAGGGTGGGATCCCAGATACGGATAAAGTCCGTTGGATGCATTGGCCCGCGCCTTATGTCCGGCCCGCCTATGCGCCAGCCTTGCGCGCCGTGACTCTCTTTGCAACACAGCCACTGGCCGATTGTCTGCTGTTGGATACTGGCAACGCGGTCTTTGCCATTTCCCCCACCAACCAGGCTGAGTTTGTTGCCATGCTCCAGGATCGGTTTCGCCTGGGGGCCGTACAGGTTCTGCAGCCGAGCCAAGTCCGTACATCCATTCGGGAACGCATCTTGGGGCCCGATCGGGTGGGGCCTATACTCTTAGGAATCGGCCTGCTGGGCGTCCTAGCCCTCTTTGGCGTGCTCATGATCCGCTTCCCCAATTTGCCCAATCCGCTACCCATTCGCTATACCGCGGATGGCCTGCCCGAGATCGTGCGCGAGAAAGAGATGCTTTTTCGGCTGCCCATTATTGGCCTTTTTGCTTGGGTGGTCAACGGTGCCTGGGGGACCTGGCTGAATTTCCGTCGTCAACAGGTCGGTGCCTATCTGCTCTGGGGGGGTACTATTGTGGTTCAGATTTTCTTGCTCTTTGCTTTACGGAGCTTACTACCATAACCAACGGGATTCTTTCAGGTGACAGGCAAGGTTGGCCTCTCTCTCCCTGGCTTGAAAGGCATCCATCACCAACGTAACGAGTCAACTGTGGCAAGCCAAGAAACCGATCTCCTGCTCAGCATTGTCATTCCGGCTTATAATGAGGAATTGCGTCTACCGCCGACCCTTGCCCGGGTGGCGACCTTTTTACGCACCCAGCCTTACCGCGCCGAAGTGATCGTGGTCGAAAATGGCTCAACCGACCAGACCGTCGCAGCCGTGCAACACTTTATCCAGGAGCAGGTGCGGCCAGAAGATCCTTTTTCCATTCGGCTCTTACAATCCACCCCTGGCAAAGGGGCCGCGGTGAAACATGGGATGCTTCACGCCCAAGGCGCGTATGCGATCATGAGCGACGCCGATCTTTCGGTGCCTATTGAAGATGTGCCACGCTATTTGCCCCCTGCACTGCCCAGCGGCTCGTTTGATATTGCCATTGCCAGCCGCGAGGTTCCCGGTGCCGTGCGCCATGGCGAACCAAGCTATCGGCACCTCATGGGCCGTGTCTTCAATTGGCTTGTACGCCTAATGGCTGTGCCCAAAATTCAAGATACCCAGTGTGGCTTTAAATGCTTTACCCGCGAGGCGGCCCAGCTCCTCTTTCCGTTACAACGGATTGACGGTTGGGGCTTTGATGTCGAGATTCTCCACATCGCCACCCACTACCAGTTGCGGATGATCGAAGTACCGGCCACCTGGTACTATGGGGTCAATAGCCGGGTCCGCCCGCTCCACGATACGTTGAACATGGTGAAAGAGCTGCTCAAAATCCGGGCCAATAGTCGTCAAGGCTATTATGACCGGCCGCGCCCATCCTCGCGCCAAGTCGATCAGCGTTCAACCTAATGTCGCCACTTGTTGGGCCCGCAGCCGCATCGCTTGCGCAAGCTGTAAAGCGTTGGCGACATAATGGGCTACGAATGGTAGCAAAAGACTGCCTGCATTGACAAAAAGTCCACCCAGCAAGAGCCCCGCTAATCCAGCCCCGATCATCCCCCAAAGCCCTTGGGGAGCATGCAGCCACCCAAACAAAATCGCCCAGATGACCACGAGCCAAACTGGTGGATAGAGCAAGCTCAGCCCGCCAATCAACAAGCTGCGAAAGAGCAACTCTTCGAGCAAAACAACCGGCCCCATCAAGAGCAGCACCAAACAAAGCTCCCGACCACTTTGGGGTGTAATCGCCTGGATGATCAGCGCTGAATAGAACCGTTGCCCCGTGCGGGCCACGAGCCACGTCGTGCTACAGTAGAAGAAGAGCGCGAGGCCAACCCCCCAGAAAATGCCCCACCCGATCTGCTGGCCGATCCGGGGGAAGACCCACCCCAATTGCGCCGCCGATGCATCGCTCAACAACCCGAGCACCCAACAGAGCGCAATGAGGACAAGGCGCAGCCCATTTTCTGCTGGCAAAAGCAACAGATTTCGATCCGGTTGCCACTGACGCAGCAACTTTGCGGTGGCGTAGGTGCCGTAGCTCATCAAGAGAACGAGCGCGCCCGTCAAGATAGTAAAAAGCCAAAAATTAATGGACATAGTACGCAAACAACTTTAACAAATAACTTGCACCGCAACCAACGCTATGATATAGTGTTACAGAATCTTGAGGAGACGGGAACGTTTTCTCAACGGCGGGGACAATGGCGTTCCCGCTTTTTTGTTCCATAGCGCGCAAGGCAAAGCTTCACCTTAGATTCGCGATTACTGCGTTCATGGGTAGGTGGGCAAAAGCGCCAACCGCTAGACAACCGCCGCTCAACCCAATGTGAACCATCCCACCGTATGCTAATTACGGTGCTTATCATACCGACAAATCAAGGAAACGAAAAGTTTTTTCAAAACCAGGAGAATGCATGTGAAAGTCGTTGTGTTATTAAAACAGACGCCCGACACAGCTGAGCTGCCCAAAGTGAGCCCAGATGAAGTGCGGGCTGGCACGGTACAAGCCACCATGGTGATCAACCCATGGGATGAATTTGCTGCCGAAGAAGCTATTTTGCTAAACGACCGCTTTGATGCGGAGACGATAGCGCTAACCCTGGGCGCCCCAAGCGCTACCGATGCCCTCAAACATGCCCTTGCCATGGGGATTGCAAGCGCCACGCTGGTGGATAGCAGTACGCTCCCCGCGCGCGACTTGTGGACGACGGCGGCGCTCTTAGCCGCGGCCATTCAGCAGCAAGGCGCGGTCGATTTGGTCCTCACGGGTAAACAAAGTGTAGACGACAATAGTGGCGCGGTGGCCGCTGGCGTTGCGGCCAAGCTGGGCTATCGCCTCCTGAGCAATGTTAGTAAAATTGTGGATATGGGCAGCGGAAAAGTAACCGTAGAGCGCCAAGTGGAGGGGGGGCTGGAGACGGTCGAAAGCCGTTTGCCCGCGGTGATCAGCGTTTCGAAAGAGATCAATGAGCCACGCTATCCCAGCTTTATGGGTATCCGCAAAGCCAACAAAGCCCAGATCCCCGCGCTGACGCCCAGCGACCTTGGCGTGGGCCTCTCCCAACCCCAGGTCTCCTGGACAAATCTGCGCAAACCCGAGCTCCGCGCGACGCAGGTTCAGATCATCGAAGGGGCCACAGTACAGGAGAAAGCCCGCAAATTGGTGGATGCTCTCTTGGCCGAGAAAGTCATCTGAGGAGAAACTTATGTCCGTATTAGTATGGATTGAACAGCTTGAGCAGCAGGCCGTAGCTAGTTGTTGGGAAGTATTGGGCAAGGGCCGGCAAATCGCCAACGAACTCGGAACAACCCTCAGCGCCGTAGTGATTGGTGCCGAGACCGCCACGACCGCGGCCGCGGCCCAACGCTATGGCGTCGATCAGGTGTGGACTGCCACCGATCCGGCCTTGGCAAGCTACCGGCTCAGTGCCTATGGTGCCGTCCTCCAAGCCGCCCTTACCCAAAGTGGCGCAACCGTGCTCTTGACCAGCGCGACACCGCGCGGTCGTGAACTATCGGCCACTGTCGCTTGTGTGCTTGGTGTGGGCTTGGCCCCCGATGCTATCGATCTGCGCCTAGAGGCAGGCAAATTGATTGCGGTGCGCTCCCTCTATTCGGGCAATATCTTGGCCGACGTCACCTTTACCAGCGCGCTCCAGGTGATCAGTATCCGTCCCCGCTCGTTCCCGCTACCCGAAGCCGGCGCGGCCACGGGCACAATTGCGCCCCTCAGCGTCACTGTGGACGAAAGCACCTTAGGCGAAACGGTCCTTGCCAGCCAAACCACCGACAGTGGTGAAGTCAGCCTAACCGACGCACGGGTGATCGTCTCGGGGGGGCGCGGGGTCGCCACCGATCCAGCCACGGGCTTTGCCTTGGTTGCGGATTTGGCAGCCGTGCTGGGCGCGGCCATAGGGGCCAGCCGCGCCGCAGTCGATGCTGGCTATATTCCCTATAAATACCAAGTCGGCCAGACCGGCAAGACCGTCCGCCCAGATCTCTATATGGCCGCGGGCATTAGTGGCGCGATTCAACACTTGGCTGGCATGGGCAGCAGCAAAGTCGTCGTCGCCATCAACAAAGATCGGGAAGCCCCCATCTTTAGCCGCGCCCATTATGGGATCGTCGGCGATCTCTTTACCGTACTGCCCGCCTTAACGGCTGAATTCAAAAAGCGCTTGGGTAAATAAGCCACGCTTGTTCACATCACGCAAGCGCGTAAAAGGCCGGGGCGGACCACGGTCCGCCCCGGCCTTTTACGCCCGGACTGGTTCGTAGCAGAGCAGCACAATCCCACAGGAAAAAGCCTGTGCTTGCTTCAAGGTAAAGGCTTGGTTACCCGTTAGGGTTTGGAAAACAGACAAGCCGTGACCAATCGCCGCTGGGTTAACAAAGAGATATAGCTCATCGATCAGCCCATGTTTGATCAGGTCGGCGGCCAAGGTCGCGCCGCCATAGGTGATCAGATCTTTGCCTGCTGCTGCTTTGAGTTTAGTGATCTCCTCGACGAGATCGCCTTTTGCCAGCGTGGTGTTATCCCACGGTGATTCGTCAAGGGTCTTGGTAAAGACGACCTTCGGCGTGTTGGTGAAGACCTTGCCCGACGCCACTTGGGGGTCATCGGGCTTGGCTGCCACGGCGGCCCAATAAGGAATGAAGCCTTCGGCCAACTTACGTCCCATGACAATGCAATCCATCGATTCGGTCAACGTACCTACATACTGCATAAGTTCAGCGTCCCAATTGAAAAACACCCAATCCATTTCGCCATTCGGGCCGCCCACATAGCCATCAATTGTCATTTGGACTTGCAACTTTAACTTTCTCATTTCCTGCTCTCCTCATTGGATGAAATTCGTTGGGTAAATCCTCATATAGTCGCCCGGGTGGCCGGTGATCCTGTCCAGCCTTGCTCTTGTTGCGTTTAGTATAACGCAGCGCCTGGCCTTTGTCTTGAACAAAAACGACAGCCAACTGAGTGGTGTTTTTACCCGAGACACTTTGCCATGACCTAGGCCTAGATCGGCGCCCCTTCGCCAGATTTTTGCCAATTGACAAGGATTCCGATCCTCAGTATAGTAGCGACTAGCAGACCCCCAGTCGGCCATTCTTCCAGACGCGATGCAACCACCCAAGCAGAGGCTGAGTCATTGATGTCACAGCACGACCTTTCCCAACCGGTTCATTCGATCCGTTTTCTCTATGACCTAAAAGTCCCCATGCGCGATGGCGTTACGCTATCGGCGGATCTCTTCCTACCCAGCGACGGAGGCCCCTTCCCGGTGCTCTTCTTGCGCACGCCCTATGAAAGTCTGCTCCAGATGCACATTGATTGGGCTATCTGGTGGGCCAAGCGGGGCTATGCCGTGCTCATCCAAGATTGTCGTGGCCGTTTTGAATCCGAAGGTACCTTCTACCCCTACCACGACGATGGCCGTGATGGTGATGAAACGCTAACCTGGATTGCTGAACAGCCGTGGTGTAATGGCAAGATCGGCATGAGTGGCCGTTCGTATGGGGGCATAGTCCAGTGGCAACTTGCACCCTATCGTAACCCCAACCTCACCGCGCTGGCTCCCCAGGTGATTATGGGCGACTATTTCCGCGATTGCCATCGGATTGGCGGCGCGGTGCAATGGCTCTTGACGGTGGGCGCGGCGGTGATCTTCTCCACCAATGTCTCGCTCATTCAACATGGCGCGACCCATATCTTTGGTAATCAAAAATTCTACCGCCACCTGCCCTTGATCACAGCCGATGAAGTGGCGATTGGGCGCAAGGTGGACTTCTATCGCGATTGGCTCGAACATGAGTTTTACGACGACTATTGGCGCGCTATCAACACTGAAGAGCAGCTCGACCAGATCGCGGTGCCGGTCTGCCAACAGGGGGCATGGTACGATCCCTACACGGCGTCCAAGTTCCGCATGTGGAATGGCCTGCGGGAACGGGGCTTTTCCGAACAGGCTCGCCACAACCAGAAGCTCTATGTCATCCCCTGGACCCACCACCTGCCCGAAGGCTCCAAGCTAGGTGATTTGGATTTTGGGCCACAGGGCGTGGTCGATCTCCGGCAGGAGGATCTGCGCTGGTTTGACTACTGGCTCAAAGGGATCGACACGGGTCTTATGAGCGAACCACCGTTGCGCCTCTTTGTCATGGGGGCCAATGTCTGGCGCAATGAGCAGGAGTGGCCCCTGGCGCGCACCGTCTGGACGCCCTACTATCTGCACAGCAACGGGCGCGCCAACACGCTCTATGGCAATGGCACCTTGAGCCCCGCGTTGCCCAGCAACGAACCCGCTGATCACTATGACTACGACCCTGCCGATCCCGTAGCGACCTTGGGCGGCAACAATTCCACCTGGACCTGGATCAAATTTGCGCAGGATCAGGTCTACCCAGGGCCAATCGATCAGCGCCCGATTGAGCGCCGCGATGATATTCTGGTCTACACCAGCGCTGTATTGGAACAAGCGTTAGAAGTAACCGGCCCGCTGGAAGTGGTGCTCTATGCCGCTTCGTCGGCGCGCGATACCGATTTTACGGCCAAGCTGGTCGATGTCTATCCCGATGGCCGTGCCATTCACTTGGCCGAAGGGATTATTCGCGCCCGTCACCGCTTGAGCATGGAACAGGCCGAGTTTTTAGAACCAGGCGAAGTGACCGAGTATCGCATCGAACTGGCCCCCACGAGCAATCTCTTTCGCAAAGGCCACTGCCTGCGCGTGGAAATTTCCAGTTCCAACTTCCCGCGTTTTGATCGCAACCTCAACACGGGTGAATCGATTGCCACCGGCACGCGGATGCAGATCGCCCACCAGACGGTGCTCCACACCCAGCACTATCCATCACACATCTTGCTCCCTGTCATTCCCCTCGCCTAACCAGCCGTGGCATGGGATCGGCGCGTAAGCCTAGCGCGGGGCTCCCCTGCCGCGCATCACCAATCACCTATCCTGGGAGTACATTTATGCAACGAATTGGCATTGGAATCATCGGCGGTGGCGGGATTGCCGCCGAAGGTCATATCAGTGGTTACCAGCTAGACCCCCGCTGTGAAGTTGTCGCGCTGTGGGACACTGATGTCGCCAAGACGCAGGAACAGGCCCAACGCTTGGGTATCCCAGCGGCAACCATCACCACTTCGCTTGAAAATCTGCTGCAACGGGAAGATATTCAGGCCGTTTCCATCTGCACGCCCGACTATCTCCATGGCGAACATGCCTATGCCGCGTTACAGGCTGGCAAGCATGTCTTGATCGAGAAACCCATGACCACCACACGCGCAGAAGCCGCGCGCTTGGTGCAGACCGTGCGCGCGACCGGGCTGGTCGGCTTGGTTGGGCAGATTGTCCACTTCCAGCCCGACTATCAAGCCATGGTCGCGGCCTATCGCGCCGGGGAGCTTGGCGACGTTTGGCTGGTCGAGAGTGACTACATCTCGGATATGCGGCGCTACTATGGCCCCACCGGCCAGACCCCCTGGCGTTCAGCCCCTGGTTCGGCGCAGGATATTCTCTTGGGTGGTGGTTGCCACTCCATGGGCATTCTGCAATGGGCGTTAGACTCGCCGGTGCAAGAGGTCTTTGCCTACGCCAACCACAAGGCCGAACCACTTTTGCCGATCAATGACTGCTACTTGGTCTCGCTCCGCTTTGCCAATGGGGTCATCGGCAAACTGATCGCGGCGTCGGGCAATCGCGGCGCGGCCCCGACCGGTGGTCGTTTGGTCATGTATGGGACAAACGGCACGCTGTGGGGGAGTCGGCTCTATCGCAACAACTTGGCAACGCACCAAAGTGAAATCGTGCGCGACTTCCGCGAGGAATTTCAACAGACCAAACCCCGCGTCCAAGGTGTGCGCCAAGTGCAATATTGGGCAGAACAGTGCGCCCACTTTCTCGATTGTATCGCAGGCAAAGCCCAACCCCTGACCACGATTGAAGAAGGCGCGCGGATTGTCGCGGCCCTCTCTGCCGCCATTGAATCGGCCCGCACCGGCCAACCCATCCTGGTGGATAATGCCTTTTAATGGTCACCTCCCTAGGCGGGGGCAGCCAGAAAGTCATCAATCGCTGGATGCGCCAACTGCGTCTGCACCTCTTGCCAAGCCTGGCGCGTGGCGGCTCGGTCACGGCGCATTTGCGGCACAAAGCCAAATTGGAGATAGAGGCGAATGGCCGGTAGCCGCGCCGTCGAGGTGTTCAGATAGGCCCGCGCATGGCCTAGTTCCTGGAGTTGATGACAGACCAAGGCCAACAACGGCTTAGCAAGACCCCGCCCCTGGTGATCAGGATGGAGCGCCACCCAGTGGACGAGCCCATAGGCGTCGCCCTCTTCGTCAGTATAGAACCAAGCACTGGTGGTTCCCACCGGCGCGCCGGTGCTATCACACAGATAGGCTTGACGAGTGGGCAGCAACGCCCGATCCGCCGCAAATTCTTGCGCAAAGGTTGCCGCGGTAAAGGTGTGGAATGGGTCGGCTGCTACATGGATCGCCACCCAAGCCGCTTCGTCGCCTGGCTGATACCAACGCAAGGAATAGGGCGCAGGTAGGCTGAAGCTCGGTAAATTTGTGAGTGTGGGACGAACCATACTCACATTGTAATTTCTGCTAGACTGGTTAAAGATAGACATAAAGGGTTACTCGGTTTGTTTGAAGTTGTTGCTAGGGCTAGCAGCCACAAGATCGATGAAAGGCAGTTGTGGTCAAAACCACCGTCGGTAAGCGGAAGCGGCACGTAAGGGCATTCCAGCCGGTAACCCGCTGGCGCGGGTTTGCCCTACCAGCCACAGGG
>JAHBVH010000057.1 GCA_019637645.1 Caldilineaceae bacterium
ATTTCGATGAGCGGGCGATCCCAATTGCCACTATCCCGATCACGCGGGCCCGAGTGGGTGTGGGTCGTGGCGACTAAGACATGGGCCGGTGGAATGCCCAGCCGCTGTTCGATCAGCTGGCGCAGATCGCGTACGGTATTGATGCCCAGATAACACATCTCGACTGAGGCCAAGACCCAAAAGCCCTCCTCTGTCTCTAGCACTAATGCTTTGGCGGATAATCGATCATGAATCCCCGTCGCGCCACTGGCACGATTGCCATACCCCACCAAGGGGAAACCGAGGTGCGGCGTAATATCCGCACGGCCAAAACCAGCCAATAAGTTGGTCATCACAATTCCTCACAATCTTGCACCACGATGGTAACAGCCAAACGATTCATAGCGTCCTCCCTATGCTTGCTGGTTGTGAATCGAGCGGGGGTCTAGCCGGCTTAGCCCATAGACGAACAGGGCAAAACGGCCCTCCTGGTGACCAAGTATAGCATCCGGGGAGGAACGTGGTCAACCGAGTTTTGCGAGGGCCAACGGGTGGCAGTGAGACAGGGTGGCAGTGACTCTCTTATTGTGAAATGGGCGTAAAAATACGCTTTTCTTCTGGATATAGAAATGTTACAATGTTCAGCATCAGTTCTGGAGAAGATAGTCAGCCAGATGCGTCAAAAACCCTCATCAATTCAGGAGTATGGTATGTCCACGTCCTTGCTCGATGCCGCGCTTGCGCAAGCCTATGCCGACTACACCGAACGGAATCCACGAAGCTTGGCACGGCACCAAGCCGCCGCCGAGGTAATGCCCGGTGGCAATACGCGTACGGTGCTCTACTATTCACCTTTTCCTTTGGGGGTTGCGCGCGCCGAGGGTTGCTATCTCCTAGATCTGGATGGTCATCGCTATGTCGATTTTCTGGGCGAATATACCGCTGGCATCTATGGTCATTCCCACCCGGTGATTCGGGCCGCGTTGGAGCAAGCCCTGGATGATGGCATCAACTTTGGTGGGCCCAACGTTATGGAAGTGCGGCTGGCCCAAGCCGTCTGCCAACGCTTTCCGGCGATTGCGTCTGTCCGCTTTACCAATTCAGGCACCGAGGCCAACCTCATGGCGCTCACCGCGGCCCGCGCCTTTACCCAGCGCGAGAAGATCATGGTCTTTGCGGGCGGCTATCATGGCGGCGTACTCTATTTCAGTGGTGGGACCAACAGTCCCGTCAACGCGCCCTATGACTTTGTGATTGCCCCCTATAATGACCTTGCCAGTACTGCCGCCTTGATCGAGCAGCACGGCACCGCCTTGGCGGCCATCATCCTAGAGCCCATGTTAGGGGGCGGTGGCTGTATCCCCGCCGACCGCGCCTTCCTCGCCCTGTTGCGCGAAGCGACCACACGGTTCGAGGCCCTCTTGATCTTCGACGAAGTGATGACCTCCCGCCTCGCCCCAGGCGGTCTACAGGCTGTGCATGGCATCCTGCCCGATCTAACCACGTTGGGCAAATATATAGGTGGTGGCATGTCCTTTGGGGCCTTTGGTGGGCGCGCCGACATCATGGCCCAGTTTGACCCCGGTCGGCCCGCTGCCCTGCCCCATGCGGGCACCTTTAACAACAATGTCCTCACCATGTCCGCGGGTTTGGCTGGCCTCACCGAGATCTATACGCCAGCGGCGGCGGTCGCCTTGAATGAACGGGGCGACGCGCTACGCAATCGCCTAAATGACCTCTGTCGGCGGCATGAAGCGCCCATGCAATTTACCGGCTTGGGCTCCATGCTCAACGTCCACATGACCGACGCGCCGATCCATTCCCCCAACGATGCCGCCCAAGGGGATCAAGCCTTGCGGGAACTCTTCTTCTTTGACCTACTCAATGATGGCATTTGGCTTGCCCGCCGCGGCATGATTACCCTCAGTCTACCCATTGGCGATGCTGAATGTGAGCGCTTGGTGCATGCCGTGGAACGGTTTATCCAAGCGCGTGCGACCTTGTTGGCGCAAGTGGCCTGACCTGCTAAAAAAGTGCGGTCAGGTTTGGCAACCTGACCGCACTTGTCCCAATTTATACCCTTGACCCACTTGACCTCAAGCCAGTTGTTCGGCTAAGCAACCGCCAACCCACCAATCTCTAATCTCTAGTCTCTAGTCACCCACTGCCTACAACCCTGCCATAAACTGGAAGATCGCGTCATTATTCCCGGGTAGCGCCTCGTGGCCGAAGTCGGGATAGAGCACATAGGACTTTTTCGAGTTGATCTTATTATAAGCGGCAAATTGCGTAGAGGGTGGGCAGACGGTGTCCATCAAGCCAACTGCCATCATCACCTCGCCTTGGATCCGCTTGGTCAGATGCTGCACATCCACATAGCCGAGGCGGGTAAAGATTTCTTGTTTGCGTGCGTGGCGGGGATCAAAGCGCCGGAAATATTCACGCAGTTCAGCATAGGCATCTTTGTCCTGATCAATGTCCCAAACGCGTTGATAATCGCACAAGAAGGGGAAGACCGGCGCGACCAATTTAATGCGTGGCTCCAGCGAAGCCGCGGCTAGCGTCAGCCCACCGCCTTGGCTGCCCCCCGTAGCGCCGACGCGGGTTTCATCAACATCGGGCATCGCCATCACAATTTTTGCCAACTGCGCGGTATCCAGGAACATCTGGCGATAATAGAGCTTTTCTGGTTGATCATCCAAGCCCCGAATGATGTGGCCCCGCAGCGTCCACCCTTTGACCCCACCTGCATCTTCCGAGAGGCCGCCTTGGCCGCGACAGTCCAGCGCCGCCACGGTATAGCCCATGGCGACATAGCCCAATTTATCGAGCCAATCGCCAGCGCTGCCCGAATAGCCATGATACATCAGCACCGCAGGATGGGGCTCACTGGCCTGCTTGGGTTGGAGAAGTTTGGCATGAATCCGCGCGCCGCCAACACCCGTGAAATAGAGGTGGCTGCACTGGGCATAGGGGGTCTGAAAGTCGGCGGGCACAATCTCAATCTGCGGATCAAGTGCATTCATCTCGGCCAGCCCGCGATCCCAATATTCATCAAAATCCGCCGGACGGGGGTTGGTGCCCTCATAGGTGAGCAGCTTCTCAAAGGGCATATCAAATAACAATGGCATGATTCTCTCCTTGTTTTGCGTGATAGTGGGAGTTTTGTGAAGGTTTAGATGGGTACGCGGCTAACGGCTGACGCGGCTTGTGCCTTGCACCAGCCGCTAACCGCCAAGTTTAAGCTCGACTCATCTTGGGGCGTCCGCCATAGAGCATCAACACGATAAAGAGCACGAAGGCCGCTAGATCAGTGGCGAGAATGGTGAACATGGTCACATGGGGGCCATAGGCATCAAAGAGTTGACCGATAAACCAGGGGAAGAACATGGCACCACTGCTCGTGCCGATAAAGAAGCAACTGGTAATAAAGCCAGTGATATGTACCCGCCGCTCGGCCCAAGAGAGAGTGACCGCAAAGATCGAGGCCATGGCCAAGCCAGCCCCGGCCACCCCAATCCAAAGGGCCATTGCCGACGTCGGCCAGATCAAGACAATGGCGACGCTAACAAGACAGCCGAGCAGGTCGGTGAGCAAGATGGTACGGGGCCGAAAGCGGGCGGCCAGCGGAATGCCAATCAGGCGGCCCACGGTAAAGGTGCCCCAAAAGATCGAATTCAAATAGGCCGCCGAGGTGGCATCCGCCAAGCCCGTGGTAACGGCATAGGTGTAGATCCAGCCACTGTAGCTCACTTCGACGCCCACAAAGAGAAAGAAGAAGAGAACCAAGATGCCGACCAGGACATAATTGGTCGGCCCACGCGTTTCATCTTGAGTGGTGTGGCGTAGCGGCGGGCTGGGCAGGCGTATAAACCACAAAAGGACAGGCACCAGCAGAATCGCAAAGAGCCGGTAGGCCCACGTAATATCACCGCTCCACTGAATGGTTTGGGCCACAATCAAAGGCGAGAAAAACGCACCGAGGCCAAAGAAAAAATGGAGGGCGTTCATATACGGCCCAATCTTCGGCTGGTGGACCCAAACGAGCAGCGTATTCACCCCCACATCGAGCAAACCTTCGGCCAAGCCAAGGATGAGCAAAATTGCAATTAAGAGCCCAAGCACCGAAAGGGAAGGCACACCGATCATCATGATCATGATGACGCCAAGTGCGCCTACAATCAAGGGATGGCCAGCCTGGCGATCGTAGACACGCCCCGCCAAGATCGAGCCGAGTAGATAGCCAAAGGAGCGCGCCACAAAGAGATAGCTAATTTGGCTAAGGGTACTTTGGGTATTGGCGGCCAGCCCATGCAAAGTTGGCCCTAAGGAGGCCGAGACCAAGCCGAGCGCGACAAAAGCACTATAATAGCCGACGGTCTTCGCCAGCTTGCTATCGCGTTGGCGCAAGTTTTCCCAACGCAAGGCAGAAGTGTTCACACGCAATCCTATTCGTTTGCATCCAGCAGCTGTACATAAGCGCCGCTGCTTGCGCGCGTCGTATAGACTTCTGGCCAGATATTGGTCAGCTTGGGATACTTTTCATAGATCATGTCGGCGACGTTCTGTTCCGCGCCTGGCTCCACCAAGGCGACGGCACAGCCACCAAAGCCAGCACCGGTGAGCCGCGCGCCATAACAGCCCGTTGCGCTGCGCATGGCATCCACCATCACATTGAGCGCGTCGCTACTGACTTCATAGTCGTTGCGCAAGCTCTCGTGGCTCGCATTCATTAACCGGCCCACTTCACCGAGATCATGTTGGCGCAGCGCGGCCACGGTCTGTAACACGCGTTCGTTCTCGCTAACCACATGGTAACAACGGCGATAGACAACTGGGGAGAGCAGTTCCTTGTGCGCCGCTAATTGACTGGTGGTGACATCCCGGAGCGCCTGAACATTCGGTAAGACTTGTTGGAGAAGTGCTACCCCGCTTTCACACTCTTGGCGGCGTTGGTTATAGGCGCTATTCGCCAACGAGCGGCTGGCTTTGGTGTTGCCAATCACCAGAGCTGCCTCTTCGGGGAAGGGAACCAATTCATAGTCCAACGTACGACAATCGATCAAGAGCGCATGATTTTCTTCACCCAACATACTAATAAACTGATCCATAATGCCGCAGTTGACCCCGACAAAAGCGTTTTCGGCGCGTTGGGCCGCTTTGGCGACTTGCGGGCCTGTCAACGCCCCGGCTTGACCAGCCGCATGGAGAAAAGCATGCGCGGTGGCAATTTCCAGCGCCGCCGAACTGCTCAGCCCACTCCCTTTGGGCACATTGCCACTGATCACCCCGTCGATACCGGTGAGTTGTAGCCCCGCCTCCTGGAGCGACCAGGCAATCCCTTGGACATAATTGCTCCAGAGAATATCTTCATGATAGGCCAGCTGATCCAGAGCAAATTCAAACCAACCATCATACTCAACCGAATAGAGGCGCACTTTCCGGTCGGTACGGGGCCGGAAAGCGATCCGCACATCCCGTTTTAGCGCAACGGGTAACACATAACCATCATTATAGTCCGTATGTTCCCCAATCAAATTGACCCGCCCTGGGCCAATCGCTAGGGCGGTTGGTCTATCCTGAAAACGTGATTGAAAAGCCTCTATTAAGGCTTGGGTGCGGTTATCCTGTCTTGACATCGTTTCCTCTCCGTCTCTCGCGTGGACAAATCTGACAGGGCTCTGGTCAGACCCGACCAGTTGCGTAAGCCTATTCTTTAGGTAAGCTGGGCGTGCGCTAAGCAAGCATATAAATTCAGATTGCCCTCTTTACCGTCGGCGTAAAAAGTGTCGCGGAGCTGTAACCCCGCGGCTTGACCCAGTTGGGCCATTTCGGTTGCGTCGATCTGATGCACGTAGCGGAGCGCATAGGCCCCTTGCTGCCAAGGCAGAAGAGCATCGCCCACCTCGACATCGGCTAGCGTCAAGCCGATCCTTTCCCAGCCGACCTGCTTGCGGACCAAGCGTTCACTCTGCAAAAACTGCCAATGGGAAAAGAGCAGTACACCGGTTGGTGCCAACAGCGCGGCTAGATCACGGACGACTTGGCCCCGTAACGCCGCGCCAGGGACATGGTGCAGGGCGGCCAGACAAACCACGAGGTCAAAGGAAGCAAGGGGCAGGGCCAGAGTGGTGGCCCAGCCGGGCACGGTAAAATCGGCTGCGTAAAAATGGCAAGTGACCGCTGGCAAGGCGCGCGTATGGGTAGCAGCCAATTCAAGCAATTGGGAATCCCCGTCAACCCCCGTATAGTCGCAGACTAATTCCCAACCAGCCAATGCGCGGGCCCAACGGCCATTGCCGCAGCCAACATCTAATACCCGCAACGGACGCGTCACCGGCAGCTTGGGTAGCCATGCCCGCAGCGGCTGCCACCCAATGGGCAACCCGGCGCGGGTGGCATCAAAAGGTTCGGCCACCGTCGCATAGAACGCCCGATTCAACGCTAATAGCCGTTGTTGCGTTGCCCTGCTCATCTGCTTCATGCTCATTCGGTCATTCTATGCTATAATCAGCGTACTAGGCGAACATCGTGTGGAATTTACGCAAAGCTAGACCTATCAGGTCTTTGGTGACAGACCAACCTTTGTACGTAAGCCCTATTGTTAAGAGATTATTCAAAGTATATCGTTATGAAACGCATCATCCCATTGGAAGAAATTCCCCAAGACATTTTGGAAAAAACGGAAGCTTGGCAACGTAAACGCAGTGGCTATGAGCCAGCGGCCCATAGTGCGCAGCTCCATGCCATTTTTCAACGGATCCTCAAAACGCCAGCCGACGAATGGGATATGCGCACAACTTTGAAAGCTATTTTATCCCGCTTTCCCAAGGACGGCAAAGGATTCTACTCCAAAGCAGAATTAATTGCAGGGTATCGCCATTTGGTGGCGGAAGGGGATCTCGAAGCCGATCCCCTGCTCATGACGCGCATTCAAATGAAGCCCATGCGCACCCAAAGTGGCGTTGCCCCCGTAACCGTGCTCACGGCACCGGCTGGCTGCCCAGGGAAATGTATCTTTTGCCCCGATGACTGGCGCATGCCCAAAAGTTATATCTACGATGAACCCGGTTGTCAGCGGGCCGAGCGCGATGGCTTTGATCCCTATCGCCAGACCTTGGGACGGATTCAGTCCTTTGAGAGCATCGGCCATGATGCCGAAAAGGTTGAACTGCTCATTCTCGGTGGCACCTGGAGTGCCTATAGCAAAGATTATCGGGAATGGTTTATTCAGCGCTGTTTTGATGCCATGAATGCAGCTGGCGACCCCACCTATGTCGATTCTACTTCGTTGGCCCAAGCCCAGCAGCACAATGTCACGGCGACGCACCGCAATGTCGGCTTGGTGATCGAAACGCGCCCCGATTGGGTCACGCCCGAGGAGATCCGTCACTTGCGCAAGTTGGGCGTGACCAAAGTCCAAATTGGGGTGCAAAGCCTGGATGACGAGATCCTAACGCTGAACAAGCGTGGGCATGACGTGGCCGCGGTACGGCAGGCCCTGGGCTTATTGCGGACGGCGGGCTTCAAATTGCATTTGCACTGGATGCCCAATCTCTATGGCGCGACGCCCGCCAAGGATCGGGCCGACTTTGCCCGCTTTTTCACCGACCCAGCCATCCAGCCCGATGAATTAAAGATCTATCCTTGCTCGTTGATCAAAGAGACGGAACTCTACGACCGCTGGCTAGCCGGTGACTATCAGCCATATAGCGAAGCCGCATTGGTCGAACTCTTGGCCGATGTCAAGCCGACTATTCCGCCCTACACCCGTGTCAACCGGCTTTTCCGCGACATTCCGGCCCATCACATTCAGGCGGGGGTCAAACTCAGCAACCTGCGTCAGGTGGTTCATGAAGAGTTGGCGCGGCGGGGTCAGCAATGTGGCTGTATTCGCTGCCATGAGATCAAACGGCGTACCGTCACCGCCGACGAACTGGCGTTACAGGTCTACACCTATGACACTGACTTGACGCGGGAACACTTTCTCTATTTTGAAACGCACGCAGCCAGTCCACAACCCGGTCTGATTGCCGGTTTCTTGCGTTTGAGTCTACCTTTGGCCGCCAGTGTGGGCAGCCGTGCGTTTCTCGACGAGATCGCGGACCACGCCATGATTCGCGAAGTGCATGTCTATGGCCCAGCTTTGTCGATTGATGGCGAGAGTGGCGGGCAAGCGCAACACGTTGGGTTAGGGACGCGTCTTCTCGACGAAGCGCGCCGCATTAGCCGTGCCGCGGGCTTCCCACAGATCAGCGTCATTGCCGCCACGGGCACGCGGGCCTACTATGCGGCGCGCGGCTTCACCCAAGGCGAGTATTACATGACGGCCCCCCTCTAAGCTGCCTCTACAATAAAACAAGCGCAGATTGTCACCTGCGCTTGTCAAGAACGATTCTAGCGGAAGTTATGCCGCAAAAAGCTGACCGGTTTTGAAAACCTTGTCATTTGGTTGGCGCTGTGGTCCCCACAACCGCCAATAATGCAAGACGCGGTCAGCTCTTTTGGTTCTCCAGCGTTGGTTCAGCACCCTGGGGTTAAGCGGAAGAGTCCGCCTGACCCGGTGCCGATCCATAGCGCCCCATCGGGCGCGGTGGTTACGGCCAGCAGCGGCCAAACCAACATAATCCGTTCTGCGACCATTTGTCCATCCGCGGCGCGTCCCAAGCGATAGAGCCCGGGGTTGCGACCATATTGGCCGAAGAAGATAGTGCCATAGGCCCAAGTAATGCCGGTTGGCGCGGCGGTGTTGAGCAGATCGACGACCGGCAAAGAATACCAAGGCTGCGGCGCGGTCAACGCCAGGGGAAAGCCATAGTAAGGCGTGGCATCTTCGGGCGTACCGGGCGGGGCTGTCGCTGGATCAAAGACATTGACTTCATCACCGGCGCTGACATTCTCTGGCACATTCGTCGCCCCATTGTCCGTAAACCACAGGCGCCCCGACGGATCGGCGGTGAGGCCATAGGGATTGCGCAGACCACGCGCCGCGGTCTCAAAGACTTCGATCCGATACTCACTCAACAACCGGTCAATGGGTGCGCGCAACAAGCGCGCCGCAAAGCGATTGCCACCACTGACCACATTTTGCGCCCCCGCCTCAGCCATCCCCACAATCGGCCCGTCGGAATAGCCATCACGGACGCCGCCAGCAGAGACATAGAGATAGCCATTGACGACAGCGATCCCATTGTTGGCGTGGAAGAGTTGGCTGTTGACGGCAAAGCCGCCAGCCAAGGGTCTGTAGCTACCACCATCCGGGATCCAGCCTACTTCGCCCGCGCGGTTGAGAAAGAGCGCGCCATTGCTGTAGACCATGCCCGTAATCCGGCTTGACTCGCGCATGATCTCTTGCGGAGTATACCGACTCCCAGGGTCATAGATGGCAATCGCACGGCTAGGATGGTGGGCATCATATAAAATGTTGGGATCGGGTTGCCCATCTAACGACGTGTCGAACGCCAGGAAAAGCCGCCCATCCGGTGCGAAGGCCAACGCGGTGATCCCCCGTTGATTGTCCGGCAGATGGCGATCCATACAGAAACCGCCGCGGGGTGTCAACCAACCATCACTATCAGCTGGCGCAGAAAGCCCGAGCGCGGCCTGAACGCCAACGGGAGCGGCAGCCACCCGGCCTGGTGCACTAACAACCGGTGCAGGCGTCGCGGTTGCGGCGGCGTCCACCGTTTCTACATCGGCAAAGGGAGTGGGTGCTTCTGCCGCGAGCGTCTCACTTGCCGCCACAGTCCCCGCCGCCACAGAATCTGTGATTGCAGCCGTTGATGCGGGCGGTGTCGTGACGGGGATCAAAGCCAATGATTGTAACAGGGCGGTGAGTTGTGGTTCTGGCGGCTCGATGCCACAGCTAATGGGCAGAATCAAATCCTGGCTAACCACCTGGAGCGGTTCCGCCACCGGTGCCGTACAGACATCATTAACGGGCGCTACATTCAGCGGGCCAAGCGTCAACCAACGCTCATTCGCGCTGGCCGCCTCAGCGACCGTTGTCGTTGTAATGACTTGGGTCGCCCGGCGTTCCAGGGCACCAAGTTCAATCCATTGGCGTACCAAGGCTTTGTCAGCCGCGGGCAATTCACCGATCATCGGCATTTTGCCACTTTCGATCACCTGCCACAACACCGAACTTTCGGCATCCCCAGGAATGACAACCGGGCCGCTCATGCTGCCCGCCATCAGGGACGCATAGGCGGTAACCTGCAAATTCATCTGTTTGACCACACCACTGTGACAAGCAATGCAGGTGCGTTGGAAAATTGGCTGAATATCTTCCACGTAGCCCACCGTTGGCGTAACCGGCACGCGGATGCTTGTCGTCACCGGTGCGACGGGACTTTCGTTGCTGATGGTGATCAAGCCGGTCACCTGCACGACACTCGCCCGCTCAATGCGGCCGGTGCGACAGGCATTGGTTTGGGGCGTCTCCCGGACATTACTATTTTGAAGCGCCACCCCATAGACGGTTTGCCCTAAAGCCAAACAGTTTTGGAGTTGGGCCATGTCGGTGAATGGCTCGAGGAACACGTTGAGATCGCCCCGAAGATTCGGCTCCCGAAAGGGAATGGCAGGACCTTGGATCGGTAGCGGCTGCGGTAGTTGGAGTTGCGGAGGGAGGGAATTAGCACTGCTCGTACAGGCGGCGATAAAAAAAAGCGAGAGAGGCAGACAAAAATAAAGTTTCAAAAATCGACGAACCATGTTCTCACCCAAAAACTAGGACTTCTCGATCAATCACTGGGCAAACCGTAGCCATTCGTCCCGACGATGATAGGGTGGCTACCCGAGTAGAGCTGCGTAGCATATACTAATAGATTGCCCTGTAGCCGAGCGACAACCTATCATAAAGTCGCACTCTTTCCCCGCGTTGACACAAACCGATGTGCGACTTGGGGTGATCGCGCTTAGGCCAACACCGGGCCCAACGCGATCCCTTGCAATAACTGATGCGCGTGTTCTATATCAAGGCGAATTTGCGCAATCAAGTTGTCAATACTACTAAAACGTTGTTCATCGCGCAAACGGGCGATAAACTCAATGCTCAGTAGCTCTCCATACAGATCACCCGAATGATTGGCTGGCGGAAAGTCAAAGAGATGGGTTTCGAGACGCTGCTGCTGACCATCGACGGTTGGCCGGACCCCAAGATTGGTCACGCTATGAAAATAGCACGGTCCGTTTGCTAACTGAACACAACTGCGCGTGGCATAGACGCCATAGGCTGGCAACAGCTTATGCGGCACGATCTGTAGATTGGCCGTAGGCACCCCAATCAGCCGCCCCCGCTGATCACCCGTAATGACTTTCCCTTGAATCGTATAAAAACGCCCCAACAAGTCGGCGGCGGTGGCAACATCACCTTGTTGAAGGGCCTGTCGGATAGTGCTGCTCCGTACCGGGCGCTCCCCCCAGGTGATGGGGTCCATGACATGCAATGTATAGCCAAGCTCTTGGCCCAATTCCCGCAAGGCGGCTAGATCCCCTTTGCGGCCACGGCCCAAGGCAAAATCTGGCCCGACCACAAGCCCAGCCAACCCAATATGACGTTTGAGCAACTCGATAAATTCGCGCGCTTCTAGTTGGGCGATGGCGGTAGTAAAGGGCTGGATCACGCCAAAATCAATGCCAATCTGCTCGGCTAGCGCTAAGCGTTCGCTGGGCGTTGTCAGTAACGAGTGGGACAAGGCGGGGCGGAGCACAGCTAGGGGATGGGGATCAAAGGTGATAAAACCGCTTTGGGGCAACGTTTGGACGGCACCAGTGGCATAAGCCTGTTGAGCGGCTTCCCTCACTTTGCGCAAAAGTGCTTGGTGCCCACGATGAAGACCGTCAAAGTTGCCGATCGTCACAAACGAGGGTCCGGATAGTTGCATCTGGGTTAGATCGACAAACTTCTGCATAGCATGTTGCCCAAGCGCCTGTCAAAGTACATTAATTGGTGATAAACCATTTCTCAGCCTTCCAGCGGCTAGCCTTACCTTCGCTGGCTGCTCCCTGATAGGCTAAGATCCCGACCAGCACGCCCGCGGCATCAATCCCTTGGGCCAAGGTCGGTACCGCGGTACCAAAGATCTGTGGCAAGGTCACAACCTGACCATGTCCCAAACGTTTGATACTTTCATCATTCAAGACGACACGCGCCAACGGTAATCCGTAGCCCAACGGCTGTAGATATGTTTCCAGCGTTTCCGCTTGGGCTGCTCCTTCGAGGGCCGCCAGGGAGTGGGCTTCGGCCAAGGAAAACGGACCGGCGGCGGTGCGGCGTAACCAGGAAAGATGGCCCCAGGTGCCCAGTGCTTGGCCTACATCATAGGCCAAGCTGCGAATGTAGGTGCCAGCAGAGCAGCGTACCCGTAGCGCAAGTTGGGCGGGCGGGGTAAAGGCGACCAACTCAAGTTGGTGAATCGTAATCGGGCGTGGCTCCACCGTGACACTTTCCCCACGCCGCGCCTTATGATGGAGACTTTCGCCCCCTTGCTTGAGCGCGGAATAGACGGGTGGCGTCTGTAAAATATTTCCACGGAACGGCGCCAGCGCGGCTTCGATCATGGCGACGTTCAGCAGCGGCACCGCGCCCTCGGCAACCACTGTTCCCAAGCGGTCGTAGGTGTCCGTGGCTGTGCCCAAGGTGATTTCGGCCTCATATTCTTTATCATGGCCTTGGTAATATTCCACCAAACGGGTTGCCTGCCCCAAACAGAGCACCAACACCCCACTCGCCATTGGGTCCAATGTACCCGTATGCCCAATGCGCCGTTGTCCGCTCCAACGGCGCACAAGTTGTACAATATCATGGCTGGTGTAAAGACGTGGGGATGGTTCACACGAGGGAAGCAGCGATGGTAAGCCCGGCTTATCCACGATCAACAATCCGTGATAATGGCTTTCACGACGACGCACGTTCAGCTATTTCTCCGTAATGCATGGCCTTGGGTCATTAGTCGATACCTCGGTCTACAAAGTCAGTATAAACGCAGCCGTGTCAGCGCTCTTTGGCTGCGCCGACTAGCGCGACCTACGCGGCGGCTTGACGTTGGTGTGCTTCTTTGAGCAACGCAACGACCCGCTCACTTACCTCGGCTAACGTTCCTGGCAACGTACACCCGCTGGCAGGTGGATGACCACCACCGCCTAGCTCAAAAGCCAGCGAACCAACATCAAAGCCAGGCTTCGCTCTAAAGCTACATTCTACCGCCAATTGTCCTTTTTCGTCTACTTTTTCAGTAAAGGTTGCGCTTATATTGGCTTCACTCGCGGTCACCAAGAGGCTGCTCAACTGACCATCGTCCTTGGTGCTGGCGCGTTGCATCTGTTCGCGGCTCAGCGTCACCCAAATGACACCCGCTTCGATATGGAGATCGGCCAAGACCTGCCCCCATAGTTGAAAGACTTTGACCGAGCGGCGGTTGAGGGTGCGGGCGACAATGTCGGCTAGGTTGCCGCCCCCTTCCATCAGACGCATCGCCGCGGCCATGACCGCGGCGGTTGTGTTGCTGGTGCGGAAGCAAAGGGTGTCGGTCACCAAACCGGTGAGCAAGCAGGTGGCGAGGGGACCGGTGAGCGGGACCCCGAGCGCCTCGGCGAGATAGACCAACATCTGGCAAGTTGCGGCACACTCGGGTGCCACCCAGTTGACCGTGCCAAAGCGCGTATTGGTGACGTGGTGGTCGATCACCAGTAGCGGCAGTTTGCCATGTGCCTGTGGACGAAAGACCGCGCCCATGCGGTCGGCGCTTGAAGCATCCAGACAGATCAACAAGTCGTAGCTATCGGCTACGGCAGAGGGCTGGAGAATCGCGTCGCTCCCAGGCAAAAAACGAAATTCGGCGGGGGTTCGATCATGCATGGCCAGAACGGGCTCTTTGCCCAGGTGGCGCAAAATCCAGTTCATCCCCAATAGGCTGCCATAGGCATCGCCGTCGGGGCTTACATGGCTAATACACAAGATACGGTTGTGCTGTCGCACCAGATCGAGAATAGTCGAATCAATTTTCATGACTAGCAAAAGAAGTTGTGAAAACGAAAATGAGCGTGAATAACGGGAAGTTCAGGAAAAACCTCACGCTAGCCACGCTCACTGATGGTTTAAGAATAAAAAGACGTTACCCAGATACCGAGGTTGGATCGTTGGCCGTTTCTGATGGCCGCTCATGAGCAATTTGTTGCAAGATTTCCTGCACACGCTCGGCCTTCTCTGGGATATCATCATAATAGAACAATAATTCTGGGACTAAGCGTAGCGAACAACGTTCAGCCAATTGACTACGCAGATAAGGCGTTGCACGGCGCAGGTGCTTGAGCATCTCCTCGCGCGAAACATCTTCCTGTTGGTGGTTGACAAAAACCTTGGCGTTACGCAAATCTTTACTAACTTGCACCCCTGTTACGGTTAGCAAACTAAGCCGCGGGTCGTCTAGCTCATTGCTAATCATAATGCTTAACTCTTCGTAGAGCAATTCGGTAACGCGTTGTTGGCGGATATTTTTCATGGCAACTCTCCTTCTTGGCTCGTCAGGATTGCGTCTATCGCGCACGGGGTGACCCGACAAACACAATCGCGTTGAACACTCGTCATCGCTCTGCCGAACGAGCACGATAAGGATGGGTAGCGTGGCACCAGCGCAACCTGTCAGGTTTTGAAAACCTGACAGGTTTGGGTGCACAAGTTCTCCAAAGTGTCATCAGGTTGCGGCGGCGCCACGCGGCATCCATAACCCTACCCTAGCTCATCACAACGTTAGCGAACCCGTTGCTTCTCGTAGCATTCGATGATATCACCAGCTAATAGCTCATCTTGGCCCGTTAGCTTGATACCACATTCGTAGCCGGTACGGACTTCGCTCACATCCTCGGTGAAGCGGCGGAGCGTCTCGATGCGGATACCTTCCAAGATCTGGCTACCACCACGTATCACCCGCGTTATGCCACCCCGCTTGATCAAGCCATCTTGCACCATGCAGCCAGCAATCATGCCGCGGCGCAATTTGAAGACTTGCAGAACCTGGGCATGGCCCAAAACACGGTCTTCGTAGACCGGCTCCAACATGCCCTGTAACGCCGCTTCGACATCTTCAATCATCTTATAGATGATATCATAGTGGCGAATCTCAACCCCAGAGCTTTCGGCACGCACCAGGGCGGCTTTATCCGTATTCACACTAAAGCCAATGATGATGGCCTCGCTCGCTTCGGCCAACATAACGTCTGATTCAGAGATATCGCCAATGGTCGCCTGCAAAATCTTGATATCGACTTCTTCGTTCTTCAGATCTTGCAAACTCTTGACAACCGGCTCCAGCGTGCCTTGCATGTCGGCACGGACGATCAGGTTCAACGTCTTGGTCTCGCCGCCTTCCAACTTGGCAAAGAGATCATCCAACGACATCTGAGGCCGGGTTGGTGCTTTGGCCGCTTGGGCCGCGGTCAGCTGTCTTTCTTCGGCCAGGCGACGTGCTTCGCGATCTGATTTCAAGACATCAAAGTGATCGCCAGCCGACGGCACTTCCTGAATGCCCAAGACAACGACCGGGGTGCTGGGCCCAGCTTCCTTGAGGGCTTTACCGTCATGGCTAAACATCGCCTTGATGCGTCCCCAAGTATTGCCGACGAGAATGGCATCCCCTTGATGCAAGGTCCCATTCTGGACCAACAGGGTGGCTGTCACCCCACGGAATTTATCGAGTTCCGATTCGATCACAGTTCCAACACATTGCCCTTTGGGATTGGCTTTGAATTCTTCAACTTCGGCGACCAGCAGGATATTTTCCAACAGATCTTCAATCCCGATCCGATTCAAAGCACTGAGCGGCACCATAATGGTGTCACCACCCCATTGCTCGGGTTGGAGCCCTTCTTGCGCCAACTCATCCATCACCCGTTGGGGATTGGCATTAGGCTTGTCAATCTTGTTGATCGCGACAATGATGGTGACGCCCGCGGCGCGGGCATGGCTAATCGCTTCTTTGGTCTGTGGCATAACACCATCATCGGCTGCGACCACCAGCACTACAATATCAGTAACCTGCGCGCCGCGCGCACGCATGGAGGTAAACGCCTCATGACCAGGGGTGTCGAGAAAGGTGATCTTGCGCCCATCGACCGAGACTTGATACGCGCCGGTCCGTTGGGTAATCCCACCGGCTTCGCCGCCAGCGACATCGGTGTTCCGAATCCGATCCAACAGGGTCGTCTTCCCATGATCGACGTGGCCAAGCACGGCAACTACGGGTGGTCTGATCGCGAGATCTTTCTCCCCCCCCTGATGAATGACTCTCTGGATGTGAGAACGCTTGGCACGGGGTGCCGGTTCCGGCTCGGCAGCCTCGGTGGCCTCTTCGGCGGATGTGGCCGACTCGGGCCACTTTACCTTTACTTTTAGCTCTTCCCCTAAAATAACAGCCGTGTCATGATCTAAGCTATGGGTAATCGGCGCCATAATCCCATATTGCATCAACACTTTGATCAAGTCGATGGGACTGCGCTCCATGAGCGTTGCTAGCTCACGCACGGTAATGAATTCGCCCACCGTAATTTCAGTGGGGGCTTTGGCAACGGCCGGTGCCTTGGGGGCGGCTGGCGTTCTCGCTGGCTGCTGTGGTGGTCGTGGTGGCTGTTGCCCGCGCGGCGGCTGACCTTTGCCGCCCTGTTGTGGCCGCTGCTGGCCCTGCTGACCATTGGATTGGGGGCGCCCATTCCCTCTGGCTCTATCGGCACCGCCCGCTGGTTTTGTATTCGGGCGTTGTTGCGTCTTATTTTGTGTTGCCATATTCCATTCCCCTTCTATGCTAAGCCGATGCTTATCCGATCGTCTTACCTTACCACCGCGGCCCACAGCATACCTTGCCTATACCAGGCAAACTTATGCAGTAAGCACCATCCCACCTACCCATGTGAGATCATGTGATTCCTCCCATTATCTCTACGGCGTCTCTATCCTGGATTGTGCGGTGGCGAGCACAATTCAATGGCAGGACGGCTTCTCAATGGGTAGCGATTTGTCCGAAGTTTCAATGCGTACGGGGGTAATATTAGCCCCTGCTGCATGCCTTATGCCGTGTGGCAACGCGCCCAAAGCATTCTGCGCATTCCACCATCCCTAGCCGCTTGGGCAGCATAACAGAGACAGGGCATGCACAGATAGTGTGAGCCGTACTTGCTCACAAAATAGGCGATATCATATCCATACAGCGACTACGATTTCCAAGGCGAGATTGGCTGAAGGTAAAGCCACCCCCAAAATGGCCCAGGTTGCCAAGCAACCCATAGGACCTATTTTCGAGGAGCGATCAAGAGGAATCGAACGAGGCTCAAGGAACCCGCACTCCCTTATCCCTGCTGAGATGGACCCTACACGTTGCAGTCAACTTGTGAGGGTTCTCTTTCTGCCAGGGCAGGAGCGCCAAGCAATGCGAAGAGGTTTTCGCAAACCGATCACCTATTCATGGTGACCTCCGCAACGCATTGGTGCCTTGATTCTCGCCATTCCACTGTATCCAGCGCAATCGGCCAAGCTGATCATACTCCGTCCCGTGATCTTCGTCATTGTGTCGCGTTTGTCCCTACAGAAATTGCCCTGAATTGACAACTGCGTTTGCATCATATCACGCAAGGAGCAGATTTTACACGTCGCCATAGCTGCTATCCGCCGCCAGTGTTAGCCGCACCATCATTTGTTCCTATTCCAGATGATTTACACTTTCATTATCTAGGTAGTATACCACAACTTACACTTCCGATTGGCTACCACCCTCTATTACATCCGGCAAGGTAGCCAGAAACGTTTGCAATCGCTTACGGTCTTCCGCCGTAATGCTGGTCCGCAATGCCTGATTGAGGCGATTTCCCACCAAGACGGCCTGCACACATTCGCGATTGGGATGGATATAAGCACCCCGCCCGGCCAATTTCCCAGTTGGGTCAACCGCAACGCCCTGTTCAGTGCGCACAATCCGAATTAGGCCACGTTTGCCAGCCGTTTCCCGACAAGCGATACAAGTACGCTGGGGGACATGTTTCACACGTGGCCCTTGTTTTTTCTTGTTCATGACGATTACTCGGTCGTCTTATCCTTCGCTGAGAGACCGCCCTGATCGAGAGCGATGCTCAACAGCGGCCAGCTTTTGTCAACCTAGGGCTGTTGGCATTTCATGAGTGACTCGAGAGCTGACAGGCTTGAAAACTTGTCAGCTCTCCTTGTAACAAAGGTCAACAGAACTTAGCGGATGGTGCTTCTCTATAACAGACCGACCATAGGCGGCTATTTTTTAAAGTAGCTGCCAAACTCATCCTCTTCGTCGAAGCCAGAGCGTCGCTTCTTCTTTTTCGCCTTTGGAGCCTTGTCGGCTTTTTCTGGCGTGCTCTTTTTAACTTTTTTCGCCTTACCTTTGCCCTTTTGGTCGGCGCCTTCCGTCCAAATGTCTTCATCTTCGTCTTCGTCAATCCCAGCCAACAGCTCTTCTGGAATCACGAAATCGGCCTCTTCGAAGTTGACTTCACGCCGTCGTTGGGCCATACGTGCCCGTAACATATCTGCGGTAATCACTTGTGGCAACTCATCGGGTAGCGTCATCTCGTCGCTGATCGGCTCGTCATCGGCTTCTATCACAGCCGGTGGGATGGCTTCGACAGGTGCTGGCTCTTCGTCGCGCTCTTCGTCAATGGGCGTAAAGCTATCCAACTCATCGACCTCGCTAAAGGCGGCGACTTCAGGGGTCAAGGCAATTTCACCTTTGGCCGCCTCTAACGCTGCGGACCAAGCGTCTTCGGTAGAGCGACTGGCCGGTCGTTCGGCCAGTTCATCGATGTTGGGCAAGTTCGGCAAAATATTGCCTTCGCGAACTTCGTCGAGCGGAGGAAAGACGTTGTCCAACCCTGGCACGCCAAACGCGTCCTTCACCTCATCATCGTCAGCGATGCCATCATTGAGCGATTGGGCCACTTCCCAGAGCCGATCATTCGATGTAGACTGTTGTTCGCTGAGCAGAATCCGTTCGGCCACGCTAAGGAGATCATCCGATTTCCGAATAACCTCGGCCTTCGCCCGCTCAAAGACCAGTTGATCCAGCCCTTCGGCTTTGGCTTCGCTCTCACTCTTAATATCAATGCGCCATCCGGTCAGTTTGGCCGCGAGACGGGCGTTTTGACCTTCTTTGCCAATCGCCAAACTCAATTGACGATCAGGCACCACCACAATGGCCGTCTTCAGTGAGCTTTTTTCATCTAAGATGACATTGCTCACCTTGGCCGGGCTCAAAGCATTGGAAATATAGGTGGCCGGATCGGCGCTCCACTCGACGACATCGATCTTCTCGTTGGCCAGTTCGTTGACAATATTCTGAATACGCAGGCCACGCATCCCGACACAACTGCCCACCGGATCGACACCAGGCACTGTAGCCACTACAGAAGCCTTGCTCCGTGCGCCCGGCTCGCGCGCAATCGATTTGATCTCGACAATGCCGTCGCGCACTTCCGGAATCTCTTGTTCCATCAGGCGGCGCAGCAGATTCCGATGGGTTCGGCTTAGTTTAATGACCGGCCCCCGCGTACTCTTGTGGACATCAACCACGTAGACCCTGATGTAGTCGCCCCGGCGCAGCTTTTCCGTCGTGATCTGCTCGTCGCGCATCATCAATACTTCGTGCTTTTCGTCGAGCAAAATCGTGACAGCGCCCGATTGAGCATCAATGCTCCGCACTTGGGCGCGGACAATTTCCCCAACTTGATGAGCAAAATTTTCGTACACATTGTCACGTTCGGCTTCGCGAATGCGCTGTAGGATCACCTGCTTCGCCGTTTGCGCAGCAATCCGACCAAAGTCGTCAGGATGTGTCTCCACGCGGATGACATCGCCCAACTTGGCGGTCGGCTGGATTTTGCGCGCCTCTGCTTCCAGGATTTCCGTACGCACATTGAAAAGCTCTTCGACCACTTCGCGTTCAGCAAAAATGCGCATATCGCCGGTGACGCGGTCGACTTCCGATGAGACGTTGGCAACCGAACCATAATTGCGCTTATAGGCCGAAACAAGTGCTGCCTCAATGGCCGTAAAGATCACTTCACGGTCGAGCCCCTTATCGGTGGCAACCTGATTAATGCCAGCGATTAAAGCTTTTGACATAGCGATGACTACCCCTTACCACTATTCCCCATCCGCCTTTTATCTTGTCTGCGCTATTGTGCATCAATGCTGCAGGCCAAAACAAAAGCTTTTAGAACGACAACATCACTAATACATGATACGACATGAGACCGAATCGCACGCCATTCATGAACTTGCGCTAAACATAAACCTGTTCTATGAATGTGGCAATCAAAATGACCGAAGAAGAAGTCCCCTACAATAAGAAAAGTGGGGTGCCCCCACTTTGCTCGACGTACTTCTCTGCTACTCGTTCACCCCAAATTCTTGTAGACTCGCTGCTAGCCACCTAGCCACATCCGTTACCCTTCCGAGCGAAACAATTCGGGACGGCTATGATTCTAGGATGCATCCAGTCACAAGAATATCCTACAAAGTCATTAGATAATACCATACTTTGTTGTGAATCGCAAGTTTGATGCTAGATTCGTTGGATCAATCCAGCCATTCGACCCAGCCATTCGACCCTGGCAGCTAGCCGACAACTTGGGCAGGACCGCAATGGAAACAATGTGGCGCGGAACAAGGCGAGGAAAAGGCGACGGCGTCACCACGGAACTGTTGGGTGATGACGCCGTCATGGGGAGCTTAGACAGAGCGTAGGCTGCCAACAACAGACAGATGGAAAGGGCGGGCCCTCGCCATCAAGCGCTCGTCTGACAGGCTAGTGCTGCGTGAGGCGTGAGACGTGAAGCCAGGACTGGTTGGCTTGCCAGTCTAGCTCCACGCAGCACGCATATTCGCAACACGTTTAATACTTACAAGCGATTTGGCGGCCCTTTTCCGCCGATTCGACCACGGCATCGCAGATGACAGCGGCGCGATAGCCGTCTTCAAAATCGGCCCCAATCGGCGAGACTGGCTTGTCATTGACAATACAGTCGAGCAAATGGGTGATCTCATGGGCAAAGGTGTGTTCCCAACCGATCATGTGTCCCTGAGGCCACCAATTTTCCCACCAAGGGTGGTATCCTTCGGAGACCAACACATTGTGAAAGCCTTGGGTCTCTTTGGGCTCTTCACCAACCCAGAAGACTTCGAGTTCGTTGAGCCGTTCTAGGTTAAAGACAATGCTGCCTTTTTCGGCGTTGATCTCCAAACGCTGACCATTTTTGCGGCCACCGGCAAAGCGCGTCGCTTCCAACGTGCCCAACGCGCCATTCTCAAATTCCACGACCGAAGCAAAGGCATCATCGACATCGACCTTGCCCATGCCGCCTTTGCCATCGGGGCGTTCCTTGATAAAGGTCTTGGTCATGGCGCTGACACTGGCAATTTCACCGACGAGGTAGCGGGCCAGATCGATAATATGCGCGCCTAGGTCGCCGAGCGCGCCGCTGCCAGCTTGGTCCTTTTGCAAACGCCAAATCATGGGCGTGCCATAGTGGGGCATAATCCACTCTTGGAGATAGACCGCGCGGAAGTGGTAAATTTGCCCCAACGCGCCACTCTCCACTAATTTGCGGATCTGGCGAATGGCTGGCACAAAGCGATAGTTAAAGGCCACCATGTTTTTGACCCCAGTCGCCAGCACTTCATCGCGCATGCGCTTGGATTCATCTGCCGTGCGCCCAAGCGGTTTTTCACACAAGACATGCTTGCCAGCCTTGGCCGCGGCAATGCTCGGCTCGGCATGGGCATCATTGGGGCCACCATTATCAAACAACTGGATGCGGTCGTCGTTGATCAGTGCGCGCCAGTCGGTGTAATAGCTGGCATAGCCGTAGCGCTTGGCGGCTTCCTTCACCGCGGCTTCGTTGCGGCCCGCAATGCCAATCAATTTGGGAATGGCCGGGGGCGGATACATCATGTGGGGGATGGTAAGCATGGCATGGCTGTGGGCTTTCCCCATAAAGGCATAGCCCAACATGCCAACGCCAACTTCTGGCACACTGCCACTTGCTTTGGCGTCGGCCATCGAAGTGAAACCGCCGGAACGTTCACTCATGATCTTCTCTCCTTGAAGTGCTGCGTGAAACGTGAAACGTGCTGCGTGATTCGTATAAATCCTGAACCACGTTTCACGCAGCACGTTTCACGTTATGCTTTATTCTTTGGCAAACGCCGCGTCAAAGGCAACGTTCGATGCCGTAAAGTCATTCTTGCGCACAACACTCAGGGCTTCTTGTGCGCCAAATTCGCGATCCATGCCGCTGTCTTCCCATTCAATCGAAAGCGGGCCTTGGTAGCCAATGCGGTTGAGTTCACGGATGATCGGATCCCACTTCACATCCCCATGCCCAGGCGAGACAAAGTCCCAACCGCGGCGGCGATCCCCAAAGTCCAGATGAGAGGAGAGGATGCTATTGCGCCCAGTGAGGTGGACGCGTGAGTCTTTGATGTGGGCGTGGTAGATGCGATCACCAAATTCGTGAATAAATTCAGCCGGATCGACGAATTGATGGATGAGGTGGCTGGGATCAAAGTTCGCGCCAAAAGCTGGGTGACCATTCACAGCATCAATCGCCCGTTGGAAGGTAATAATGTCATAGGCGATCTCGGTGGGGTGAACTTCGAGACCGAAGCGGATGCCATCCGCTTGGAAGGAATCGAGAATGGGAGTCCAGCGTTGGGCAAAATCCACATAGCCTTGGTTAATATCTTCTTGGCTGGTGGGCGGGAAGAAATAGAGCTTGGCCCAGACGCTGCTGCCCGTAAAGCCATTGACCACATTGACGCCGAAGAGTTTAGCGGCTTTGCCCGTGTCAATGATCTCTTGGGCCGCCCGCTGGCGCACGCCTTCGGGATCGCCATCACCCCAGAGCCGTGGCGGTAAAATACGGCTGTGGCGTTCGTCAATCGGATCACAAACACACTGGCCGACCAAATGGTTGCTGATCGCCCAACAGCCCAAGTTATACTTTTCTAAGAGGTCGCGCTTGCGGCGGACATAGCCATCGTCGGAAAGCGCCTTGTCCACTTCAAAGTGGTCGCCCCAACAGGCCAGCTCGAGGCCATCAAAGCCCCAAGCACTCACCTTTTGAGCCAGCGTTTCCAGGGGGAGATCAGCCCATTGGCCGGTAAAGAGCGTTACTGGTCTTGCCATTGTGTTACTCCTGAAATGATGGTGCTCATCGGATGAACTGGTGTCAACCCCAGTTAGCACACGCATTTGCGATGAGCCGGTGATTAAGAGATTGGAAGAGCTCACACCGGCCAGGTTTTTGAAAGCTGGTCAGGTGCAAGGGTGCCTTGTCAAAGCTTTTCTAAGGCCGTGAGGAATTTTTCGTATTCCTCCTCTTTGATTTCAACACTATTGCTCGTGGCGGGAAAGGCCCCCGATTGGACATCGGCGGCATACTCTTTAAAGGCCGCAATGCGTTCTTCTTGGAGGCGTTGAAATTCGCTGTAGAAATCACGATAGACCTTTGCATGGCGCGGGATATGGTTGCGATGGGTGCCCAGAATGTCCATGCCAAAGAGATATTGGGCGTCACAATGGGGGCCGCTCCCCATGGAGATGACCAACAATTGGACCCGTTTGGTGATCGCGGCAGCAATGGCGTGGGGCACCACTTCCATCTCGACGCCAATGGCCCCGGCTTCTTGGTGGGCTAGCGTATGCTGGTAGACCCACAGAGCTTGCTCGGCGGTTTTGCCCACCGCCCGAAAGCCGCCCGTCCAGGTGCGCTTTTGGGGAATTAACCCCACATGGCCCACAACCGGAATGCCTTCGCGGGCCATGGCTGCAATAAAATCGGTGCTCATACAGGCGTAGACCGCATCCGCGCCCGCGTTTAACGCCTTAAAACCACTGCGAATGGCCTCTTCCGCGGAAGCAACATCACCATAGCGCAGCCCCAGGGTCAGAAAAGTGTTGGGCGCGGCCTCGCGGATCTCTTTCGTTTGGCTGCCCATGCCGGTCACGAGCAGATCGATACCAGCCGCTTCACAGGCAGCCGCTTCCTCGGCAGAGGTGACTAAGACTTCCGTCAGTTGGCGTTTACCTTTAAGATCCAACAACTCTTTGACGGTTAACCGTGGCATGAATCCACTCCCCTTATCCAGCGTGAGATTAAAATAGGAATTACGTAGTAGCAGACCCGACAGGTTTGGAAAACCTGTCAGGTCTCTGTCACCCAGCCAACAACATAACGCCTATCCATAAAAATAAAAATCAGTCAACGTAGCCCAGTACTTATCGTTACTGCCCTCTGTCTTCTACCCTACTATCCTCTGCCCTACTGTCCTCTTACACTCCAGCGTGAACAACCGCACCACGCTCAAACGACCGAACGACATCGAAGACAATGCCCAATGACTTGATATTGTCCTGACAGGTCGTAACGGGCGCTTTGCCGTGAGTAACTGCCTCGTAAAATTCGTGAAGCAGATACGCTTGATCGGTCCGTTCCATGGCAACCGTCGCTACCGGCACCGCTTCTGCCCCGGTGAGTTGGGTGAAGACTTGGCTATTGACCATGGCAACTACTCCTTGGCTGCCCTCAAAGCGCCAATTGGCATTCCAATCGGTCTCCCGCCCTTGGGAACACCACGAACCGTCATAGGAGACCGTAACACCATTGGCAAAGGTCAGTAACACCGCGGCAGAGGCATCGCCCTTAAACCAGCTCCACGGCGGATTCCAACTGCGCCCAAAGATGGCAACGGGGTCGCTGCCCAGGAAAAAGCGCATGAGGTCAAAGTGATGGATCGCCATGTCGATAATGAGCGGGTAGGGCATCTCCTCGCGAAAGCCGCCAAAGTGGGGACCCTTGAAAAATTCGACATGGACCGCGCCGATCTCGCCCACGACGCCCGAAGCCAATGCCTGTTTCAGCGTCTGGATCGGTGGCTTGTAGCGATAGTTTTGGGTGACCATGTGCAGGACACCGGTTCGGTTCGCGGCATCGACAATGGCCTGTGCCGTCTCGCGCGTATCGGCCAGCGGTTTTTCCGAAAGCACCGGCAAACCAGCCTCCAATGCTTCGATTGAGACTGCCTTATGAAATTGGGGTGGCGTCACATTGATCACGCCGTCGGCCTCTATCTCGCGGAGGGCAGCCCCAAGTGATTTGTAGATACGACGACCATCCAGGCCGTATTGCGTGACCTGCTCCGCCGCGACTTGCGCGTTGACTTCGACAAAGCCAGCATATTCGACGACCGGTGAGGATTGAACGGCGCGTAACCAAGCGTTGCCCATGCCGCCAATCCCAACTTGAATAACCTTCATAGACCCTGTTTTTCTGATTGGTGCGTTTGAATAAACCAGCGTGTTAGGGCACAGCGACCATTTCGACCACGGGGGTGCCATCTTGGTCCACCCAAACGCCGCAGCTGCTCCCCTGTTCACTGACGCCAAGTTTGACTTCACGGCCATCCATGCGCAGGACGGGATGAAAAAATTCCGCCACTTTCTCGGCCTCGCCCACGACATAATGCCCAATCAATGAACGCCGGAAGCGCGCCTGGCTTACATTGGGATAGCTGCCGTGGATCAGTTGACCATTAAAGAAAAAGACATCCCCTGGCGCCATGAGCACGGGTACCGAGTGCATCTCTGCGGGGAGTGGCACGGTAACATCGGTAAAGCTTTGGCTGATGTCGGCTTTGGTGGTACAAAGCAAGGGTAGTTTATGGCTACGCGGCACAACTTGCATGCAGCCATTCTCCTCATCACAGCGGTCGAGCGCCATCCATGCAGCCAGACAGGTACCCGGTTGCACCCGTAAATAATATTGGTCTTGGTGCAATGCTTGGCCGCGTGAGCCCGGCGGTTTAAAGTAGAGCATGGTCTGCACAGCATAGGGCTCACGGCCCAACAGGGCGCTCATGCATTGGTTGAGCCGTTGGTCGATGAGCCATTGCAGGCTTAATTCATCCCAACGATGCATATGAATCATGCGCGGGAATTTTTTCAAAGGATCGGTGCTGGTGGCATTGACGCCCGCAAAATCGCCGGGCAGATCTCCTTGTGCCCGTAGCGCCATGTAATGCTCTAGATACCGAGCTACTTCTTCTGCGGAGAAGAGCCCTGGCACCACCACATAGCCCTCCGTCTGAAATTGTTGTTGATAAACAGAGAAATCGCTGGGCAACACGGGATGATCGATCCTTTCCAACTAGCGATCTAGCAGACGCTCGCTACACAGGAAAAATCCACGCGCTAGCCTGTCGTTCTCCGACATAGCCAAGGGTACTGCCCATAGACTAGGGCCAACGACGGACATACAGCGCGATATGGAAGATTCACAGCAGGTTGATATTGGATGCATAGCCAACGGTTGTAGGAGCTTGCAAACTTGGGATAGAATAAGTCTATCCCAAGCTGCTTGGCCTGTCAAACGGGCTGCAAATGGTAAAGACTATTTGCTTCTGGTCGCGCAAGGAGAGGATATTGCTTGCGCGTAAAGGGCAAAATTGAACGGCAGCCCGCCTGATTGTTATACTTCATGGAAAGCATAAAGAGCAGCAATGAGGGGATAATCAATGACTATATCCGCGGACGCAACGATCTTTGACCGGTTTGCACGCTTCTATGACGCCGACTACCGGCACTACCAGGATGATCTGGAACTCATTCTCGACTTGGCCGCGCAGACTGGCGACCCCATTCTGGAATTGGGTTGCGGGACGGGGCGGGTCGTACTCCCCCTCGCCGAAGCTGGCTATACCATTACGGGCATTGACCTTAGTCCAGCGTTGCTGGCTGTTGCGCAGAAGAAGATAGTGGACAGAAGGCAGAAGACAGAAGACAGTGGGACAGTGGACGCCCAATCTTCAGTTTCCCTCCACCAAGCGGATCTGCGGACCTTTCAGCTACCACGCAAGGATTTTGCTTTTGCGTTTTGTACCAGTAATACGTTGATGCACCTACAGACCCAGGCCGACCAACTGGCCGTGCTCCAGAATGCCTATCACCATTTGCGCACCGATGGCCTGCTGTTGATCGACCTCTTCAATCCCGACGTGGCCCGGTTGCATGCCGTGAATGGGCTCACGGAGTTGGCCGATCAATGGGAAGATCCAACCACCGGCGCGCAGGTGATCAAATGGAGTGTGCGCACCGTTGATTGGGCCGAACAGATCCAAGAGACCCTCTTTCTCTATGAAGAACTCCTGCCCGATGGCGCTGTCCGCCGGACGCCCTGTCCCTTTACCCTGCGCTTTCTGTGGCGGGGCGAAGCAGAGTTATTACTGCAACGCGCGGGGTTTACGGTGGAAGCGGTCTGGGGCGACTTTGACGGCGCGCCCTATACCACCGCCAGTGAACATCTTTTACTCTTAGCCGGCAAAGTCTAATGGTCTCCCGCATCTAAATCGGCACACTGGTTTGGATTCGGTCTCCCTGATCGAGCATGATATAATGGCTTCACTTTCTCTACTGCATCGAACGTGGATGCGGCTGATTGGACAGAGCAATCGGATAAAATCCGCGTAAATTCGTTGCATCCGAGAAATCTGCGTTCTATTTTCATCCGTAGGGGTTGCCGAGAGCCACTGGGTGCGGCATGTCACCTATCCAGAAAAGCGACACGAAAAGCGAACTATGCACCACCAAACTATCGCCGTTTTGGATTACGGCAGCCAATACAGTCAACTCATTTGCCGCCGTGTGCGTGAAAAACAAGTATACGCCGAATTGATTCCTTGGGATCGGGCGGATGACCGCCTACCGGCCTTGCAGCCAACAGGGATTATCCTCTCTGGTGGCCCGAACAGTGTCTATGATACGGGCGCGCCCACATTGCCAGCCAGCGTATTGGCTAGCCAAGTTCCGGTCCTGGGCATTTGCTATGGCCTCCAACTGCTGGCCCATACCCTGGGTGGGCGCGTCGCACCGGCCACCGAACGGGAATATGGACCAGCGACGGTTCACTTGACCACCTCACCAGCGACATTCAATGGCGCGCTCTTTGCCGGGTTGGATGCGGATCTACAGGTATGGATGAGTCATGGCGATCGCGTAGAAACGTTGCCGCCCGGCTTTGAACCCGTGGCCGAAAGCAGCAATTCACCCTATGCGGCGATCGTACACAAGGAGCGCGCGATCTACGCTATCCAATTTCATCCTGAAGTTGTGCATACGCCCCAAGGTGGCGCACTCCTAGAGAACTTCGTCAAACGGATCTGTGGCTGTGTGGGAGATTGGACACCGGGCAGCTTTATTGAGGAAACCATCGCGCAGATCCGCGCCCGGGTTGGTCCCACCGGCCATGTGATCTGTGGGCTCAGTGGTGGGGTCGATAGCGCCGTAGCGGCTACGCTCGTCCACCGTGCCATTGGGGATCGGCTGGCCTGTGTCTTTGTTGATCACGGCCTGTTACGCCAAGGCGAAGCCGCCCAAGTCGTCGAAACTTTTGAAAAACATCAGGGCATGCACTTGATCGCCGTCAACGCCACCGAAGAATTTTTGGGCGACTTAGCCGGTGTCACCGATCCCGAACAGAAGCGCAAGCTCATTGGCACCCGCTTTGTCCGCACCTTTGAAGCCGAAGCAGGGCGGTTGGCGACCGCGTGGGGGGTCGATGCCCCCGCCTTTTTGGCCCAAGGCACCCTCTACCCGGACGTGATCGAATCCGCTGGCAGCGACGAAACCCGCCATGCCCGCACGATCAAGACCCATCATAATGTCGGTGGCTTGCCCAAAGACATGACCTTCCAGTTGATCGAGCCCTTGCGCATGCTCTTTAAGGACGAGGTGCGCAAAGTGGGGGAAGTATTGGGGCTGCCCGAGGAGATCGTCTGGCGTCATCCTTTCCCCGGACCGGGCTTGGCGATTCGGATCATTGGGGATGTCTCCTGGGAACGGTTGGAAACGTTGCGCGCCGCCGATGCCATCTTCCTGGCGGAGCTGCGGGCGGCTGGCCTATACCGGCAGACAAGTCAGGTCTTTGGGGTCTTGCTACCCGTGCGCAGCGTGGGCGTCATGGGCGACGAGCGTACTTATGGCAATGCCTTGGCCCTGCGCGCCGTCACCACCGATGACTTTATGACCGCCGACTGGGCGCGCTTGCCCTATGACTTGCTGGCAAAGGTAAGTAATCGGATTGTCAACGAGGTCAAGGGGATTAACCGCGTGGTATACGATATTAGCAGTAAGCCACCAGCCACCATTGAATGGGAATAGCGAGTGGGGAATAGGTTGCTGCCTATTCACGAAAACCCTGACTGGTTTTTCAAGCTAGTCAGGGTTGGTTCTCGCACGTAACGTCTAGCCAAACACACGCATATGCAAAGGTTTATCACATTTCTTCTGCTCTTCATTGGGATTGCCGCGCTCTTTCCGCTCTATTCGCGCTACAAAGTGAGCGCGGCACCGATCCCACCGGGCGTTTATTTGGGGGGGCTAGCCCTGAGCACGGTCAAAGAGCCGGCGGAAATTCGGCGCCACCTGGAAAGCATTTACTACGAACCAGTTGGCCTCTATTTCCAGAACAAGCGTCTACCCCTACAGGCCGATGAAGTAGACTTTTATGTTGATGCCGAGCAGATGATCCAAGAGGCGACACGCTATCTCGAAGGCACGCCCTTTATTGACATTGCTGTACGCGAAGCCTTGGGCTTTTCGCAGCAGCGGCGGGATGTTCCTGTGCGCTTCACGCTGAACAGCGAAAAATTGCGGGCTTGGCTGACCGATGTCGCCACAAGCTATAACTACGAGCCGTCGCCACCCCGTGCGCTCGCACCCCGGCAGCAATGGAACGATGGCACGATGAGTGCTGATTCTGCGCTCCCCGCGGGCTATGTCGGCAGCTTCGAGCAGGATTGGAGTTGGCAGCCCGGCGAACCTGGCTACACGCTAGATGTCGAAGCCAGCATTCCCCAAGTGATTGCGGCGTTCACCGCACAGGAAGAACGTACAGCCACTCTCATCCTCACCGAAAAAGCTCCACCGGCCCCAGCAATGGCCGAATTAACACGGGCGCTAGATGCCTATACCGCGGATTTTCCTGGCTTTGCGGCCCTCTATATTCAAGATCTAACCAGTGGCGAAGAGGCTAAGGTTGATGCCGATGTCGCTTTTTCGGGTATGTCTACCCTAAAAATCGCGATTGTCATCGCGGTGATGCAAAAATTAGACGGCGGCATTCAGGCAGATCATCCCGTCAGCCGCGATGTAGGGGTCTGGATCGACTATGCATTGGGGGATAGCAATAACTACGCGGCAAATCAATTGTTGCGTTGGCTGGGCGATGGCAACATGGGAGCTGGCGCGCAGCGAGTGACGGAATTGATGCGCACCCTTGGCTTTGTCAATACCTATATGCAGTCTGGTTACGATGTCGATGTCCGCTTACCCCAAATTCCAACGCCAGGCAACCAACGCGAGGACTGGAACACCAACCCCGATCCCAACCTTCAATCCACCCCAACGGAAATGGGTCAGCTCTTGGCGGCGGTCTACCACTGTATGCAAGGTGAAGGCATCTTGATCGAGCGCTACGCCGACACCATTACGCCGGATGAATGTGAGACGATCCTCTTCTATATGAGCCATGACGAATTTCAGGAGATGCTGTGGGGTGGCTTGCCCAATGTGAAAGATGCTTGGATTCTCCACAAACATGGCTTTGCCTACGAATCACATAGCGATGTCGCGCTCATCTGGGGACCGACGGGGCCTTATGTAATCAGTTTCTTTGTCTATCGTCCCGGCTGGATGGATTGGGCCACGAGCAACAGCCGCATGAAGGGCGTCAGTCGCGCCACCTGGCGCTTTTTTGAATTCCAGCAAGAGAAGCTCGGCGTAGAGACGCCAACCGCACCGCTCATCACACCACCGCCTGGCTATGCCCCCTTTAAAGAATATATTCCCGTTACCAGCACCGGGGGCAGGTAGCCCAGCGCTTCGGCGGGTTGCTTTTCGGACGCGGACTGCTTCTTATCCGCGTCCGAAAAGCAACCCGCCGCGTGTATCCGCGTTCCCTTTTCTAATGGTCTTCCCACCAGAAAGCGCTCCCCGCTTTGGCCCTTTGTTTGACACAGACGTACTTCCGCGTGATAATACGCAAATTCAGTGGTAGTACCTTCCCACGCTCCCAACAAGATACAAACACACAATCGAGGAACTAAAATGAGCTGGAATGAACATGTTGTCGTTGTCACCGGCGCAGGCAGCGGCATTGGGCAAGGGATTGCCGAGCGCTTTGCCGAAGCCGGGGCCGAAGTCGTTGTCGCCGAAGTGAACCGAGAACGCGGGGAGGCCGTGGCCCAAACGCTCCAAACGCAGTATGGCAAAGGCTTGTTTGTCCAGACCAATGTAGCGAACGCCGCCGACTGTCGCGCCCTCATCCAACGCACCGTCGCAGAATATGGACACTTGGACACCTTAGTCAACAACGCCGGTGTCAACTTTGTCAAGCCGACGCTAGAGATGGACGAAGCCGATTGGGATCGGGTGGTGGATGTCGATCTCAAAGGCACCTTCCTGTGTAGCCGCTATGCCCTAGAAGCGATGGTGCCACGGCGACAAGGCAATGTGATCAACATCGCCAGCGTCCACACCGTCGCGACGCTGCCCGAAGCCGCCCCCTATGCCGCAGCCAAAGGCGGTGTCCACATGATGACCTGTTCCCTTGCCATCGAGTTTGCACCCTACGGCATTCGGGTCAACGCGGTGAGCCCCGGCCTGACCGACACCCAGATCTGGCAGGATCTACAAGAGGCCGCCGCCGACCAGGCCGAGGCGCGCCAACACTGGTTTGACAACATTCCGCTGGGCCGTGTCCAAAGTGCGCGCGAAGTGGCGAATGTCGTGCTCTTTTTGGCCTCGCCCGACTCTAGCTACATTACCGGGGCCAACATCATGACCGACGGCGGCATGACCAGCCAATTGATCAACCGCGCCCGCTACGCCAGCCGCGCGGTCGAAGGCAAATTCGAGTAGATCATCACTACATGATGGAGAACCCTATGCTTCCCTTTCCCATTATCGACACCCACCTGCATCTGTGGGACCCTGGCTATCTACGGTATTCCTGGCTAGATAGCAATGCGCTCCTCAACAAGCCCTATCTGTTGGAAGACTATAACCGCCACTGTGGGCCGGTGCAGGTGGAAAAGATGGTCTTTCTCCAATGTGAGGTGGATGTCGCCTACTTTCAGCAAGAGGCGGCTTGGATCACCAGCTTGGCGGCGCAAGATCCCCGCCTTCAGGGGATAGTGCCTTGGGCTCCGCTAGAAAAAGGCGATGCCGCGCAGGCTGATCTAGAGCAACTCTTAGCGGCCAACCCGTTGGTCAAGGGGATTCGGCGCATTATCCAATTTGAGCCCGATCTCGCATTTTGTCTGCGCCCTGATTTTGTCAAAGGCGTACAGTTGCTGGCTCATTATGGACTAAGCTTCGATATTTGTATTTCTCATATCCAATTGGCCAATACGATCAAACTGGTGGCCCAGTGCCCCAACGTACCCTTTATCCTCGATCACATTGGCAAACCCGATATTAAACATCACCGGTTGGAGCCCTGGCAAAGCGAGATCCGCACTTTGGCTAGCTTTCCCAATGTTTGGTGCAAAGTCTCGGGTCTCGTGACCGAAGCGGATCATGAACAGTGGACCCAAGCAGATCTCAAACCCTACATTGACCATGTGATCGATGCCTTCGGCTTTGATCGGGTCATCTACGGGGGAGATTGGCCCGTGGCCTACCAAGCCACCGACTATCCTCGTTGGGTCGAGACGCTAGCTTGGGCCGTGCAAGGTGCGTCTGCGTCAGAAGTGCATCAGCTTTTCTATGATAATGCCGTCACCTTCTATCGCTTGTAGCTTGATTGTCGGTTGATCGTCAGTGGGTGACGGTAAAACAACTGGCGTAGTTGTCCGGCTCGCTTCAACTGTGCCGGGCAACTCAGCGGTCAGCGGTTGGTTGGGCTGCTGAAGTTGCGCAAGATAAGCCTCGGCTGTGGCTAGTGCCGTCTGTAAACGACTGCTTTCTGTCGATTGGGTGGGTGGTGGTGCGCCATGCGGATCCGGCGCAGATGCAAGGGGCTCTACCTGACGGTACAGGAGCCCCATGCCAATAGCACCGCCAGTGGCCCCAATCGTCACCGGCAGCATGAAGGCAAATTTGGCAATCCCACTCTTGGCGGCCCAAGTTGTGCCCAGCGCGACTGCTCCTTTAGCTGCCACTAAGCCCGCCACGGCACCCGACGTAGCAGCCAGCGCCACCACGCCAGCCATATGAATTTCGCGTTGGTGGGCGTGATAGAAGGTGTCCACCCGTTCCCACTGTTCAGAACGCATGGTTGACCATTTTGCGAATCGCTTGCGCGTCTTCATCCTGACTTTGCTCCATTTGCGAGATCGGCTCGACCGTGTAAGCTTGATAAATTTATTGTAAGTTAATCGCATATAGTGTATCAAGATCCGAGGGGAATACAAAATGTCATCCCAGCAGTGTGGTGAATGAAACGAGGATAACGCTGATGACGAAAGCGCTTTTTTTGCTCAACGCCGATGCCTACTCCAAAATCTATGGGCCGGCTCAACAGGCCGCGCTTAGCGCGCTAGTTGCGCTATACGCGCCGCCCCAAACAGCCCAATCCGTGGCTGCCGATCCAACGATTTTGCACGAAGCCGAACTTCTCTTTTCTGGCTGGGGCATGCCACGGATGGATGAAGCTTTTCTGGCCCATACGCCAAAGCTCAAAGCTGTCTTTTACGGTGCGGGGTCGATCAAAGCGTGTACGACCGATGCCTTCTGGGCGCGCAAAATCCCCATTACTAGTTCCTATGCAGCCAATGCTGTGCCTGTAGCCGAATTTACCCTTGCCCAGATTCTGCTTTGCCTCAAAAAGAGCTGGCAATATGCCTTTGCGCTCAAGCACGACCGGGCCTATGGTGCGCGCTTTACGGTGCCCGGTGGCTATGGCAGCACGGTGGGTTTGATCTCGCTAGGGATGATCGGTCGCCTCGTCTGTCGCCATTTACAGCGCTTTGACGTTCAGGTACTTGCCTATGATCCTTTTGTCACCGCTGCGGATGCCGCGGAGTTGGGTGTCACCCTTTGCCCCTTAACCGAAATTTTTCAGCGCGCCGATGTGGTTTCGCTCCATACCCCCTGGCTGCCCGAAACGGTGGGCATGATCACGGGCGCGCACTTCGCGGCCATGAAGGAAGGCGCGACCTTTATCAACACAGCCCGCGGCGCGGTGGTCCGTGAACCCGAATTGATCGCGGTCCTTCAACAGCGCCCCGACTTGCTGGCCGTGCTCGATGTCACCTATCCCGAGCCACCGGTTCCTGGGTCGCCGCTCTATACACTGCCCAATGTGGTGTTGACGCCCCATATTGCTGGTTCGTTGGATGCCGAATGTCAGCGGATGGGGCAGATCGTGGTCGATGAAGTACGGCGCTTTCTGACCGGTGAGCCCCTGCAATGGGCAATTTCACAGGCCCAAGCCGCCGTGATGGCATAATGGCATAGGAAAAGCGTGATTTGTGATTCGTAAAACGTGAGCACGTTTTATGAATCACGCCTTCTGCTCCGGCAGCACCCAAGTACCGGTTGCGCCGGTCAGGGCTTGGCTAATATGGTCAGGATCAGTGATCAGGGCGGGCTTACCGCTTTGCTGGACGAAGGCGATCACCGCTTCGATCTTGGGGGCCATGCTCCCCGCGCCAAAGTGGCCGGCGGCATAGTAATCCGCCAATTCCGTAACTGTAACTTGGCGTAAATTCTGTTGTTGGGGGGTATTGTAGTGAATGGCGACAAACTCAACGCCGGTGGAGATGAGCAAGAGATCGACATCGAGTTGCGCGGCCAAAAGGCTGCTAGCCCGATCTTTGTCAACGACCGCGTAGACGCCTTGGACATCGCGCAATTCCCCCTTCTGGTTCTGCACAACCGGGATGCCACCCCCACCCGCGGCAATGACCACATGGTTGGCGTCGAGCAGCGTAGTGATCACCGGTGCTTCGAGGATCGCCAGTGGCTTGGGGGAAGCAACCATCCGTCGCCAACCGCGCCCAGCATCTTCCATCACGTGCCAACCTTGAGTGGCAAAGGCGCGCGCTTCGGCTTCACTGAGGAAAGCGCCAATGGGCTTGGAGGGCTGCTGAAAGGCAGGATCATCGGCATCGACCAAGGTTTGGGTGATCAAGGCAATGGCCGAGAGGGGAATGTTGCGACTGTGCAGCTCATTATGCAGGGCTTGTTGCAACATATAACCAATGCCCCCTTGGGTATCGGCCACCACAATATCTAGGGGAATGGCAAAGACTTCGTGCGCGGCTAACTCGTTGCGCCGTAGAATATAACCTGCTTGGGGGCCATTGCCATGGGTGACGATCAGTTGCCAACCAGCTTCGATCATATCCACTAAATGTTTACACGTTTTGCGGATGGCATCCCATTGATGAGGAATGTCGGGCTTACGATTATCAGCAATCAGCGAATTGCCGCCAATCGCAACGAGGACACGCTTGGGCATAAAAGCTCCTTTATTCCGATGATGCTGGTTATCAATGCCTGGGTGAAAGCGCAACCAAGAGAAGATTCTTGGGCTACATCTATGTAGAATAATGGTCAGCCTATCACGCGGTCAATAGCCCTGTCAAGCTAAATTCAGAGGAGAATTATGCACAAAGTAGAGCCCGGTCTTGTTTCAGTGACCTTTCGCCAATGGACACCGCCGCAGATCATCGAATTGGCCGCGACAGCAGGGTTGGCCGGGATTGAATGGGGCGGTGACATTCATGTCCCAGCGGGAGAGTTAGCGCAAGCACGCCTGGTGCGGCAGCAGACCGCGGCCGCGGGTTTACAGGTCGCGGCCTATGGTTCGTACTATCGTGTTGGTCAGCCAGCGTCTGGTCCCTTTGCCAAGATTTTGGCAACGGCAGTTGCCCTTGGCGCGCCGGTCATTCGCGTTTGGGCAGGCACCCAAGGCACGGCAAGCGCCGCTGAGGCTGATTGGGATGCCGTCGTGCGCGATTCAGTGGCGATTGCAGCGTTGGCAGCCACCGAAGGCATCCCCGTGGCCTACGAATTTCATCGCAACACCCTAACCGATAGCTATGCCGCGGCTTATCAACTCTTGACGCAGACAAATCACCCCAATCTGCGCATCTATTGGCAACCGCCTTGGCATGTCACGGTAGACGAAAACGTGGTTGGCCTCGCGCAGATCGCGCCTTGGCTCCACCATCTACATCTCTTTCATTGGCGGTGGGCCGATGGTGTCCGGTTGCCATTGGCCGAAGGGGCAGCCGATTGGCGGCGCTATCTGGCCCAAGTGGTGCATTCCCCAGCAGTACCACCCATGGCAGGCAGCCGATTTGCCCTTCTGGAGTTTGTTGCCGGTGATGATCCAGCCCAGTTTCAGCACGACGCGGCAACCCTCCACCAATGGCTAGCCGCCCTGGCAGCCATGGCACCGGAGTCGTCACGCCATGGCTGAAATGACTGATGCTATAGTTGACAAATGTTGGCAGATGGGCTATTCTGTCTGCGCCGCAGCAGTAAAAGTATATACATCCATATGCCTAGATTACTTAGATTCCCTACGTAGCAGGTTAGCCAAGAAAAATTCTTCCCACAGTATCTAATTTTTCAGTTGTTCACCTGTTTGGCAAAATAAACAATTTACGCTTGATCCTCAATCGACTGTTGGTCCCCAAGCAGTCATATAACCTAGTATCACAAAGCGTCTGCGCTACGAAGCAGCGCCTACCACCCATCTACTTGTGCATTGCCGTCTGGGCATTGCCGACTTGTATAGTAACCCAAATTGTGTTCCATCACATGGTCGTGCAGCCAAGGTTGTATGCTGCCCGCTAGAGACGAGCACAATTTGAACAACTATAGGCGTGTAGTGATTGCTACACACACCCAATGCTCCCTTTTGTGTGTAGCAGCATTGACCTTTCCAGCGGTTGATGCGACTAGCTGTTTCTCAGGAAATGGCGATGATAGTTCCTACGCAGCAATAAGCTCATGGTATTGCTCCATTCTTCAGAAAGTCTTCAGAAAGATCAAAGGAGGTCCTTGTTATGATTCGACAGGTTATTCGCAAGCAACAACGGCCGCGGCAGCGTTGGTTTGGCCTATGGTCAACCATGCTTGTCGTGGCGGGCTTACTCTTTGCTTGTTCACCTGCGGCAGAACCCGCGCCTGCTAGCCAAGAAAGTACGGCCCCCCAAAGTGAAGCAGCGGCCCCAGCAGCCGCGGTCGATACTTCGGCCAAAGAAGCCCCAATCCTGGCGGGACAGGTAACGGCTGGCAACTTGCCCGCGGTAGAAGAGCGCCTTCCGGTCAACCCCAAAGTAGTCGAGACGGCCAGTCTAGGCCAATATGGGGGGACTTGGCGCATGGGGCTCAACGGGGGGGCCGATAATGCCCTACTCGTCCGAACCATGGCCTATGAACATCTAGTGCGCTGGACCCCCGATTGGACGGCGATTGAGCCGAATATTGCCGAAGCGTACGAAGTGAATGATGAAGCCACCGAATATACCTTCACCTTGCGCGAAGGGATGAAATGGTCGGATGGCGCGCCCTTCACCGCCGATGATCTCGTCTTCTGGTATGAGAATATTGCCACCGATGAAGAATATGCGGCCACCCATCCATTAGGCAATTGGCTCAAAGCGGGTGGTGAAGGCGTTGTGGTAGAAAAAGTCGATGACTATACCGTCAAGTTCGTCTTTGCCGCCCCCAATGGGCTCTTCATTCAGCGGTTAGCCACGCCCGATGGTGCTGAACTGACGCGCTGGCCCAAGCACTATTGTAGCCAATTCCATCCCGCATACAATGCCGACAATATTGAAGCGTTGGCGACCGAAGCCCAAGCCGACGGCTGGGTGAACTTGATGGAGCTAAAGTGTGGCGGCGTGCCAGGCACCCCCTACGATGCCCGCTGGCAGAATGCCGAACTCCCCACCCTCTATCCCTGGATGCTTACCACCGCCTATGGCACCGGCACCCAAGTCATTGGGGAACGCAATCCCTACTATTGGAAAGTCGATGCCGAAGGGCGCCAACTGCCCTATATTGACAAATTGCTCTTTGACGTAGCCGAAAGTGTCGATGTCTTGGTGCTCAAGGCGCTTAATGGCGAGATCGACATGCAAGATCGCCATCTGGCCACACTCCCCAACAAATCGGTCTTCTTTGACAACATGGAACAGGGGGGCTATCACTTCTTTGAAACGGTCCCCTCGAGCATGAACAACACGATCATCGCCTTAAATCTGACCCACAAAGATCCCATGAAGCGGGAAATGTACCAGAATAAGGAGTTTCGCGTTGCACTTTCGCACGCCATCAATCGCCAAGAGATTATCGATGTAGTCCATGTCGGCCAGGGCGAGCCCTATCAACTTGGCCCTCGCCCGACCTCTCCCTTCTTTAACGAGCAGCTCGCCAAGCAATATACGGAATATGACCCCGACCAAGCGAATGCCATTTTGGATGGGCTCTATCCAGCGAAGAATGCCGAAGGGATGCGCCTTGGGCCGGATGGCAATCCCATTACCATTGTCATTGATGTCACCTCGAACCAGCAGGCCAATATTGATACCTTGGGCTTGATCGAAGGCTATTGGGCCGCGATTGGCGTCGATGCGCAGATCAATTCGATCGATCGCTCCCTGCTCTATACCCGTAAAGATTCCAACGAACATGACGCTACCGTTTGGGGTGGTGACGGCGGCTTGGATGTGATCCTCGAGCCGCGTTGGTATTTCCCCTACAACAGTGAATCGCTCTACGCCGAAGCTTGGCAGAGCTGGTTCAATAATCCATCGGGCGAAGGCGCGCTGACGCCACCCGAAGAACCACCGGCTGGCCCCAAACAGCAGATGGAGTTGTATGAAGCGATCAAGGCCACAGGTGATGCTGATCAACAGGCCGAACTGATGAAACAAATTCTCGCGATCGCAGCCGATGAGTTCTATGCCATCGGGATTGCGCTTCCCTCGCCTGGCTATGGAATCGTTCGGAACAACTTCCACAATGTTCCCGAGAGCTTCCCCGGCGCTTGGCTCTACCCCAACCCAGCGCCCACCAATCCAGAGCAATACTGGATTGAGTAGCCAGTGTTGATCGGAAGCCAAGCAGCGTAGTACGCTCCCAAATCACTTACTGCGCTGCTTGGCTTCTGCTACTTTCTTATGCTACTTTCAGACTTTCGCTTTTCCCCTCGTTTACAAGCAAACCAAGCAACAATCCAAGGAGGAACCGCATGCGTAGCTACTTTGCTTACCAAGCTGTTGTGATTGTGCTCTTTAGTTTGCTGGCTGGGTGTACCCCCACAGCACCAACATCAACGGCGCCAGCAGAGGCTACACCGCCAGCCACGGAAAGCGCGACAATGTCCGCGGCGGACACCACCCAAAAAGAAGCTCCCATCTTAGCCGCCTTGGTCGCGGCGGGAACTTTGCCCCCACTCGCAGAGCGCTTGCCAGAAACACCTTTGGTGGTTGAACCCGTGGAAAGCCTTGGGCAATATGGGGGTACTTGGCGCATGGCATTGGTTGGGGGCCAAGATAATGCCTGGCTCGTGCGCACCATTAGCTATGACCACCTCATGCGTTGGACGCGCGATTGGACGGGCATCGAGCCCAATGTGGCCCAAGCGGTTACGGTCAATGACGACGCCAGCGAATATACCTTTCAGTTGCGCCCCGGCATGAAATGGTCCGACGGCCAACCCTTTACCGCCGATGACTTAGTCTTTTGGTGGAACGATGTCGCCCTAAACACCGACCTTTCCCCCGGTGGGCCACCTTCGTGGATGCGCGTCGGCAGTGAACCGGCTACGGTCACCAAAGTGGATGATACGACGGCGGTGGTGAAATTCCCCATGCCAAATGGTCTCTTTCTCCAATACCTGGCTACACCGGATGGCGATACGCCAACCCGCTATCCCAAACATTACTGCGCCCAATTCCATCAGGACTACAACACAGAAAACCTGGATGAATTGGTCCAAACGGCCAATGCCAGCGACTGGGTCAATCTCTTTCAACTGAAATGCGCGGGCGTGCCAGGGACACCCTATGATGCCCGCTGGCAAAATGGCGAACTGCCAACGCTCAAAGCTTGGATGCTCACCACGCCCTATGGCGCGAGCACCCAGGTCATAGCCGAGCGCAATCCTTATTACTGGAAAGTTGACCCCGAAGGGCGTCAGCTCCCCTATATCGACAAAGTGCTCTACGATGTGTTGGAAGATCGCGAAGTGCTGCTCCTCAAGGTCATGAATGGCGAGATCGACATGATGAGCCGCCACTTTAACACCAATGACAATAAGGCAGTCATTGCCGACAGTGCCGAGCAAGCAGAGTTGGGCTTTTTTGAAACGCGCAACAGTGGCAATACGGTAGGTTTTCACTTTAATATGAACCACAAAGATCCACGGATGCGCACTATCTTCCAAGATAAAAACTTCCGGATCGCCATGTCCCTGGCCATGAACCGCCAGGAAGCCATTGATGTCATCCTGGTGGGGCAAGGGACGCCCATGAACAACGCCATGGACCCCAAGAGCATTCCCGAACTCTATGACGAAGAGATGGCAACCCAATATACAGAATACGATCCAGCCTTGGCCGCCGAGTACCTAGCCAAGGTGGGGATGACCGAAAAAGGGGCGGACGGGTTCTATTTGGGGCCAGATGGTGCGCCCTTCTCCTTTGTGGTGCAGACCACGCCCGCCTTTGGCTATGTCGACATGGCCGAAATGATCGTCAACCAATGGCGTGACTTTGGCATTAACGCCCAGTTGAACAGCATGGATCGCGCTTTGCTCTATACGCGCAAGGACTCCAATGATCATGATGTGCATGTTTGGGGCGCTGGCGGTGGCAGTGAAGTCTTCCTCGATCCACGCCACTTCTTGCCGGTGACCAGCGAATCGGCCTATGCCATGGCCTGGTACACCTGGTTTGTCAACCCTAGCGGCGATGGCGCGCTGACTCAACCAGAGGAACCGCCCGCCGCCGTGAAGGAGCAGATGGAACTCTATAATCAGATCAAAGCCACCGGCGACTACCAAGAACAGTTGCGGCTGATGCAAGCGATCCTGGCCATTGCCAAGGAAGAGTTCTATGTCATTGGCGTCTCTTCCTCGCTCTCTGGCTATGGGGTTGTACGCAACAATTTCCACAATGTGCCCACGTCATTACCCGGTTCGTGGCAATACCCCGATCCCGCGCCGACAAATCCTGAACAGTATTGGATGGACTAGTTGATTGAAGGTGGGGTGGCGGCCAACAGCTTCTTGCTTGGCTGCCACCCCACCAGAGTACCGAGGGTTTATGTTCCAATTTATTCTACGCCGTACGCTCTATCTCATCCCAACCTTAATCGCGATCTCTTTGGTGATGTTTATCATCATCCAGTTGCCGCCGGGCGACTATTTAACTACCCTAGTCGCCGCGATGGCTTCGCAAGGCGAGAGTGTGGATCAAGCCGCCTTGGTGGCACTGCGCGAGCGCTATGGTCTTGGTCAGCCGATCTATGTCCAGTATTGGAAATGGATCTCCAGCATTATTTTCCATGGAGACTTTGGCCGTTCCTTTGCCTATAACCTGCCCGTCTCTTCATTGATCTGGGAACGGTTGGCGCTGACCATGGTTCTCTCGGTCTGCTCATTATTCTTTGTCTGGTTGATCGCTTTCCCAGTGGGCGTCTATTCTGCCGTGCGGCAATATTCCTGGGGCGATTATGTGGCAACCTTCCTCGGCTTTATTGGCGTGGCTGTCCCCAACTTTCTCTTGGCGCTGGTGCTCATGTATGTGGCCTTTAAATATTTTAACCAGAGTGTCGGTGGCCTCTTTTCCCCCGAATATCAGGAAGCGCCTTGGAGTTGGGATAAAGTTTTAGATCTGCTTGGTCATCTTTGGATCCCAATTATTATTATTGGCACCGAAGGCACCGCCGGGCTGATCCGTATTATGCGGGCCAACTTGCTTGATGAATTGCGCAAACCCTATGTGGTTACGGCCCGTGCCAAGGGCTTGCCAGAATGGAAATTACTGCTCAAATACCCCGTGCGTGTGGCCCTAAATCCCTTTATTAGCACGGTCGGCTGGGTCTTACCGGGCTTGGTCTCGGGCTCGGCCATCGTCTCGATTGTGCTGAGCTTGCCCACCACCGGGCCGATTCTGCTGCGTGCGCTCCTCTCACAAGATATGTATCTAGCTGGCAGCTTTCTGCTCATGCTAAGCGTGCTCACCGTGATCGGGACACTCCTCTCCGATCTCCTGCTGGCTTGGCTCGATCCACGCATTCGTTACGAGTAAGATAGGCGTTGCGGGTCCAGCGCAAACCGATCCGGGTTGGCTGGGCGTCCGTCTAGCGCAATCTGTTTGCTGCATCCCGAGTTGATGCAACGTTGTAAAGGAAAGTGTTCATGGCAACTGATGTTCGACCGCTAGGGCAGGGGACAGGGACGCACCCCGTGGAGCCGCCCGTGCAAACGACGGAAAGCCGCGTGAATGTCGCCTCCCAATGGCAGTTGATGTGGTGGAAGTTTCGGAAACACAAGGCGGCCATGATTGGCGGCATCATCACGATTCTTTTCTACTTGATCGCGCTCTTCGCCGAGTTCTTGGCCCCCTTTGACACCGAGCGCTTTAGCGCTCAGCACACCTATGCACCACCGCAGCCACTCCATCTCTTTCAGGAGACCACCGAGGGTTGGCGTTTTAATCCCTATGTCAACGGCTATCGCGTGGAAATTGACCAAACTGCCTTGCGCCGTACCTTTGTCGTCGATGAAGAAGCCATACATCGCGTGAATTTCTTTGCCCCTGGCACACCCTACAAACTGCTGGGCGTCTACGAAACCAATCTACGCTTGATTACCCCAGAAGATCCGAGCGCGCCGATGTACCTCTTGGGTGCCGATCGCTTGGGCCGCGATGTACTAAGCCGCTTGATCTATGGCACCCGTATCTCCATGACCATTGGGTTGGTCGGGGTGGTGTTGAGCTTTGTCTTGGGGATTGTGTTAGGTGGGATTTCGGGCTTCTATGGCGGCGCGATTGACAACTTGATCCAGCGGGTCATCGAATTTATCCGTTCGATCCCCAGCATTCCCCTGTGGATGGCGCTAGCCGCGGCGGTTCCCACTGATTGGTCACCTTTGCGGGTCTATTTCATCATTACCATCATCCTCTCGTTCATCGGGTGGACGGGGTTAGCACGCGTGGTGCGTGGTCGTTTCCTGGCGATGCGGACCGAAGATTTTGTCTTGGCCGCGCGGTTGGACGGCTCCAGCGAATTCCGTACCATCTGGAAACATATGGTGCCCTCCTTCTTTAGCCACATTATCGCCTCGTTGACCTTGGCGATCCCCGGCATGATCATTGCAGAAACGGCGCTCAGCTTTCTGGGCTTGGGGCTAAAACCACCGGTTGTCAGTTGGGGCGTGCTCTTGCAAGAAGCCCAAAATATCCGCTCGGTGGCAACCGCGCCTTGGCTGATGTGGCCCGCGGCCGCGGTAATTATCTCGGTGCTGGCGCTCAACTTCTTGGGCGATGGGCTCCGGGATGCGGCGGATCCCTATCGTTAGTGACAATCTATTGATGCTCGTCATCTGTATTCCGGTTGAGAACCAATGGCACAAAACGAACTTCTGATCGAAATCAAAGGGCTCAAAACCCATTTTTTCACCGACGAAGGAGTAGTCAAAGCAGTCGATGGGGTAGATTTTGACATCTATCGCAACAAGACCCTCTGTATTGTCGGCGAGAGCGGCTGTGGTAAAAGCATTACGGCCCGTTCCATTCTGCAAATTGTGGACCCACCTGGGCGCATTGTCGAAGGCGCGATCCGGTTTCATCGCCAAAGCAACGGGCAAAAGGACGTGATTGATCTGGCCGCCTTGCCCCCGCGTGGCCGGGCGATCCGCGACATTCGGGGCAAAGATATTGCCATGATCTTCCAAGAGCCCATGACCTCGCTCAGCCCAATCCATACGGTGGGCAACCAGATCACCGAAGCGATCTTGCTTCATACGGATCTTGCCAAAGATGCGGCCAAGGAGCGCACGATTGAATTGCTGCGGCGGGTCGGCATTCCGCGCCCCGCGGAACGCTTTGATGTCTACCCCTTTCAACTGAGTGGTGGCATGCGCCAACGGGTGATGATTGCCATGGCGCTCTCGTGTAATCCTGCCTTGCTCATTGCCGACGAACCGACCACCGCCGTCGATGTGACCACCCAAGCCCAAATTCTGGAATTACTGCTGGAATTGCAAGCCGAGTTCGGCATGGGGATTATGCTCATCACCCATGATCTGGGCGTCGTTGCCGAAATGGCCGATGATGTCGTGGTGATGTACCTGGGCCGGGTGGCCGAACAGGGCGACGTTGATTCGATCTTCTATGATCCCAAACACCCCTATACCCAGGCATTGTTGCGTTCCATCCCCAAATTTACCGGACACAAAGAGCGCCAGCGCCTTGATTCGATCCGGGGCATGGTGCCGGATCCGCTCAATCGGCCCGGCGGTTGCCCTTATCACAGCCGCTGTGATGAATTTATGCCCGGCAAATGTGATCAGATCGTGCCGCCGCGGATTGAGCTTGGGGCTGGTCGAGCCGTGCGCTGTCTGCTCTATGGCGGCCTTGACGGCGAAACAACCACTGTCGCAACCTCTGTGGCAACTACGTCAGCGCCGGTGACGGGCTAGCGGGGAAAGGATTTACACCATGAGTAATCAACCAACCAACGGCACAGCGTCGCCAACCGAGAGCCGCAACACCTTGTTGGAAGTGAAAAATCTCAAAATGCACTTCCCCATTATGGCGGGCTTCTTTCGGCGGGTGGTGGGGCATGTCAAGGCGGTCGATGATGTCAGCTTTACTATCTACGAAGGCGAGACCTTGGGCTTGGTGGGGGAGAGCGGCTGTGGCAAAACGACCGCGGGCCGCTGTATCTTGCGAGCCTACACCCCCACCGCCGGCCAAATTCTCTATCGCCAACCCAATCAGCCGGTGGTGGATCTCGCGGCGCTCTCTGACAGGGAGCTGAAACCCTACCGCCAGCAGATCCGCATGGTCTTCCAAGACCCTTTCTCGTCGTTGAACCCGCGGATGCCCGTGATCGATATTGTGAGCGACCCCATGAAGATCAACCGGGTGGCGCGTGGCAAAGAGTTAGAAGATCGCGTCGCCACGTTGTTGCGCCGGGTGGGCTTGCGGCCCGAGTATATGCGCCGCTATCCTCACGCCTTTAGTGGCGGCGAACGACAACGCCTGGGCATTGCCCGCGCCCTGGCGCTCGATCCCCATCTCGTGGTTGCCGACGAAGCAGTGTCAGCCCTAGATGTCTCGGTGCGCGCTCAGATCCTCAATCTATTGCAAGATCTCCAGGAAGAGCTGCGCCTGACCTATCTTTTTGTCTCCCACGATCTCAGTGTGATCGAATATCTCTGTGATCGGGTGGCGGTGATGTATGTGGGGAAGCTGGTGGAGTTGGCCCAAACCGATGAACTCTTTGCCAACCCCCAACATCCCTATACCGAAGCCCTGCTCTCCGCCGTGCCCAAACCCGACCCGCGCAATCGTCGTCGCCGCCAACGGATTGTCTTGGAAGGCGATGTGGCCGACCCCGCCAATCCACCCAGTGGCTGCTACTTCCATCCCCGCTGTCGCTATGCCAAGGAACGCTGTCGGACGGAAGCGCCACTGTTGCGCCCGATCACCCCAGGCCATTTTGCGGCTTGTCACTTCGCCGAAGAGCTGACCCTACAGGGCGTGAGTCTGAACACCGGGGCCGGATAAGCGCCAGTGTGAGAAAGATTGGGACGCGGATTTACACGGATAATATCAATCCGCGTGAATCCGCGTCCATCCGCGTCCTATGCTCTTTGGATAGCAACACTAGACCAGTGAATAGATGATGAACAAGCGAATAAACGGCGTCGGGGAGCAACTGTTGTGGTGGGTGCTGTACCTCGTCGGCTGGCTGTTGACCAGCGCGTTGGCCCTCTGGTTAATCCTTCAGCTCCGCCTCAACTTGATCGATCTCAACAACTTTTTGGGGTGGGGTCCCTGGATCCTCATTGGGCTAGATAAATTTGGCTTTGTCCTCTTGGGGTTGGGCTGGCTCATCGGCGTCTTTGTCATGGAAGCCTATCTGCGCACTGCCAAAACCATTGCCCAAGTCGGCCATCGGCTGGGGCGGCTGCTGCTCATCGTAGGCGGCGCGTTGGCGGTTTCTTATGCGCTCCAGTGGCTGTTGGTTTAATAGATGGGTTCCTGGGCACCCTGCCGGGGACGGGCCGTAAGCTGGTTCCATACCACACTTCTATGCCTGGCCCGTCCCCGGCAGGGCTTGTTTCGTTCGCCTACGGCCCGTCCCCGGCAGGGCTTTGTCTCGTTCGCTACAACCCCTGCTGCATGAAATCTGCAATTCGTTCGCCGATCACCATGGTGGTCACGTTGGTGTTGGCGCGGATACAGTCGGGCATGATCGATGCATCGGCCACGCGTAGGCCCGTTACCCCATGGACTTTGCCAAATTGATCGACCACCGCCATCGGATCGGTGGCTGGCCCCATTTTACAGGTGCTCGAACTGTGGTGGCTTGTGGTCACGGTGTGCGCCATCCACGCATCAATCGCCGCGTCTGAACGCAGGTCGGCATCCAGGGGCGCGAGGCGCTCGGCGACAATGGCTTGATAGGCGGGATGTTCCAGTAGATCGGCGGTGATCCGCACCGCCTCGCGCAACCGGCGGCGATCAAATTCTTCGGCCAGATAGTTATAGTTGATCAGTGGCTGCTCACGCGGATCGGTCGAGGCCAAACGGAGTGACCCCGCGCCGACGGCCAGATAGATGCTTGCCACCACATAGAAGCCAATCGGTGGCGCTTCACTAGTCACGCCGCTCTCGGTTGCGTTGGCGCTGGGAATCAGTACCATATCATTGCGCAGCGCAGAGCCGCTAGCCGTGTAGCGCAGCGCCGTATTGAGGCGGGGTGTCCGCCAATCGACCGGCACTTCGGGCTTAGTGCGCAAGACAAAGAGCACTTGAGGATGATCGCGCAAATTCTGACCAACACCGGGCAGATCTTGAACAACCGGAAGGCCAAGCTGTCTCAGTTCTGACGCGGGACCAATCCCAGAGTGGAGCAGGAGGTGGGGTGAGGCAATTGCACCGGCGCTGACAATGACCTCGTCGGCATAGATTGGCGTCACTGCGCCCTGGTGTTCGGCCAAAACACCAATCACGCGTGAACCGTCAAAGAGCAGACGGTGGACCAACGTGTTGGCCTGGATGGTGAGATTGGCGCGTGGCCGGGCTGGCTCGAGATAGCCAAGGCTGGTGCTCCAGCGGATGCCATCGACATTGTTATGGGCGAGCGGGCCGACACCGAAGCCCGTGGGCGCATTGTGATCGGGGCAATCGGGATAGCCCGCGGCGCGACAGGCCGCATAGAACGCCGTGTGGTCGGGTGTCCACAGCTCTTGAGGTAAGCGCCACGCGGGGATCGGTCCGGCTTGGCCGTGATAGTCATCGTGGAAATCCAGATCGCGCTCATTTTTACAAAAGAAGGGAAGCAATTCTTGAAAGCGCCACCGATCATTGCCCTGGGCCGCCCAATCGTCATAATCTTCCGGCACGCCGCGTAGAAAAATGGTGGCATTGACCGCGGTAGAGCCGCCCATCACTCTGCCGCGCGGGAGAAACATCGGGTCCGCTTGTGGCGTGCGGGTAGCCATGTAGCCCCAGCCATATTGGGTCGCGGGGCCAAAGGCGCGTCCCCACAAATTGCCGGGCCGGGAATAGGCATAATAGAGCTCCTCGGGGAGTTCCTCGCGCGTGGCAAAATCGGGTCCGGCCTCAAGTAACAAGACAGAATGGGTTGGCTCTTCCGTGAGGCGTGCGGCCAGGATCGCCCCCGCCGCACCGGCACCAACGATAAGCGTATCGTACCCCATTGCACCCCTCCTCCAGTTTGCTGATCACAGTTGAGATGATAGCCTGCCAAAAATCGCGCATAGCGTGTCATTGTCACGACTTTGTCGCAGCTTCTGCCGAAGATTATCCCACCTTTGCCAACCACCCGCAAGTCCATACAATTTTTGCACAGCTCGCCCGACAAAGCTTCTACAGAGCTGAGACAGCGTGTAGGGTTGGGTGATTGGAGACTGGAGACTTTTGCGCCTACCATTGGGATGGCGCGTCGATCTTCTCTCCTCTGTCCTACACTCTTTAGGGTGTAAGCCAGAGAACCTGATAAGGTTCCAGTGTAATCGGGTCGGCAGTGAGGGAAAGGGGCTGTTGGCGGATGAGATCGGTAAAGTGATAGCCTAAGCCATAGAGACGCAGTTCATTGGCAGGGATGCGTTGTTCCCGCTCGGTGAAATTTGCCAAGACCAGAATCCGCTCCTGGGCATGGGTGCGAACAAAGGCAAAGATGTGGTCAGAGCCAAGGTTGATGATCGCCATCTGGTTACCGGCAAAGCCGGGGTGTGCTTTGCGCACCGCGATCAGTTGTTGCAGGCGACCATAGATCTGCCCTTCAACCTCTTGGGAATCGTGGCGCTGTTCAAACTTAGCCCAAGCCAAAGGAGGCCGATGAACCCAACGGCTATCACCAGCCTTGGCAGGATCAAGCCGATAGTCATAGTCGTTACACCAGCCTACCTCATCGCCCAAATAGATCAGTGGAATGCCGCCAATGCTCAGGATGATCGCGTGGACGAGGAGAATACGGCGGATGGCAAGCTCGATTTCTGCGGCATCTTGACGCTGCCGAGCCTGTTCTAAACCAGCCAGCGACGCCAACGTACCCGCAATGCGGGCATCTCCCGTCTTGGGGTTCTCTTGAAAGGGCAAGCCACAGGCAAAGCTGCCTGGAAAGCGCCCTGTGTAGAAAGCATTTAAAAAGCGGCGATGATCATAGCCGTTGATGCCCAACGCACTGGCATCAACATCATCAAAAGTCCAGCCAATATCATCATGGCAACGGACATAATTCACCCAAGCGCACCCAGGGGCGATCTGAAAACGGTGGCTCATGGATTGGCGCAAGAGACGGACTTCGCGGGTGGCGAGGCTATTCCAAAGCAGGGCCATGAGCAGCGGGTTATAGGAGAGCTGACATTCGGCTTCGCTGATATATTTTGCCACTTCATCGGGATGGACAATCGCTTCGGACTTAAAGAGCAACGCGGGCGCGGCGATCCGCAGGAGCGCATTAAAGGCTTGGACGAGAAGATGCGCTTCGGGTAGATTCTCGCAATCGGTGCCAAGGCGTTTCCAGGTAAAGGCCAAGGCATCGAGCCGCAGCACCTCGCAGCCGACATTGGCCAGAAAGAGCATCTCCCCGGCCATCTCTGTGAAGGTCACGGGATTGGCATAGTTCAGATCCCATTGGAAAGCGTTAAAGGTGGTCCAAACCCAGCGATCGATATCGGCGCGATAGGTGAAGCTGCCCGGATGTTGGTCGGGGAAGATCTCGCGCAAAGTGCGGTCATAGGCGTCGGGCAGCGTCCGGTCGGGAAACATGAAGTAATAGTCTTGATACGCCAGATCACCCGCGGTTGCCGCCACAGCCCAGCGATGCTCGTCGGAGGTATGGTTAAAGATGAAATCGAGTACTAGGCTGATGCCAGCTTGGCGTAACTCGGTTGCGAGCTGCTGTAGGTCGGCCATAGTTCCCAGCGGCGGGTTCACTTGGCGATAATCGCTGACGGCATAACCCCCATCGCTATTGCCTGCCGGGGCTTGGAAGAGCGGCATGAGATGAAGGTAGGTCAAGCCGAGTTCCTGGAAATAGGGAATACGCTGGCGCAGCCCGTGAAGATCGCCGGCAAAGAGATCCACATAACAGACCCCACCGATCATGCGTTGGTGTTGATACCAATGGGGCGCTTCTTCGCGCTGGGCATCCAGCTCTTGTAACGCTGGTGGCCGAGCCAACCAACTCCGCGCCGCCAGTGTTAGGATCGCTTCCAGATGGTAATAGAAGTCATAGCGCTCCCGATAAAGCGCAATAAGCAAGGTAAAGAGCTGGGGGAAGTGCTGTTCGAGACGCCGACGGAACGTCTGCCACGCGGGTGTGGCAAGCTGATCGGCAAAGGTCGCTTCCAAGCGCGGTAGCAGCCGTTGTAAGGTGCGGTCGATTTCGTGGGCCGTAGGCGTGAAGGTAGGCGTCACAGCGGGCATGGCAATCACTCCTCTGGCTGGATAGTATAAGCAGCCGGTTCGGTGGTGGTGGGGGCATACGCGCTGATCGCCAATACCACATAACGGTTATCGCTTAGTTGTGGCAGGGTTAAGCTAGCCTCACCTTGCGCGTTGACCGCTGTACGCTGGAGCGCCATCAAGGTATCGTTCTCAAATTCCATGATCTGGATCAACCAATGTTGCGCCAGCACATTATCGGTCAGCAACCAGCCTTCACTCAGCCAACCATCACTGCCCGTTTCAAAATCACTGTGATAGTCGAGCGCGGGAATGGTAACATCATCAATAAACCAGCCGCTCGCATTGACCGCGTCGTCGGTGACATATTCAAAGCGGACCCAGATCGGCTCACCGGCAAAGGCGCTTAAGTCAAAGCGTTCGGTCACCCAGCCCTGGGTGGTCGTCGCCAAATTATTGCTACTGCCCGTGTATGCCGGACCAAAGCTATTGCCGCTGGGGTTTTCACGGGTCGTGTACTGCCCGCCTATAATTTGCCATTTGCGTTCATCGCGGCTAACGGCGACATAGCCATAGTCGTAGTCGGCCTCAATATTCCACCACATGGCAACGTCCATCGTCACGGCGGTGCCTGGGGCTAAGTGGCTGAGATCAAAGCGCCGCGTCAGGCGGCTATTGGTGTCATCACCCCGATTGCTCCACCACGCACGGTCACCGCTATAGGGTTGGGTGTTGGCGAGTTGGGTGGTGGTTTGGCCCTGGAAGCGCAGGTTTACATCACCTACGCCATCCACACGGATATAGTCAGTCGCATAATTGTTCACGGTCGCTTGCAACGGCATTGTTGAGTTACTCGTCAGCGTGTCGGCCAAGGGGGGCGTGGGTAGATCAAGATTGCGATAGCCAAAGGTTCCTTCCTGATCCAGTGCGTCGGGTTTATCCAAATAGTTGGCAATGACCCAATCGGCAAAAACGTCATTGAAATCGACGGCATACCCTTGGTCGGCCAATGCGGCGGTTACCCCTTGGATGCCATTGGCTGGTTGGGCGACCAGGGCCTTGGTCGTCTCAGGACCATATTGCTGGGTGAGATAGTTTACAAAGAGATAAGCGCTACCATAGTGTTCGGCGTTGCTCGATGAATCGACCTTCCAGGTGTTGAGCTGCGTATCGGGTAGGTTAATAAAAGCGCCGGCAAAGATGGTATCGGAGCCATAGCCAGCCACCTCTTGGGCATATTCGCTCAGCCCTTCATTGAGCCAAGTCTCTTCATTGCGATCATTGGCCCAGTGGATCATATGTTGGAATTCGTGGGCAAGCACAGTTTCATAATAGTGATAATCGGTGGTATTGTTTAGCCAACGCAGGTTAATGTAAAACATCTCCTTTTCGTTGGAATAGGGATTGGCCAAGCGGTTATATTGGTCAGCACTGCTGTAGTAGCCCGCGACCCCGCTCCCGACGCCCATGGCATGGAGAATATGCAAGCGCGGGTCATTATCGACACCAGGATACCATTCGCTGCCAAAGAAAGCGACTTCGGCGGGGTAGCTCTGCTGGCTAAAGCGATCGATTGAGCGCGTCATGGCCTCTCGATCATAGGGTTGACCAACCTCTACCCAAGCGTAAGCAACTTCCGTTTTATAGATTAATTCGGCCATAATCGGCGACGAGCGGTTGGTATCCAGGTTATGTACCCAAAACTCAAGCTGTTCGCCAATAGCATAGTCGGGTGTGACCGTGTTGACCACCAAGGGAACTTCGTCGATAGCGGGGTTAAGCCGTATGGTTAAATCACGTAGATCGCGGGTAGGAACCACAACTTGGAGAAGCTGTTCTTCGGTCGATAGGGTGGCTAAGAAGTCGGCTGGAATCGGTGTGGCTTGGGCAACCACCACGGGGGTCGCCGTGGCAATGCGGGTCGGCAACGGCAGCGGGGTCATGGCAGCAGTTGGCGTACTTGGCTGGAGGGTTAGGCGGCAGCCTGTTACCAAGCCAATCAAGAGGAAGCTCATCCCCAAAAAGAGCCGGCGTAGTCGCACCGGATCGAGCATTATGTCAGCAGCTGAACGATTCATTGCACCTTTCCTTGCCCTACCATGACCCCATGGGCCTCTATCCGATGCGGCCCGCTCACGCAAGCGGGCTTTCGCCTGCGTCTGCTATTCGCAAGTTTACGGGGAACAGAAAAGGCTGACCCATGGCCAGCCTTCTTACACTATCAAACTCTCTGCGATAGGTACTTGGTGGGCGAAAAGGGACTCGAACCCCTGACCTCCTCGGTGTAAACGAGGCATTCTAACCAACTGAACTATTCGCCCATCCCTTGCAGCGGATCAACTATACCTGGAGTGGGCCGATTTGTCAAAACGTACGGATCATGTGGGTAGATTTATTGGTAGGAAGTTAGAAAGTTTATGCGTTTGGCTATTTTTTCCGATCTTCATGACAATCATCACGCATTGGCCGCGGTTCAGCGCGACGCCGCTGACTGGGGCGCTGAACAGCTGATCTATTTGGGGGATGTCGGGCGCGATCCCCAGCTTTTTCTAGCATTACAAGAGGGGCAGATCCCCTGCCTCTTTGGCAACTGGGAAGTGAGTGGCTGGCAACGGCTCCCCACGGCCCTTGCCGCTTGGGTGGGCAAGTGGCCCGCGACGATGCACCAGGGGGCAGCCATCTTCTGTCATGCCACGCCCGATATGCCGCCCACGGTAACGGATACAGCGATGGCTTCCGCTTATATGGCTGGGGGCATGGGTTGGCCGGCGCTCTTTCCCCGCCTACACCGTCAAGAAGCAGCGCGTTGGGCCGCACTCGCGGCTTTGGAAACCCTAGAAGCACAGGTAGCCTTTCATGGTCACACCCATGTTCAAGAAGTGTGGGCTTGGACCGTGGATCAGCAAGGGCAACGCCACCTCCGTCAACTCCCGACGCCAACCACCGTTACCCTCGAACCCGGTACCGCTATCGCGCCCAATCGTTATTTGGTCGGTGTGGGGAGCGCCGGTGCGCCCGATGATGGGCCAGGGATCTGCTATGCTCGCTACGACGACATTACCCACCAAGTGACCCTACGGCGGCTATAAACAAACCCATTGGAGCGGCTCCCCACTTCGCCTATAATGAGAGTGGGCAGAAGGCAGAAAACAGAAGACAGCACCTTATCGCAAAGG
>JAHBVH010000058.1 GCA_019637645.1 Caldilineaceae bacterium
AGAAGCAATGATGAATCAGCAAACAAACCTAGATAGCCCCTACTTAACAGTGGCCCAAGCCCAACAACTCTACCACCTCGGCGACGCCGCACATGACTTTGACCATGTCCTCCGCGTGGCACGGCTTGGGGTATATCTTGCCCAAGCCGAAGGAGCCGATGTCGAGATTGTCCGCTTAGCAGCTTTTTTCCACGATGTGCCCAGCGAACACCTCATGGGCAGCCGCCGCACCCACCATCTGGCCGCAGCGGAATTTGCACGCCAATATTTATTGGCCCAAGCCATGGAAACGCAGCGCATTGAGAATGTCGTCCATTGTATCGAGGCCCACCGGTTTCGCGATCAGTCCATCCAACCCCAAACATTGGAAGCCCAATGTCTCTACGATGCCGATAAACTTGATAGCATCGGCGCGATTGGGGTTGCGCGTTCGTTTGCCTTTGCTGGCGCGCATAACCATCGGCTATGGTACGAGCCGTGGACGGCTGTGCCGCCGGCAGAGGCAAAGCCAACCGGCGCGGATTATACGTCGGTCCATGAATTTGTCTACAAACTGCGTCACTTGGTCGCGACTCTCCATACACCGACGGCCCGCACCATCGGTGTCACACGCCATCGTGTCATGGTTGAATTTTATGAACAATTAGATGCCGAAATGCGTCAAGTATATAATATATAATCTACCGAAAGCTAGAGCTGACCAGTCAACCACCTTTTGAAACAACTTCTTAGGATAGGTACACAGGCGAAAACGCCCAGCTCCTTTGCTTCCTTGTCGGCCTAGGTACCCAGTAAACGCCGCCAATCCCCGCGCGGTTAGCAAGCATTATTCGTGTTCGTAACTCATCCGCCGCAAGGGTGGTCTGCTATGCAGCTCCCGGCCATGAACCTCATTGATCACCCCCTGCCCAGATGAGCTTTGGCGTTTTAATGGAGTTTCTATGAGCTTTTTATTACCTATGTTATATCAGTGGCGAACCGACGCGGCTGCGCTCATACACAGCGTTGGATCGCGCTTGCCGCAGTCGCTCCCGCTGGGGTGGCGATTCTGTCGGCTGATATTGACTAGTTGCCTTGGCGTAGGCTTTGTGCTCTTGGTCACCGGCGCTAGCCAAGCGCAAACGGTGCCATCAAGCACCGAACAGCTACGCTGGCAATTTGATGACCTTGACGCCTATCGCCAAACGCCCTTTGCCCCTGGTGAATTGTTGGTCGGCTTTTATGGGCAAGCCGGTCTCCGTTCGGCAGAAAGCCTCTTGTCCACCTTTGCAGCCCAGGCCATTGAGCGGCTCGATCTGCGCGGGCTCGACGGCGAAACGGGTGACGCCGGGGTGGAAGGCTATCGCGTAGCAGTGTCCGAAGGGGAAGAGTGGACGCTGCTGGAACAGCTCCGCCAAGAGCCATCGGTGGCCTTCGTAACCCCCAACTGGTTGGTCTTTGCCGCCACACCAGCTCAGGAAGAGCAGGTAGTGGCGGCCGGTACAGCGGCGACAACGGCCACGGCCCAGCCCGAAGCACCCTTCCTGGTGAATGACCCGCGCTATGAAGATGCCCAGTGGTATCTACAGCGGATTAATGCCAGCCGGGCCTGGTCGTTAGCCTATGGCACACCTGGCTTTGGCGGCGAATTAGAAACCGTCCAGGTTGCCATTATTGACAGTGGCATTGATGTCAATCATCCCGAGTTTCGCGGACGTTTGGTAGCGGGGTATAACTACCTTGCGCCCGGCGCGGCGCCGGTCGATGATTATGGGCATGGCACCCATGTGGCCGGGCTCTTGGGCGCGGTGGCTAATAACGCAACGGGGATCGTGGGCGTGGCGCCCCGCGTCCGCATTGACGCGCGTAAGGTGCTCAATAGCTTGGGTAGCGGCACCATCAGTAATGTCGCCAAGGCCATTCACGACGCCGCCGATAGCGGTGCAATAATCATTAATTTGAGCCTAGAATCCTCGGCGCCCAGCCCAACACTAGAAGCGGCAGTTGCATATGCGGATAGCAAAGGTGCTTTGTTGATTGCCGCCGCAGGCAACCTTTCGGCCAATGCCGTGAGCTACCCGGCGGCCTATGCGGAAGTCATTGCCGTTGCCGCAACCAACTACAGCGATCAGCATGTGACCTATAGCAACCGCGGCCCGCAAATTGAATTGGCCGCGCCGGGCGGCGAACGTGCCTTGCCGATGTTGAGCACATGGCCGGGTGGGGTCAAATGTCGCGATAACAGTGCCGTGCTCCCCCAAAGTGACTATTGCACCTCAGAAGGCACCAGTATGGCCGCGGCCATTGTCAGTGGCGCGGCGGCATTGGTCAAGAGTGTGCGGCCCGGTTACACGGCAGGCCAAATCCGCCAATTGTTACGCAATACGACCACGCCGCTCAGCGAAGCCGCGACCTTGGTGGGGAGTGGGCGGTTAGACATCCACGCGGCGTTACGGACTGCGCTGGGAAGCCAACTTGAACTTTCCACGAAAAATTTTGTCAATCGTACCTTAATCGGCGCGGCCCCCTACCTGGTTACGTTGCGCTTGGACAACCCCAGCCTACAACCACAAAATTGGCGCGTGACGCTGCTCAATAGCCCAACGTGGGTACGCATCAACGAAGCCGCGCCCGCCGGTGCGACTGTGTTGACGGGGTCAGCCCTCTATGGCAAACCAAGCTATGTGACCTTTACCATTACCCCTACGCAGTTAATAACGGGCACCTATGCGGCGAGTGTACGGGTTGACCAAGTCAATGCCAATAGTTCGCAGACTTCTACGCTTGTGGATATTCAACTTGCGGTCGGCCCAGAATTAACCAAAGTTTTCTTTCTTCCCATGGTGCGCAATGGCGAGCCATCGTCGATTATAACCCCCGCTTTTCAGTGGGAGACGCCAGCCAACCCCGATGATCGGATTACCTATGGGATGACCGATAACAGCAACATCGGGATCACCTTACCTTTTACCTTTACCTTGCGTGGCCGCGCCTATACCACGGCCCGCTTGGCCTCCGATGGGTTTGTCAGCTTCCCTGATGGGATATTGACGGAGACGCTGCCCAATCGGTGCATGCCCAATGCGCGCCAGCCTGGGCAAGCGATCTATGGCTGGTGGGCCGATCTCGATCCGAGTCGATCCGGGGCGCGGGTTTCGGTCTTCCAACCCGCCGCCGACCGCTTTGTGATCGAATTTAGCCAAGTCCCTGCGGCTGGCGCTAGCCCCGCGTATCAGATCTCTTTCCAGATGGTGCTTTATCGCAATGGCAATATTCACCTAAATTACCTGGACGTGCCGAGCTTACAAAAGCCCGGGCCGGTTGCGACCATTGGGATCGAAGCGCGTGATGGGCTTTTCTATAATCAGGTAGCCTGTTATGATGGAACGACACAGGTGGGCTACCTACCGTCATCCAGCCAAACGCTTATCTTTACCGCACAAGGGGACCTCTACTAATGAGTGCCGAAGAACATCGCTTGAAAGCAGCAAGCCAAGGCAGCGTTCCGATCGCCATTGTCACCGTAAGCGATACGCGCACGCCCGAAACTGATACTAGCGGACAACTGATCCGCACGCTGGTCGAAGCCGCGCACCATCGGATTGTCGGCCACCAGATTGTCAAAGATGAACCTGTCCAGGTCGAAGCGGCGTTAGAGCATTTTGCCGCGAGTGAGGCGCGGCTCATCATCTTTAATGGTGGCACCGGCATTAGTCAGCGTGACCGCACCTATGATGTGATCAGCCGTAAATTAGAGAAGACGCTACCAGGCTTTGGCGAGATCTTCCGCCTGTTGAGCTATGAAGAGGTGGGGGCAGCGGCAATGTTAAGCCGCGCCACCGCGGGCGTCTATCGCAACAAGGTCATTTTTAGCACGCCCGGTTCACCCAATGCCGTGCAATTGGCGGTGGAAAAGTTGATCCTGCCCGAGATCCAGCATTTGGCGTGGGAATTGATTCGGTAGGCGGGGAGAGAGTAGGGCAGTGGACAGTAGTCAGTAGTCAGGGTAGGTCTACTTGGCAAGGGGACGGTGTTCGTGGCCACCACTGAGGGCGGGGATAAAATGAATTTCGCTTGGTGCGGTTAGCCGCTGACGCAGCCCACGGCGGGTCACTTCGCTGTTGACCGAAACGGCAATATAGGGGCGAATCCGCCCATCTTCACAGAGGCGCGCTTCCATACCCGGGAAGCGCGCCTCTAATTGGGCAACAACTTCACCCACCGTTTCCCCTGCAACGGTAACGACTTCCGCGCCAGCGGTTAGATCACGGTGAAGCGATGGAATCCAAACTTGATGTTGCATAGGCTATATAGACCACATTCAACCAGCAGAATCAAAAGTGGAACGCGGATGGACACAGATAAACGCTGATTTTTCTTCATCCGCGTTCCGCTGCGTTCATCCGCGTCCGGTTATTTTCGAACAGCCCGTTAGGCGGCTACCGATTCCATTTCGGTGCTGTCGGCGGCATCAAGGACCGCGCGGATAATTTTGTCATAGCCCGTGCAGCGACAGAGGTTGCCCGAGAGCCACAGCCGGACCTCTTCTTCGGTCGGATCAGGGTTCTTATCCAACAGCGCCTTGGCCGAGAGCAAAAAGCCAGGAGTGCAGATGCCACATTGTAGCGCGGCATGTTCGAGGAACTTCTGTTGGAGTGGGTGCAGTTTCCCTCCAGTCGCCAACCCTTCTACCGTTGTGATGGTCGCGCCATTGGCCTCCACACCGAGGACCAAACAGGAGTTTACCAACACGCCATCCAAAATCACATTACAGGCACCACAGTTGCCATTATTGCACCCTTCTTTGGCACCCGTTAACATCAAATTCGTGCGCAGCACCTCTAAAAGGCTCTGGCGCGATTCACAGAGAAAGGTTTGCGGTTGACCATTGAGGGTCGTTTCGACAATGACCTTGCTTGACATTGATCTATTTCTCCATTCCAATAGCAATGAAACTAGCGCGCGGCGTTTATGCGCTCTACCTGCACAAATCCGCGTCCGATTTTCTCATCAAGAGTTAGCTGCTCTTGGCCCGCTCGATCGCTTTGCGTAGCGCACGGGCAGTCAGCACGGCGGATAGATGTTTGCGATACTCGGCAGTGCCACGCATATCGGTGATGGGGGTGGCCGCGGCTTGGGCAACGCGCGCCGCCTCATCAATGACGGCATCGCTGACCGTCTTGCCAACTAATGCTTCGCCCGCGGCGGGAATAAAGAGCGGCTTCGGCGCAACCGCGCCCAAGGCAATGCGGGCCGCCAAAATCTTAGTGCGGCTTTCGTCGAGCTGGACCGCGGCCCCAGCGCCCACGACGGCAATGTCCATTTCGTTGCGGGGAATAAACCGGAGGTAGGCCGCGCCATAACCGGGCTTGGGCGCAGCAAATTGCAGCGAAACCAGAAATTCCCCATTTTGTAGGGCCGTGCGCCCTGGGGCGACACAAAACTCCTCAACCGGCAGTTGGCGGCGACCATTCGGCCCAGCAATGTTACAAATAACGCCTTGGGCAATCAGAGAAGGAATAGAATCCGCCGCTGGGGAAGCATTACACAGGTTGCCACCGATACTGGCGCGCCCCTGAACTTGTACACCCCCAATTAAACTGGCGGAATCGACCAAACCAGGATAGGCTTTGGCGATTGCCTTGTCATCATAGATCCGGTGGCAAGGCACCGCGGCACCCAAGGTCAGCCCCTGCTGGGCATCGTAGGTTATCTCCGTGGTCTCCTTGAGTCGCTTTACATCAATGACCAACTCTGCCTTGCGGCGTCCTTCACGCAACGCAACAATCAGATCGGTTCCGCCGCTCATCACCCGGGCCATATCCCCTTTTTCGGCCAACAGCTTGATGACTTCATCAACACTCTGGGCTGCAACATAAGTAAAGTCTTGCAAGGCTACACCTCCTACATAGGTTAGCGTTATGGATTCGCTAGGCTCGTTGACCACGCATGGTCTACTGACAGGCGATCTGCGTATCGCGACGCCTTCGCCAGCAGGCCCACGGTGCAGGTTGACAAAACCGAGAGACGGGCTAACGAATTGATTGAATGAGTTGGCTACCTAATAGCACATGGGCTCTTTAGATTTGATTCCTAGAAAAGTAGCTATTCAAAATAGCTACGCTCGGTTCTGTTAACGTTTTTCAGCGGATAGTTGGCGATTCACCGGTGACTGTCGGTGGACGCGCTGTCAATATCAACAGTTCCTGATTCGTGGAAACAGCGGGCCACAGCAGTGGGGTGGCCACTGTGATTCTGGCGGCGAAAAATGGGCCTGTCTATCTTGGATCGCAACCTGCACCCTATAAGTTTACAGCAGATTGCTACAAAACGTCAAAAGCGTTTTCATGATGGGGTACATCCCTCTTGTTCAGAAAGGGTTACTTGCGTGAGGTAGTTACCGGTGGGAAGTCTTTTCCCGCGCCACCCAGAGGTGATGACCATCGGTAGCCAGCTGAATGCGCCCCTGTTGGTCGTTGCGCAAGACAGTGACCCCTTCGAGACGGGCCAGCACATCGGGGTGGGGATGACCATAGCTATTCCCGGCCCCCACTTGAATCACGGCAAGCTGTGGTTGGACGGCCTTGAGGAAACGCTCACTACTGCTGCCATTGCTCCCATGGTGGCCCAGTTTGATCACGGTGGCCGCCAGCGGCGCGGCTTGCTGAAGCAGCGCGTCTTCACTGGGAATCCCCGCGTCACCGGTCAAGAGAAGTTGAAAATCGCCATAGACTAATTTCAGCACCAGTGAATTTTCATTGTCGGCATTGGCCGTAGCCACCCCATGGGTTGGAGGCCAGAGCGCCCAGAGCGCCACACCATCGCCAAGATCAAGCCACGCCCCGCTTTGGGCCAGATGGAGGGGCGCGCCCGTTGTCGCCATGGCCGCCCGCCACGTCGCGCCGTCAGGATTGGCTTGGCTCACAGCCGTATCCCAGATGGCACCAATGGCAAAGCGTTGGGGCAGCACGCTCTGCCCATCCATGTGATCAGCGTCAGGATGGGTCAGCACCAACCAATCTAGCTCACGCTCCCAAAAAGGCATGACCGCACCTAATTCGTTGAGTAATTGCTGTGGATATCGCCCACCATCGATCAGCACTTGGCGGCCCGTTGGCGTTTGGATCAAGATGCCGTCGCCTTGGCCGATATCCAGGAAATCAATATGTAAACGGCCATCGGGCTGGGTGATCACCCCTGCCCACAGCAAGATGGCCCCCACACTTAACACGCCCGCGGCGCTACCACTCACCAAGCGGCTGGCTCCGCTTCCCCGTAGCCAAGCCCCCCCACGTTGCAGCATGCTCTGGAGCTGGGAACGCCAATAGAACAGGGCAAGTCCACCATAGGTCAGCCACAGGCTGGCCGCGCCGTAGCTTGCCACTTCAACACTGGCCCCTGGTAGGGCGGCTGTCCACTGGACAACCGCAACCGTCCAGCGTAAGCTCAGCCAGGGCACCCAAAGGAGTGGCCGGGCCACCCAGGTGAGGCCGCATACGCCTAATAAAAGCCCCACGCTCCCCCAGAGCATAATTAGGGACTGGACCGGTGCAATGAAGAAGTTGGTCAACAGGCTCACGAGAGAGAGGCGGTTGAAGTGGTAGAGAACCAGGGGCAGCGCCGTGAGGTTGGCCGCCAGCGTGACCAACAAGCCATCTTGGACCAGCCCCGTCAAGAGACGCTGTCCCTGATACCGTAGCTGTGACCAAGCTGGGGCGGCGAGGGACGGCGCGGCGCCATTGGGCCAGCGCCGCTGCCAGAAATTGGTGAGGCCGGGGGTAAAGAGGATCAAGCCTAGCGTCGCAGCCCCGCTCAGTTGGAAGCCGGCGTCCCAGAGCACCAGGGGATTGAGCATGGTCATGACCCAGCAGGCCGCGGCCAAGCTGATGATCGCCGTGCTACGCCGCCCAATGGCGGTGGCCGTGACAAAGAGTCCACCCATTAGCGCGGCCCGGACAACCGCCGCATCGCCACCCACCATGAGCGCGTAGCCGCCAATGCCCAACAGCGTGGGCCAGAGGGCGCGCCGCCGTCCCCACAGCCTTTGCCCCAAGCCAAAGAGCAGTGCGGCTAGGATGCTAATGTTGCTGCCCGAAATGACAATGGTATGGCTTACGCCGGTCCGGTTGAACTGCTCATACAGCGCGTCGGGAATCCCTGCTTCAATGCCCAATACCATGCCATTCGTCAACGCGGCGTAGGGTTCGGGCAAAAGGCGATTGATCAGCGCTTCGCCGCGCGCCCGCAACGTATAAAGCCCACGCGTGAGCCAGTGGCCCTGGCGTGGACCAGCCAAGGGAGTGAGTGTGGCATCATAGAAGAGGCTGTGAATCTGGTGGCGAGCGAGGTATTCACGATAGGAAAAGTCGGCAAAGTCGGGCGGAGTGACCAGCCGCCCCTGCAACTGGATGGGCTGACCATAGCCATAGGATTGGCGAATCCCAGTTGTGAGGCGGAGTTCGCCGTGGACAGGATAGGGTACGCCGTTGGCTGTCAATTGGCGAGCGACGACGTGAATCGCTTGTTGGGTGTCGGCAATCAGAGGATAGCTACTGACATAGCCAGTGATCATAACGGTGGGCGCCGCGCGATCAAAAGCGCGGTCGGCGGGCAAATTATAGAAGGCCAGATCAGTTGGTGTCCAGCAGGGCGTCAGTGGCTGGCCGCCATAGCGCAAGCTGCCCATCCCCAAGCAGAGCAGACAAGCCAACCACACACGGGGCGACGGCCCCACGGTCGGCGCGGCAAAGCCAGCACGGAGGGGCCACCGATAGTCCTGCGGATGCCGTTGCCGCCGTGTCAGGGGCGTGAACAACGGGACCAAGGGTAGCGCGGTCAGGGGGATGAGCCAAAGCCAAGGGGGAAAATGGCAGCCAAAGCCATTGGCTTCCCAGAGGATCTGCCCAAGGAGTACACCCAATACATAGGCAAGAAAGAGGTAAAGTAGGGTCACAGCAGCGTTAGCCTAAGGGAGATAGCAGAACAGGTGCGGTGGTGCGGCCTGAGCATAAAGGCCCGGGCTGCGCGATCACAAGCGCCATTTGGTGTAACCCAAACTGGGCGTAAAGCCGTATGGCTTATCCGTCGTCATTCGCCGTTGGGCCAACAAGCCTTCCCGGCAGGCGCGGTTCCCACCATTTTTCGCCAGTTGATCGATTATTGTCCCTCATCTATAATTTTCGGACAACCTTCGCAAAGTATGAGCACCCTTACAAGACGATGCAGGTCAGCCAAGAAAGGATGGTTGCATGTCACACGCGCCCATTTTCAAGCCCTACGCCTTTGGCCCCGCGGAAAAAGCCCAGCTCGATCGCGACGGCCATTGGCTTTTGCCAGGAATTATCACCGAGGAAGCCTGTGCTAACTTGGTAGCGTCCATGAAACAGATTGAGGTGTTGGTTCAAGCCGGCGTTGATAACCCGTTGCCCAATCGGAATGCCGCAGAGTACAACAGCTACCTAGAAAGCCTCATCGGTCATCCCCAGCTATTGGCATTGGCCCACAGCGCCCTCGGGGACACGATCCGCTTTGACCATTGCGTTACCCTCAACCGCCCCACGGGGAATCAAGGCGTGCGCTGGCATAGCCATGAATATGCCGAAGATGATCCCGCTTTGGGCTTTCTGCGGATTTTCTTCTATATCAACGGCTTTGGGCTGGATGATGCCAATTTGAAGGTTGTGCCCGGTAGCCATTTATATCGTGACCGGGCGATTACGGCCCAAACCGATGACGATCTGCGCACCGGCTGGCTAGCAGGCAAGCGCCATCCGCTGACCGGTGAGCCATTGCAGATCGAAGCGCTGGTAGCACCACCGGCAACTGTAGCCTTGATGTGGACGCACGCAGCCCATGCGGTTAACCCGAAACAATCGACCGCGACACGCTGGTGTGTGGTCTACGCCTATCGCAACCCAGGCCGGCCCTCCGAAGCACGCTGGATTACCGAAAGCTACGAAAAGAAAACCATTCCCGGCGCGGAAGGCTTGTTAAGTCTCTACTAATCTCGTAAGTGTCATCTAATAAGTGTCATCCCATAGCGGTCTGTCGCCATGCAAGTATTGTACTAACCAGATTTCATCGATAAGGAGCCGCCTATGTCCACCCTTGCACCCTTTCCCAAAGTTCTCCCAATGCGCCAGCGCGCCGAGGTGATCTACCAACTTCTCAAGCAGCGGTTGGCGACTGTGATGCCCGCGGCCATGCGCGCCACCGGCATCGACTTTTGGCTCATTCTCTGCCAGGAAGACAACCTCGACCCGGTCTATACGACCTTAATTCCCATGGATACCTGGTGTCCTATTCTCCAAATCTTGGTCTTCTATGACCGGGGCGACGGAACCATCGAAGGGAGCAATATTTCCGGCACCAACACCCATGATCTCTACCAGCGCCCCTATAGCGGCCAACTGGAAACCGAACAGTGGCCGCTCCTGCTCCAGCTGATTGCCGAACGTGATCCGCAGCGGATCGGGATCAACATCGGTGCCACCCAGTGGGCCGCGGGCGGCTTGACACACAACCTCTATCAACAATTGATCGCGCGCCTACCGGCCCAATATCGTGAACGGTTGGTTTCGGCAGAGCCCTTAGCCATTCAGTGGTTGAGCACCCTCACGCCCGCCGACATCACGATGTATGAGCATGTCTGTGATGTGGCCCATCACGTCATTGGTGAATGTTATAGCCGTCAATCCATTATTCCCGGCCATACCAGCATTGATGATCTGCCCTGGATCTATTGGCAACGCTGTGCCGATCGCGGCTTTACCATGGCCTTTAAGCCCTATTTCCGCCTCGTGCGTCGTCCCGCGTTGCGCGCCTATTATGGCGAGCAAGATCGGGTGATCCGCCCCGGCGATCTCATTCACTGCGACGTGGGCTTTCAGTATCTGCGTTTCAATTCCGATCATCAACAATGGGCCTATATCCGTCTGCCAGGTGAAGAGACAGCCCCGGCGGAACTGAACCAACTCTTGGCCGAAGGTAATCGCCTGCAAGCGATCTACATGGCGGCGTTTGAACAGGGTCTGACGGGGAATCAACTCTTGCAGAAGATGCTTCACGCGGCGCGCCAGGCAGGCATTCCCAATCCCCGCATCTATTCCCATTCAGTCGGGCTCTTTTTACATGAACCCGGTCCCCTCATCGGGCTGCCATGGGAACAGGAAAATAACCCTGGCCGTGGCGATGTCGTTGTGGCCTACGACAGTTGTTTCACTATGGAACTTTCTGTCCGCGCCCCGTTGCGCGCCTGGGACGATGAAGAGGTCCAACTCAGTATGGAAGAGATCGTCGTCTTTACCGAAAGTGGATGCCGCCCCTTGGCCGGACGCCAACAAGCCTTTTATTTGGTCTAAGAAACTGTGGGAAAGGGCTGCCCAGCAAAGAAACCCAGAAGGAATCCGGTAGAACGCGATCAGGCGCGGGCTGCTATCTTGATCAATACCGCCTAAAAACACTGAAACAACGCTTTGTCAACGCTGGTCGTGCTATGCTGGCTATACCACAAAGTGCAATAAAATTCGCAGCCTTTTGCCATATATGACTCCAAGATTTTCGCGATCTCTATTCATTGGCTTTATGGGCGCTGTCCTGACGGCGGATAAACTCGACCAAGAGCGCTATCGAGAGACCCCTTATGACCTCAACCACTGATACTCGTCACGTCCGCCTGATTGAGCCAAGCAAGATCAGTAAGCTTATCACGCACTACTATGATCAAAGTTGGGGGTTGGTCATCGGTATTAACGACTATGGTGGAGAACATGCCACGCTGGCCAATGCGCGCAATGATGCCGTCGCCTTTGCCGAACTGCTACGCACGGCCTACAAGTTTGAACAGGTCTATACGCTCTATGACCAAGCGGCGACTTATGCCACCATCATGGCGTGGCTACGCGACAAACTGCCCGCCCAAATCGGCAAGAATGACCGCTTGGTGATCTTCTTTGCCGGTCATGGGACGACGCGTGAGAGCCGCCGCGGCCACAAACATGGTTATTTGGTGCCGCATGACGCGCAAGGAGGCAGTTATGCCGACTACATTGATATGGCCGAACTGCTCAATGCTTGTGGCTGGATTCCTGCCAAGCATATCCTCTTGATCCTGGATTGCTGTTTTAGTGGGGTAGCAGCCATTACGGTTCGCTCGACGCCCGCGACGAACCAACAGGTCATGACCGATGCCTACTTGCAAGAAATTACCCGCCGCCCGGCTTGGCAAGTGCTTACCGCTGGTGCTTCTGATGAGCTCGCCGCCGATAGCGGTAGTCGGCCAGGCCATTCGGCCTTCACCAGCGCCCTCCTAGCTGGCCTCGAAGGGCAGGCTGATCAGAATAGTGACGGGATCATCACAGCATCAGAATTGGCTGGTTTTGTTAAACCCGAAGTCAGCCGCCAAAGCATGGGTGGACGATTGCGCGGGCAGACCCCCTTCTTCAACTACTTGGCCGGTAGCGGCCAAGGTGATTTTGTCTTTATCCGCCATGATACCCCAGTCAAGATTCAGCCTCAGGCCGGGGTGAGTACCATACTCACACCAGCGCGTCTATCACCGACCGTCATTGCCCTGGGGCTTGTCTTGCTAGTCGCCATCGGGGTACTAAGCTGGGTCTTGAAGAACGCTTGGGAGTACAATGATGTAATCGATCAGCACCTTGCCAATTATGAAGCGACCACAGCAGCCAATGCTGAGGCAATTGCAACGAATGATGCGAAAACTCTGGCGGCTGCTACCGGAGCACCGCCGCTGACGCAAACGGCGATTGCCGCACAACAGACAGCAAACGCGATGGAGGTGGCCACGCGTGTTGCGGCCACGAGCGCCGCCATTGCGGCTGGCACCCCGATCCCAACCGAAATGGCGCTGTCGCTCGTTACCCCACAACCGACGGCGACAACGCCAGCGCAACGCCAAGCAACGGCTACATCGCCCCCTAAGACTTTACCAGTACCGACAGCGACGACACCAGCGCAGGCCACTACACCCTCCTGCGCGCCCGTCTCGAATCCACCTTTGCAGGTGGGCGACCAAGGCAAAATTTGCTTAGCCAAGAGCGCAGATCTTGGGTTACGTGATGACCCAAGCAGCAGTAGATCCAGCATTCGGCTCAAAAATGGTACTCAGTTTACCGTAACTGGGCCAGCCCGATGTGCCTACTATAGCTATGCTAACCAATACTATTTCTGGTGGCCTGTCGAGACCATCACAGGCCGGAAGGGCTGGCTAGTTGACGCCAGTGACGGAGATGATCCGGTTTATCTTTGCCGTATTGGTGGGGATGTACCGACGGACGTATCCACACCAACGACCATAGATGCCGATGAGACGACAGAGCGAACTTCGGCTGAAGTAGTGCAGGCGCTCACGCACTACTGGTCGCTCTGGGGTAGTACAAGAGGTTGTCTGGCAGCATGGGGGCTTTTGTCAGATCTTTTTGAACACAATCCGAAGGACTTGTCGCCTGAGGAGTATCTTACCAATTGTGAGAAAACCCAAGCAAGAGTTGCACAGGTATATGATTTGGATTTAACGACCACTAGCGTAATCGAGATGCGCGGCTCCTGTGCACTGGTTCGGGTCCAGCTTAGCTACGACGGTAGCTTGACCAACATCACCTTTGGCCTGCTGCAATCTCAACCCAATTCAGGTGTTTGGCAGATCTATAGTTCGCATCGCGATCATCAGAAAGCCCAAGCAAGGGCAGACGAAGTTTGCCCATAAAAGGCACCCTGAACATTGCCCAAAAATGGTGAGTAATTGCGTTTATCCGATTAGCAGTTGGTGACGAAAAGGCGACTGGGGTGCGCAGCGGCAGCGGGAGGAACACCCCAATGAGGATCCACCACGCGGCCCGTTGAGACAACAAAGGAGCAAACGATGCGGATCGGTACCTGGGCAACCCGTTTTAACGTCAAGGTCATTCGTTGTGAAGAGCGTCCTGACCAGCCAGCAGGTGAAGTCATCTATCGGCTTAAGGATCTCTTCACCACCCGCGATGGCTCGTGGGAGCCTTCCGCCCAACCGGGGTCCGTGGAAGCGTGGGCGCGCGATAGTTATCTGCTACCGCCCCACCATCCCGAATATTTTGATGATGCTGGCGGCGATCATAATCTCTTTGTCCGGGTGTTGGATGAACAGGGTAAACCACTCCGAACCGCCGATTTGGTGATCGGCTGGTCCGACGGGGTGCATCTGCTAGGGGAAGCCAATTTTGCCCAGTTCATCAAAATGACGATTACCCCCAAAGCGCGCTCGGGCTGGGGCAATCAACCGATCTGGAATTCCTTCAACCCCGAGCAGGGGGAGACCGGTGCTTGGGCCTTCTGCCCGCGTGGCGCGGCAGATGTAGTGGTGGGGGGCGGCCTGCCGCACAATCAACATATCTCCTGGTTTGCCGTCTGGCAGGCCGAACGCCGTAGCCCGGTGGTGGAACCCGTCCGGCCCGAGCCAGCCAACGTTACCATGCTGCGCACTGCCCTCTGGCAAGCGCGGGGCATACCGTTGGACAACGCATCAACCCTCGTGGCCCATGCTCGGCAACAACAGTTGGGTGCGCCCTTGACAAGCGAACTCGATGTCGATGGCTATCGCGTCCAAGGCTTTGCCGGTGGTATTGTCTTTGCACCCATTGGCGCATTGGATCAGGTGAGCCATATCAGCTGGTGAAGGAATCGCCCTGAACCAGCAAGATTGGCATCTTGCTAGCCCCACTTGCCCCTAGTTGCCCTTAGTTGCCCTTAGTTGAACATAATGCTAGCCGCCCCATGCTTGGGCGATAGGTAACCATGACGCATACCACCCGCTCCTTTCGCCTCGCCGACCCGCGATCACCCACGGCGGCTGAATTTCAGCAGAGCTTGGCCGTTGTCATCGGCATTAATGCCTATCAGCAAGGGATTCCCCCCTTGCGCACGGCCCGTGCCGACGCGGAACAACTGGCGCATTTGCTGGCAACCCAGCACGGCTACCAAGTCGAGCTACTCGTCGATCAGGTCACTGTTCCACAGTTGTTACAGCTCTTGCAGCACGCCCTACCCCAGCGGGTAGGGCCGCAGGATCGCCTGCTCGTCTATTTCGCCGGGCATGGCATTGCCCTGCCCGGGGAGGATGGCCCCGCGGGCTATCTGCTGCTACAGGATGCAGACGCGGCGGATCGGACGAGCTTTTTGCCCATGCAGCAACTCCACGATGCCGTGGCCCAATTGCCCTGTCGCCACTGTCTGGTGATCCTGGATTGTTGTTTCGCCGGGGCCTTTCGCTGGTCAACCACCCGCTCCCTCTCTTTCCCGCATAGCATTCTCTATCGCGAACGCTATGCGCGTTTCCTACGCAGCCCCGCTTGGCAAGTACTCACCTCGGCGGCCTACGACCAGGAGGCGCTCGATAGCTACTTGGGCCAGGGTTGGGGCGCGCGCGACGCAATGGCGGTCGAAACAGACGCCGGCATCCATTCCCCCTTTGCCCTGGCTCTCTTTGCTGCCCTCACTGGTGCTGGCGATACCAACCAAGACGGCGTGCTCATCGCCACGGAACTTTACCTCTATCTGCGTGATCAGGTAGAAGTGCGCGCTGCCCAAGTGGCCAAACACCTACAGACGCCGGGCTTGTGGCCCCTCCAGAAGCACGACAAGGGCGAATTTATCTTTCTGCTTGGTGAACCCGATCTGCCCCCTGCGCCGCCCCTGACCACCGCCAATAATCCCTATCGCGGCCTCCAATCCTACGATGAACAGCATGCTGATCTCTTCTTTGGGCGGCAACTACTGGTGGCCCAATTAGCGGCGCTTGTCGAAAACCAAGTGCTGACCGTGGTGCTAGGTGCATCGGGGACAGGCAAATCGAGCTTGGTCAAAGCAGGGCTACTGCCCCATTTGCGCCGAGCCACAGACACCAGCCCAGGGTGGCATATCCTGCCTGTGTTGCGGCCCACCGAAGCACCCCTGCAAGTCTTTCAAGAGCTGGTTGACCGGCTCCAACAGACACCGAGCCCAGCGCTCTTGGTCATCGACCAATTTGAAGAGCTGATCACGCTCTGCCACCATGCCGCCGAACGCACGGCCTTTCTGGAGCTACTGGCTGAATTGCTGACGGTCCAGGGGGGCGGGTTGCATCTGGTCCTCACGTTGCGGACCGACTTTGAGCCGCCGTTGGCGCAGGGCGCGTTGGCAGCCTGGTGGTCAGCGGGGCGCTTTGTCGTGCCACCCATGAATCAGCGCGAATTGCGCGCCTGCATCGATGGGCCAGCCAATGCCCGCGTCCTCTTTTTTGACCCGCCAACCTTGGTGGATCACCTGATTGACGAGGTGATCCAGACCCCCGGTGCGCTGCCCCTGCTCTCCTTTACGCTAGAACAGCTCTATCTTCGCTATTTGGAGCGGCAGAGCCTTGCCCAGCAACAAGGCGAGACCATCGAGCGCGCCTTAACCGAAGCGGACTATCAGGCGTTGGGCGGGGTGATCGGCTCGTTGCGCACCCGCGCCGAGGAGGAATATGCCGCCCTGCCCGATGATGCCCATCGCGCCACCATGGCGCGCCTGATGGTGCGGATGATCGCGGCGGAGGGGAGTGAAGTGGCGCGACGCCGTGTGCTGCTGACCGAATTAGACTATCCGAGCGCCGCGGAGAATCAGCGAGTCCAACGGGTGATCGAGCGCTTGGTGGCCGCGCGCCTCTTGGTGAGTGACAGCGCCGATGTCAATGCCGATGGCGTCGCCGATGCCCATGTCGAGCCAGCCCATGATGCGCTAGTGCGCGCCTGGGATCGGCTGTTGCGCTGGAAACAGGACTTTGCCGAATTTCTGCCTTTGCAACGGTCCCTCACCGCGGCGGCAGATGAGTGGACGCAGGCTGGCGCGCCGCCCCGCTCCGGGCTGCTCTGGAATAATAACCCACGTCTACCCCAGCTACAGGCAATCTTGCATCCCAGCGCCACCGGGGAGCCGTCTGTCAGCCGGTTGCCCACGATCCGCCATGCACTTTGGCCCTCGACCAAGATCACGGACCAACCCACTTGGCTTAACCGGCAGGAAACCCTCTTTGTCCAGCAGAGCGTGGCGCGGCGGGCGGCGCTACTGAAACGAATTGTAGCGATCACCATGGGGGTGATCCTCGTCCTTACCGGTCTTACCCTCTTTGCTTTTGACCGGCAGCGGGTGGCGACCAATAACGCCAATGAACTAGCTGCCGAAGTGGTTGTGCGCGCAACGGCCCAAGCCATCGCGGTGGCCCAACGCGATCTAGCGCGCTCGCGCGAACTTGCCGTGGTCGCGCAAGACCGCATAGCGGACGATCCCGAACAGGCCCTTTTGATTGCCCTTGCCGCGAACGAAATTACCCGCACGCTGCAATCCGAAGCAGCCTTGCGGGCGGCGCTACAAGCCTCGCCGCTCCGTGGTCGTTTTGCCCCGGCGGGCAAAACCATCCAGGCGATGGCCCTCGCGCCCACCGGCGATCAACTCTTGATCACGGGCATGGCCGATGAGGGGCTGTTTGCGCAACTATTGGCTTTTCCGGCCTTAACGCCAACGCGCGCCCTTAAGCCTGGCGAGGGGTATAGTGCTTATACCAACGGCTTTTCCCCCAAAGGGCGTTATGCTTGGGCGATCTATGATGACACCACCCTCCAGATCTGGGATAGCCAGCGCGGAACGCTCGTCTTAACGGCGCCAGCCGCGGTGGTGGGTTGGTTTCCTGATGAACAACGCATTGTTACGGCCCAACTGGATGATCCACTGTTGCAAGTTTGGGATCTGACCCAGGGCAAAGTGCTCTCCACCCTAGGTGATCCAGCAGCAGAGGCCGCCTATCCGCGCCTGCTGCAAGTGACGCCCGATCAACAGCAGGTGATCCTGGTGAGCTGGCCTGACTTTGCTTTCGCCGTCACGGCCTGGGATCTACAGAGTGGCCGCCAACTGACTCACTTTCCCGTCGATCCCAGTCTCTCCTTTTCGCCCGATGGCGGGCTGATGGCCTATGGTCAAGACGCCGCCGTGGTCTTGCGTGATACCGTCCGCCAAACGGTGATTATGTCGGCGACGATGCACAGTTTGGATGTTTTGCAGACGGTCTTCTCGGCGGATGGGCACTATGTAGCTTCCCTGGCTAGCGACAACACCATCTATCTTTGGCAAATTGTCGACGCGCCCCCCAACGCGGCCTTGATCCCCCTCTTTTCGGTGCCAACGAATGGCAGCACACAAGTTACCTTTGTCCCCGACCGCCCCCTGTTGCTCGCGTGGAATGATAGCAATGGCCTACTGACAGGATGGAGCATGGCAACCCGCGCCACCCAAGTGGCGACGGTGGCAACGGGACAACCGATTCGCCAACTACAGGTTGCGTCCCAAGGTGCCGCCTTTGTGACCATGGACAGAGAAGGGACATTACGCACCTGGAGCGCCGATTTTGGGGAAGAATGGGCCAATGTGCCACCCTTGCCGCAACTGCTCACGAGCGGGGTCAATAGTGCCCATCTCACGCCCGACGGCAAACAGATCGCAGTCACCGTAGATCAACAGCTCCACTTTTTTGATCTCACCGCGCGCACTTGGCAAAGCCCCACCTTGACCATGACCGAAAATATCGATAACTTTGCCTTTACGCCTGATGGCACCCAGGTTGTCGCCTATGGCAACCAAGAAATCGCTTGGTGGTCTCTCCCAAGCGGTGTCCCTTTGGGGACAATCACGGTGGTATCCGCCACAGTAGGCAGTGCTGTGCTCGACCCGACAGGCCGCTATGGAGCCGCCGCTTTAGCGGTCAAACGTCCCGATCCGGCCATGGGTAACGAAGTGCTATCCACGGCTGCTTTGTGGCAGACCGCGACGCAACAATGGCAGCCCTTGGCCGACATACCGCACTATCGCGCCATCGAAACCCTGAGCTTTGCCCCCGACGGGGCTAGTTTATTGGTGGTTGGCGCAACCGCCATCAACGAAGCCGGTGCGAACCATCTGGTGCGGGTGTGGGAAGTCGCCACCGGGGAGCTACGCTTTGCCCAAGACTTTGGCCCCGAGACCGCGGTCGCCTATCTGCCCGACAGTCAGCGCCTCCTCATCGTCCGCCGCGAGGCGTTAAGCCTGTGGGATCTGACAACCGGGACGCAACTCGCTACTGTCACCCCGGCCGCGCCATTGAGCACCGTGACCATGGCCATTTCCGCTGACGGGCAACGAGCCATCCTCCCCGATGGCTTTACCTCGACGGCGCAAGTGTGGGATCTGGCGACGCTGCAACCACGCTTTTCCCTAGTGGGGCACGCGCCCGGCAGCACGATTTCAACCATCCAAATCAGTCAGGACGGTGCGCTCATTGTAACGGCCAGCAGTGGGGATGACAAGATCCGGCTGTGGGATGGCGCGACGGGCGCGCTTTTAAGTGTGCTGCCCTATGCCCGTGACCAGGAACTCTCGACCGATGGCCGCTTTGTGATGAGCAAGACAGCCTTTGGCCTGCCCCAGCTCTATCTCGCCCGCTTTCCCGACTTGTTAGCCTTGGCTCAACGCCGCGTCACCCGCCCATTGACCTGTGCCGAACGCCGTGACCTCCTGCATGAAGCGGTCGTTTGCCCGGTGGCAACGCCCATGCCCGTGGCGTCGTGAATGTAGCCGTTTTTGGGGCTCGGTGTAGCGGTATAACCGCGGTGCGTGAGGTCAGTTCGTCGGTTGGCTCTGCGCAAATGGCCGAGGCCACACCAAAGGGATTGCCGCGGCGGAGTGGCTGACTATGTTATGGGCCGGTGAGAATCCATGGCTGGAAGAGTTGAAGTAGCACAAATTTGTTTTGCCAACGGCAAAGGAGTTAACCTATGTCCAAGCACTACGCCCTCCTCATCGGGGTCGATCACTATTTTGAATATCGCTTGCCGGGTGGGCTCTACTATCCCAAGCTCGGCGGCTGTGTCCGGGATATTACCAAAGTCTATAACTTCTTGACGGCGCGGTTGGGCATTCCGCCGCAGCAGATCTACAAGCTCACGGCGAGTTTGGGGGGTGCGCAGCCACAGGAAGATCCCAGCCAGTGGCCCACCTATACGAACATGGTTCATGCCTTCAATGAGATTACCGAAGTGGCACAGGCCGGCGATCAGATCTATCTCCAATATTCCGGCCACGGCGGGCGTACCACCACCATGTTTCCCGCCATCAAAGGCGAAGGCGAGTTTGACGAGGGCTTGGTGCCATTGGATCTCGGCAAACCGGACGATCCCACGGCGCGCTACTTGCGTGATGTAGAGATCTATGAGTTACTGCAACGGATGGTAAAAAAGGGCATTCGCCTGACCGTAGTCTTTGATTGCTGCCATTCCGGTGGCGCGACGCGCAATGGCGGGGGCGCGGTGAAACGTGGTTTAGCGGGGGTGGATCTCTCACCCGCTCCGGCAGATAGCCGCGTTGCCCCGCTGCACGAACTCATTGCCCACTGGCAAGGAGCGCAAGCCGGGGTGGCACGGGGCGTCCAAAGCCAGACCGACTGGCGCTTTGCAACGAAAGGGTACACGCTCTTCGCCGCCTGCCGTGCCAACGAGTCGGCCTTTGAGTTTCCCTTTAACGGCCTAGAGAGCAACGGCGCGCTGACCTATTGGCTGCTTGATACCCTGAATAACGCCGGTCCCGACTTCACGTGGAAGATGGTAGGTGATCGCGTAACGGCCAAGGTGCATGGGCAATTTGAGCAGCAAACCCCCATGCTCCAAGGTGAAACCGATTTTCGGATTTTCGGCCATGATCGGCTGTCGAACTTCTATGCCGTTGCGGTCTTGGCCGTTGAAGCGCCGACGCGCCAAGTACGCCTGGGCGCGGGCGCGGTCCATGGCGTAAGCGTCGGCACCCAATTTGCCATCTACCCCACCGCAACCCAGATCAGCAACCCGACCGACTCTATCGAGAGCCAGCCCCGGCTCGCCCGCGTAACCGTGGCCCAAGTCCATGAAGTGGATAGTTGGGCGACAATCAGCGAAGGGCAAGCCCAGGCGATCGAGGTTGGTGCCCAAGCAGTACGGCTCAATGCCACAGATATAAAACTACAACGGGATGTGCGCGTCGAAATCGCTGATGCCGCCTTACGCCGCCAAGTGGAGCAGGCGATTCATGACTATGGTCGCGGCTTTGTGGCGGTCGCGGGCGGTGCGACGGATGAATGGATTGTCCATGTGGTCAACGGCCACTATGTTATCGCTGATACCACGGGCGCACCGGTTCCCAACTTGCGCCCGGCCCTGCGCACAGCTGATCCAATGGCCCTACAGCTACTGGTAGAGCGGCTCGTGCATCTAGGGCAATATCGCAACGTCCTCATGTTGGACATGCCCGATCCTGCCGCCCAAGCGAAGCTCAAAGTTGCGCTGCAGACATCCAATGCCCAGGTCGGTGCGCCGATCCGTCCTGGTGAGGAGATCGCGATCAAAATTACCAACACGCAGACGCCCAATCCACACGATCCGAATGATCCCCAATGGGTGCTCAATGTGGCCGTGCTGATGCTCTCTTCCGACTGGAGCATCACCCAGATCTACCCAGCAACCGCGGCCTTTGAACCGATTGATCCAGGGAAGCATCTCGACCTTGCCTTTGAAGCGTATTTGCCCGACGGTCAAACCGAAAGCCAGGACATCTTCAAAATCTTTGCGACGCGAGGAACGACCGATTTTCGCTGGCTGGAACTCCCCGCGCTCGACCAACTCCCCTTATCACATCCCATCAAACGGAGTGCGATAGCGGATCCACTAGAACAGTTACTAGCCGCCATAACTGGGGAAGAAACCCAAACCCGCGCCTTTAAACTCACCAAGGCACCGGCGACCACCGCGAGCTGGACCGTGCAAACCGTGGCGTTACATGTGCAGAGACCGACTTGAAACGCGGTAGCCCTTGCACGGCAGAGGCCCTTCAATGGCTAGGCCACGAAAGGTCTTCTCGATCAGCGGCGGCTGATAAGCAAGCAAAAAGCGCGACCACCAAAGTGGCTAGGTGGTCGCGCTTTTTGCTACTATCTCTAGTAAGGTGAGTGACAGCTACTACCGAAAGAAGTTTTGTTGAACGAAATAGGCAGGTTATAATGAACGCTGATTTGCTTTGCACCAGTTCAGGACATCTATGCCGACTACACATCAAGAGCTTTTCGTGCATACAGTTGTGCGTGCGAACATACGCATGCCAAGCTAATGAAAGTGAAAGGATTGATGTTATCGTTTCAGCTACTCGGATCAGTCTCACTCCGCAAAGATGGTCACCCCCTCAACCAATTTCGCAGCCAGAAAGAAGCAGCCCTCCTCATCTATCTGGCCCACACCCAACAAGCATGTACGCGCGAATTTATGGCCGAGCTGCTCTGGGAAGAGCGAACTACGCAACAGGCGCTCAGCAATTTACGCACCGTCTTGGCGCGCCTCCACAAGCAAATCGGTGACGCGTTACTCGCCGCGCGCAAAACCGTGGCGTTGGCCCCAGTCAGTCAACAGCAGGTTGATTCGGTACTTTTGCTCCAAACCTTGGCGACCGTTGGCGCAATCGACTCACCGGCCAAAGCCACGGCCCTCCAAGCGGTACTCACCACCTACCGCGGTGACTTCCTGGCCGATTTCCACGTACCGACAGCACCCCATTTTGAACAGTGGATGATGACCACCCGCGAAGCAATTCGCCGCCAGGTCATCACTGCGTACAACAAGCTGGGTCAATTTATCCTGACCACCGGCACGGCGGATGAGGGGATTGCCCTCGCCCACCGCTGGCTGACCGTAGACGCGCTCGATGAAGCGGCACATACCCTGCTGCTGCGCTTGCTGCTAAACGATGACCAAAGCCGCGCGGCCGTAGACCATTATACAGCCTATGAGAAGCGCCTGCGCCAGGAGGTAGATGTTGCGCCGTCGGCGGCCATCAAAGCCTTGATCGAAACCGCACAGCCCAGCGGGTTGGCGGTACAACAGGCGCACGGCCAGTCGTCGAAACTTGTGCAATTGCCCGTTGCCTACCCACGTTTCGAGCAGCCACGTCACAACTTGCCCGCGCCCCATGATCAATTTTTTGGTCGCGTCAGTCTCCAGCAGGCGATTGGCGAACGACTCGACCAGCCCTGGTGTCGCTTGGTGACACTGGTGGGACAAGGGGGCGTGGGCAAAACACGGCTCGCTACGACCATGGCCTACAACCGCCTTTCTCACTATCCCGATGGCGTTTGGTTGGTGGAACTAGCCGCGATCGAACGTGATGACACCAACCTTGCCGAAGCCATTGCCGTCGAAATTGCTACCGCCCTCGACCTGCGCTTAAACGGCGCGGCCTCGCCCATCGAACAGCTATTCAGCCATTTACAACACAAAACGCTGCTGCTCGTACTCGACAATTTTGAACATTTACTCGAGGGAGGCATCTCGTTAGTGCTCGACCTGATCGAGCGCTGTGCCAACATACAACTGCTGGTCACCTCGCGCGAGGCGTTGCGCACCCGCGCCGAATGGGTGGTGACCCTCACGGGGCTGGACTATCCAACGGACGACAACCAGGTCGCGTGCACAGAAGCAGAAGCGCTCTTTGTGGCGCGCCGCGCCCAAGGGCGGCAGGAGCCACTCGTGGCGGCAGACCGTGTGCTGGTGCAGCAAATCTGTTATCTGGTAGAGGGGCTACCACTAGCCCTGGAGCTGGCCGCGGCATTGACTCACAGCAAGCCCCTCCCCACCATTGTCGCCGACCTGCGGCGCGGCTTTGATACGCTCACCACCGCGCTGCGCGATGTACCACACCGCCATCGCAGCCTCCAGATCGTCTTTGCCATGTCTTGGCGCACCTTGACCAAAGGGCTCCAGACACGCCTTGCCCGCCTTACCATTTTCCGCGGGGGCTTTACCGCGGCCGCGGCCCAGGCAATTACCGACACGGATCTGGACCAACTGACCGCGCTGGCCGAGAAGTCGTTGTTGACCACTGAGACAGCCACGGGCCGCTACGCGCTGCACCCCGTGGTACGCGCCTATGCGGCGGCCCAGTTGATAACGGCGGATCCCATCGCCCAAAAACATGCGCGCTATTATCTCGCACTGCTGGACGAACAGAGCGACCTCTTGCAGAAAGCCACCCCTCAACAGGCCGTTGCCAAACTGGTGCCCGAGCTAGAGAACCTGCGCCTGGCCTGGCACAGTGGCCTAGCAGGCCGCCAAGCCGATCTTCTTGCGGCTGCGCTCACCCCACTCTCGCTCGTCTACCAACTGCGTGGCCTCGCCCATGAAGCCGCCGCCACCATGCAAAACACCGTGCGAGCCACCACCGCGTGGGGTCACGCTGGCATGGCGTTGGCAACCCGCGCGGGGCTAGAAGAGGCCCGCTTTCAGAATCGGCTAGGCCGCTATCGCGCCGCCATCGCCAGCGTGGAGACCGCCCTATGCCAAGCCCAAACGAGCGGCGATCACTGGGCCGAAGGGATGGGACATATCCTCTGGGGCGAGGCGCTCTGGCGTCTGGACGAGTATGCGTTATCCGCCACGAAGCTCCATCATGCGCTTGCCATTGCCCACGCCATCGACAGCACCCTGCTGATCGGCTGGTGTCATCACCATCTGGGCGTCATCGACGATATTCAAAGCCGCTATGCAGCCGCACACGCCCATTTGGAACAAGCCTGTGTGGCTTGGCGAAGCCTCGAAAATGTACAGCTACTGAGCAACAGCCTGAACAGCATCGGTCTTGTCTGCTATCATCAAGGGGATTGGCCCGCCGCGCAACAAGCGCTGGAGAAAGCACTGCATCTCTGCGAACAGATCGATGACCGTCATCGGCAGTCCAATCTGATCAATAACCTTAGCATCCTAGCCACTGAACAAGGTGACTATGGCAGCGCACATCACTATTTACAAATGGGACTGGACTTAGTCAAGCGTAGTGGTGATTTATATGTGCAGGGGAATCTTCACACCAATCTCGGCAGAAATTATTATTTGCTCGGTAAATTGGCGGCTGCCGAAGAAAATCTGGAGCAGGGCATGCGCATTTTCGAGTCGATCGGGAATCGTGCGTTGTTGGCAACCGCTGTGCTTTATCTGGCCGAGACGACATCCAAGCAAGCTGATGGAAACCGTGCCACGGCGTTATATCAGCAAGTGTTGAGCATCGCCCGCCAAGACCAGCTGCGGCTGATCGAATGCGAAGCCTTGATTAACATGGCCGAGTTTTTCAGAAAAAGGGATGAGCGCGCCGCGAGAGAATATAGCATACAGGCGGTTACGCTAGCGGAAACACTCCAAAATCCCAATTTACGCGAACGTGCTGCTGCGATCAACCACTATTTGCAGATAGGAACGCGCTAGCCGGAAGGCGTATTGCGATCTCGCGAATGCAATACGCCTTGAACGTGCTAGCCCGCATTTGTCATCGATTATCAATGCGGGCTAGCACGTTCCTGTTATGGCCTAGGGATCAATGCACTTGGGGTCGCCTAACACCCGCCATGGGTGCCCGTACAGGCATAAGCAACGACGGGTTGCAAGGCAACCCACAGCGGCAACAGCGCGGCAATGACGAGCATCTTTCCGTTAGCAAAGCGTTTCATGAATATCCTCCGTAGGTGTGAAATATGCGTAATCTTGTGTCTCGGTGGAGCCACGTTAACAGTCACAGCCTACGGCGGTGGCGCACCCATAGCGCACCCAAGAACCAATGGGGTTGGGTACGCTGTGGTATGAAAAGAATTTTGAAGCTACGCATACGCAGTTGAACAAGCGCTGACCGGATTGGAAGAGTGGTCAGCGCACTGGTCATACCAACCAACTGCGTAATGCCTATCACGATTGACTATGCATCATGAACACGCTGCGCATCACGCTATTTGGCCCCCTAACCGCTACCATCAACCACCGCCCGGTCGCCTTCCGCACGGATGCCGAGCGCGCCCTGCTCGCGTATCTGGCCGTCCAGCAGGGCGTGCCCCAACGACGCGATACCTTGGCCGCACTGCTTTCGCCTGACCGCAGCGATGCCGACGCGCTCACCTATCTGCGCAACCGCCTGACCCGCCTGCGCGAGGCCCTGCAGGATGCCCAAGCCATACCACCCTGGCTGATGGTGGATCGCAAGCAGATCGCGCTACGCACCGGTGCCGACCTTATCATTGACCTGCCCCAATTTGAGGACCAACTGACCAGCGTCGCGCGCCACGCCCATCGCCAGTTGGCGGGCTGCCCCACCTGTCTGGACCACCTGGCAGCCGCCGTCAACCTAGGGCGCGGTGAGTTGCTAGCTGGGTTACATTTCTCCAGTGAGTTGTGGGAAGCATGGTTAGTGACCCAACGGGAATATCTGCACCAGCGAGTGCTGGACGCTATGACGCAGTTGCGCGATGCACAAACGGTACGCGGCGAATGGACGGCGGTGCTTGCGCTCACACAGCGCCAACTGGCCCTGGAACCTTGGCTCGAAGCGGCCCATCGCGCCGCCATGACAGCCCATGTCCAGCTCGGCGACCGCGCCGCGGCCCTCGCCCACTATGACCAGTGTGCGGCTCTCTTATGGAACGAGCTGGGCGTCGAGCCAGAAGAGACAACCCAACAACTGCACCAACAGATTTTGCAAGATCACTTGGCCGTGACCGTAAGAGGAACGGGTGCCAATAATTTGCCGGGACAAACCGGGCGCTTCTTTGGGCGCGCGGCGGAAAAAACGTACCTGTTACAGCAACTGGTGGAGCCCAATGTGCGGCTCATCACCCTGGTTGGCCCCGGCGGCAGCGGCAAAACGCGTCTTGCCATTGAAGTGGGTCAGGCCATCCAAACTAGCTTTCCCGATGGCGTCTGGGTTATACCGTTATATGCGGTCCAAGGGGGGGCCGAGCAGATTAAGATAGCCATTGGTGAGGCCGCCGGATTGGGGCAACGTGACAAACAGCTCACCGGCGATCAGGTGCTCGCGATTCTGCGCGATAAGCAGCTGTTGCTGATCCTAGACAATGGTGAGGTGGCGCTGGAGCAACTCGACTTTTTGCCTAGCTGGTTACACCGGGCACCCAAGCTGGTGATCCTGGCAACATCCCGCACGCCACTCAACCTGGGCGCAGAAGCGGTACTCCTGTTGGATGGACTGCCCACGGGGATAGGGGAGGCCGACAGCGCAATCGAGGCGGCGGAAGCACTCTTCGCCGAGCGCGGCCAAATGGCCCGCGCCGACTTTTTGCTCACGGCAGAAAATCTACCCCAGGTGCGCCAGATCTGTCGGTTGGTCGATGGGCTACCACTGGGCATTGCTTTGGCGGCGGCTTGGGTGCGGCGGCGCTCGTTGGCGCAAATTAGCGAAGCCATCGGCCAGTCACTCGACTTTCTCAGCACAGGGCTGCGCGATGTCGATCCCCGCCATCGCAGTATGCGCGCCGTCTTTGAGACTGCATGGCAATTGCTCAGCGCAACCGAGCAGGCCGTCTTGGCCGCGCTGGCGGTCTTTCCCACCGACTTTTCGGCAGCCGCGGCCACAGCGGTGACCGGAGGGGGGACGGGCGCCACGCTCATGGATCTCGACCTGCTCTGTGAAAAATCGCTCCTCCAACAACAGCCCGAAGCCGAGCGCTACAGTCTCCATAGCCTGCTCCGCCAATTTGCTGCCGAGAAGCTGGCTGATCGCAGGCACGCGGTAGAGCGGGCCTTTGTCGCGTATTTTTATGGCTTTGCCCGCGCCCACCGGGATGAGTACGCGGCGCTTCAGCCCGAGTGGGCCAACTTTGCCGCCGCCATCGTTAGCGCGCATGGGCAAGGGGCTTGGCGAACGGTGCTTGATTTTGTTGCGGTGTTAGATGAGCCATGGTTCCGCCAGATTCGGTTTACCGATCTGCGAGCGGGGCTGACCATGGCACGAGAAGCCGCCACAGCCTTGGCTGATCAGTCCGCGTTGGGGCGTGTACAATTGCGCCTGGGCGAGATTACCGTGGAGCTAAATGAGTATGCCGCGGCGGAGGCAGCCCTGAGCGCCGCGTTGGCGTGGTTCGAGCAGCAAGAGGAGGGGTGGGGCATTGCCCAGGCCAACTATTGGTTGGGAAGACTTAAAAGCGAACAAGGGGAGGATGACCAAGCCTTCCCCCACTTCCAAACTTCGCGGCAGATCTTTGCCGACGAAAACGATCTGGTGGGCGTTGCCAAAAACTTAACGCTGATGGCTGTGCATCAGTGGAAAACGCAGCGCGATTTTCCCGCGGCGCAGCGCTATTTAGAGCAAGCCATGGCCCTGCAACAGCAACAACCTTTATCTTCTAGCTATGTGGAAACGCTGCGCTACCTGGCTCGGGTTCAGCTCATGACGGCAGCATATGCCGAGGCGGAAGAGACGCTAGAGGAGGCGGCACAATGTAGTCAACAGTTACAGAACTTGGGTGAGTTCGCCGCAGTTCTCTATGAGCGGGTGCTTTTACACAAGAGCCGTCGCCAATTTGACGCCGCGCTCCACGACGGCCACCGTTGTCTGGAGATCTTGCAGCGCTTGGGTAGCCTGCGCGCCGCCGCGCTGATCAAAACCCAGTTGGGCCTCTTACGCCAAGCAAAAAATGAGCTGGCGCAGGCACTCACCTTGTTACAGGACGGGCTGGTGATCTTTACCGAGTTGGGCGACACCTATGAGCAAGCCTATTCCTACTATTACCTCGCCAAACTCTATGCCGAGCAGGGTGACGCGGCAGCAAGCCAGCAGGCCAAAACACAGGCCCAACGGTTAAATCTTGTGTTGAATAATCCCCAACTCAGTGAGCGACTTGCCGGAACGGCTTGAACGGACAATCCCGTCAAAATCCGTTCCGGCTGGGGGTATCACGCGGCTTTGTGGCAGGGCAATTGGTGCAATCCGTTCGCAAAATCCGTTGACAGCTCCGACTACGTAACAGGCGTTATTGAATTTGCACTGCTTTCTCAATGGCCACCGGTGATATGCGGCCCTTTATCGCCCCAGTTATCCAGCCAATGCTGCAACTTTTCGGCGGCGGTTGTCCCCTGCAAACTGCTTTTCCATTTGTCATCCCAAAAGTTGAGGGGCAACAAGCCCTGCTGTGGCGCGGTTTGGCGCGCCAGCCCGTCGCCTAGTAGAGCGACGATCAGCTCAGTATAGTCATGCAAGCGCGCCTGGTCTGTCTGTACCCAGGGAATTTCAGCGGATAGGCGACCAGGGTCGGTTATTGCCCAGCGCTCAAAGTTGGCATTCGTCAGGAGCAGCTCGGTAAAGGTCGCGATGATCGGCTGGACCGCGGCCAGCACCGCGACCACATCAACCGCTTCTCCCCATCGCGCAGCCGATTGGCCCGCTTTAATTTGGGCAGGACGCCCAGCAATCACATTGACCAGCTCAAACCCGAATTGTTGCAGAATCGCGCTCCAGTTGGCATCGAGGCTGCGTGCCGCGTTGCCAAATTGGTAGCGCGCCGCCTTGGGCGCGCCCGTCTTTGGGGCCAGCGCGGCGGCTTTCTGCCCCAGCACCCGTAACATTTCCGCAAGGAGATAGGGGCGCACCACAGCGGTGGGATGTTCGCCATCAGCATGCCCAAGCTGGGCTGGCTCGCTGGCCGCGAGCAGCGCTTGCATTCCCAAAACGGCTAGCGGCCCCGCCACGACACAGCCAAAGAGATCGGCAAAGAGTTCTTCACACCAATGGAAATAGGGGTTGCTTCGGAAGCGCGCACCGTGATCAAGAAAGCGGGTTGTGGTTGGCGCGGGTTGGGGAGCAGCGGGATCGGGCAGGAGCGCGTGGTGATAGAGATAATGGCCGATTTCATGGGGGATGACCAGCAGTTCAAAGGCCGGCAACGGCTTGCGTCCGCTGGTCGCCGCGCCGGAACGCATTTGTTCGTTGTGGGTGATGGAGATTCGGGCATGGCTCAGGCCAATCAAAATCATCTGGTCGCTGAAAGGCAAGCGCCGAATGTGAGTCGCTTGGCTGAAAAAGGTCAAAAGATTGGGGTGGGCGAGCCAATGGGCAAAGGGTGCGAGCGTTTTGAGAGCCAGCTTGTCCGTGATCACCAGTTCCTTGGCCAGCACCCCCGCCACCAGCTTCCCCGTACTATCCACACTCGGTTGGCGTTGGAGAAAAGCCCGCTGCAAAATTTCCAGGTCATGGGCGAGCTGGCGAGAACAGGCTTGGATCAACGAAAGCGGTGGTGGTTCGCCGGGTGGTTGCGCGGCCAACGCATCGACAATCAACTGGCGCATGTCGGCAAAGAAATAAACATAAGTGATACACAACGAGCGTAGGTTGATCAGTTGCTTCACCTCAAACGCAAAATCGACGGCCCAGGCAGGGTTGGGGGCGGAGACAGGTAAACCCTCTTTTTGGAGCAAGCCCTGTAAAAACGCTTCCAGGAGATGAAAGTCGAGGTCAAGCGCTTGAGCATCGCCTTTTTTCTGTTCAATCGCCTGGAGAAGCTGCTTGACGGTCGCGACACTCAACCCCTCCAGCCCGCCCAGAAGACTGTCCACCACATCATAGGTCATGCGCAGTAGCCAGACCATGCCATCGACACGTGCCAACCACAGATCAGGGTCAAAAAAGTTATATAAGTTGGCTTGCGGTTCGCCATTGGGAGCGATAACCGTCATTGCCTTTCTCCTTCCCTCGCGGAATCCGTGCCCGCGGGCACCTGTCTTTGTAAGCAGCGGGTTTCAGCCCTGCCTCAGTATACCCCACAAAATTCACCAAGCCACATCACCAGCCAAGCAGTGGAAATGGTTGGAAGCGTTTTGGAAGCGCTGCTCTGGCTAGAATGAGCCCATGATCACACCAAGCCTGGCCGCACACGACACCCTACAGCAAACCACGCGACCACAGAAAAAGGAGTTTTCGTGCAAACTAATCTCCACGCTTTTAGACAACTCATTCGACCCTGCCTATCGCTCCTATTGACATGGGGGCTGATGGTAGGCAGTCTCCAGCAAACCAGTGCAGCCGCCCACAATTTTCAGGCGGCTGAAGAGGCACCAACAACGACGGCTGACCAAATCGCTGGCACGGGAATCATCATTGGCGTCACTCTGCCTGGGGATGCAAGCTTCAATGCCCTCACTGTGCAGAGTGGCGACACGGTAGCATTTGCGGCCTATGCCCCCACCGAGGATGACCCTGCCACCGGCCTCATTGCGGGTACGCTTTACGATCTCATGTTGCTGACACAGCCAGCCAATAACGCAGCACAGGCCATGATTGTCTGGTCTGTCGATGATCCCGTATTACGCGAAATGATCATTAGCAGCACGGCGGTGGTTCAAGAAATCGGCACCGATCAACCCATCATGGCTGGCGACCAAGTGAATCTGCTGGTGCGCGACGCCGAAGAAGGGACGTTGGCCGTCACGCTTCAGATTCAGCGCGCAAGCACCGCCATAGCGACTTTTACCTTCAACGTCGCGCACGGCAGTGAGTTTCGGTATGCCACCGCAACGGAACCCCTGATCAGCGATGTTGTCGGGGCCGGAGCCGTGATCAACGTCACACAGCCAGAGGATGCGACCGTTACCGCCTTCACTGTAGCGAACGGCGATTTAGTCGAATATGCGGCCTATAGTGCCAGCGAAGCCGATGGCGCCATGGGCCTTACGGCTGGCTCGCTCTACCATGCGCTGATCATTAAGCAGCCGAATGGCGGCGCGGCCCAAACTTTGATCGCCTGGCAGCTTGATCTGCCTGCGCTACAAGCTATTTTGACAACGGCCAATACCGTCATTCAAGGCATTGGGACAACGAACCAGCCCATCATGCCGGGTGATGAAGTCGAAATTCGGACCCAGGACGCCGAAGGCGGTGGCCTCGATGTCACCTTCGATCTCCTGCGCGACAATGCCTACGTCGCTACTTTCTCCTTTGTCCTACCCCCGCTCCCGGACGAAAGCCCAAGCGAGACGGCAGAAACCGCGGCACCATGGGAAAGCCAAGCGACACTGACCGCGGCAGCCACCGATACCGCTAGCGAGTCCTGGTCGCCAGATGGCAGCCGCCTAGCCACTGGGGGACAGGATGGCACGATCCTGGTGACGGAAGTGGCGACTGGCGCGATCCTAGCGACGTGGGCAGGGCATACAGCCGCGGTGACCAGCCTGGCGTGGTCACCAGATAGCAGCCAGGTGGCTTCCACATCTTGGGACGGGACTGTGCAGACATGGGATGTGACAACTGGCGAAAACCTGCTCAATTTTAGAGCCAATCACGGCGGTGTCTTGAGCATCGCCTGGTCACCGGATGGCAGCCGCTTGGCAACTGGGGCCGACGACAACAGCGTGCAGGTATGGGATGCGACAACCGGCGAGAGTCTGGTCAGCTTCGCTGGTCATGACGATTGGGTCAGAAGCGTCACTTGGTCGCCAGACAGTAGCCGTTTGGCCTCTGGCTCAGATGACAGCACCATCCAGGTATGGGATGCGACAACCGGCGAGAGTCTGGTCACGATCACGGGGTATGGAGACTGGGTCAGAAGCGTCGCTTGGTCGCCAGACGGCAACCAACTGGCTATAGGCTTCCATGATGGTAGCGTCCAGATCTGGAGTGCGACGACGGGCGAAAATTTAATGACACTGGCCGAGAGTGGTGAGTGGGTCTTGGATGTCGCTTGGTCGCCGGATGGGACGCGCCTCGCCACGGGCTCTAGCGACGGTGCCACCCAGGTGTGGGAAGTGGTCAGTGGCGAAAATCTAGCGACATTGGAAAGTGAAGGGCTGTGGGTCGCGAGTGTGGCATGGTCACCCGACGGCAGCAGCCTTGCGACTGCTTCGATAGACAATCGCGCCCAGTTGTGGCGCACCGATATTGTCGATATGCGCCAAGCGCCAGCGGCAGTGATCGAGGCGACCAGTGGCTACTATCGTCTCCAGACAATGCTCCTAGAAGCGGAAAATCAGTGCTTAGAAGGCAACCGGTTGGACGACGATGCGCTTTTATCCGGGGCGGCCCTGATGATGGACTGTGCCAATGTCAGCGGACAATTTTGGCAGCTTGTGCCAACCGATAGCGGTTACTATCGTCTCCAGACGCTGTTCCTGGCCGAGGCGAATAAGTGTCTCGAGGGGAATCGCCTTGCGTTGGAAGCCGTTCTGGGCGGGGCGGCATTCCTGGACGACTGTCAAGAGGTATCGGGCCAGTTCTGGAAATTTGTAGCAGCAGAAGATGGGTACTATCGCCTCCAGACGATGTTCCTAGAAGGCGAAAATAGATGCTTAGAAGGCAACCGTGTCGAAGCCGCCGCGATGGCTGAAGGGGCCGCGTTTATGGACGTTTGCCAGAATGTCAGCGGGCAGCTTTGGCAGCTTATCCCGGTTACAGACGAGGAGCTAGCCGCGGGTGAAGCTGCTTCTGCGCCACTGACCACCGCTACCGACAGTGAGCCGGCCCCCGCGGCAACCGTCGCGGCGTGCGATCCCAGCAACATGCCGGCCCCAACGCAAACGGACGTGGTGGTGCGTTTCGTTAACCAAAGCGGTTCTGAGCTTATCGGGCTCTGGCGCGATGCATCACAATCGCCCGTCCAACTCAACCCGTATTTCCAACTGGCTGATGGTGATAGCTACGACCAAGAGACCTTTGTGGGCCATGAATGGGTGCTGACGGATATATTCGACAATGTCGTACTGGAATATACCGCCTCCTCTGAGGAAAAACAGTGTGTTCTGTATGCTGGAGAGTGACAGCCATCACGGTGACTATCATCAGGAAGACCCATTAGAGCAGGTAAGCGGAAAGAACCAATGTGGGGAGCCACACGAGCACGAAAGGAACTTTTCTTCATGAATCGACATGCAGCCCAATGGAAACTACGCAAGGTGCTGATCTCCCTTGTCACCTTGGTATCCATCATCATCTCATTATGCCCAGCGCCAGCCTATGCCTGGAAACCAAGCACCCATATTTATTTAGCCGAGGAAGCCTTGAAAGATGCCCTTGATGATGGCAAAGTAACCATTCATCGGGTTGACTATGCTTCGGGAAAGATCCTCGACAAGCTGGGCGACTACAGTGTGGACGCGGCGCTGTTGGCGGCGCTGCGTGCCTACCCAGAGCAGTATCGTGCGGGCATCCTTGGCCCCGATGCCTACCCTGATATTGTGACAGGCCAACGGGTCATTCACCCCGATGTAAGCCATCCGAGTGGCTCCAACAGTTGGTTAGAATACTTGTGGAGTGCCGCGGCCAACGAAGGCGAAGCAGCCAAAGCCTTTGCCGCCGGGTACCTCACACACGCCTCTGGCGATATGTTTGGTCACACCTTTATCAATAACTACACCGGTGGGGAATTTGCGTTGGGCGAGAACGCGATCAAGCATATCGTGCTGGAAGGATACGTTGGCAAGCGCACGCCACCCACGGTTTCTTCGACCGGGGCCGTGGTAACGGAAGCCAATGTGAACATTGCTGGCATTGAGGATTTTATCTATCGCTATCTGGTAGATGCCAAACCTGGCACTACACTCAACCAGCAGCTCCTTGCCAGCAGCGATGGTCAGCTCACCATGCCCTATATTTTTTCGACGCTGCGCGCATCGCTGCGGCAGGCGATCGACGGCTACTACCGGAAAAAGGCCGACTATGATCGACGCATTGATGAGAAGCTCCAGGCGGCCAGACGCTGCAAATGGAGTGACTTTAGCTGCAGCGCAAGGTTACTTGAAATCCAGGCTGGCGCCCTTTCCGCAGAGAAGCTGGCCTATATGGTCGCGAATGGACCCGGGATCACCTATCAGGAATATTGGGTGGATGATATTGACGACGGCTTGCGTGCTTGGCCGCGGGTAAGCCACGAAGTTGCCAAGGCGCTTGTCTATAACACCGGCGGATCGGACCTAAAAAGAGCGCAAGCGGTGATCGATACCTATGTCAAAGATCATCTCATATCGATGGCTGGCGCGCCCGATGCCGTCGGCGGGCTGCTAAACCTCATGGATACGGTCATGCGTCCGCTGACTTTCCTCAGGGAAGCCATTGCCGAGCTGAAAAAGGATCTGCTCAAGTTTCTGATCAAAACGGCAACGGGGATCGATATTGCCGATGTTGAAAAGTTTTTCAAGACTCCCGAACACCATTTTGACGAAGTGATGGGCTCAGGCAGCGCTGGCGAAAAGACCAGCCTCGCGACCTTTAATGCGGCTGTTCTACGGATCGCGGATCGCGGCTATCAAAACCCCGATGAACGCTTCGACTATCACCAATTGCCAGCCGCCTACAATACAGTCACGATCAATAAGCTCATCTTGCTAAGTCCCAGCGAGATCAATCGACTCCTCGCTGACCTTGGCTCTCCCCAAAAGCTCCAAGCCCCCAACGTCATGCTCGGCTTCCTGCGCAGCCTGGATGGTGGCAATCAGTGGCACGAACATGAGCAAAAGCTGGTCTTCGCCCTGGATTGTCCCACCTATCGCCAACTCTTTATGCAACAGATTGGGGAAACAGGCGGCTGTCTTCTCAGCACTGGTAGCACCGATAATAGCGATAATAGCGACAACAGCACCATGGCTACCGTCACCGGCAACAGCCTCATTTCCACGGTAGCCGGAAATGGCACCGCTGATTTCAGCGGCGATGGCGGGCCAGCCACCAGTGCCACGTTGGACGCTCCCGTTGGGGTAGAAGTCGATAGTGCCAGCAACCTCTATATCGCCGTTCGGTATTCCGACCGCATTCGCAAAGTCGATACCAACGGCGTCATCACCACCGTAGCCGGGAATGGCACGACTGACTTCAGCGGCGATGGCGGGCCAGCCACCAGTGCCGCGCTAAATATGCCCGCAGGGGTAGTGATCGATAGTACGGGCAACCTCTATATCGCGGACACAGGGAACAACCGCATTCGCAAAGTCGATACCAACAGCATCATTTCCACCATAGCCGGGAATGGCACTGCTGATTTCAGTGGCGATGGCGGGCCAGCTACCAGTGCCACGTTGAACAATCCCGCAGGGGTAGCCATCGATAGTACGGGCAACCTCTATATTGTGGACGCGTGGAACAACCGCATTCGCAAAGTTGATGCCAACGGCATCATTTCCACCATAGCCGGGAATGGCACCGCTGATTTCAGCGGCGATGGCGGGCCAGCCACCAGTGCTACGTTGAACAATCCTACGGGGGTAGCAGTCGACAGTGCTGGCAACCTCTATATTGCGGACGCGTGGAACAACCGCGTTCGCAAAGTCGATGTCAACGGCGTCATCACCACGGTAGCTGGGAACGGGATCCTTGATTTTAATAACGATGAAGGGCCAGCTACCAGTGTTAGTTTTTATGCGCCGTCTGATGTAGCCGTGGACAGCGCGGGCAATCTCTACATCGCAGACAGCGGCAATTCTACCATTCGCAAGGTGGATACCAACGGGATCATTACCACGGTGGCTGGGAACGGTGAAGCTGGCGTCAGCGGCGATGGTGAGCCTGCCGCCAGTGTTAGTTTGGTAGGACCAGTCAGTGTGGCCGTGGATAGTGCGGGCAATCTCTACATCGCGGACAACAGCACTTCTACCATTCGCAAGGTAGCGCCCTAAGCCTTCTAGTAAGCATTTATACCGGTTTCTAGGTGGGCGGACGACAGGGCTAGCATCACCCATGTTAGGCCCTTCCCAGAGGTGGATGGCCTAACATGGAGAAGTCCTTGCCGCTGTGGGCGACGAGCAGCACGACCTGAGCCGAGCACCGTCAGCCAAAGACCCCTGAGCTTGTTCTCTTGGCGAATCCTCGCTATAATCGAGTGCGCACCGCCCTGATGAAGGGTAAGCAATTAAACCGGTGGACCTTACTCGTGCGCTTTCGCGCAGCTTGACCGAGCAGGCGCTGATTTCAATCAGCGCTGGATTACCGAAGCTAATGGTTAACCTTCATCAGCCTTGGGCGGTCTACCCAAAAACATTGTGAACCATGTACTTATGGTTACGCTAGGCACAACGTTCACAGTGGTCATTGCTCAGTTCCCATCCCCAATCTTCCCCACCGGATGGATGCCGTTTTGGCCGTACCCAGCTACCATGGTCGTCCTCATTCAAGCGCAAGGCTGGAAACGTATTCGTATCAACCATGATAGTTAGGAGAATTTCGTGCAGATTCAATTTCCGTCCTCACGCCATTGGCGCGCGTCCATGCGCAACCAGTGGCCCCTCTTCGCCATCCTGCTGGCGCTGGCCCTGCTGGGGAGCAATCTACAGCTCGCCAACGCGGCCACCGGCGACATCTCCACCATTGGTGGGACGGGCGTCAGAGAGTTTGGTGGGGACAATGGACCCGCCACCAGCGCCTCTTTTGACACCTTTGGTATGGCGGTCGATAGTGCTGGTAACCTCTACATTGCCGACTTAAACAACCATCGCATCCGCAAGATCGACCCCAATGGCATGATCTCAACGGTCGCGGGCAATGGCGTGGGCGAATTCAGCGGCGATGGCGGCCCTGCCACCAGTGCCGGGTTGTACTATCCCCATGATGTGGCTATCGATGCCGCCGACAATCTCTACATCGCCGACTTAAGCACGAATCGTATCCGCAAAGTCGATACCAACGGGATTATCACCACTGTGGTAGGCAATGGGGTGGGCGAGTTCAGCGGCGACGGCGGCCCGGCCACCAGTGCGGGCATCTATGGCCCCAAGGGCATCGCCGTCGATCGTGCGGGCAATCTCTACATTGCGGATTTTAATAACTCGCGGATTCGTAAAGTCGATACCAATGGCATAATCACCACCGTGGCGGGCAACGGTACCAGCGAGCCCATCGGTGATGGGATCCCAGCCACCGACGCGGGCTTCTCCTGGCCCGTCGATGTGGAAGTGGATGCTGCGGGCAACCTCTACATCATCGATGAGTCCGCCCAGCGCGTCTATCAAGTAGACACGGCAGGAATGATCACCGTGTTGGCGGGCAACGGCGAGGCTGGTTTCAGCGGCGACGGGGGGCCTTCCACCAGTGCCAGGTTGAGCAGTCCCCGGCGGGTGGTCTTGGACGGTGCGGACAATCTCTACATCTCTGACATGGGTAACTTCCGCGTCCGCAAGATCGACCCCAGCGGTATCATCACGACCGTGGCGGGCAACGGCGAGAAGAAGCCTAGCGGTGATGGCGGGCCAGCGACCAGCGCCGGGTTAGCCGGGCCCTATGGTATGGCCTTCGACCGCGCGGGCAATCTCTACATTGGGGACATGTACCGCATCCGCAAAGTGGAGGGGGTCTTCACACCAGCCGCCGAGCGCAGAAGTTGTACGCAGGATGAGTTTTTGGTCGCGGTGAAGGAAGGGGAAAAGAGCGGCACCATTACGCTTGATGGCACCTGCACCTATCAATTGACCAGCGCGAGTGATCAGTGGAATGGCGGCAGTGGGGCCTTTATTTGGACAGCCACGGTCATCGAAGGCAACGGCGCGGTGATCGAGCGCAGTAGCGATGCCCCGGCGTTCCGCATTTTGGCCTTCCAAAGCAAACAGGGCACAGTCGTGCGCAATGTCACCATTCGCAATGGCAAGAGCACCCAAGCTGGCGGTGGCCTCTTTGCCAATAGCAACCTCACCCTAGAGAATGTAACGCTGGAAGGGAACGCCTCGACGGCGCAGGGTGGCGCGCTCTTTGCGCAAGGGCAGTTGGTGTTGCAAGAGGTAACGATCCAGAATAATGAGGCTGACAAGGGCGGGGCTATCGCCCAATTCACCGGCTCGCTTACCATTGCCAATAGTCGCCTGCTCAACAACCAAGCCAAGGATTTTGGCGGGGCTATTTACAAAGATGGCGACGCGCTGGAGATTACCAATACGCTCTTTGCCCAGAATCAAGCGGGTTCGGGCAGCGGGACCGCGCTCTTCCTCGGTGGCAAAGGGGGAGCTACGGCCCAAATGACCAACAGCACCATCACCGATAACGCCGGGAATACGGGTACAGCCATCACCCTATGGGCCGCCTTTACCCTCCGCAATACGATCATTGCCAACCACGCTACCGCCCTCGCCTCGGGCAGCAAGGGTGCAGTCAGCGAAGATTATAATCTTTTTGCAGGCAATCAGCTTGATGTGCGGACCTTTAATGATGTCGTTGTCGAACGCGGCGGTCACAGTATCCAAGCTGCCGATCCGCAATTTGTCGATGCAACGGCCCTCAACTATGCGATCAAAGTGAGTTCCCCCGCGATCGATAAAGGGACAGATACCGTACTGGCGTCTAGCAACCTTAGCACGGACGCAGCCAAACTGGCGCGCCCCTTTAGCGGCACGCTGGTCGATATTGGCGCCTATGAATTCCAGGGCGAAGGGGGTCCTTCGCTCTCGATTGTCAAGCAAGGTCCCCACTGGATTGCGGCGGGGGTCGCGGCGGATTACTCGCTCTCGATCGCGAACAACGGCATCCGCAGTGGCAACGATCTGGTGGTCGTCGATCTATTGCCCACGGGTGCGGCGTATGTCGATGGCAGCGCGGCCCAGGGTGGCACGTTTGCCGACGGCCAACTGAGCTGGCAGATCGGCACCTTGGCCCCCGGCGAAAGCAAGTTCATCACCTACACCGTAGTCGCCTCGCAAACGCTTGTCAGCCAGAACTACAACGTGCAGAGCGCAACCGAGCCAGCCGTGATTGCACAGGGCAAGGTCATTACTACGCCCCTCAATGCCAAACTGGTGGCGAATTTGGGCTTCTTCCCACGGCCCGATGGCTTCTCCTTCCCCAACTATAGCGACAGTCCCGATAGTGATCTGACCGTCGCGGACATTGTCTTCATCTTTGGCGAAAAAGCGGTCTGTAAAGCGACGAACCCTTGTGTCCTCACCGCCGAAGCCGAAGCGTGGCGCAAGACCTGGCTGAAGAACGTTGCCGGGGGGCACTGTGCGGGGATGGCGATGGGCAGCTTGGATATTTTTGCCAATGCGGCGGTAACACCGAGCGACTTCCAAAGTGGGGCCAACGTCACCTTTGAGCTGACGAAAGAGAACGCGCGGAAGTGGGTGGCGCTCTATGCAACGACCCAAGGCACCCAACCCACCACCGCCAGCACATTACGGGACGGTGGCTATGAATGGACCCCAGCCAGCACCCCGGTTGCCGTGCTCGACACCTTGATCGCCAATCTGAAAGATCCCAATGCCACCGATCGCTATCGCCTGAGCTTCCGCAAACCGCCGAGCGAGGGGGGTGGTGACGGCCACACGGTGGTCCCCTTTGCCGTCGAACAGCTCAATGAACATGAATATCTCATCTATATCTATGAGAACAACGCGCCCAATCAGTTCGATCTCGCCATTCGGGTCAATCGCACCACCGGCGACTGGACCTATGTCGGCACGACTAACCCCGATAAGCCCCTCTACAAATACTGGGGGAATGCCACCACGGGCAACCTGAGCCTGACTAGTTGGCAATGGGCTCACACCTTCCCCAAAACTTGTGATTTCACTTGTCTCACCCCGACCACCGCGCAGAGCGGCCAACAGAAATTAGCCATGGTTGGGAACCTCCAGGGGATCGATCTCCAACTCAACAGCGGCATCCTTGAGGTGCAGCTAGACGGCGAAGGCTACCAGCTTGTCACCCGCAGCGATGGCAAGCGGGTTGGCTTCGACTTGACCACCGGTGAGTGGATTGCCGAAGTCGAAGGGGCGTACACGATTGATATCCTGACGGGGTTGGGGTTGAATACACCCCCGGCCATCCGTATCCCCCACGAAGAGGGCATGACCTACACCGTGCAAATCGCCAGCCGCGCCACGGCCTATGGCAATACGGAAGCGCCGGCCAATGTCAACATCTTTGGTCCCGGCTTTGTCCTGAATTTGACCGATCTAGTCCTCAATTCACCAGACGTGGCGACCGCGGATAGCAGCGCCGACTTGATGCAGCTCGACCTTGATCCGGCGACTAAGCGCGTCACCTTTGCGCCAGGGCTGGGCAGCACCGAAGCACCATCGCTGGCCCTGGCCCTCACCAAGGCCGACGGAGCGGACTATAGTGTAGTCGTCAAAAATGTGACCGTGGCGCAGGGTCATGCCGTGGCGCTGACCTTTGACGAAGCCAGCCAATCGATTGCCCTTGAGGACAATAGCACCGGCGAAACGGCCTATCAAGTCGAGGTCCAGCGCATCAATCTCGACGGCACCCAGAACACCTTTGCCAGCGATGCCGTGAGCGACGGCGGCAGTGCCGGTGTGACGCTCCAGGTTGGCGAAGAATGGAATGGCGAAGATGCCCCCGCGCTCCAAGTGGAAGAAACCAGTAGCTTGCCTGCCCCGGTTGTCGTAGCGGAAGCCCCGACCGCAACCGATCTTACTCAGAGCAACACCTACCTCGTTAAAACGCTCACCAGCGATACGGATGCGGATTGGCAGGATGGCGGGGTGTGGGTCATTGGTGGCCGCCTTGCCCAACGGATCGTTGCCCTCAGTGCCACTTCGCTGGATGGCGGAGAAACGCTCGAAGGGACGATGGCCTATGCGGGCGAAGGGCCAATTGGCTTCCGCGCCACCCAAGTCGAACCGAACACCTACACCGTTGAAAACCACTGGGGGAATGCCGATGATCCCTGGAATCCCGGTGGCACTTGGATCTTAGGCAATCGCGAAGGGCAGGGCGTTGTCGCCATTGAGATCGCGTCTGAGGACGCGGGCAATAGCCTAGTTGGAACACTGACCTACGCGGATGAAGAACCCATTAGCTTCCGTGCTATCTTGGAACCAACACCACGACCAACAGAAGCCGCCACCCCAGCAGCGGAGACAGCCGATAGCGCCGAACCCGCGGCAACGGAGAGTACGGAGACACCTGTCGCAGCCGTCGCGGCCTGTAACCCAGCCGACGTTCCCGCCCCAACCCAAGCCGATGTGATGGTACGCTTTGTCAACGAGCGTGCTGGCGTTAGCTTGGTTTCCTGGCAGAATTTCGACAACCAGCTCCAGGAATATCATCGCCTCGAACCAGGGGCCAGTGTGGACCAAGAGACCTACGCAGGCCACACTTGGGTGATGACGGATGAAGCGGGCAATGTGTTGCTAGAATATACTGCTTCTGCCGAAGTAACTCAATGCGTGGTGAGCGAGTAAAGGATTCTTGGCGTCAGCCACAAGAGCGTACTGGAAAAGAGGCACAAGGTAGCAAAAAACCTTTGGGCAAGTGGCAGCGACTACTTGTCCAAAGGAAGAACTTAGCGCCACGGCCAGGGAGAGGACCCGGCACACCTTGCCCTTTTCACACAGTCTCGAAGGCGGGACAACCTCGGTGCGATTGCTACCAAGGTTGTCCCGCTTTTCGCGGATTGGCAGCTTGGCAAAGCCGGTCCGCTTGGCCCTTTACGTTTCTAGCGCCCCCAAGGCGAGGAGAGAAGTGCGTTGGGCGGCGGTAATGCCAATCAGGTCAGTGATGTCCATCCGTTCATAGGGTCGGTCACGGCGCAGCGTTTGGAGATGGCTTCCACTGGCCAAATCCCAGAGCATAATCGCCCCATCATCACCGCAACTGGCTAGTTTTGTGCCATTTTTGCTAGCTTTGCCACCTGTGAATAGCGCGGAATATAAGAACGTAGCCTTTCGATTGCGGCCTCCCCGGTCTTCGCCCCGCGCGCGAGGCCGGGCCAGTCCGGTGCCACGGCCACCACCTTCTTGCCCTTTGGTCCAACTTCCAGCGTCACCGCATATGGTTAGCCATGGTTTCTCCAATCACCCAGCTCCGTGAAAAAGACTTTACTGTGGAGAAACCACAGCAGCCGCTGGGGAAACCAGAGACGATTGAACAGTGCCTGGCGCGTCATCCCGAAGAAGCGGTAACGATGCACTCTTCAATCTCAACGCATTCCCCACCACACTAATACTGGAAAAAGCCATCGCTCCTGCCGCGAGAATGGGGTGTAGTTGGCGCAGCATATCGGGGGCCCAAGGGAAGGGGGCCAGGATCCCGGCGGCGATGGGGATCAGAGCGATGTTATAGCCAAAGGCCCAGGCCAGATTTTGCTTGATGTTGCGCATGGTCGCTTTGGACAAGGCAATCGCCTGGGGGACGCTGCGCAGGTCGCCGCGCATGAGCGTTACATCGGCGGTTTCCATGGCGACGTCGGTGCCGGTGCCGATGGCAATGCCGACATCGGCTTGGGCCAGGGCGGGGGCGTCGTTAATGCCGTCGCCGACCATCGCCACTTGGTAGCCTTCGGCTTGTAGCTGCTTGACATAATTGGCCTTCTCACTAGGCAATACCTCCGCAAAGATGCGCTCAATGCCCACTTCTTTGGCAATCGCCTGGGCCGTGGCCTCATTGTCGCCCGTCATCATGACGACGGTGAGGCCCAGTTTGTGCAGCGCGGCCACGGCTTCCTTAGAGCCATCCTTGATCGTATCCGCCACACCGATCAGGGCGCTGGCCTGACCATCGACGGCCATCCACATGGCGGTTTTGGCTTCGGCTTGCAACTGCTGCGCTTTGGGTGCTAGGCCATTCAGATGCACCCCCTCGCGTTCCATCAAGCGAAGATTACCAAGCAGTACCTTATGCCCGTCAACGGTCGCCGCAATGCCGTAGCCGGCGATGCCTTCAAAGCCGGTCGGTTCGCTGAGTTGCAAGCCTTTCTCCCGCGCCGACCGCACAATCGACTCGCCTAGCGGATGCTCCGAGCCACGCTCTGCCGACGCGGCCAACCGCAGCAACTCATCACGACCGGTGGCTTCGACAAGTTCAGCCACCACATCCGTCACCGACGGCTGCCCCTTGGTGATTGTCCCGGTCTTGTCGAGCACAATGGCGGTTAACTTATGCGCCTGTTCGAGTGCGGTGCTGTTCTTGAAGAGAATCCCGTTTTCCGCGCCCTTACCCACGCCAACCATGATCGAGGTCGGGGTGGCGAGGCCCATGGCACAAGGACAAGCGATGACCAGCACCGCGGTCAAGCGGATCAGGGCGGGTACAAAATCCCCACCGACAAACCACCAGACGGCAAAGGTCAGCGCGGCGAGGCCAATGACCGCTGGCACAAAGTAGGCGGCGACCTGATCGACTACCCGCTGAATGGGGGCGCGGCTGCCTTGGGCTTGTTCCACGAGCTTGATGATCTGGGCCAAAGCGGTCTCTTTGCCCACCTTGGTGGCCTTGAATTTGAGCAAGCCCTGCTTATTGAGGGTGGCCCCCGTAATCGGGTCGCCGACTTTCTTTTCCACGGGCAGGCTCTCACCGGTGAGCATGCTCTCATCCACCGCGGAATGACCTTCGGTGATCACCCCATCGACCGGCACCTTCTCACCGGGGCGCACGATGACAATGTCGTTTTTGATCACTTCCGCAATCGGAATATCGCGCTCTTCACCGTTGCGCACGACGCGTGCGGTCTTGGCTTGCAGGCCGATGAGCTTTTTGATCGCGGCGCTGGTCTGCCCTTTGGCGCGCACCTCGAGCAACTTGCCCAGTACAATCAGGGTGATGATCACCGCGGATGTCTCAAAATAGAGATGGTGGCCCAGGGTGTGGCTACCCATGGTCAAGGCAACTAAGACGGCCACACTATAGAGATAGGCGACCGACGAGCCCATCGCCACCAGCACATCCATATTGGCCGCGCCGTTGCGCAAGCTCTTGTACGCGCCCACATAATAATCCCAGCCGACATAGAATTGCACCGGCGTCGCGAGCGCCAGGAAGAGCCAGTTGACCCAAGTGGCGTGCGCCCAATCGCCCACGAGCCCAAAATCGCGGCTCATGCTCAGGAGGAAGAGGGGCAGGGCAAAGATCACACCGACGATCAACCGCGTCCATTGGTGGCGTACTTCGGCGGCGCGGGCCGTGGTTTCCGCGTCAACGGTGGCAGCCCCGGCGGCTTCCACCACATGATAGCCAGCCTGACGCACAGCCGCGACTAAGTCGCTATAGGTCGCGACGCCAGGGACAAACTCAACCGTAGCCCGTTCATTGGCATAGTTGACTTCGGCGCTGAGCACCCCTTCGACCTTGTTCAGGCGGCGTTGAATGGTGTTGGCGCAGTTGACACAGGTCATCCCCAACAGCGGCAACTCAACGCGTTCGGTGGGCACTGTATAGCCAGCACGCGTGACCCGGGCAATGACTTCCGTCAAGGTGGCTTGCGGGGTCGTGACAGCTGGATCATATTCGACCGTCAGCCGTTCGCTGGCAAAATTGACGGCGGCCTTGGCGACATTCGTCCCCTTTTTCGCGTTGCGTTCGACGGCTGCCACACAATTGGCACAGGTCATGCCGAGGACCGGTACGGTTAACATTTTTGTTGCGGACATGGCGTCCTCCTTCTGAAGATGCAGGTGGCGCGGTGGGCATACGGGGAAGAACCCCGCGTGATGATTTGCCCAGGTGCCCACGCCTAGCTACAGCTTAGCTCACTGGCCTATTGCAGGGTAACCTCTTCGGCGGGGACATAGTTGATCTCGGCTAACAAGGCTTTGATCGATTCCCAACTAGCTGGCGTATCCCAAGTGACGGTCACTTGCTTCGTTGCCTGATCGGCAGCGACACTCTGCACGCCAGCCAATTCGCTGAGTTCGCTTTCAATGGTATGGGTGCAATGACCACAGCTAATGGCGGGGACAAGAAAAGTTTTGGTGCTCATTATTTAGCTCCTTATTGATTGGAATTGATTAATATTGATTGACCAGCCAATGGGCTGGCCTGATTAACGCTTACTGGACACTTCAAATACGCTTGTGACTTCTTGTAGCATACGCTCCCGTTCGTCAGGATCATTGCCTTGAATGGCGGTGGTGACACAGGTGCGTAGATGGTTTTCTAGGATTAAGGTACTGACCTTGTTGAGCGCCGCTTGCACAGCTTGGATCTGTTTGATGACATCGATGCAGTAGGTATCCTCGGCCACCATCCGCTCAATACCCTTAATATGACCCGCCGCACTGGCGAGGCGTTGTGTAATCGCTTTTTGTGTACCTTCATCCATCGCACCATCTCCATTTCCCATTCGTTGCTGGGGCCTGCCACACCCCTACCCCCATGGGGGGGGGTATGCCATCTAGTATAGACGAACCATCACGATTAAATAAGTGAGTTTTCTCACAATGATCGCCTTTGATGGGACAGGCACAGTGATGCGCTTATGATCCTCTGCACAAGCAGTCCGCCAGATTGCGAAAACCACATATTTAGGTACAATGTTTAGGTTCCGTAGCGCTTTGGCTGCGGGAATAGACCGCGGTAGCGCAACGTTGGCTATGGAATAGGCTTCCTCGCTTATCGAGCCAAGCGATGCCTTCGTCGGAACGAAAGTACAAATAGTATATTTTATGACAACCATTCCTGCGGCCTTTGCTCAGACCATTCTTGACATGTATGGGGAGGAAGGAGCCGCATGGCTTCAACAACTCCCGAACCGTCTTGCCACCTATGCACAACGCTGGTCGCTCCAGTTTGGTGCGCCCTTTAGCCTTTCTCTTAACTACGTTTTGCCAGCGGTGCAGGCCGATGGCCGCGCGGTGGTGCTTAAAGTTAGCTATCCTTCCTTTGAATATCGCAATGAGATGACGGCCCTGCGGCTCTACAACGGCGATGGCATGGTACAGTTACTCGACGCGACGGAGGAAACGGAAGGGGTCATGCTGCTCGAGCGGCTGCTGCCTGGTGAGATGCTTGCGTCGTTACCCGATGACGAAGAGGCGACACTCATTGCGGCCACGATCATGCACCAATTGTGGCGACCAGTCCCCGCCGATCATCCCTTTCCAACCGTGGCTGATTGGGCAATGGCCCTACCGCGCCATCGCGCCCGTTTTGACGGCGGCTTGGGGCCACTGCCGCGCGCCCTGTTCGAGCAAGCCGAGTGGCTCATCCGCGAACGGCTGGCCGAGAACGCACCGCCCATGCTCCTCCACGGGGATCTGCATCACTATAATATTTTGCGGGCACAGCGCCGTCCTTGGTTGGCGATTGATCCCAAAGGGTTAGTGGGCGATCCAGCGTATGATCTAGGGGCGTTCCTCTACAATCCAGGCCACCTACTTGAGCAGCGTGCCGACCTCGATCACCTGCTCCAACGGCGCGTTGATCTGTTAGCAGACTCTTTAGCATTTACGCGCGAACGAGTGCGCGATTGGGGAATTATCCAAGCCGTGATCTCAGCTTGTTGGAGTGCGGAATCGCCTGGCTATGGCTGGGAGCACGCGATCGAGATTGGGAGCCGATTGGCAAAGCTGACCGTATAAGCTTGCAGGACAGGGAAAGCAGGCGACCTACCTCTATAAAACGGGCCATGCTACCCTAGGTAACATGCGGTAACATGCGGTAACATGCGGTAACATGCTCCAAGATGATAGTAACAAAACAAAGAGTAAAAAGAACAACTCATGGGTAATCTAACAACAGAAATAGTGATTGTCTTGCTGCTGATTGTAGCTAATGGCCTTTTTGCCGGCTCAGAGGCAGCCATCGTCGCCTCGCGAAAAGCACGCCTACAGCAACGCGCCCAAAGCGGGGATAGTAGTGCGCAAGTTGCGCTAGAATTAGCCGAGAATCCCAATCGTTTTCTGCCAACGGTACAGATCGGCATTACGCTGATCGGCATCCTGACAGGTATCTTTGGTGGTGCCACCATTGCCGATGCGCTCGCCGAAATCTTGTCCCCGCTTCCAGTCATTGGTGCTTATGCCAATCCGATTAGCACAGGATTGATTGTTGTCATCATCGGTTATCTTACTTTGATCATTGGCGAGCTATCCCCCAAGCGGATCGCGATCCAAAATCCCGAAGGGCTGGCTATCTTAATCGCTAAGCCGATGAATCAACTGGCGCGCCTCACCAGTCCCGTTGTGAGCCTGCTTAGCTATTCAACCGATATGTTTCTCCGGCTGCTGGGTATTCAAAACAGTGATGATCCAACGGTGACCGAAGAAGAGATCAAGGTGATGATCGAACAGGGCACGGAATCGGGTGTCTTTGCCGTTGCCGAACAAGATATGGTTGAACGGATCTTCCGCTTTGGGGATCGGAGTGTCAGCTCGCTGATGACGCGACGGCCTGATATTGTCTGGCTCGATCTAGAGAATACGCTAGAAGAGAATTTGCAAACGATCAGCAGCCGTGTCTATTCCCGTTTTCCAGTTTGCCGTGGTGGCCTGGATGAAGTGGTGGGGGTTTTGCGGGCCAAGGAGCTCCTGGCCCAAAGTGCCGAGGGCCGACCTTTGGATCTGATGAGTGCGCTGCAACCACCCGTTTTTGTCCCCGAAACCCTCCCCGCCATCAAGCTTCTAGAAACCTTGCGAACAGCCCGCACACATATTGTCTTGGTCATTGATGAACAGGGGAGCATTGAAGGCTTAGTGACTCTCAACGATATTCTTGGGGCTTTAGTGGGTGATCTACCCGCGGTGGATGAATCGGATGAACCCTACGCGGTTCAACGCGAGGATGGCTCCTGGTTTTTGGATGGCATGTTACCCGTTGATGATTTCAAGGCTCTCTTAAATATTGACAGATTGCCCGAAGAAGAGAGCGGCAATTACCAAACTCTCAGTGGCTTCGTCATGATGCAAATGGGGCGAGTGCCAACGATGGGTGAACATTTTGATGCCATCAACCTGCGTTTTGAAATCGCTGATATGGATGGTTACCGCATTGATAAGGTGCTGGTATCGCAGCAAGAAAGAGAAGAGTCATGACAGAAGCAGAACGCAGTCGCAGAGAAGTTGGCAGTTCACCGCCAGGGCAAGCAAGCAAGCAGCAGGCTGGGCCACGCGGCGGCCCGTCTGGCGCGCCAAGCGGTAGCTTCAAGCACCTCGGGCGCGCCATTCGCTATTTAGGGCGCTACCGACGGACCGCTTTGATTGCCTATGTCTCCCTCTTTTTGAGTACAGCCGCCCAACTGGTTGTCCCCCAGTTGGTCCAAAATATTCTCGATGCCGTGAGCGGTGCCGTGACGCAGATCCAAGCAGGGGTTGAGCCCTTGTTGGCACGCCAGATGGCCGAAACCGCTTTGCTGTGGGCCATTGCACTGACCCTGGTCTTTGCCGTGATCCGCGGGCTTTTTTCCTTTGCCCAATCCTATATGGCAGAAAAGGTGAGCCAAGAGCTGGCCTTTGATTTTCGCAACGAGTTGTTTGCCAAGATCCAACACCTCTCGTTTAGCTATCATGATCGCAACCAGACCGGCCAGCTCATGATCCGCGCCACGGATGACGTAGAGAAGTTACGGGTCTTTATTGGGCAAGGGTTGTTGTTGGCTGTCCAGGCCCTTGTGCTGCTCGTGGGGGCATTGGTGCTGTTGGGCGTCACCAACTGGAATCTCACGCTCCACATCTTGCCCATTCTGCCGATTGCGTTGGTACTCTTTATGTTCTTTGGCGCGGTAAGCCAACCACTCTTTGGCAAAGTACAGGCCAAGCTATCGGCTCTGAATACCGTTTTGCAGGAAAATCTAGCGGGTATCAAAGTCGTAAAATCCTTTGCCCGCGAGCCGTTAGAGCAAGAACGCTTTGCTGTGGCAGCCGATGATCTGTTACAGCAGCAGATTGCACTAGCCCGGGTCTTTAGCTTTCTCTTTCCCCTCATCTTCCTGATCGCCAACATCGGCCAAGTGGTCATCATTTATTTTGGCGGGAATCAGGTGGTTGCCAATACCTTGACCGTTGGTGAGTGGCAGAAATTTGGCCTTTATCTGGTCTTGGTCTTCTTTCCCATTGGGCAGTTGGGCTTTATCATCAGCCAGATGAGCCAGGCGAGTGCAAGTGCAGCCCGTATCTTTGAAATTCTGGATACGCAAAATGAAGTGGCCGACCGCCCCAATGCCCAGCCTCTGCCCCCAGTCCAAGGGCAAGTGGTCTTTCAAGCAGTCTCCTTCCGCTACTTCAATAGCAGCGAGCCGGTTTTGAGCCAGGTTACCCTAGCGGCCAAGCCGGGGGAAACGGTAGCGCTCCTCGGCGCAACGGGCAGTGGCAAGACCACCATCATCAACCTGATTCCACGCTTCTATGATGTCAGCGAAGGACAGGTCTTGATCGATGGCTATGATGTGCGCGACGTACAGCTCGATTCGCTCCGCCGCCAGATTGGGATCGTCCTGCAAGAAACCAACTTATTCACCGGCACCATTCGCGACAATATTGCCTTTGGTCGGCCTGGCGCGACGGATGAAGAAGTCATGGCTGCGGCCAAAGCAGCCGCCGCGCATGACTTTATCCTGAGCTTTCCACAGGGCTATGCTACCGCCGTTGGCGAACGGGGCGCGACCTTGAGTGGTGGGCAGAAGCAGCGGGTCGCCATCGCGCGGGCCTTGCTGCTCGATCCGCGCATTCTCATTTTGGACGACTCCACCAGCAGTGTGGATGTGGCGACCGAGGTCCACATTCAACGGGCGCTGGATCGCCTGATGGAAGGGCGCACGAGCTTTGTGATTGCCCAACGCATTAGCACGGTGCTGAACGCCGACCAGATCTTGGTATTGGACAAAGGCCAAGTCGTCGCGCGGGGCAAGCATGCGGATCTACTCGAGAGTAATGCGCTCTACGCCGAGATCTATCGCAGCCAGTTGGTGGAGGATGCCGCGCCCAGTACCACGCGCGCGGAAGACATGGTCGCAGAACTCGCCACCCCAGTTGATGGCAGCCAGTAACGCGGCAAGGCACCGTAGACAGGTCATTTATGATGAATCGCAAAAGGAGTCGTAGCCTATGATGGGCGGACCGGGAAGATTATTGCAAGATGAAGTACGCAAACCGCGTAGCGTACGCTTGACCTTAGGACGCTTTAGTCGCTATTTTCGGCCCTATTGGCACTGGCTGTTGGTGGTGGCCCTGCTGTTGGTGATCAATGCCTGGGTGCAGGTGATCACCCCCGGCTTGATTGGGCAAGCCGTCGATTGCTATCTGGCACCACAAGCGGCCGCAGCCGTGGCCCTCCCCGCAGGGAGCACCAGCGCCAGCGAACAGAACTGCTGGTACGATACCTTGCCGCCGAACGCCAGTGCAGAAGCACGGATGGGGGGCCTCTTACGGCTCTCCTTGTGGCTGATTGTACTCTATGTCGCAGGCTCGATCAGTGGCGGGAGCATGTTCTTTTTGATGGGCTGGACCGGACAGCTCGTGCTGCGTCGCCTTCAAGTCTCGCTCTTTGAACATTTGCACCGGCTCTCCTTAAGCTTTTATAGCAAAACGGAGAGTGGCGATTTAATGAGCCGCATCACCAACGATGTGAATACCATCCAGCAAGCGATTGGCTTTGCCCTGGTCCAAGTTCTCAGTGGGGTCTTGCTCCTAGCCTGGATCGCCTACAATATGCTAACCACGAATTTCGTCTATGGCTTATTGAGCTTGGCCGTGCTTCCTTTGATGGTAGTCGCCACCTTGTGGTTTAGCAGCCAAGCCCGCAAAGCCTTCCGCGCCTCGCGCGAGAAGATTGGCGATGTCAACGCCGAGCTACAAGAGGGCATTTCCGGCGTGCGCGAGGTGCAAGCCTTTGGCCGCGAAGGGGCCAATATTGAACGCTTTACCCAAAGTAGCGCCGCTTATCGGGATGCCAATGTGCGCGCCGTGGCCTATACCTCGGCGTTGGGGCCAACCCTGGAAGCGCTTGGCTATTTAGCCATTGCGATTTCGGCGGGCGTGGGCAGCTTCTACCTGCTCCGTGGGCAAACTTTGGGAGGCGCCACCGTTTCGCTGGGGTTGATTGTTGCCTTTTTGGGCTACGTTCAACGCTTCAATCAGCCCATCGTGCAGATCAGCATTATGTGGGCCAATGTCCAGAGTGCCATTGCAGGTGGCGAACGGATCTTTGATCTGTTGGACGAAATGCCCGAGATCCAGGAAAAGCGCGATGCCAAACCGCTGCCGCCGATTCAGGGACGCGTGGTCTACCAGAATGTCCAGGCGGAGTACAAAAGCGATGAACCAGTGCTGCGCAATGTCAACCTCACGGCAGAGGTGG
>JAHBVH010000059.1 GCA_019637645.1 Caldilineaceae bacterium
TTTCATAAGCACCGGGCTAGTGAACAACGCTGGCGGAAGCGGGCTTGCGTCGGCGTTGCTGGCTAGCCCGGTGGCTTTTTGGGGGGCCTTGGGCGCGGGCGGATTACCGAATTTGATTTTCATCAACCCTGTCAGGTTTTCCGCTATGCCCCCCTACCCATCCACATCGGTGGTAGGCGCTGCCGAGGGGGGTGTTAGCACATCCCCAATCACATGAATCACGCCATTGGCCGCTTCAATATCAGCTTGGTAGACCGGCGCACCATTGACAAAAATTTGGCCGTCTTCTTGTACAGTGACCACTAGTTCTTCACCCGACGCCGTGACTAAGGTAGAGCGCGTGGCTAGATCAGCCGAGTTGACATCGCCCAAGATAAGATGATAGCGCAGCCGTTCGGCCAAGGCGGCGCGATCATTGAGCAACGCTTGAATTTGTTCAGTTGGCACCTCGCGGAAGGCGGGATCGGTTGGCACGAAGAGGGTAAAGGGACCTACCTGTTGGAGGGCATCGGTCATGCCAGCCGCGTTGATGGCTGTGGCCGCGGTCTGTAGCCCTGTGATCGAGTTGATCACTTCGACGACGGTTTCTTGCGAGGTGTCGGCTGCTTTGAGCTCTTCGAGGGTTTCGTCGGCCTGCTTGGTCTGGAACGCCAGCATTTCTGGTGGTGCAGCAGGTAGGGCCAAGTCCAAGGTCGGCGGGATTAAAATTTGATTGATGACATGAATCACGCCATTGGCTGCCGGTAGATCACGGTAGACAAGCTGCGCCCCATCGACAAACAAGCCCCCATCCACACCGATGGTCACCGTCAGCGGTTCGCCTGCCGCCGTTTGGAGAACATCTAGCCGCGTCAAGGCCATACTATCCATGCGGTCAACCACAATGTGATATTGCAAGATCGCGGCCAACTGAACCGGATCGGCGAGGATGGCCTCTCTGGTGGCAGCGGGAACCGCCTCGAAGGCGGCGTTATCCGGTGCAAAGACTGTAAGCGGCCCGTTTTCGGTAAAGGCCAAGTCGAACCCGGCGGTTTCGGCGGCCTCGGCAAGGTAGCTAAAGCGATCCACCGATTTGAAGATGTCAGCGATCGACATGGCCGATGTATCCGGCAGATCGCCATTGACTGTCGCAATGGCTGGGTTCTGGCTGGTGACAGCGGAATCGGGCCGAACTTGGAGGGTGCAAGCGCTGGATACAAAGAGGGTGAGCAGCAGCCCAACCTGGAGCGGAAAGATCCAACTTTTTTGCATAGTACTATCCTTTCTCATCCTCCCCACGCCAAGCAGCCTAGCGGTGTTGTTGGCACAACGATGGTGTGCTGTTGGGTGGGAAGGTCCATCATTGCGTGGTAGCTGGCGCTGGGGAGAAACGCCGATAGGCGGGGGCAAAGACGATTGGTCTAGGCGTGACGGCAAGCGCGTCGCCGCCAAGAGCGTCAGCCTGACCAGGACAACTCTTATGAACATACTGCAAGGGCCGGATAAAAAGATATGCCGCGGTATAGAGAGTAGATAGAGAGCAAGTTGTGTCGCCGCGATCGCGCCATCGCAACGCAGCTCGGTTGCTGCGCAGCGCGCTCTGAGCCTATATATTTGTGGCACCTTGGTAAACAGGATATAATTCCCGCCAGGAGCCTAAAGGAGAGGGCTGCTTGGACCTGTGAAATTGATTCGGTGAAACCTTCGGGAATGAGTACCCAGGCGCATTCGCTTATGCCAACTTTTCCACACCCCGTCTACAGTCGTCATGTCCTCCAACCCGCCTATGCCGATGCGCAGGCTTTTCTCTTTGCTCCGATGTTGGCTGCCCACGAGGCCCATGCGATTATGCTGGCCGAATGTAATATCATCAGCCATGAAAATGCTGTGGCAATTTTACAGGCAGTAGCACAGCTAGAAGCCGCCACCGTAGATGCCTTTGCCTATCAGCCTGGGGTGGAAGATCTCTTTTTTCGCATTGAAGGCGCAATCATTGCCAGCGTCGGGGCTGACTATGGGGGCAATTTGCAGCTTGCGCGTAGTCGTAACGATCTGGGCCAAGCCCTGGCGCGCATGGCCCTGCGCGAGGGGCTTCTGGCGGTGGCTGGTGACTTATTGGCGTTACGGCAAGTGTTGCTCCGACGCGCCGAGCGCTTTATCAATACCCTCATGCCGGGCTATACCCACACTCAGCCCGCGCAACCGACCACCTTTGCCCATTACTTGGCGGGAGTGCTCACCTTTTTGGGCAAAGATCAGGCGCGCTTGGCCGCGGCCTATGCCAATGTCAACGAGTCACCCTTGGGGGCAGTGGCCTTTACCGGTACCGGTTTTCCCATCGATCGTCAGCGACTGGCCGAACTCTTGGGTTTTGATGCTTTGATCGCCAGCAGCCACCATAGCATTGGGGCGGGTGATCATCTGACCGATGTCAGCTTTGCCGTGCAATCGCTCGCGATTGGCCTCGGGCGGATGACCAAAGATCTGCTTTTTCTTGCCACCCAAGAGGTCGGCGCATTGCGGTTTGATGACAGCTTTATCCAGATCAGTTCGATCATGCCCCAAAAGCGTAATCCGGTGGTGTTAGAGCATTTGCGCGCTCGCCTCAGCCGCACCTTGGGCGCGGCCCAAACGATTGCGCTTCAGTGTCATAATATTCCCTATGGCGACACCCAAGATATTGAAGACGAAATTCTACCCCCGTTGCAAGAGGCATTGACCACGTTGCAAGAATGTTTGACGCTCTACACCGCGGTCTTTGAAACCCTACAGCTTGAGGAAGAACATTTGCGTCAGCGCGCGGGGGTGGGCTTTACCACGGCCACCGAACTCGCCGATACACTGGTGCGCGAGGCGCGCCTGCCTTTCCGCCAAGCGTATAAAATTGTGGCGACCATGGTGCAAGCGGCTGTGCAGGATGGGGTGAGTGAAGAGCAGCTGACCCTAGAACGTTTACAAGCCGCGGCGACCACCGTAGTAGGCAAGCCATTGCCCTTTTCCGCCGAGCAATTGGAACGCGCCCTCGATCCCCAGATGTTTGTCAACGCGCGCGTCGATGTCGGTGGCGTCTCTCCCCAAGCAACGACTCTCCTGCTGGGCCAACTCCAGAGTGCCCTACGCGTTGATCTAGAGTGGTTGGCCGCCGCGCAGACACGGTTGCAAGGTGCCAATGCCCTACGGCGAGAAGCCGTTGAGATGCTGCTTGCGCTCTAAAGAAAATTGATACCAAGTACGCCCAACTTCCAGAGAGGACTCTTCTATGCCACTTCATCCACTGGCGGGCCAACCGGCTCCGCTTGCGTTGCTGATCAATATTCCGCGGCTGATTTCGGATTACTACACGCTGCAGCCTGATCCGACTGTCGCGACCCAAGCGGTCTCTTTTGGGACATCGGGCCATCGGGGCACATCGACCGAGCAGAGTTTCAATGAGCATCATATTCTGGCAATTTGTCAGGCGATTGTTGAACTGCGCCAAGCCAAAGGGATTACCGGCCCGCTCTATTTGGGGATGGATACCCATGCCCTCTCGGAAGCCGCTCTGGCCACCGCCATTGAGGTCTTTGCCGCCAATGCCACCGAATTGATGATCCAGACAGACCGGGGCTATACACCAACGCCGGTGATTTCACACGCCATCCTCACCCATAACCGCGGCCGTACCCGTGGCCTAGCCGATGGTGTTGTGATCACGCCGTCCCACAATCCACCGAGTGACGGGGGCTTCAAATATAATCCGCCCGAAGGCGGGCCTGCGGATGCGGCGACTACCCAACAGATCCAGCAGCGCGCCAACCAATTGTTGGCGCAAGGCTTGCAAGGGGTGAAGCGGATGCCGTTGACGCGCGCCCTGCAGGCTGCCACTACCCACACCTATGACTACATTACCCCCTATGTGGCGGATCTAGCCAATATTATTGATATGGAAGCCATTCGTGCCGCCGGGCTCAAGATCGGCGCGGACCCCATGGGCGGCGCGGGGATCCACTATTGGGAGCCGATTGCCGACCACTATGGCTTGGACATTGCCGTAGTGAACCGCCGTGTCGATCCAACCTTTTCCTTTATGACCGTGGACAAAGATGGCAAGATCCGTATGGACTGCTCTTCACCCTATGCTATGGCTAGCCTCATCGGTCTCAAGGATCGCTTTGATATCGCTTTTGGCAATGACCCCGACTTTGACCGCCACGGCATTGTGACGCCGAGCGCGGGGTTGATGGACCCTAACCACTATCTGGCCGTCGCCATTGGCTATCTCTTCCAACATCGACCGGGCTGGCGCGCCGATGCGGCGGTTGGCAAAACCTTGGTCTCGAGCGCCATGATCGATCGCGTGGCTCAACAACTGGGGCGCAAACTGGCCGAAGTGCCGGTGGGCTTTAAGTGGTTTGTCGATGGCTTGGTCGATGGGAGCTATGGTTTTGGGGGCGAAGAGAGCGCCGGGGCCGCGTTCCTGCGCAAAGATGGCACAGTGTGGACCACCGACAAAGATGGCATCATCCTCGATCTCCTTGCTGCTGAGATCACCGCTGTAACGGGGCGCGATCCAGGGGAACACTATCAAGCCTTGGAGGCCGAATTTGGCGCAGTCTATTATGACCGGATCGACGCCCCCGCGGATGCCGCTCAGCGGAACGCCCTGAAGAATCTTTCGCCGGCAGCGGTGGCGGCCAACGAATTGGCTGGCGACAAGATCGTCGCCAAACTGACCCACGCGCCAGGAAACGGGGCCGCCATCGGTGGCCTCAAGGTGGTGACTGCGCAAGGTTGGTTCGCGGCTCGTCCATCGGGCACAGAAAATATTTACAAGATCTACGCTGAAAGCTTCCAGAGTGAAGCCCATTTGCAGCAGATCCAGGCCGAAGCCCAACAGATCGTTAACCAGGTTTTCCTACAGACGGCTTGAAACTTAGAAACTATCAATGAACAATCGATGAAGTGCCAAACAGAAGTGCCGGGGACGAGCCAGTTGTAGGCGTAGAAGTGCTAAACAGAAGTGCCGGGGACGAGCCAGTTGTAGTCGTCGTGTGAAGGTCGCGAGCGGCTCGTCCCCGGCACTTCTGCTGGGCACTTCTGTTGATTAGCGTGTAATAACGGGCAGGTAGAGACTGCTGATCACAAGCTCGACCGGGCGGGCCGTTAGCCCTTCGTCGTCTTCGGCGTAGATGACAATGCGGTAGGTGCCGGATTCTGTAAATTGACCGTAGAGCGCCGCGTATTGATCATTGCCACGCGCCAGTAGCGGCAAGGGCAGCGGTTCCGCTACCAGTTCCTCATTGCTGGTCGGGATCTGATAGGAAGGCGGATAGATCACCGCCCAAACGGCGCGCACCGCGTTTTCGTTGTCGCGTACTTCCGCCCAGATCTCTTTCCGCTCACCGCTGCTGTTGCGTATTTCCGCTTGGACCACATAGGGCGGCCAGGCATTATCCGCCGGGAAGGTGCCAGCCACGGTGAAGCTGCGGAGTCCGGCCACCTGACCATCGTTCGCCCCATTGGGGATCCCGTCACCATCATCATCCAGCCACGCAACTTGCGCGCTATTGCGGCTGCGGGCGCTCGTGCGCGCCTCTTCAAAAGCCACCAACAGGCTGCTGCCCTGGGTCAGCGAATCAAAGAGAGCATCGGAGAAGACCGCGCCTTGTTGCGAGGCCCAAGCCAGGGCAAAGGCCCCTGTGGAAGCCACCACCACCCGATTCGGCGCGCTGATACTCTGGTTCGGGTCGATAAAACTGCCCGAGTAGCAGGCTTCAATGATGATATTGATTGACAGGTTCGGGTGGATCGCCTCAAGTTGAGTGAGCCAGCTATGCAGATCTTGGGGCGTCAATACTTCGTTGCGCGGCCCATCTAGGTAGAATTTGTCATAGCCGCCGTGATCCATGAGATAGATGGTTAAGGAGCGGTCGGCACCAACCTTGTCGGCGGCCCACTGGGTGATCGCAGCTTGGAGATTGGCGCGGGTGGCTAGGGCGGCCACGTCGGCCACGCCGTCGTTATCGGCATCGATCCCAAGTTCACTGGCGAGGTAGCGGATGCGCTCCGGTCCGTAGCCGTTGGCCCGCCAGAGTTGATAGGCCCGTTTGGTCAACGCGTGGATCTGGCTCTGGAGTGGATCATTGACTTTGTACCGTCCCGCCACGATGATCACTGCGCCGATCTGGGGGGTGCTAGAGAGCGCACGGACGGTGAGATGATAGGCGACTTGGGGACCTGCTTTGGTCGGGTCAGCGTTTAACAGCCGCAGATAGATAGTCCGATCACTAGGAACGCTGAAGCGGAGGCGGACATCGGGCGAAAAGGTATGATCTTGGCTTTGCTGCGCGCCACCAGCACAGTTGTCGTATACCTCTAGAATGAGATCCGCGCCGGACATGGCCGGGACCCGCGCTTCGACGACATAGGTGATAGCCGCGGTGGCCGTAAACTGCACCCAATCAACATCGCCTGGTGCATGAAAGGTGCGTTGCTGTAGCGTGCCATCGGTGGCGATGGGCTTGGCCTGGGCACAGGAGTTGTCATCTTCAAAGACATCGCCCTGACCGGGTTGTGTCGTGGCGGTTGGGGTAACGGTTGGGGCCGGTGTGCCATTGCTTGGCGGGGTCGTTGGTGTGTGGGTGACTGTGGGGACCACCGCGCTACCGGGGATTAGGACATCGGCGGGGGTATGCCGCCACGCGACCTGGCCACTGCCAAGCTGGCCGTAGACCGTGCTGCCCCAGCATTGGAGCCCGCCTTGGCTCAGGGCCGCGCAAGTATGATCCCTGCCCGCGCTCATAAGCGCCACACTGCCTGCCAATCCAGTAACACTGACGGGGGCTCGGCGATTGCTATAGCTGCCGTCACCGAGTTGCCCTTTTTCATTCGCGCCCCAACATTGCCGCCCACCTTGGGCGGCAAGGACGCAATTATGGTCATAACCGGTGACGAGTGCTTGGATGGCCCCACTTAACTCAACAACCGCAACCGGTGCGAGCCGATCTTGGTTGCTGTTATCGCCCAATTGACCTAAATCGTTGCGCCCCCAACACTGAACTGCACTGGCAAAGCGCGCACAACTGTGATACAAACCGGCTGTAATGGCGAGGACGTCGTTCGCCAAGCCGGCGACGGTCACGGGGGTGCTTTCACTTTCGCTCGTGCTGCCACTGCCTAACTCGCCGAACCCATTGTGTCCCCAACATTTGACGCTGCTCGTAGTGGTCAACGCGCAGGTATGATCCCCACTGGCGGCCAAGGCCACCACTTCATTGGGCTGTAGTCCACTCACATCAACGGGGGTACTGCTATCGACGGTGTTGCCGGTACCTAATTGACCATAGTTGTTCTGTCCCCAACACTGGGTTGTGCCATTGACGACCGCACAGGTGTGGGCATAGCCAGCGGCAAAGGCCGTAACGCCTGCTGTCAAACCCGCGGGACTGTTGAGCTGATCGGTGTAGTCGGTGTGGCCCAAGCCAAGCTGGCCCCAGTAGTTCCCGCCCCAGCAAACCAATGCCCCAATGCTCGTTCTTCCACACGAGTGGTCAAGGCCAGTGGCTAAGGCCGTGAACGTACCACCAGTAAAGTTAACCGCGACGGGCAATGGGCTTGCCCCAACGACCGGATTGCCAAGCTGTAGATATTCATTGCTGCCCCAACATTGGGCCGCGCCATCGATGAGAGCGCAGCTATGGCTACCGCCCAGGGCCAGGCTGCTTACACTACCGCTAACACCTGTTACGGCAACGGGGGTGCTGTAGAGATAGTTGACGCCGTCACCTAATTGACCGGATTCACCTACGCCCCAACACTTGAGACTGCTGTTCGCCAAGCGCGCACAGGTGTGATGACCACCGGCGGCCACGGCGGTCGCGCCGCTAGTCAGCCCAGTGACATTGGCGGGGATTGTGAGGTAGAAACCGGCAGCGGTCGCGGCCCCGGCTTGCCCATGGGCATTGCGCCCCCAACATTTGACGCCGCCACTCGTCGTGACCGCACAGACATGCTTTTCGCCCCCGCTGATGGTTGCGACGCCACTGCTAAGATTGAACGCGGTTACGGGAACGTTGCTGTCGGTTTCGGTGCCATCGCCCAATTGCCCGTCTGAATTCATCCCCCAACAGCGCACGCTCCCATTGACGAGGGCGCAGGCATATTCACCACCGACCGCTAGCGCCGTGGCTCCGCTGCCCAAGTTGCTGACATTGGTGGGGAGCAGGCTTGCGGTGTTGCTGCCATTGCCAAGTTGGCCCCAAGTATTATCGCCCCAGCAGCGGACGGCCCCCGCGGTAATGGCGCAGGTTTGGTAGGCACCGGCGGCTACGGCTGTAATATTGCCTGCGAGATTGCCAACTGTCACTGGTGTGCTGCGCTGGAGTTGGGTGGCATCACCCAATTGGCCCTGTTCGTTCTTGCCCCAACAGAAGATATTGCTGCTGGAAAAGGCACAGGTGTGATAATCACCAGCCGCCAGCCCTACGATGCCGCTGCCCAGCCCTTGGACTTCGGTGGGGAGTCGGCGGTTGAGCTGGGTGCCATCGCCGAGCTGACCAAGTTCGTTATCCCCCCAGCAGCGGACACTCCCGGTCGCCAAGAGGGCGCAGGTGTGGTAGGCCCCGGTTACAATGACGCTGACGTTGCTCAGCCCAATGGGATCGACGGGCAGATTGCGCGCGGTGTTTGAATTGTCGCCGAGCTGCCCATAATCGTTGGCTCCCCAGCATTTGATGGCCCCGCCATTGGTACGCGCACAGGTGTGAAAACCACCGGTGGCAACTTGGGCAATGTCTGAAAGGGGGACAAAGTCGGCCGGGGCGGTTATCGATGCCCCGAGAACGATTGGCATGACCGCCCCAGGACGGCTGCTGAACAGAATCAGGATCAAGAGCAGCACGAGGCCGCTGGTAATGGTGAGGATGCGCAAGAGATTCTCCTATTAGAACCAACTGCGTCCTTGCCCTTTCTTCCAGCACCAAGAGGGCAGTTGACTTTGATGTGGGCTACGTCTCCGCTGTGGCTTTGAAAAGAGCAATGATCGCAAACATCGCGTACGGTAAGTTGTCCACGACGATGGAGCCGCTTAGAAATCCACCGCACGATCCATCTCTATAAACAAATGCAAAGGAGCGCGTATTTAGGCGTAGCGCAGATACTGTTCGACAAAATCGCAATCGACAAAATCGATATAGGCGTCGGTCAATTGCTTGGTGATTGGCCCAGGGACGGCACCATCAGCGACGGTTTTGTTATTGAAGGAGTGTACTGGGCAGATGCAAAAACTGGTGGAGGTAATAAAGGCTTCGTCGGCGGTGTAGGCATCGTAGGGGGTCAGATCGTCTTCCACGACCTTGAGCTTCCGTTGTTCGGCCAGCTCGAAGACGGTTTGGCGGCTCACACCGGCCAAGACATATTGGACTTTGGGTGTATAGAGTATGCCATCGCGGACCAGAAAGATATTGCTGCCCATGCCCTCGGCCAGAAAGCCACGCGTGTCGAGCAAGAGCGCCCACCCTTTGGGGTTGACGCTACGTACTTCCAGGTCGGCCATGATCATGTTCAAATAGTTATGGCTCTTGACATTGGGGCTGAGACATTCGGGCGGTACTCGTTGCACCGAAGGAAAGACAACGTCAATGCCATTGCGATAGAGAGGAGCGCGCGCTTGGAAGGGCAGCGGTGTGCATTCGACGATCACCGTTGGCCCGCTATTTTGCCAAAAGTCACCGCCCACGAGATCGACCCCGCGCGAGACCCGCTGGCCGACCCAATAGTCATCCTGCTCGCCGAGGAGCGGCAGGTTGCGGGCGAGCACTTCTTCGCTAATGGTCATCATCTCGGCGCGCGTGAGGCCACAGTCGATGCCCGCATATTTGAGCGAGCGATAGAGCCGGTCGATATGCTCTTTTAGCTTAAACATGCGCCCGCCAAAGGTGCGGGTCATATCAAAGACACCATCACCATATTTGAAGCTGCGATCCCGAAAAGGAATCAGCACTTGGCTTTCTGGTACAATCTGGCCGTTGAAATAAGCGACGCGTTCTGGGGTTGTCATAGAGCCTCACTTTCTGGCTGGTTCGTTCAAGGCATCATTCCTGATCGACAAAGAGCGAGCTAGAATGGAAAAGCGACGAAAGGGTAGAAACGACAACCACCGGTCAACCATACACGCCAATGGAAGCATGGGTTGACCGGTGGGATTGATGGGCCTGGGCATGAAGGCCATGCCTAGGCTGAGGTCGCGGGTTGCTGGTCAAACCCCAAAGGCGAGCTGTGCTAGCCGTCGCCGAGGACGCTGTCCAATTCACCGCTGGCTTGTTTGAGGACATTCATGAGCGCAAAGTCGCCACCCCACGGTACCATCTGCGCGCCCATGGCGCGGTAGCGTTTGATCTGTTCGGGCGAGCCTGCCGTAATGCCCCACATTTTGCCGTGCTTTTGGGCGGCACTGGCGACAATATCAATGGCTTTTTCCATGGTCATGTTGGTGCCAGCGGGGGCATTGGCAATGCGGAGTGTCAAGTCGGCGGGGCCCAGGAAGAGGCCATCGACCCCTTCGATCGAGGCGATCTCTTCGGCGTTAGCAACGGCCTGCAGGGTTTCAACTTGGGTGATGACAAAGGTTTCGCGATTGGCGTCGGTGTTGTAGGTGCTGCCTTCGTACCAGACGCCAATGCCGTAGTCACCATCGAGCCCGGCGCCATCCATGCCACGGTTGCCAATGGGCGGATATTTGGTGGCTTGGACAATCGAGTGGGCAACCTCTGGCGTTGAGACTAATGGCATGAGAAAGCCGGCAGCGCCGTCTTCGAGGTAGCGATAGAGCAAGGTCAGCTCACGGGTTGGTGGGCGCACCATGCAGTCGATGTCATTGTAGTGACAGAGCGTGATGATCTGTTGCACTTCGCGCGGGTCCATGGCGCGATGTTCTAGATCTAACCAGATGCCATCATACTTAAATTGCGCCGCATAGCGGACAAAAAAGGGGAGGACATGGCCGAGACCACAAACACGGGCAAAGCGGCCACTGCGGATTTTGGCAAGCATTTTGCTCTTGCGCATTCTTTATTCCTTCGTCTGGTAGGGGCAGGCACAAAGCAAGGTGAACAGACCAGATGAGAAAGCTCGTGGGTCCGTCTGGTTGATGGTCTACTTGTTGAGTACGTTGCTCCGGATGAATAGTTAGCGGACCTAGGGTAGAAGTGTACTACGCTCCTGAATAGGGTCAGCGCTGGCGGTTACGCAAACGCTGGGTTCCATAGGCCCTTCGGTAATAAGAGAAGATCATACAAGAAAATGCGCAACAGGTAAAATCGTAAAAAAGTGATAGGATTATCCCACAGCCCTATGCATGTCAGCCATAAGCAAACTTGTTACGCAGGGTCCGATCTGACAGGTTTTCTAAACCTTGTCATCAGGTTGGCGCTGTGGTTTCCACAACCGCCAACGCCAGACGCTGTCAGCTCTCTAGTCACCCCACCAACTGCGTAACTTCGATTATCCTATTTGCTACTTCGGATAGCGCTTTTCTCCCGCTGCGATACGTGTGGGCAAGCGGTTGGCCGGTGGCGGCAATGGGCAGGTTGCGTAAGGCGTATAGGCACAATAGGGATTTGTCGCCTGGTTGAAATCGAGCGTAACTTTTCCATTAATTGGTGCGTCAGTATAAAGAAAGCGGCCTGCTGGATAAGTCTCGTCGTGGTTGGTTAGATCGCGAAAATTAAAGAAGAGCTTACTGCCGCGCCCTTCCGCTTCTAAGGTACACTCCTGTCCAGCCAGTGTAAAGTGAACAGCACCGGGGTTGCTGGAGGCGATTGTGTCGCCTGTAACGCTGTCGATAGCAAGGGTGCGGGGTGGTTCATGGGGCGTGAAGGTCGCGACAATGCACAGGGCCGGGTCGATGGGATACCAATCCAGCCCCGTGAACACGGCACGCGCCGGATTGGTGCTGTCAAAGAGGCGGATCGCATAGCGTTTCCCGCGTTTGAGTGCTAGCAGGGTCATCGGGCCAATGGTTACATAGGTGGGCTGTGGGGTCATGTCGTGCTGGAGGAGCAGTTCTTGGATCGGCACCCCGTTCTGGGTCATTACAACATCGGACGCCGTACGCAGTTGCAAGGTATCATGATGTAAGGTAATGGTGCCAGCATAGGTTGGGCTTGCCGCCGCTGTCAACACGACCGTACTAGCCGGATCCGCCCCGATGGTATTGATCCCTTCTTGTAGCCAGAAAAGGCCAGCAACAGTCAGCCAACTGCAATCGGCTAGGAGCTGTTCCTGGCGTTTCTCCCGCTGTGCCAAGAGCACTTCGGTATAATCAACCGTAGATGTAGACATGAATCATTCCTTACCTGTCTGGTCTTTGCTGATAGCCCAATCTTTGTGTGAGTTGTATTGTCACGAATCACGTTGTCACGAATCACGTTGTCACGAATCACGTTGTCACGAATCACGTTGTCACGAATCACACAAAGGTAGATGAAAAGCGAACGCTATATCTTAATTTTACAGAACGAAAGACTTAGGATATAATAAAGAAATTGTTGTTGCCGGCCTGTTTTAGGGTCGGCGATTCTTTTGCAACTGTAGACCGTCTAAGAATGAAGCATTCGGGTCACCGCCGATAAGGCGGTGTTTTGTATTCCTAATCAAAAAATTGAAACTAAATATTTCAAAAAAACGTTATATCTATATCTTGCCCCAAATTGCCAACGCGTAGCTTGCTTAAAACTGGTAGCTTTCAACCGGGGAAAACTGTATAACCACGCTCTCTATTACCTTGGCTTCCTTCGTGGATTGGCTTTGTAGCTTGCCAAGGGTTTTGCCTCCTATGGTTCTCGCTGATGACACAAGAACACAGATCGCGCATGGCATTACGAGACCATCGTCATTAGTTGATTAGAGCATGATATTGTGTTTGACCACAGAGGCAAAATTGGCAAATCGCTGGAATGTGCTTTCTGCCCAAAACACAACGTGATACGCAGTGCCAGACCTGACAGGTTTTCAAAACCTGTCAGGTCTTAGGTAACAGACCAACCTTTGGGCATACGTTCTAACCGATTAGCCCGTTGGCGATTGTGAAGAACCACAGCGCCAACAGAAAATTACTAGCTTGTTGACGGTTGTGGAGAACCATAGAGCCAACAAGAAAACCTTTGTACAATCGTGTTGATTTAGAGCCCTTGTCTTGCTTCTAAATCCAGAGTTTATATTGAGAGATGAGCATGAGTAACGAGCAACCTGTATATTTGACGGAAGATGGTCTGCAAAAGATCAAAGAAGAGTTGGAATATCTGACAACGACACGCCGCCGTGAAGTGGCGCAGATGATTGCCGAAGCGAAAGCCGAAGGCGATATTAGCGAGAACGCTGGCTACGATGAGGCCAAGACTGCGCAAGGCTTTTTAGAAGGCCGCATTCGTGAGTTGGAGAATATTCTCAAGCGAGCCCAGGTGATCAAAGAAGGCGAAGCTGCCGCGAATGTGGTTATCATTGGCCGCACAGTCATTGTACGCGAAGAGGGGACGGACTTTGACGAAACCTATACCATTGTGGGCTCACTAGAAGCAGACCCGCTGAATGGTCGGATCAGCAATGAAAGCCCAATTGGGAAAGCCTTGATTGGCAAAAAAGTGGGCGCAAAGGTGGTGGCTAACACCCCTGGCGGCGAGATTACCTTCAAAATTATTCGCGTTGAGTAACCACCACGCGACTATCCCCCCACACGCACTTTTGCTCCAATCCATCGCTTCTCTTCTATGATCACCAGGCTGCCATGATAAAGCCTGTCAGGCTTACAAGCTTGACAGGCTTTTCGTTGCGCATACTCCCCTTTCTTCCTCCTTTTGTATCATCATCGGTTGTGGATTGTTGTACACAAACTGATCGATCCGCTGGTTATTGTCATTTTCGCCAAGAAAGAGTTTGCGAGATGTGGCGGGTATATTACAATAGCTGCGATATAGGCAGACTGTCACACCGGCTTTTTCATTACCGTGCCTCATCTTGCGCGCTGCTACAAACTCACGGTCTTTCTTGATAGGAGACTCCACTGTGCGTATTTTTCCCTTGGTTAGTACTCTCTGCTTGTTTTGTCTACTCGCTCTCTTTGATGCCCGCCCATTATCTGCCGCACCGCTAGCAAACGGTTTGCAGACGCCCTCGGCCGATAGCGCGCTCAGTGGGTTAGTCGAAATTACAGGCGTTGCGCAACATGCCACCTTTCGTAAGTGGCAGCTCGATCTGTTGCTCCATGGTGATGAAAAGCAGGCCGTCTTTCTTGCCGTAGGGGAACAGGCTCAACCGGAAAGTGGGCTTTTCACGACCCTGGATACCACGCTCTACCCCGACGGTCAGCATCAGCTTCGGTTGCGGGTGGTGCATAGTAACCTCAACTATGACGAATATTTTACCCCCATTACCATCCATAATGCGGGGATTCCGTTGCCCATTCTCGAAGCCGCACACCCTGTAACACCTAGTGTCACAGCAGAGATTGCTCCTGTCGATCTCGCCGTTCCCCTTGGCGAAGGCGTGCCCGACGGTCGTCGCTGGATCGAAGTCGATCTCAGTGATCAGACTCTGACTGCTTGGCAAGGCGAGACCATGGTCCTCCACACAAGCATTAGCAGTGGCAGCGCCCAATATCCAACCGTGCGCGGCACCTATCCCGTGCGCACGAAATTGCCGCTTGAACGCATGATCGGCCCTGGCTACGATACGCCTAACGTTCCCTGGACGATGTATTTTTTCCGTGGCTATGCCATCCACGGCGCTTATTGGCACAACAACTTTGGTACCCCCGTCAGCCATGGCTGCGTGAATATGCGTGTCGATGAAGCCAAAGCACTCTATGACTGGGCCTCGATTGGCACTGAGGTTGTCGTCCACGAGTAGGCTTTGTTAGCGCGGCCAGGTTTCCCAAACCTGACCGCGCTCGGGTTACCGCCCAACTGTGTCACCTAAAAATAAAAAAGAGAGCGTGCGGGTCTTATCTCAAGACCCGCACGCTCTCTTTTGTGTAACGCTGTTTCGTCTGTTAACCGGCCAACAGTCGCCACACTTGGGCCACCACAAAGGTCACGAGCAAACCCATGCCAAGTGGAAGCAGGGCAGCCACCGTTGTCCACTTTTTGCTGCCTGTTTCCTTATAGATCGTATAAATAGTCGTGCTACAAGGATTATGGAGCAGGCTAAAGAGCATCAGATTGACCCCGGTCAACAAGGTCCAGCCGCCAGCTTGCAAGAGGCCAAGCGTCTCGGCATCGCTTGCTTCAAACATCACGCCCGCACCCGCACCACTGTGGGCCCCAGTGACCAAGACCGTCATCATGAGGATGGTGGGGACGACGATTTCATTGGCGGGAATGGCGACCAGATAGGCCAGCAGAATGACCCCATTTAACCCTAACAGCCAACCAACGGGATTGAGAAAATTGATCAGGTGCGTTGCAATGCTCGCGTCTCCGATCATAATGTTGGCCGTGAGCCAGATGATCGCCCCGGCGGGTGCCGCAAAAACGATGGCGCGCCATAGCACATAGAGGGTGCGGTCGATGAGCGAGGTATAGATCGTCTGCCAGAAGCGCGGTGGCCGGTAGGGGGGCAGTTCTAGGCTAAAGGTCGAGGCTTCGCCGCGCAGCACCGTGCGGGATAGGGACCAGGAGACCGCAAAGCTCAGGAACACGCCCAAGGTGGCGATCCCAACGACAGCTAAGGCGGAAATCAAGCCCGCCAGATAGCTAGGCACCAGCGCACCGATAAAGAGAGTGGCTACCAAGATCTGTGTCGGCCACCGCCCATTGCAGAGGGCAAAGTTGTTGGTGATGATCGCGATCAGCCGCTCCCGTGGGCTGTCAATGACGCGCGTCGCCACCACCCCCGCCGCATTACACCCAAAGCCCATCATCATGCTCAGTGCTTGTTTGCCATGCGCACCCGACTTTTTGAAGATATTGTCCAAGTTGAAGGCAACCCGTGGCAGATAACCAAAATCTTCTAGGAGCGTGAAGAGCGGAAAAAAGATAGCCATGGGTGGCAACATGACACTCACCACCCATGCCGTACCCAGATAGACGCCATCAATAAGAAAACCACTCAGCCACCAGGGCATACCAATGGCTGTTGCCCCACTTTTCAGGAGTGGCTGCATCGTATCAATCAGCAGCGTTGCCAGCAGGCCAGATGGTACATTGGCTCCAGCAATGGTGAGCCAGAAGACCACGGTAAAGAGCGCCAGCATGAGCGGGAAGCCAAAGAGCCGACTGGTCACCAACCGATCAATCGTGCGGTCTAAATTGAACCGCGGCGGACGATCCGGATAGATCACAGCCCGGTCGGCAATGCGGGTGGCGTCGGTATAGATCGCCTCAATCAACGATTCATGGACATTGCCGCCGACCTCCCAACGAAGCTTGGTCGCGGTGGCGAGAATATCCTGGGCCGTCGGCGTGGCTGGCGGCGTTAGTTTGGTATTAAGCATGACTTGCCTCCAATTGCATGGCTAGTTGTCCGGTGGTGACGCCTGGATCGTCACGCGTGAGATCGCCAAGCTCGCCCCGCTCCACGGCCTCCATAATGCGCTGATCGCCATCGAGCAGGCGCATGGCGACCCACCGTGCATTGGGGATGGTGGGAAAGCGATCTTTCAGTTGCGCTACCAAGGTTGTGACTGCCCGCTTGAGGGCGGGTGGCTCGCTCTGGAGGCGATGGGGCGTGCAGACGGTTTTGCCCGTGGCTACCTCGCTCACTGCTTGGAGCAGCTCGGGGATCCCCTGCCGTTGGCGCGCCGCCATGGGCACCACGGGGATCCCCAAGTCGCGGGCCAAAGAACGCTCGTCGACCGTCAGGCCGTGGCGCTTGGCTTCATCAACCAGGTTGAGTGCTAATACGGCCCGATCGGTGATTTCAAGCACCTGTAACGCTAAGTTTAGATTGCGCTCTAAGCGCGTTGCATCGGCGACAATGATGGTGACATCCGGCTGCCCAAAGAGAATAAAATTGCGGGCCACCTCCTCATCCAAGCTAGTCGAGAGGAGCGAGTAGGTGCCAGGTAGGTCAACCAGCTTATAGCGTTGCTCGCCAAAGGAAAAGCCCCCTTCGGCACGCGTCACGGTTTTGCCCGGCCAATTTCCGGTATGTTGACGGAGCCCGGTTAATGCATTAAAAATGGTGCTCTTCCCGGTGTTGGGATTGCCAGCCAGGGCAACAACATAATCCCAATCGGTCATATCAATGCCGAGCCGAATGAGATTCCCGGCATGATAAGAAGGACAGCTTTCACAGTGGTGGCCAGCTGGTGGCCGGACAAGGGGCTGTGTCTCATCGACTTCCCCTGGAATTTCTAGGGTAATGGTTGTGGTTGTTTCTACGTTGCTCATTATATACACTCCTTCTCATAACGCCCTTTGGGCCATGACGGGTTGTACAGGTTTTCCGTTTGCTGCATGTTGATGCTCTGTAACGGGCCAAACAGTGGCCGTTGTCATGCTGCTTGGCTGGGCGGCTTCGATCTGAATAAAGGCTGCCTGTTCTTTCCGCAGGCCAATCAAGGCTCCCCGCACACGGTAGGCGGTCGGGTCACCGCTAGGGCTGATCATCTCGGCTTGAATGACGGTGCCCGGTAGAATCCCCAGATCCAACAAACGGCGGCGTTCGGCTCCCTGGCACTGCTGGGCAATCCGCACCACCCTGGCCGACGCTCCCAGCGAAAGTTGGTTGAGCGTGACAAAGGGGCCATGTTCAACTTCGGCTAGCGCAACGGCCTCGACGGAAAGATTAGCCGCCAAGAGGGGGGCTAGCAGATGTTCATCGCCGTCGCCCCAAAAGCGGATCCGCTGTTCGGTGCGTTCCGTCACGATCACCTGCATGCCAAGGTGGAGCCCCTCGGCCAGTAATTGCGCATAGACCGTCGCTGGCTCATCTTCCATGTGGACAATACGTGCCGGCTGGTTGAGCGGGAGGGTTGCCAAGGAATCCCAATGATCGAGTGGCTGCATCTCACCAGTGGCCGTTGGAATGGGATCGCCGTGGGGATCAAAGCGTGGATGGCCGAGGGCCGCCGCGAGCGCGGCGGTTTCTGCTTCGGTTAACTCATGTTCGCGCTGCTCGGATTGACTATGCCAATCAGCGGCGCTATAGCCGGTTTTATCCGCCAGATAGCTTTCCCACAGTCGATGCGCCCGGATAATGTGGAGGGCATAGCGTTGCCCGGCGGGGGTGAGGCGCAATTCGCCGTCCACCAAACTGAGCAAGGCACGCTGCTGCATCACCGCCAGCAACTGCGCCGTTTCATCGATCGACTGTTGGAGCGCGCCAGCAAGGCTTTGTAGCGTTGGGTGCCGCCCCTCGTAGGTGAATTGCTGAATATGCTTAAGCGCATCTTCGACTAAGACCCGCTGCGCCAGTTGGCGCATTTGCCGTCGCTGCCAAAAGAGACCGCGTTCCGGCCAAAAGAGCCAGAGCGCACCAGCGAGGATAACCATGGTTAAAAGGAATAGTTGTAGCGGTTCAGACATAAATATCCCCTATGTATAGATAATTTTTAGCTAAGGCTAAATATATAATTATCATAAATGATTTAATCTTTTCTGTCAAGGCGGAATTTTATCTTCTCTGGCGTATCGCGAACGTTAAAAATACAGGGGCAAACCCGGCGACTAACCAGGAGAAGCGCCTGCAGGCGCTCCCGCTAGGGCGCGATGCTTGATCTTATTGTAGGATTACGCTATGATCTCACAACTTAACGAAGTGTGCTTTGTCAAGGTGTACTTACGTGTAGCGATAGAGAGGCGAACAAACCTGTTCATGAAGCGTTATACAACAGCGAATGCTACCCGATTACAAGAAGTGCTCCAGGAACGCATCCTGATTTTGGATGGGGCTATGGGCACGATGATCCAACAATATCGGCTGCAAGAAGCAGATTATCGCGGCCAACGTTTTGCCCATTGGTCCAAGGACCTCAAGGGCAATAATGATCTGCTTGTCCTGACGCAGCCAGCCATTATCAAGGCCATTCATCGGGCCTATCTCGACGCGGGCGCGGATATTATCGAGACCAATACCTTTTCCGCCACGACGATTGCCCAGGCCGACTATGGGATGGAAGCCCTGGCCTATGAAATAAACCTGGTGGCGGCCCAACTGGCCCGTGCTGCCGCCGATGAGGTGGCCCAACAGAGCCCCGAGCGGCCGCGTTTTGTGGCTGGGGCCCTAGGGCCTACGAACCGCACTGCTTCGATTTCACCGGATGTGAATGACCCAGGCGCACGCAACGTCACCTTTGACCAACTCGCGGCAGCCTACTATGAGGCGGTCAGCGGCTTGGTCGATGGTGGCGCTGATCTGTTGCTCATTGAGACGATTTTTGATACGTTGAATGCCAAGGCCGCGATCTTTGCCTGTCTGCGCTACTTTGAAGAGCACAAGGTCCGCTTGCCTCTGATGATTTCAGGTACCATCACCGACGCCAGTGGGCGTACCCTTTCGGGCCAAACGACGGAAGCCTTCTGGTATTCCGTGATGCATGCCGAGCCGCTGATTGTCGGGCTCAATTGTGCCCTTGGACCCAAGGCGCTGCGGCAATATATCTATGATCTCAGCCAGGTCGCCGATACCTATGTGAGTATCTATCCCAATGCCGGTCTGCCCAACGCTTTTGGCGAATACGACGAAACGCCCGACCAGATGGCGACCGTCTTGCATGAATTTGCCCATAGCGGCTTGTTAAATGTGGTTGGCGGCTGCTGTGGCACCACGCCCACCCATATTCGGGCCATTGCCCAAGCCGTGGTGACCTTACCCCCGCGGCCTTTGCCCACCATCGCGCCGCGCTGTCGGCTTAGTGGGTTGGAGCCACTGCTCATTGGGCCGGAGACCAACTTTGTCAATATCGGTGAGCGCACCAATGTCACCGGCTCGCGGCGTTTTGCCCGTCTGATCAAAGAGGGCAACTACGAAGAAGCGCTGGTGGTGGCGCGCCAACAGGTGGAGAGTGGTGCACAGGTCATCGATATTAACATGGATGAGGGCTTGCTTGATGCCGAGGCGGCCATGGTGCGCTTTTTGAACCTCCTTGCTACTGAACCAGACATTGCCCGCGTGCCTGTGATGATCGATTCTTCCAAATGGTCGGTGATTGAGGCTGGGCTCAAGTGTGTACAAGGCAAGTCGATTGTCAATTCGATCAGCATGAAAGAGGGCGTCACCGCGTTCAAGCATCAAGCACAGCTTGCACGGCACTATGGCGCGGCGGTCGTGGTCATGGCTTTTGATGAAATGGGCCAAGCTGATACCATCGAGCGCAAGGTGAGCATCTGTCGGCGTGCGTATGAGATCTTGACGCAGGAGCTGGCTTTCCCACCCCAAGACATTATCTTTGACCCCAATATTTTTGCCGTAGCGACGGGCATTGAAGAACACAACGGCTATGGGGTTGCCTTTATTGAGGCGACACGTTTGATCAAGCAACAGCTACCCCATGCTCTGGTGAGCGGTGGGGTGAGCAACGTTTCCTTCTCTTTCCGTGGCAATGATCTCGTGCGCGAGGCCATTCACTCCGCCTTTCTCTACCACGCCATCAAAGCCGGAATGGACATGGGCATTGTCAACGCGGGTCAACTGGCGATCTATGAAGAGGTGCCCGCCGAACTCCTAGAGCATGTCGAAGATGTGCTGCTCAACCGGCGGCCCGATGCAACGGAACGGTTGGTGACCTTGGCCGAAAATGTCCAAGGCCAACGCAAGGAAAAACAAGAAGATCTACGCTGGCGGCAAGCGCCTGTGGCGCAGCGGCTGATCCATGCCCTGGTCCAGGGGATCAACACCTATATTGTCGAAGATGTGGAAGCGGCTCGTCAGGGTTTTGCGCGGCCCATTGAGGTCATTGAAGGCCCACTCATGGATGGTATGAATGTGGTGGGCGATCTCTTTGGCGCGGGGAAGATGTTCTTACCCCAGGTGGTCAAGAGCGCCCGGGTGATGAAACAGGCCGTGGCCTATCTGATCCCCTTTATTGAGGCCGAGAAGATGGCCGCCAATGACCACAGCACCAAGGGCAAGATCCTCTTGGCAACGGTCAAGGGCGATGTCCACGATATTGGCAAGAATATTGTCGGTGTAGTGCTCCAGTGTAATAATTATGATGTCATCGATTTGGGCGTCATGGTGCCGGCGACGAAAATATTGGAAACGGCGCGTCAGGAAAAGGTCGATATTATCGGTTTGAGCGGGCTGATCACGCCCTCGCTAGAAGAGATGCGTCATCTGGCCCGCGAAATGGAGCGCGAAGGCTTTTCGCTCCCGCTGTTGATCGGCGGCGCGACCACTTCCAAGATCCACACGGCGCTGCGGATCGAGCCTGAATATCACCGCGGGGCAACGGTGCATGTGGTGGATGCCTCGCGCGCGGTGGGGGTTGCTGCCAATTTACTGAGCAAAGAGCAAGTACAGGGATATGTTGATCAAGTGCGTGCCGACTATGCCACCGTGCGCACTCAACACGCTGGGCGAACCAGCCAACGGGCCTTGCGCTCACTGGCCGAGGCCCGTCAGCACCGCTTCCAGCCCGATTGGGGACACTATCAACCGCCGGTGCCAGCCCAGTTGGGCTTGCGGGTGTTGGCTCCCTATGATCTAGCAACGCTTCGCCCCTACATTGATTGGACTCCTTTCTTTGCTACCTGGGAATTGGCGGGTAAATTTCCTCAAATCTTTGATGATGCTACCGTGGGCATTGCGGCGCGGCAACTCTACGCCGATGCCCAGCAGATGCTCCAGCGTCTGATCGCCGAACAGTGGCTGACTGCGAAAGCGGTGATCGGCTTTTTCCCAGCTAACAGTGTTGGTGATGATATTGAACTTTATGCCCCTGACGGGAAGGCGACCCGCCAGCCAGCTGACTGCGTGGGTATCATCCACACGCTACGGCAGCAGATGGAAAAACCCCCTGGGCGGCCTAACTATGCCTTGGCGGATTTCATTGCACCCAAAGCCAGCGGTTTGCAAGACTACATCGGTCTCTTTGCCGTCACGGCTGGGATTGGCTTGGCCGAAAAGGTGCGTCAATTTGAGGCGGAACACGACGACTATAGCAGTATTCTGCTCAAAGCATTGGCGGATCGCCTCGCCGAAGCCTTTGCGGAACATCTCCATGCACGGGTGCGCCAAGAATTTTGGGGCTATGCCCCGCAGGAACAATTGGACAATGCCGCGTTGATTGCCGAACAATACCGTGGCATTCGCCCCGCGCCGGGCTATCCGGCCTGCCCCGACCACACGGAAAAGGGTGAACTCTTCCGCGTACTGGATGCTGAACGCCATGCGGGCATCTGTTTGACAGAAAGCTATGCCATGTTGCCCGCCGCGGCGGTCAGTGGTTATTACTTTGCCCACCCCGAAGCGACCTATTTTGGCTTGGGGCGCATCGGGCGCGATCAGGTGGAAGAGTATGCCCAGCGCAAAGCTATGGATGTCGCAACCATGGAGCGTTGGCTTGCCCCCAATCTAGGCTATGAGCACTAGGATCGGCCATGCAGAGCGCTGTCAGATTTTCAAAACCTGACAGCGCTCTGCTCTGCTACCCCTGTCTCTTTTGCAATTTAGAGAGAAGCTCTACCTGCGGTACAATAGAGGAATAACCCCGAGCCCTATCCGTTGCGTGTTGGATCCGGAAAAACCGGTATGAACTGTTGAGAATCTATGGCTGACCCAATTACACCTGCTCGTTATCCGTCCTTTCGCGAAGTGCCTGCTGAAGAAGCCCAAAAACTTGCTCATGAAATTCGTACGATGGTGGCCGATGATCTAGCGATTGAATCAGTCCAGACGACGCGCGATCAGCGTCAAGGCGCGGTGGTCGTACAAGGCCGGTTGTTGCGTCCCAGCCATCAAGTGTTTACCCGGTGGCTTACGCTCTTGAATCAGCGCGGCTATACGCCCATGTTGCGTTCGCAGCCAGGCGGTGGGCCCGCTGAAGTCAAGCTGCACATTCTGGCTGGTGTTGCGCCAAAGCAGCCGTCTAACCCTTGGGTGAATGTCATTTTGTTTGTCTTGACCCTCATTAGCACCTTGTGGGTGGGTTCACTGTCCGGTGACTCTGGCGCGGTGGTAAACAGTGCCTCGGATTTCTTTCTGCCGCAGAACATCATTCGTGGTTGGCCCTTTGCGCTCTCGCTCCTTGCCATTCTCACCGCCCACGAATTTGGTCATTATTTCGCGGCGCGTTGGCACAAGCTCGCGGTCACCTTGCCCTACTTTTTGCCCTTTCCCTTGCCCCCCATTGGCACCCTCGGTGCCTTTATTCGCCTCAAAGAGCCGGTGCCGGATCTGCGTAAGTTGTTCGATATTGGCGTTTCTGGGCCATTGGCCGGTTTTATTGTAGCCGTGCCGTTGTTGCTCTATGGGCTTTCAACTAGCCCGGTCATGACGCCTGATCCGGCAACGGTCGCGTGGGTAGAGGGCAATAGCATTCTCTACTACTATAGTAAACTCGCCGTCCTGGGCAAGGCGCTGCCCAATCCGCTCACCGGCGAAGATGTGCTCATCAATCAAGTCACCGCGGCAGCCTGGTTTGGCCTCTTGGTCACCGCCCTGAATCTGTTGCCCGTTGGGCAGCTTGATGGGGGCCACACCGTCTTTGCGCTCTTTGGCGAAAAGGCGCGCCATGTCAACCGGGTGGCGATTGGCGCGTTGGTGCTCTTGGCTCTAGCCAGTTTGCCGCAACTCCAACAATTCTTGCCCGCGCTCAGCTCTTTTGGCTTCACCGGTTGGTTTGTTTGGCTCTTCTTGATCTTTTTTATGATTGGACCGTATCATCCACCACCACTCGATGATGTGACCAGATTAGATAAGACACGGCGCTGGATTGGCTATTTGGTTATCGCCATCTTTATTCTCACTTTTGTCCCCGTGCCCTTGCGCTTTGCCATGTAGTTCAACCAACCCTGTCCGGTTTTCAAAACCTGATAGCCTTCCAGTCGAAAAAGGATAATGTAATACAGAGGTATGAGTCACCAAGCGCTTTCCATGCAAGAAGTCATTCGGCGATTACATGAATATTGGTCCCAAACACCCGCTGGCCGTGGCTGTTTATTGTGGCAGCCCTACAGCGAAAAGGTTGGGGCTGGGACCATGAATCCGGCAACCGTGCTACGGGTCTTGGGGCCTGAGCCATGGAATGTGGCCTATGTCGAGCCTTCCTTCCGTGCTGATGATGGTCGTTACGCCGAAAATCCAAACCGGATGCAGATGCATCATCAATACCAAGTGATTCTCAAACCCGATCCAGGCAACCCCCAAGAACTCTATTTGGGGAGCCTAGAAGCCATTGGTCTCGACCGTACCCGCCATGACATTCGCTTTGTCGAAGATAACTGGGAATCCCCCGCGCTCGGCGCTTGGGGGCTTGGTTGGGAAGTCTGGCTGGATGGGCAAGAGATCACCCAATTTACCTATTTCCAGCAGGCGGGCAGCCTGACGCTGGACCCGGTGAGCGTTGAGATCACCTATGGGCTGGACCGGATCGTCATGTATCTGCAACAGCGGCAGCAAGTGTGGGACATTGATGTCGATGGTCAGCACACCTTTGCCCAGATCTATAAAGACGCCGAGATCGAGCATTGTACCTATAATTTTGAGTTGGCCGATGTCGATCGGCTCAAACAGCTCTATGAAATCTATCGAGCTGAGACCGATGCCTGTATCCAGCGTGGTTTGGTCATCCCTGCCCATGATTTTGTGTTGCGTCAAAGCCATACGTTTAATCTGCTCGACGCTCGTGGTGCCATTGGTGTGACTGAGCGCGCCAAGTTCTTTGCGGCCATGCGCAACCAAGCCCGCGCCGTCTCCGAACTCTACGTCAAACAGCGCGAAGCGGCTGGTTTTCCATGGTTGAAGGCAGAGGACAGTGGGCAGAAGGCAGAAGAAAGAGAGACGGTGACGAGCGCCCAGTCTCTAGTCTCCAGTCACCCGCTCCCCGCCGCCACCCCCCAATCCTTTTTGCTGGAGATCGGCGCGGAGGAGTTGCCGCCGCAAGATGTAGTGGATGGGATTGCCCAGGTCGAGGCGAATTTGGCGCGGCTGTTGCAGGAATATCAGCTAAGTTATGAAACGCTGCGTGTTACCGGGACGACGCGACGGTTGGTGGCCTATGTCACTGGCTTAGCCTCCCACCAAGCCGACGAAGTGGTCGAAAAGCGCGGGCCAGCCTTGGATCGCGCCTATGATGCCGCGGGCCAGCCGACCAAGGCAGCAGAGGGCTTTGCCCGTGGGCAAGGGGTGGACGTCACTGCGCTCGAGACGCGTGAAAACTATGTCTATGCCGTTAAGCGGGTGGCTGGGCAGCCGACGGCCACGGTGTTGCCCGCGCTCTGTTCCGCCTTGTTGGATAGTCTGCGGTGGAATAAGACTATGCGGTGGAACAGCAGCAACGTGGGCTATCCCCGCCCTTTGCGCTGGCTAGTGGCGTTATGGGGTGATCAGGTTGTGCCTTTCCAGTGGGCAGGGGTGACCAGTGGCCAAGCCAGCCGTGGCCCGCGTTTTGCGGATGCTGCTGCCCATCTGCCAGCCGGGGGCTTTACAACCTTTGTGGTGCCCCATGCTGATGCCTATTTTACGGTGGTCGCAGAACAAGGAATCTTGGTCGATCGCACGGCGCGTCGTCAGCGGGTCGCTGCGCTTGTCCGCCAAGCCGCGGCAGCGGTGGATGGTACCACGCCCGATGATCCCGATCTGCTGGAGGAAGTGACCGACTTGGTGGAAGCGCCCCAAGCGTTATTGGGTTCCTTTGCGGCTCGCTACTTGGAGCTGCCAGCCTCCGTCCTCATGGGGGTCATGAAGAAGCACCAACGCTACTTCCCTGTGATGCGTGATGGCAAATTGTTGGCCCATTTTATCACAGTTGCCAATGCCCAAGCGCTAGCCCATCCTGCGGTTGTCGTGGCTGGGAATGAGGGGGTTATCCGGGCGCGCTATGCCGACGCCGCCTATTTCTATCGCCAAGATACGGCCCGTCCCTTGGCAAGCTATACCCCCCGTTTGGCTACGCTCACCTTCCATGAGCGGCTAGGCTCCATGTTGGACAAAGTAGCGCGTCTGGAAGCGTTAGCCCCGCAACTGGCCGAACTCCTCGGTGCCGAAGCTGCCGCCATTGCCGACACCCAGCGCGCCGCGGCATTGGCAAAATCGGATCTAGTAACGTCGATGGTTGTAGAGATGACAAGCCTACAAGGAATTATCGGCGAAATCTACGCTCAGAAAAGTGGTGAGCCTGTAGCGGTAGCACAAGCCATCCGCGAGCACTACTTGCCCCGCTTTGCCGGTGATGCGAATCCAGCCAGCGTACCGGGCTTGGCGCTCAGCTTGGCCGATAAGCTGGATAGTTTGGCGGGTCTATTTGCTGTTGGTGCCATTCCCACGGGGAGTGCGGATCCCTTTGGGTTGCGCCGAGCTGCTTTAGGGGTAATTCATAATCTATTGGTCAGCCAGAGCGACTTTAGTCTTCGTCGGGCTTTGGCTTTGGCTGGTGCGCAACAGACGGTTGCGGTAATGCCAACTGCGCTGACCGAAACCGTTGGCTTTTTGGTCCGGCGTTTCCAAGGCGTGTTGACCGATCTTGGCTATCCGTATGATGTGATTGAAGCGGTGTTGGCTGTGCGTGGTGATAATCCGTGGGCCGCGCAACGTGCCTGTGACGCTCTCCAGGCCACTGTGCGCGCAACGTGGTGGAATGATACCTTTACGGCCTATGCCCGCTGTGCACGGATTACGCGGAGCCTAGAAGCCACCCTAGCACTAAATGCCGCGGCCTATACGGAGCAAGTCGAGCATGACCTGCACCAAGCCTATCTCCAGGCTGACCAAGCGTTGGCCGTCCACCCCGAACCAGCAACCATCCTTGGTGAACAGCTACGCTTGCTCCAAGCCCCCATTCAGGCGTACTTTGCTCGTGTGTTGGTGAATGCCCCAGAAGAGCCGCTGCGCCAAGCACGTCTCGCCTTGGTCCAACAGATTGCCAACCTGCCTAGCGCTGTGGCCGATCTGAGCAAGCTACAGGGCTTCTAGCCTTTGACAAAGGGCAGCGCTACGCGTCGGTGTACCAAACCTGTCAGATTTTCAAAACCTGAGAGATCTTACGAATAAAAAAGGCCACTGATAATTCAGTGGCCTTTTTTATAATCGGTGTAAACGTCTTACTTGACGTCGACCGCCGCGCCTTCGGCTTCCAGTTGGGCCTTGGCATCAGCCGCAGCTTGCTTGCTGACAGCCTGCAGCACAGGAGCTGGCGCGCTTTCGACCAGATCCTTGGCTTCTTTCAAGCCCAGGTTGGTGAGGGCACGGACAACCTTAATGACGTTGATCTTCTTGGCACCCGCGTCCTTGAGGATCACATCAAACTCGGTCTGTTCTTCAACCGGGGCCGCTTCGGCAACCGGGCCAGCCGCCGCCGCGGCGGCAACCGGGGCCGCCGCGCTGACGCCCCAGGATTCTTCCAACAGCTTCACCAATTGAGCAGCCTCTAACAGAGTTAGGCTGTCCAGTTGCTCCTTAATTGCATTCAAGTCTGCCATTATCAATTTCTCCTAAAATTTTTACAACTCAAATTGTTTCAAAGCAAGAATACCAATTTCATGTGCATCGAGTTTTTCTAGGCTACAGCACCTTACTACGCCTTACGTGCGCAGCGAGCCGCTGGTTGAGAAAAACCTAGGCTGCACCCGCTTCTTGTTGCTTTTCGATATAAGCGTTGATGACACGGGCCAAACTGGCACCGGGCGCATTGATCATGCGAACCAATGTGCTGGCTGGTGCATTGATCGCACCCAACACCATCGCCAACGTCTGTTCCTTCGTCGGCAGATCGGATAGCGCTTCTGCTTGTTCAGCATTGAGAACGGATTTTTCGAGTACGGCACCACGAATTTCCAGTACCTTTGCGTCTTTGATCCAGTCCTTGAGCGCAGTAACACCCTTGCCGATATCCTCGCCTACAAAGATCACGGCGTTTGTGCCAACGAGCAGCTCCTCTGGTTGGGCAAAGCCTTTTTCGCCCAAAGCAATTTTAAAGAGCGAGTTCTTGACGACAATACAGGTGGTATTGTGCTCTTTTAGCTTACCACGCAGTGAGCGTAATTGAGCAACGCTGGTGCCTTTGTAGTTGGTGAAGACAACCGCCGAGGATTGATCGAGCACCTCACGATAGCGGGCAACGAGTTCCTCTTTTTTCTGACGTGTGATTGCCAAAGTGACATTCCTCCTTTCGAAAGGATGAAAAAAACGCCAATACTAAGGCGTAAAGGCGTTTTTAGTAAACATAAGGGCAATGTCCATCGATGAATACATATCACTGGATGGTATTCATGACATGCGTGCTGCTAATATGAACTAATGTCAACTAGCACGCAGCCGCTGTTGCAATGCAACCACGGACTTTGCCGCTTCTCCACAACCTTTCGCCTCGGTAGGCTGCAGCTGGTTTTACACAGACCACATTTACACTTGCACCTACTGTCTTTAGCGCTATGATAGCGCGTGGAGTCTATTCAGTTGTAGAATGAAGTATACGCTATAAGGCGTTTACGTGCAAAGCGCTAGAGGCCGCAACATCAGCTTTGACGCCAGGACCCATGGTGCTGGCCAAGGTGATGCGATGAATATAGTTACCCTTCAAGCCACTGGGCTTAGCGGCCATCAAGGCTTCCATGAGCGCTGCAAAATTGCCGAGTAATTTCGCTGGTTCAAAGCTAGCTTTGCCAATCGGCACATGGATGTTGGCCGTCTTGTCGACGCGGAATTCCACGCGGCCCAAACGAGCTTCCTGAATCACCTGGGGCAGCTCTTCCGCGGGCACAATCGTGCCTGTCTTGGGGCTGGGCATCAACCCACGCGGGCCTAAGACACGACCCAAACGACCCACAATGCGCATCATATCGGGCGTGGCCAGCACAACATCAAAGTCGGTCCACCCCTTTTGGATCTGGTCGGCTAGATCTTCGGCCCCAACCCGATCCGCACCCGCTTCCGTCGCGAGGTTTTGGCCTTCGGGGTTCGCAAAGACCACAATACGAACCGTACGACCGGTCCCATTGGGCAACGTGACAACGCCACGGACTTGTTGCTCGGCGTAGCGTGGATCAACACCCATGCGCAGATGGACTTCAATGGTCTCATCAAACTTGGCCGTGGCTGTTGTTTTCACTAGCTGAATGGCATCCGCTGGTTGATAGCTCTGCACACGGTCTACTTTGCCGTGGACTTCATTAAATCGTTTACTGTGTTTCGCCATCGTATACTCCTCGTGGTGTTAACGGGAAAGTTCCCTCCCACACCTTCGTTCAGACAGCACCCTTGTCGAGCGGGTTACTGTTGCTTTATAATCATTGGCCGACAATAAGGACGAACGTTTGTGATCTGGCCCTTGCAGGCTACTTAGTCAACAATCGTCACACCCATGCTACGTGCGGTGCCTTCGACCATGCGCATGGCACTTTCCAGGCTAATCGGGCCTAGGTCACGTAGTTTTACTTCGGCAATCTCACGAACTTGCTGGCGATTGATCTTGCCAACTTTTGTTTTGTTGGGTTCCGCGCTACCGCTTGGAATGCCAGCTGCCTTTTTGATCAGATCCCCAGCTGGTGGCGTCTTCATGATAAAGACGAAGGAATTATCCGAGAAGATCGTAATTTCAACCGGGATAACCTGTCCAATCATCGACTGCGTCCGGGCATTATATTCTTTGCAGAACGCCATAATGTTGACGCCTTGGGGACCAAGCGCGGTACCAACCGGTGGGGCTGGATTCGCTTTGCCAGCATTTAGCTGCAATTTGACAATTGCTTTGACTTTCTTTGCCATACCTTACTCCTTCTGGTTCTGGTAAACGCCGATTGGCTCCCAGAGGCCAGCGGTTCAAAATAATGTTTCGACTTTATGCACTACCAGGGACAGAGGCGCTTTGCACCTAAATCATCGCCTGCTAGACATCGCGTTCTAATTGTAAAAAGTCAACTTCAACCGGGGTCTCCCGGTTAAAGAAACTCACTAACACTTTGGCTTTGCCCTTATCGGCATCAATTTCTTCGACAATCCCGCTAAATTCAGCAAAAGGGCCGCTCATAATACGAACATGCTCACCAGGATTGAAACTGACCTTTAGTTTGGGGTGGTCTGACTCAATCCGCTGCATAATCTTGCCGACTTCTTCTGGACTCAGGGGTGTTGGCTTGTTGCCCATTCCCACAAACCCTGTAACCCCAGGGCTGTTGCGGACCACATACCAACTATCTTCATCCATAATCATATTGACAAGCACATAGCCAGGAAAAACGCGGCGCTCTACTTCACGGCGTACACCATTCCGAATCTCAATTTCCGTTTCTGTGGGGACAACAACTTGTAAAATGCGGTCTGTCATACCCATCGATTCTGCACGGTGTTCGATATTTTTCTTTACCTTATTTTCCATGCCAGAATAACTATGGATGACATACCACTGACCCACACCTTTTTCGGCTTCGGCTTCTGCATCCAATTGTGCCGCGATCTCAGCATCCAAAGCCGCCCAGTCATCATCGGCGTTTGATTCGCCCGGTCGTAGATTGGCGGACTCGGTCGTCACGATTTTCTCCTTCATCTATACGCTATCACGTACAACCACAAAAAGTTTGATGACCCGATGGACCTATCGCTCCCTTTGGGAAGACTTTAGAAACCATTGACAATGTCTCGCACCCATGGATAAGCCCTGCTCGAGGCGTGGCTTGGGGCGGCCATATCAACAGAACCTAGAAAGCACCAATGATTAACGTGACAATCAAGCTAAAGAGTGAGTCAATACCAAAAAGCACAATGGCCGCAACCAGGGTGACAATCGAAACGACCCAGGTTAACCGGAGACCTTCCTCGCGCGTTGGCCAAGTGACTTTGGAAATTTCGGCACGCGTATCACGAAAGTAGCGGACCAGAGCGTTTTCAGGTTTTGCAGTAGTAGCACGCCCCATTTTATCCTCACATAGCGATTCAAGCTGAACTTCTCATACAAACTAGTATGAGCCAGCAGCAACAGACTAATAACGCTTGTTCTTCTAAAATAACCACCGGCGCTTAACGAACGCCGGTGGTGTGAGCAGGCGAGGCAGGAATCGAACCCGCAACCTGCGGTTTTGGAGACCGCCGCTCTGCCAATTGAGCTACTCGCCTATATCGATTAGAAATTTTAGGTTTGGCTCTTTAGTTTACATAGTTTCCTATCATAAACGAAGACGAGCCAAAACCTAAAATCTAAATTACTTCAGAATTTCGGTGATGACGCCAGCCCCAACGGTGCGACCACCTTCGCGAATGGCGAAGCGGCTACCGGTTTCCAAGGCGACGGGCGAAATCAAGGTGACACGCATGTTGATGTTGTCACCCGGCATCACCATCTCGACGCCTTCGGGTAGTTCAATCGCACCGGTAATGTCCATGGTGCGGATGTAGAACTGGGGGCGATAGCCCTTGAAGAACGGCGTGTGACGACCACCCTCTTCCTTCTTGAGGACATAGACCTCGGCCATAAACTCGGTGTGCGGGGTGATGCTACCCGGCTTGGCCAAAACCATGCCGCGTTCGATGTCTTCGCGGTCGATACCACGCAGCAGACAACCGACATTGTCACCGGCCATGCCCTGGTCGAGCAGCTTGCGGAACATTTCTACCCCGGTCACGGTTGTGCGACGGGTGGGGCCCAAGCCAACGATCTCGATTTCTTCCATCGGCTTGACCAAGCCACGTTCGATCCGGCCTGTCACTACCGTGCCACGACCTTTGATGCTGAAGACATCTTCGATCGGCATGAGGAAGGGCTTCTCGGTTTCGCGCACCGGCGTGGGGATGTATTCATCAACCGCCCGCATGAGCTCCCAAATCGGCGCATATTCCGGCGCATTGGGGTCCATGCTCGTGCATTCCAACACTTGCAACGCACTGCCACGGATAATCGGAATATCATCGCCGGGGAAGTTATAGCTGTCGAGCAATTCGCGCAGCTCCATCTCCACCAATTCCAGCAGCTCTTCGTCGTCCATCATGTCCACTTTGTTCAGGAAGACGACCATGGCTGGCACTTCCACCTGACGCGCCAACAAAATGTGTTCGCGGGTCTGCGGCATCGGGCCATCGGGCGCGGCAACCACCAGAATCGCACCGTCCATCTGCGCGGCACCGGTGATCATGTTCTTAATATAGTCAGCATGACCAGGGCAGTCCACATGCGCATAGTGCCGGGTCTCGGTTTGGTATTCCACATGCGAAATCGCAATCGTGATCCCACGGGCCCGTTCTTCCGGCGCATTGTCGATTTGATCGAAGCGGCGGAAATCGGCCCACCCCTTCAACGCCAAGGTCTTGGTAATCGCAGCGGTCAGCGATGTCTTGCCATGGTCAATATGACCAATCGTCCCCACGTTCACATGAGGTTTTGTCCGCTCAAATACTGCTTTGGACATTAGAAAATGCCTCCTTGAATTCGATAAAAGTATGTATCGGACTCTTTTGGTGGAGCCCCCTAAATGGTGTTGCCGCCAAAGCGAGTCGCTATGCCAAATAGGGCCATAAAGTAGGAGCCCACAACCGGATTTGAACCGGTGACCTCATTCTTACCAAGAATGTGCTCTACCTGCTGAGCTATGTGGGCCCATACATACGATTGTAGACTTTGCTGGTTATTCAGTGTTCTTTCTAGTTTTTCTCGAAAGAACAACAAACAAACCATCTACAACCATATAGTGGGCAGGGGCGGATTCGAACCACCGTAGGCGTAGCCAGCTGATTTACAGTCAGCCCCCTTTGTCCACTCGGGTACCTGCCCATGATTTAAGAACATGTCGACGAATGATACGCTTTCGACAGCTACAGTCGATTCTTCTTGACTATCGACTAGAGCCGACGACCGGAATCGAACCGGTAACCTCCTGTTTACAAGACAGGTGCTCTGCCGGTTGAGCTACGTCGGCACACTGCTGTTCGTTCCTTGACTCTTTACTCGGTTGCTTGCCTATTTTTCTGACCAATAAACTTGGCAGAAAAACAAATTTTTGACCGGTTTGCACTCAAATAAAAGCTATAAAAGCGCAAGTGGCGAACGATAGAGCATTATATCACATCTGTTTCTTAGGTCAAATTGGGAGAGGTGTGGTTGACAAAAGAATTATGTGGTTATGCCCCTGCGTTTGGCCTCTCTATTCCTGACCAGGAATCATCAACTCCTGACCAACGTAGATCGAATCGGGATTAGCGATATTGTTGAAAGCGATAATCTCTTGGGCACTGACCCCATATTGTTGCGCAATCGCGCTTAAACTTTCCCCTGATTGCACCGTGTGTACACGTCCTAGCGCACGGGCCGCATCAATCGCCGAGATGCCGGGGATCGTCAATTGCTGACCAGCACGCAATTGGTTGCGATTGGCAATGTTATTGGCGCTAGCCAGGGCAGTGGCATCGACGCCATATTTCTGGGCAATGCCCGTTAAGGTCTCGCCAGGTTGGACAACATGGGTTACGCTGCTACCGCTGTTTGCGTCAGCCGTACTAGCGCCTGCACCTGGATTGGTACTAGCGGCTGGGGTGGGGGCAATATAGTTAGGAATTTCTAGCTCTTGTCCGATAAAGACATTATTGGGATTTTGTAGATTGTTGGCCTCCATGATGGAGACTGCACTAACGCCAAATTGCTGGGCAATGCTTCCTAAGCTGTCCCCTTCTTGGATGGTGTAGCGATAGGGCGCTGGGGTGGGTGTTGGTGCACCTTCTGCCGTAATCCCTTCGCTGTAGGGCATCTGTAAGATCTGACCAACAAAAATATTATCATCTAGCAGGTAGTTGAGTTGACGAATGGTCTCTACGGTGACCCCAAATTTTTGTGCAACCGAGAGCAACGTATCCCCAGCGGTGACATAGTAGTCAATGGTGGTTGGGACCAACTGCGCCGCTGTCGGCGTGCCAGAAGTGACCACGCTAGTTGCTGTTACCTCTACTGCGCCAACCGTGACAACTGGATCAAGATTTTGCGAACCTGTGATAACACTGATTTCGGCCTCAGCCGCCGTGGCGGTCGGTTGTGGGGTTGACCGATTTCGTGTACAACCAGCAATGAAACCAAAGGTGACTAGGCAGATGCCCGTGGTCAGCGTGAGACGCATTAGAGCAATACGGTAGGTAACCATAAGTCTCTCTTTGTAAAAACTTGATGCCGAGCTTTGGATCGAGGCATGATCGCAAAATTAGCTTACGATGACAGAATAAATTCTACGCTCCTGGATAATAACACATGCTGGCAGGTGATGCAAGGATTTCTTAGGTTGCATCAATTGCCGACTTTGCTGCCGCGGTCGAAGGCCCTCCAAAGCCTTATTGCTTAAAGTCTAGAAATTGTCCTGGTTTTGCAAAGATTGTGTATAAACCTACCGAACAGTAGGTAGAAAATTCGCTATGATAGAGCCAGGAATGGGACAAGCAAGCCGGTAAGCCGACTAGGTCCTGCGTGCGTAGGTAGCCATCCGGAAGGAGTAGCGACGTTGGCAGCAGCAACCGAAAGCATCCCTAACGATGCACGGCAGCGCGTTTTGGATGTGGCCGAAGAACTTTTTATGCAGCGGGGATACCAGTCGATCACCTTGCGTGATGTGGCCGATGCCCTTGAAATGCGTCAAGCCTCGCTCTACTATCATTTTCCCGAAGGCAAGGAGCAACTTTTTGTGGCCGTTGCCACGCGCACTTTTGAACGGCATCGGCGTGGCATGGTAGCGGCGGTAGCGGCGGCCCCTGCCGAAGTGGGCGCACAATTACAGGCGATTGCTGCTTGGTTTGCTTCGCAACCTCCTCTGAACCTGCTGGCTATGATCCATGCAGATATGCCTGCTCTAACGCCTGCTTTGCGTCAGCATGTGGGTCGCGTGGCCTATGACGCGATGTTCACACCCTTGCGCCAGCTTTTTCTGGCTGCGCAACGGCGTGGTGAAATTCGATCCATTCATCCAGATTTGTTAGCAGGCAGCTTTTTGACCTTGTTGGACGGGTTGAACCATGCGGTTCATCAAGAAGGTGCCCCACCCCGTCGGGTTATGGTTGATGAAATTATTACCATCTTGCTAGATGGTATCCGACCCCGGCTTGGGTAGGCACGGCAGGTCGTTGTGACTAAAGCATCTTTTCTCTTTATTCTTCCGCAATAGGAAAAATTTATGAAACGCTGGTTGATCAGTGGACTGGTTGTTTTGCTCTTCGTTGGGGGTGGTGGCTATCTTGCGGTGCAGCGTGGGCTAATTCCCATGGGCGCACCGCCGAATCTAGTCGATAGTAGCGTTTCAGGCGGTATGCCAGCAAGCGCGCCAGCAAGCGTAGCTGCCCCACCTAGGGTTATGGCGGATGCGCGGCTGGTGCCAGCACAGCGGGCTGATGTAAGCCTTGCGGTTGGTGGAATCGTAACCGAAATTCTGGTCCGCGAAGGTGATCAAGTCCTTGCTGGGCAGTTGTTGGTGCGGCTCAATGATAGCCAGCAGAAGGTGGCCGTTGTGCGGGCCCAAGCTGACCTTGACCGCGCCCAAGCTCAATTACAGGAGTTGCTGGCTCCCCCGCGCCCCGAAGCGATTGCCCAAGCCGAGGCTGCGCTCAATGCCGCCCAAGCACGCTATGCCCAACTGGCTGGAGCCGCGTTGCCGGGGAATATTGCTGCGGCAGAAGCGGCTGTGAATGTTTCACAGGCTGGCCTGGCTAAAGTGCTAGAAGGCGCTAGTGAACAGCAATTGATTGCGGCGAGGGCCGATCTTGCCAATGCGGAAGCGATCCTAAAACAAGCCCAGAGTGCCTATAATCTGGTGAAATGGCGCAATGATCTGGGCGCTACCCCCCAGTCTGCGGCGCTACAGCAAGCCACCAATACCTATGAGGCCGCCAAAGCACGTCTGGCGGATCTGGAGCGGGGGGCAAGCCAAGCCGATGTGGCCGGGGCTAATGCCCAGGTCCGTCAGGCCCAGGCCCAACTGCAGACGCTCCGCAATGCCATGCCTGCCGAAGTGACAGCCGCGCAAGCCGATGTCAATGCCCAACAGGCACAACTGGATCTGCTGCTCGCTGGTGCCCGCCGCGAAACGATTGCGGTGGCCGAAGCCCAAGTCGCCGCGTCCACCGCGGCCTTGCAAGCCGCATTGGTCACCCTAGGGGAGACCGAACTGCGCGCACCCTTTGCCGGTACGGTTGCTGCGCTCAACATTGCGGTCGGTGAACAGGCCGCAGCTGGGGCGGCGTTGTTACAATTGGCCGATCTGACGACTTGGGAAATTGAAACCGAGGACCTGACTGAACTGGATGTGGTTGGCATTGCCCCAGGGCGCGAAGTCGCCCTGACCTTTGATGCCATTCCTGATCTTGCCCTCAGCGGGGTGGTAAAACGAATCCGTCCAATCGGAGAAGATAATCGGGGTGATATTGTCTATACCGTGGTGATTGACCCCGCCCAACAAGATCCCCGTTTCTTGTGGAATATGACTACCGTGGTCATCCTACAAAAGCCGTCCTGAGCGTCCTGTAAAAACCAACTTTGGATAAAGAACGATGTTAGCAATCTACCTTGCCCTCAAAGAAATCTGGCATAGCAAAGGGCGCTTTCTCTTGATCGGCCTGATCGTGGCCTTGATCACCACGCTGGTTCTCTTTATTGCCGCGCTCGCTGAAGGGTTGGGCAATGGCAACCGTGAATATATCCAAAAACTCAACGGCGAGTTGTTGGTCTATCAGGCCAATGTCGATCTCTCCATTCCCAGCAGCCGCATTGGGCGGTCAACCCTGAATGCCCTCCGCCGCGTAGAAGGAGTGGCCGATGTCGGACAGGTCTTTTTTGCCGATGCAACCGTTGTCTTTGCCGACGGCCAGGAGGATCTCGATATTTCGCTTTTGGGGGTTGAACCGGGCCGGCCTGGCGAGCCCGCCGCGCGCCAAGGGCACGGGCTGGGACGTAGCCGCAGCAACGAAGTGGTGATCGACGGCAATATCGCCGCACGCCGCCAAGTGAAGGTGGGCGACACCCTGCGCATCAAAGTGACCCAAGGCACTGATGAAGAGTTCTATGATCTAACCGTGGTGGGGATTAGTGACGGGCGGCAATACTTTCTCCGCCCCTCGATCTTTGTACCCTACCTCACTTGGGATAAAGTACGCCCCAAAGGCGAGACCGAGGGGAGTGACGGCGAATTGGTCTCCAATATTGCGGTCGTCAAGCTGCGCGATGCCAATGCCGAGGCTTCCATGGCGGCGCGCTTGACCCAAGAAGTCGCCAAGATCCAAGTGGTGGACCGGGTCACGGCCTATGAAGCAACGCCGGGCTATTCTGCCCAGCAGAGCACCCTGGATACACAGCGCTACTTTACCTTCTTTATCGGGATCTTGGTGATCGGCGGCTTTTTTCAGATCCAGACCTTACAGAAGGTCGCGCAGATTGGCATGTTGAAGGCCATCGGCGCGTCGAATTGGACCATTGCCTTGGCTGCCATTACGCAAATTGTCGCCATCAATGCGCTGGGGGTCGTCTTGGGTGCCGCCGGTTCCCTCTTGCTAGGCGCTAGTTTTCCACCAGGTATTCCCATTGTGTTTACGGGTGACGCCGTGGCAACTGCGGTGGCGGCGCTGATGTTGATCGGCCCGGCGGGGGGACTGGTCTCGGTTTGGGCTTTGCTAAAAATCGAGCCCCTGACAGCTTTGGGCTTGGCGCAGTAGGGTTGTGCTGCCTGATGGGAAAATAGGACGCGGATTTACGCAGCGGAACGCGGATAAAATCAGCGAACATCTGCTGCATCTGAAAAATCCGCGTCCGCGTTGCAGTCGTATCGGTGAAACGCGGTTGGTAGTACCCAAGGAATAGGCGCGGTGGGCAGAACAGAAAAGGATAGCGCATGGAAATGGTGTTACAGGCTGAAGGCGTGACCAAATTGTATGGCAGCGGGACAAACATAGTGCGTGCCGTGGATGAGGTGTCGCTGGCGATTGCTCCCGGCGAATTTGTGGCCTTGGTCGGGCCAAGCGGCTCGGGCAAGACCAGTATGCTGGCGATGTTGGCCGGGTTGCTTAAACCATCGAACGGTAGTATCCGCATTGCTGGTGAAGATCTCACGCGTATGAGTGAGGCCAAGCGGACTCGTTTTCGTGGGCAGGCGATTGGCTTTGCCTTTCAGTCGAATAACTTGGTACCCTACCTAACGGCGCGCGAAAATGTAGAGTTGATGTTGCGGCTCAATGGCAAGCTCAATCGCACCAGTTGCCAGCGGGCCGAAGCATTGCTGGCGCGCCTTGGCTTGGGTGAACGGATGGGCAACTATCCGGGGCAACTTTCGGGGGGGCAACAACAGCGGGTAGCGATTGCCCGCGCCTTGATCCACGAACCTGAAATCGTCCTGGCCGACGAACCAACGGCTAGCTTGGATACTGAGCGCGCCAACCAAGTGGTCGAGACCTTTGCCGAACTGATCCACGAACAGCGGCGGGCTGGCATTATGGTGACGCACGATCTGCGGATGTGTAAATATGTCGATCGGGTGATCCGTATGATGGATGGGAAAGTCAATCAAGTTTTGGCGACACGGGCCGAAATCGACGCGTTGGCAAATATGTACGCCGCGGCCTGAACTACCTTGAAAAGAGGAAGGATGGCTGCGTAGAGGTGCTGGGCCGTCTTCCAGAAAGGGGCAGGCGTTGGCAGGTCTTCGAGAAAAGGGCGTACCCCTTCCTGGAAGACCCAATGCCTATGACGCCTCACCCGCAGCGCGGCGGGTGTTTTAGCGCGTTACCGGTGTCAACCAACCCCACTTGTCGGGCAGTTTCCCTTCCACAATGCCAAAGAATTTGGACTGAATTGCTTCGGTGATGGGGCCGCGTTTGCCTTCGCCCACTTGCTTGCGATCCACTGAGCGGACAGGCGTAATTTCGGCGGCGGTACCGGTGAAGAAGATCTCATCGGCCAAATAGAGCATCTCGCGTGGGATCACGGTTTCTTTGATGGTGTAGCCTAAATCTTCGGCAATGGTCGCCGCACAGTTGCGGGTGATGCCGCCAAGAATGCTATTGCCCAAGGGCGGCGTGTAGATAATGCCTTTGTGGATAACAAAGATATTTTCGCCGCTGCCTTCACTGACATAGCCATAGATGTCCAAGGCAATCCCCTCGGTGAAGCCATTGTCCTTGGCCTCCATGACAATGTTCTGGCTATTGACATATTGACCACCGATCTTCGCCAACGCGCTGAGCGTATCCGGTGCCATACGTCGCCAACTGCTCACCTGAACATCCACCCCTTTTTCCAGCCCTTCGGCCCCCAAATAGGCCCCCCACGGCACGGTGGCGAGGATGGCATCGACCGGACAGTTGCGGCCATCCACCCCCAAGGTATTGTAGCCCCGGAAGACGAGCGGACGCACGTAGGCGCTGCGCTGTTGGTTGGCGCGCACCACATCGGCCGTCACGGTCATCCACTCATCGATGTTGAGGGGCGATTCCATGTGCGCGACTTTGCAGCTAAAGAGCAGGCGCTCGAAATGCTCACGGCCCCGAAAGATCGCGGGGCCACTGGTCGTGTCATAGACGCGGATGCCTTCAAACGCACTGCTGCCATAGTGCAAAGCATGGGTGAAGACATGTACGGTCGCCTGTGCCCATGGAATGATCTTCCCATTCATCCAGATATAATCAGCCTGCATGGCCATCGTAGAAACTCCTTTGGTTCATTTGGATTAGGCGTTGCGTACATAGTCGGTACGACCAGCGCGCTGGCAGCTTTTCAAAAGCTGCCAGCGCTTATCCAAGTACGTAACGCCATTGGATACTGAAGTTGCCTGCCTGCCTGAAGGGATTGCGCCAGCGGCGCGTTCGTAAGGCGACAGGATTGGAAATCGATCATACACCATTGGCTTTGTGCCCAGCGCGTCTTTGGCAACAAAAGCCTGAATGCTCTGACCAAGACGAGCGAATGGCCAGTCATACAGACTGGCCATGATTACTGCCATTTTAGAACATACGCACCAAGGTTGGCCGTCTAAGAGTTGTCAGGTTTGGAAAACCTGACAACTCTAGCTTCGCGTAACTTCTACGTTGCATAAAAGTGACCCGACCGGTTGACCAGGCGTTAGGGTTGCGCCAGGAGCTGATCAACGGCTTGGGCCAATTCACCAAGGGTAGAGGCCACCACGACATGATCACACAGGGGAACGTAGTGGAGCATATCGCTATCGCCACTGCCCCACATCATCGGTGGCTCTGGGTTGATCCAAATGGTGCGGCGGCTCCGCCGGGCAATGTCTTTGAAAATCTCGAGTTGGGGGTTGTTATAGTTATTGCGTCCATCACCGACCAGGATAAAGGTGGTGCGACTATCCACCGTATCCAGATAATCACGGGAGAAATTGGTCAAGCTGTAGCCTAGATCGGTGCTGTAGTGACCGGGTGGCATCCGAATTAGCACCTGGTGGATCGCTTCGTCGGCTTGGCGTCCGACGAAATCGGGTGAAATATACTCCAAATGGTCGATGAACGCAAAAGCATGGGTCTTTGTGATCAGATCTTGCAGGGCATGGACTAGGCTAAGCATCAGCTCTGAGCAATGGCGCATAGAAGTGCTGATATCACAGATCACAACCAGCTTGGGTTTTAGCCGATGATCGCGGTGACGAATCTCAATCGGCACGCCGCCATGCTTTAGGTTGGTACGGATCGTCGCTTTGGCATCCAACTGGCCGGTTTTGGCCCGTTTTTGGCGCAGGGCAATGCGGCTGCGGAGGCGGTTGGCGAGCCGTTGCATCTCCTTGCGCAGCTTATCCATGTCGCTGTCCGAGAGCGCTTGGAAGGGCTTGTCCATCAACTCATCGGCACCGGTCTCTGGGGGCCGTTCGCTCATGTTTTCGGCGATCTGTTGCCCCGCGTACTGGCCGACCTGCTCTTGGAGCGCCTTCTGATTGGCCCGCAGCAACTCGCGCAATTGTTCCATACGCTCTTTGCTCATGCCCATCTGTTGGAGCAGCTCCATCATCTCCTTCATGGCGTCTTGCACTTCTTTGAAGCGCATGGCCCGCAGCATGCGTTGTGCCATCCAATCGCGGTAGCGCATGTCGTCCATGCGGTTCAGCCCCACCATTTGGCCCAATTGGCGTAGCTCTTGTTCGGAGAGTTGTTGCCCGCGCAGCAACTTTTCCATCATCTGGCGCATCTGCTCATTCAACATGCGCATGGCTTGGGCCATCATCTGGGCTTCTTCGGGGGTCATATCCTCCATGGCATCAGTCATGGGTGGCACCTCGGCATTGCCAAAGAAGAGGGGGAAAAGCTCTTCAAAGGTTGGAATGCCACTGGCCTCTTTGATCAACGTTGCGCGCAGGCTTAATTTGAAGGCGTCCCGATTTTGCACCCCTAGATCTTCGACGGCCCGCATGGCGTCCGCGCTCTCGGCCAGACTCACCCGTACGCCGCCCGCGCGCAAGGCGGCAATAAACTGAATCATGCGTTCTTCCATGATTGTCTCCCGTCTAACGCTTCACCCCTACCCGCGGCCCATATTCCGATAGGTGCGCAGGTCATCATCCTCTACATCGACGCCTTTATTGGTGACTTGCATGCGGCGCTTGACCTTTTGCAGGTCCGTCTCATGCTTGAGCAGTACGCCCATGGTCGATGTGAGTGTCTCATTATCCAGCGCTTTGCTGTTGAGCTTGACGAGCGCCTTGGCCCAGTCAAGTGTCTCGCTGATGCTAGGAAGCTTGCGCAGATCCATGGAACGCATCTTTTGCACCAGATCCACGGCTTGCGCGGCCAGTTTCGGCGCGAGATCGGGCACCTTGAGGCGCACAACCGCCAACTCTTGTTCGCGGTCGGGGTAGCCGACAAAGAGGTAGAGACAGCGCCGCTTGAGCGCTTCGCTCAATTCACGGGTATTATTGCTGGTGAGCAAGACAATGGGGCGGTGCTTGGCCTGGAGCGTGCCCAACTCTGGCACGCTCACCTGGAAGTCACTGAGGACTTCGAGCAGGAACGCTTCAAATTCGGCATCGGCACGGTCGATTTCGTCGATGAGCAACACCGTGGGCTCGTCGCTCAAAATCGCTTTGAGCAGCGGGCGTTGCAGCAGGAAGCGCATGGAGAAGAAGACATCTTCTTCGCTGGCTAAGCGATCCGCCGCGGCGGCCAGCGTGGTGGCCCCGACGAGCGTTTCCTGTAATTTATCGCGCAATAACTGCGTATAGAGCAGTTGTTTCGCATATTCCCACTCATAGAGCGCTTTGGTCTCGTCTAGCCCTTCGTAGCATTGTAGACGGATCAACTGTCGTCCTGTCGCGCCAGCAATCGCCTTCGCCAACTCCGTCTTTCCCACGCCCGCCGGCCCCTCGGTGAGGAGTGGCTTGCCTAATTGTTGGGTCAGATAGACCGTTGTCGCAATTTCATCGTTGGCAATGTACTGCTGAGCGTTCAGTGCCTGCTTGACAACAGCAGGGGAGTCAAATGATTGAGTCTTGCTGATCACGCACAAATCTCCTTATCCAATCTTGCGGCTGATTCAGACCAAGCGTTTGTCGGATGTGCTTCTGTTACGGTGGTGTGGTAGCGACGCGGCGGGTGCATGGGTGGCTGGGTGCATCGGCTTGGCTGCCGCAGGAAAGAGCGCGGCAGGCGCTGCTTGGCGCTGTAACAGGAGTAACGTCTAGAAAGGCTTGATTTTCTACAGAACGCAACACACTAGAGGCAAACCTCTACTGGTTGAAAGTGTACATCATGGTGCATGATTTGTAAACTGGTTCGCTGCCCATTCGGGGCCGTTGGCTTGGGGGTTGATGGACGCGGTGATGGACGCGCAATGGGTGATGGCGGTGAGCAGTAAGTGGCTCTTTGCGTATTGCTTTGGGGGATTGGGGACATTAGGTTGAAACCTTGAACCATCTGTTTGGCTCTTAAAGAATAGAAGGTCTTCGATAAACCATTCCTAGGAGCACGAGTGAAGGAATTAGCAGAATCCATTGTGCGTATTCAACACGGTGAGACAGAGGAGTATGCTGTCATTGTTGCCCGGTTTCAAGATATGGCGGTGGGCTATGCCTATGCAGCCTTAGGTGATCTGGCATTAGCGGAAGATGTAGCGCAGGAGGCATTTATTGCCGCCTACTACACCATTACTGCCCTGCGCGAACCGGCAGCCTTTCCCGGCTGGTTTCGGCGCATTGTCCACACCCAAATCAAACGAGCACAGCGTCGCCAGACATCAGTACTGGTGCCCCTGGCGGCGGCAGAAGAGCTGACCACCCTCGACGCAGAACCTCATACGCTTTTCGAGCAGCAGTTGTTACAAGAGGAGGTAGCGCAGGCTATCGCTCTACTTCCTCTTGCACAATGCCAGGTGCTCACGCTCTTCTACATGGGGGAATATTCGCAGCAAGAGATTAGCCACTTTCTCAATATTCCTGTCTCTACTGTCAAAATGCGCCTATATCATGCCCGCCAGCGGCTCAAAGAGAGGATGCTTCGTATGATTAAAGATACACTTTACCGACAACGACCTTCGCGTGATCAAACATTCGCTCAGGACGTACAGGCGATGTTGGCATTGCTACAAGGCAGAACCGTGGAACGAAGCGCTGACTATCCCGGCGTTGTTGATTTACAGGAACTGATGGGGATGGCTGAAACGCAAGCCTATACGCGGCTGTGGGAAGATCAGACTGGTCGGCTCATTGGCTTTGCCATTATCGACCCCGCCTATTGCACATTAACCTTTGTAATTGACCAACAGGCGGCTCCGTCGCCAATTGACATAGAGATGCTGGCTTGGGGTGAACAGCAACTACAGAAGGCCGGTTGTTCCGTGATTCGCACCAACTGCCGTACGGAGAACCAAGAGCGGAGCGGACTTTTGATGCAACAAGGCTTTGTGGCCGAAACTGTGAGCAATTTACAGCTGCGACGGTCATTGGTAGAAGCAATCCCAACGCCGCAGTTGCCCTTCGGCTTCACTATACAACATGTCTCTGGTGAACATGAAGTAGATCGGCTTGTCGAGTTACAGCGTGCTGCCTTCGGTACGGAAAACATGACCACTGCTTTCCGCCTGGCCATGATGCGCGTGCCGGACTACGACCCTATGTTGGATCTTATTGTTGTTGCACCGGATGGGCAGTGGGTAGCCTTCTGTCTGGCTTGGTTTAGTCAGGCAGACAACCAACGTGCATCCCAACCCATTGGCTGGCTGGATCCCGTCGGCACGCTGCCTGACTTCCAACATCGTGGACTGGCCAAAGCCCTGCTGCTCACCGGATTAGCATTGCTGAAAGAACGAGGGATGAAACTGGCTAGTACAAATGCCGCTAGCAACAATGTGGCGATGCAACGTGCCGCCGCGTCAGTCGGTTTTCGGGTTAAGGAACAGACGCAGTGGTATCAAAAGAACATCGGCTAATACACAGTTTAGCGAAGAAGTTTGCTAAATGACTGAAGAAGTTTGCCGTGAAATGTCAATGGATTGTAACGCGGTGAAGAACACCGTTCGCTCATAAGGGCGCACTAGCGCCATGGTCTACTGATGATCGCATAAGCAACTACTACGCTACGCTGGCTGAGCTTGTCGAAGTTGGCGTAGCGTAGTAGTTTTGCGCGCTTACGTTATGCTTATTTATGGTATAATCAACAAATCGATAGCTGATGGATATTGGCGTAACTATAAAATCAGGGATGGGACGGCGAAGGAGAAATTCAATGGCTGATCCACGCGTGGAAAAGTTGGCAGAGCTGCTCGTCAACTATAGTGTTGAAGTGCGCAAGGGCGATTGGGTGTTGGTGCGCGGCCATGTGTTGGCGTTGCCCTTGGTAGAGCAGGTGGTGCGCCAGGTGGCGTTGGCTGGCGGAAATCCGACGGTACAGTTGGAGAGTGATGAGATCGACGAGGCGTTGCTCCATGCCGCCACCGATGAACAACTCCGCTGGGTTTCGCCGCTGGACGAACTGTTGGCCGACAAGGTGGATGTCCGCATTGCGATCCGCGCCGCCAGCAACACGCGTACGCTGACCAATGTCGATCCCCAGCGCCAGCAGTTCTACCAAAATGCGCGACGTAAATTCTCGTCCACCTATATGCGCCGCACCGCCGAAGGGACCCACCGCTGGGTCTTGACCAACTTCCCCTGTGCCGCTTATGCGCAGGAAGCGGACATGAGCCTGCGTGAATTTGAAGATTTTGTCTATGCCGCAACCTATGCGGATCAGGCCGATCCGGTGGGCGCGTGGCAGCGGATCTATGACACCCAGCAAACTTGGGTCGATTGGCTCAAGGGCAAAGATCGGATCGAGGTGCGCGGGCCGAATGTTGATTTAACGCTTTCGGTCAAAGGACGCAGTTGGATCAATAGCGATGGCAAGCGGAACATGCCGAGTGGCGAGATTTTCACCGGACCAGTTGAAGATTCGGTCAATGGCTGGGTGCGCTTTACCTATCCGGCCATTCGCGATGGACTGGAGGTCGAAGGGGTGGAATTTGAGTTCAAAGATGGCAAAGTCGTCAAAGCCAAAGCCGAAAAGAATGAAGGCTATCTCCTCAAACAGCTCGAAAGTGACGAAGGTGCCTGCTACCTGGGCGAATTTGCCATTGGCACCAATTACCAGATCCAGCGCTTTACCAAAAGTATCCTCTACGACGAAAAGATCGGTGGCACGATCCACATGGCGTTAGGCGCAGGCTATCCCGAAACTGGCAGTAAAAACCACTCGGCCATTCACTGGGATTTCATCTGCGATATGCGTCGCGACAGTGAAATCATCGTCGATGGCACGCTCCTCTATAAGAATGGGCAATTCCAAGTATAGGATGCGGTACGGCCAACGAGCGCTAACAGCGTCTTTCGTTGGCGGTTGTGGGGACCACAGAGCCAACAGGATACAAGGTTTCAAAACCTGTTAGCTCTTCGGTCGCCCTGCGTTATGCTGTGCCCTGCTCCCAAAATAGTTTGACGCTATCCCTATCCACTGTTACAATAAAAACCCAGTGTGCATTCGGCGATTCCCCGCACTGAGACGTTGTGCCTTTCCAGAATTGTCGGCTTTGCTCGATAAAAGTTCGACTGTGTAACGTCGCAAGCTGTTGTCTGTCTGCACCGCTGGTTGTCTATTGCACAGTCTGCGCCCTTTGTAACAACCTAATTTATCCAAGTAACCATGCTCGCTATCCGCTCGTGGTTGGGAGACCCTTGGGGTGTTGTTGCTGGAGGTCAAGCTTCATGTTTTGGATCAAGATAATTGCCAATGCGCACCCTCGTTGTCAGCGATAAAGTTGAACCGATTTTGTATAGTGGCGCGGTGGTTGACCGTGTCAGCCCGCTCGATTTGGTGCTCAGTTGTGGTGATCTCCCCTTTTACTATATTGACTTTTTGGTCAGTATGTTGAATAAGCCCACCTACTATGTCTTTGGCAACCACGGCAGCGAGGTCCAATACCACAGCGGCAAGGGGGACCAATGGCAGACGGCCACGGCTCCCCAAGGTGCGACAAATCTACACTGTCGCACCACAAAAGTAGGGCCACTGTTGCTGGCTGGGTTAGAAGGGTCGATGCGTTACAATGTCTCCTCGAAGACTCAGTATACCGACGGTGAAATGTGGACAAATATCGGGCGGCTTGTCCCGGCCCTCTTCTACAACCGGCTCCGCCATGGCCGCTGGTTGGATGTGTTAGTGACTCACTCGCCGCCTTATCGTATTCACGACAAGCCCGACTTGGCCCACACGGGCTTCCGTAGCTTCCTCACCTTTATGCGTTGGTTCAAACCGCGTTATCTGCTCCACGGCCACATTCATCTCTACCGGCGTGACGAAGTCACGGAAACGCGCTACCACGACACAACGGTAATGAATATCTATCCCTTCCGTCTGCTTGACTTAGAACCGAGCCAAGCCCGCTGAGATACCTACTTCAACAAAGAAAACTTGCATAGCCTTTTGGAACGTTCGGACGTAGTCATGTTAGCTTGTCCGCTTACCGAAGAGACCTATCACCTGATCAGTCACACCGAGTTCGCCAAGATGAAGCCCAGTGCCTACCTAATCAACGTGACTCGCGGTGGGATCATCGACGAACCGGCGCTGATCGAAGCCCTCCTCGCTGGGCAGCTTGCCGGTGCTGGGCTAGATGTCACAGAAAAAGAGCCCCTCGCCCCCGATAACCCCCTGTGGCATGCCCCCAACCTGATCATTACACCCCACCGCGCGGGCGTTTCCCAACATCGACCACGCATGGTCTTTGAATTTTTCCTAAAAACCTCGAACGCTACCTCCGTGGCGAAACCCCCATCGCCCTCATCAACAAACACCGCGGGTTCTAGAGAATGCAGACCAGAGATTGGAGACTTCTCTTTGCTCTCCAATCTCTGTCCTCTGTCCTTCTCTGATCCCGCGGTAAATACGCAAAATCTTGCGTATCTACCCTCTGCCCTTCTCTGATCCCGCGGTAAATACGCAAAATCTTGCGTATCTACCCTCTGTCCTTCTCTGATCCCGCGGTAAATACGCAAAATCTTGCGTATCTACCCTCTGTCTAATCGGCTAAACCTAGATCATCGCCGACGATGCGCGCCTGTTTGGGCATCTCTTTGTGATAGGCAACAGGGGTGACGATGCGATCAACCAGCTCGCGGGTGTTGACAACATTGAGCTTCTCATAGAAGAAGGTAAACTTGGCTTCCATCTCGGCAAAGAGGCCGCTCTTGGTCTCGGCATCCATGGCCCACAGTTCGGGCTTGAAGGGACCCATGGCCTTCTTGCGGGTCTTGTAATAGAACTGCGCATCGGTCTCGCCCGCCTTGCGCTCGTCGGCGGTGTGTACATCCAAGTAGCGGTAGATCTGATCGCGTAGGCCGGTGGGGAAAGAGGCGCTTTCCATAAAGAGATTTTGGAAACCAGAGGCCAAATGAATTTCCAAGGTCTGCTTCTCGGGGAATTTGGTGAACATGACTTCGGGCAAAGTGCTTGCACCATGTTGGACGACACCCCCGGAGCCATGTTCGCGGGCACGCGCCCCTAGAACCCCCAGCGCGTCGAAATCAACGGCCACGTCGGCAATCGACCCGTCCGGCAACACAACGCCGCCGTGGGTGGTGCCCGTTTGGACACTGATCTTGCTCAGGCCCACATAATCACCAAGATCGGCCAACGTCTCATGATAATTTTGCACATAGGCATCCAGCTCTTCGACGGTCGAGTTTTTCTCCCCGACTTCGCCGATCTCACCCCCCAAGCTCACAGTGACCCCTGCTGGCTCTAGGTCGCGTACAAACTTGGTAATTTCCGCCGAGCGCATGAAATTGTGGAATTGCTGTTCGGTCAACGTCTCTTTGTGGAGATCGACCAAGGTGCTGGTATCAATGTCAATATTCCAGAAGCCCGCGGGCACGGCCTCGGCAATCAGATCCTTGACTTCTTGGATCGCGCCTTCGGGGTTTTTCTTAAAGGTTGAGGCTTTGACCTGAATATGGTCGCCCTGGATAAAGAGCGGATGGAAGTAGCCCTCTTTGATCGCCGCGGCAATGACAGCCGTGGTATATTCTTCCGGGGGCTGTTCAGTATAGCTCATCTCACTACGCGCAATCTCAAAGATCATCGCGCCTGTGTTGGTCTTCTGAGCAGCCCGCAGTGCCGCGCGCACGGTGTCATAGGTGGTAAAACGAATGTTCATCGCGGGCACGGTCCGATCACGCCACTCACCACGGCCGCGCGCGATATAAAATTCGTGAATGCTGGCGGGGCGTGATCCCAACGCCTGCCCGATTTCCCAGATTAACCAGCGGCTAAACGCCTTGACCGACGGCGTCCCAAAGACGGCATCGCGGACGAGACCATCGATAGCTTGGCTACGCAGCCGATCGAGGTCGAGCACTTCGACTTTCCCTTTGGCAACGCCCACAACTGATTTCAGCTGTGCCCGCAATTCATAAACTGATTCATGAATCATCTTCTTGCTTCCTTTCCATCATTCTTCGCCATTGGATTGGTGTCCCAGCGACGATTGGAGGGACGATAGGGGGACGTGCAGGGTGTTAAAAAGCCCAATCGTCGTGGGTACGTGTGTAAAGATCGCTTAATATAAGAACATCGGTTTGCCCAAAACATGGCGCACTTTGGGGCGATATTCTTGGATATCATAGAGTTCATCGACATCGACGCGCTTGATGCCGCTGCCAACCACGCTCATCGGCACATGGGTATAAGCACCATCGCGCAGGGCCATCATCCGTCCCCGCACGCCACTATTGATGAGGGTCAAGGCCATGTTGGCAAAGTTGACCGCCACCATAAGATCCAAGGCATCGGGGGCACCGGAACGCATGAGATAGGAGATCTGTTGATAGATAATATTTTCTCCCGTCAATTGCTTGAGTGCATCACCCGTAATGGTGCCGATCCCGCCCAATTTGCGGTGCCCATACGCATCGGCTTCGCCATATTCAACAATCTTGCCCCCCACAATATGGGCACCTTCACTAATGGTGACCATGGCGTAATTGCTGGGGTTGGCGCGCTTATCTTGCATGACTAAGTCGGCTAAACGTTCTGGATCAAAGGGAACTTCCGAGATGATAGCTCGATCAACACCTGCCAAGTAGGAACTGATCAAACTCGTTTCGCCACTGTTGCGGCCAAAGAGTTCAATCACCGCAATCCGCTCATGCGAGCCCGTACTCGTGCGCAGTTGATGAATAAATTGGACACTGCGCGTCACCGCGGTGCTAAAGCCAATGCAGTAATCTGTCCCATAGACATCATTATCCATTGTCTTGGGGATGGCCATGATCGGCACCCCTTCGTTATGGAGCCGTTGTCCATAGCTGAGGGTATCGTCACCACCAATGGGGATGAGTAGATCAATGCCCAGCGCTTCCAAATTTTTGAGCACATGGGGCGTAAAGTCGCGCAGGCTCTGATCCTTCACTTCAGCATCTAAATGATCGGGATCGCGCAGAAAATCAGGGACATCTTTGTTTTTGACCTTGCTCGGATTGGTGCGACTGGTGTGCAAGAAGGTACCGCCAGTGCGGTCAACGGTACGGACAATACTCTTATTCAGGGGGATCACATATTGGGCATAGGATTGGGGATCATCACGGTTCAGGTTCAGCAAGCCGCCCCAGCCGCGCCGGATCCCCACAATCTCGTGGCCATCATCAATGGCGCGATGAACCGCGGCCTTGATCGAAGCATTGAGCCCCGGTACATCACCACCACCGGTTAGGATACCAATTTTCATAAAAATCTCTCCCTTGGTTATTCAGTTAGGCGCTACGCCGTTGGAGAAAACCTGACAGGTTTGGAAAACCTGTCCGCTCGCTAGTCACCCAACCAACGGCGTAGCTGCTATCAATGTGAGCGCATCTTGGCCCAAGGTGGGTTACAATGCGCATTTTATGTCAGCAGTAGGGACGATAAGCCGTGCATGGCACTGGCGGCTTACTTTGATGTCCTACTCCTGCTTTACAGAGTCAACGCAGCAACTCGCCCTCGTCTGATGACCAGCCGGGTGTACACACTGTAGTGTGCAACCTTTGCACGCTTTGGTTTGGGGAGCCCAGCGAGCCCTAGGGTTGCCGCACGCCAATATTCTGATAGAACTGGGGGCCAGGCTGGGCCAACATGCGCGTCAAGGGCCGCAAATTCATCCACCACTGTTGCTTAGGGCGCTGGTGGGCCAGGTCGTAAAGGCGGGAGATCTCGTAGAAGGGGGTCAAACGCATTCGCCCTTCCATCATCCCAAGGCAGACAGCTGGCGGTTCACTTTCCTGAGTTACCGCCGTATCTTCCAAGAATTTAATCACCTCATTCGCCATGCGTGAGGCAGTAATACGGTCAAAGGGCGTGGGGTTGCCACCTTGTTGCATATGCCCCAAGATAGAAATGCGCACATTAAAGAGTTCTTTGCTCTCTTCTTCAAAGAGGGCCGCCAAAAAGGGGGCAGTGTAGAGGGAATTGGCAAACTCATTACGGATCATCAACGCCAGCCGTTTACCTTCACGGAAACCCGTGGTGAGCAAGCGGATATCTTCTTCTAGGTCAGTCAGCCGCACGCCTTCTTCGTGGATGTAGGCGCGCTCTGCGCCACACGACAGGGCTGCCATCATGGTGAGATAACCACAATGCCCCCCCATCACCTCGACGATAAAACAGCGATTGGAGGCAACTGCCGATTGCTTGATCTTATCCACCGCGCTGGTGACGGTATTGAGCGCTGTATCCGAGCCGATACTATATTCAGCACCAGGCAAATTATTGTCAATCGTCGCGGGAACACAAATGATGGGTATGTTAAAGGCCGGAAAGTGGCGGCGCGCCTCAT
>JAHBVH010000006.1 GCA_019637645.1 Caldilineaceae bacterium
GTGAGGGTCAAAGTGGGCGTAAAATACGCTCAGTGACCCTTTCGGCGGGCGGCTACCACTGGTGAGCGTGCGTTCGGTGGGCTTTGCGAGCGTCACCGCCAGCCGAGTTGCCTACGGCGATGCTCGCAACCGGTGCCCTGTGCGCTAGGGGCCAACCGCCGGTAGCATCCGTTGCCACCAAGGATAGCATGGGCAACGCCGCCGCGCAAGTCAGAATTTTGCCTATTTCTTTGAAAGCTTCTGCTTCTGTAACAACCACGAGAGCATTCGCTTCTGCCATATTACTTGATATCGGAAAAGACAGGCAGATGCAATTTCCACCGAATCGCCATTAAGCGCAGGATGATGACAACAGCCATGCCGCTACCAAACGCTCCTGTACGGGGTACCCCCAGCGCATGCATCACCAAATAGGCCACGATGCCCACAATAGCCGCCGTAGCGTAGATCTCACGCCGCAAGAGTAAGGGAACCTTTGCCGTGATCACATCGCGCAGAATGCCGCCGGTGACCCCGGTCATCGTGCCCATCAGCACGACAATCAGTGGCGGACACTGGGCTGCTTCGGCAAGTTGCGCACCGGAGAGGGCAAATAGCGCTAACCCCAATGTGTCGGCGACGAGGAGCGTGATGCCTGGCGGGGGCTGCCTCCGCACATAGATGACGGTCAGCAGGGCAGCGGCGATGATGACCGTCAAGTACCATGGGTCGATAATCCAAAAAATCGGGTGGCGATTCAGAAGGAGATCGCGGAGGGTTCCCCCACCGATGGCGGTGATGGCGGCAACGACGATGACCCCAAGCAGATCCAGGTTGCGATCACGCGCCGCTAGCACACCACTCACTGCGAAGACGGCCACACCAGCAAGATCTAAGAAATATAAGAGCATGTAATATCTCACCTTGTTAGAACACTGCGTACAATCATTCGGTAGCCCCTGTTAGGGGTATGGTTACTGAGCGTAGAAGAACACCGTTTGCACCACTGCGCCAAGCACACCAAGCAGGGCGATAAGGCCAACGGTCCAGACTAATTTGCGGATCAGGTAGAGATTGCCGATCCCGATCACGAGTGGCACATTCACCAAAACGCTCGTCAGCGAAGCCAGCACAGCGGCATTCCCCGCGACTTGGCTGGCAATCGTCCCTCGCGCCGCCAGCGCGGCGGCAGCGGCAACCGCGCTCGAGCTGGAAAACAAGCCGCCCAAGAAGCTCGTCACATAGAGCCCCAACTGCCCTAGCATCTGTTGCCCCAAGACGCCCGCAATTTGAATCACCACCAAGGTTAAGCCAAATTTCAGAGCGGATATGAGCGAGAAGGGTGATTGTAATTTCAGAGGCAGCGTCTCACCATCGTCGGCAGCGTCATCCGGTGAAGGCCGCTGCCAAAACACCAGCCCCGCACTGGCCGCCAACATCAACCCAAAAGCGGCCAGGGCAGCTTGCAAGGCATAGGGGGCAAAAATGGCAAGCAGCACCGCATTGCGCATCAACATGGCTGCAATCGCCAAGATAATGCTGCGATACACAACATCCGTACGCTGGGCTGGTGCGGTCTTCACCCGTTGGGCCAATTCGCGTGTCGTCACACTACTGTTCACCAAGCCGCCCAAAAAGCCGGTCAATTCTATGCCCCGATCGCCATAGAGCTTCCAGAGGATATAGTTCACAAAGCCGATACCGGCAATCAAAATGACTGTGATCCACGCGGCACGCGGCTCTACCGTGCCCCAGGGATCGATGCTGCCTTCGGGAAGCGCGGGGTAGATCACAAAGGCCAAAATCGCCAGCAGAATGGCCGAGCGCAATTCGACATCACTCAGCTTGATGGTAAAGCCCGCCAAAGGCTTCTTCCAGGCCAGGAGGGCGGCTGTGGTTACCCCAATCGCTGCTGGCGTCAAGGTATGCCCCTGCCCACTGAGAATACCTGCATACCCAATGACCAAAAGCGCCGCCGACGTAGTCAGCTCGGTGCCTTGATCGGCGCGGAGGGTTCTAAGGTTGAGGAAGACAATGAAAATGCCCAACATGGCAATATTGAGCAGGGCAAAGGATTCCCCCAGGAGGCCACCGATGGCCCCCAACAGGGCCACAAAGCCAAAGGTGCGTAGCCCCGCGTCTTTGCGGCGACGCTCCCGCTCTATCCCCACAAAGAGGCCAATCGCTAGCGCTAGGACCAAGCGTTCAAAGACTGTATCATAAGGCCAGTGTGCAACTGTCAATGCCATCGATCATCCTCGCTTTCTTGAGTCGCGCTTGGCGATTCCAATCACGCTAGCGCTAGGTGCAGTGCTGCCCCAGAGATATCCGCTTAGTATACTACGCGTTCGACACGCGTGGAATTTGTGGCTCAGTTACAGGCAGAGCAGCGGAGCGCCGGTGGGTGCTTTTTGTTGTGCGTCAAGGGTTTTAATCCTGCCTTTTTAAAGATCGCGCTTGCCCTGTAGTTACACAATGGGAAGACGTAGCAAAACCATTTGACAGGAGCCTAAAAGCGATGATACCATCGACATGGCTAGGGAGTCGGGCGATGCAAGCATAGCCGTGCTTGTCAACCAACTTTTCGCCACCGATGAACAGCGCAAATCACCGTCGTCTTGGGCCACCGTCGTCTTAGGCCGGCGTGAACTATCGATAGCTGGCACAGCTCATCCACTTCTACAACCATCCACGAGCCTATACTATGGAACTTGTACTCCTTGTCAACTTACTGGCCGCGGGCATTCGGTCTGGCACGGCCATTCTCTTTGCGACTATTGGCGAAATCTTTGCTGAACGCGCCGGGGTGCTCAACTTGGGCGTCGAAGGCATCATGCTCATGGGGGCAGTGACAGCCTATGGCGTCGCCTACCAGAGTGGCAATCCTTGGTTGGGTCTATTGGCCGCCGCGGGCATGGGCATGGGCCTAGCGCTGCTCCATGCCTTTGTCACCATTACCTTGCGGGCCGACCAGGTGGTCAGTGGGCTGGCGCTCACCTTTCTGGGCACTGGCATGAGTGCGGTCCTCGGTGCGCCGTTGGTAGAAGTCCGCCAAGCCCCGCGTCTGCCGACCTTTCCCATTCCCTATCTCGCCGATCTGCCCTGGGTAGGGCCGATCTTTTTTCAGCACAACGTCATTGTCTATGTGGGCTTTTTATTAGCACCGCTCGCTTGGTTCTATATCTACCGAACCCGTCCCGGCCAAGCATTGCGTGCCATTGGCGAATATCCGGCTGCGGCAGATGTGCTCGGGATTCCCGTCTATCGCCTGCGCTATCTCTATGTCATGGTCGGTGGTCTCCTCACGGGTGTCAGCGGTGCCGCCTTGACCTTGGCCATTACGCCACTCTGGATCGAAGGGGTTACGGCTGGCCAAGGGTGGATTGCCGTGGGGCTGGTCATCTTTGCCGGGTGGGATCCCCTGCGGGCGGCGTTGGGCTCTTATCTGTTTGGGGCCATTCGCCGGTTGCCGCTCGAATTACAAAATCTGGCTTTTTTCCTCAGCAATCCCTATTATGGCTACTTCATGAACATGCTGCCTTATCTCTTTACCATTATCGTGCTCGTCATGGGTTCGCGCGAGGCATTGCGCCGCCGTGTAGGGGCACCGGCGGCCTTAGGGGTACCCTACATCCGCGAAGAGCGCGGACGGTGATGAATCCAATTTATGTTACCACCATCCCATCTTGCCTATACCTGGCTAACGGTTAGCCTTGCCCAAGAATATTGGGGCCTCACCGAAGAGACTGACTATCGGCTCATCGCCCTGGCCGCTGTCGGTTCAGATCTGATTGACAAGCCACTGGCCCTGGCCTATTTCTATCAGCGCTACAAAGCCGCGGTGCTCTTTGCCCACACCTTGTTGGTCTATCTAGCTCTTTGCTACGGGACCTACCGCTATTTTCCGCGCTATTGGCGCTATACGCTGGCCTTTGTTGGTCATGCTCTGATCGACCGCCTTTGGCTTTTCCCGGCAACCTTCTATTGGCCATTCCGGGGATGGCGCTTTCATGTGTGGGGAAAACGGGGCGCGGAGCAGACCGAGCTAGGCCGTGCCTACTGGGTTACCTTCACGCGGCGGCCCGAGCTGTGGGGCTGGGAAGTGGGCGGTCTGCTAGCACTCGGCTGGTTTGTGTGGCGGCACCAACTCTATCGTGGAGAGCGTTTGCGTCGTTTTCTGCGCACAGGCCGCGTAAGCCGTTAGCTGGCCGCGGCAGCTTCCCCACCAGCTAGCTGATACCACCCTGGTCCTCATCACCCAATCCTTATAGTATTTCTCACTTCAGTCTGAGCCGTGATACAATCGCGCCATGAAGGAAACGGCCCAATCACCTATGGCTTCTTTGCGCGCGCCAGCATCACCGCCATCAGCGGCGGCGTCGGCGGCTTCCTCACCCCTGACGACACCACCCCTGACGACACCACCGCTGACGACACCACCGCTGACGACATCACCGACCCCTCAGCAGACTGGACGGCGCATTCTGGTCAATGCCAGTGCGTTGGCTAGCGCCAGCCTTTGGCGGATCGTCACCAGCTTCTTGCTCCAGTTGATCATTGCCCGCCAATTGGGAATCGTGGGGTTGGGCCAATACACGATTGCCCTCGCCTACCTCAACGTTAGCCAGGTCTTGACTGAATTGGGACTGCCCGCGCTCCTCGTACGCGATCTGGCCCAAATGCCTTGGCTTCGGCGCAGCTATTTTCGTTTTGCCCTGGGCCTCCAACTGGGGGCCAGCTTGTTGATCTGGGGCGGTTTATTGCTGCTCACGACGATCCTGCCATTTTCGCCAGCGTCCCAGCGCATTTTGTGGATCGTTGGGGCTTCTCTGCCCTTCTATGCCATTACCTCCGTCACCCAAACCCTCTTTCAAGCGAGCGAGCGCATGGAGCTGGTGATGGGGATCGAAGTGCTGATCAATACGTTGATTCTACTCTTTAGTGTTGCCGTGATCTTTCTCGGGGGAACTACGCAACATCTGGCTGCCGTTCTGGTAGTAACCCAATTGATTTCCGCGGTGTTGGGGCTCATCTTGTTGCAACGGAGTGGGTTGTTTGCGGCCCTGCCCCAATCGCCCTTGCCAGAACGTTGGTCGATTGGGCGGCGGGCAGCGCCCTTCTATGGGTTGGCCCTGGCGGATGTCTTGCTCCAACGCACGGATATTGTTCTTCTGAGTATTATCGGTGGCGAAACAATCACGGGAATTTATGGGGCCGCGTATAACTTGGTGCGGGTTGGGCTAAAGTTGGTGCAGAATTTCTGGGCAGCGCTCTACCCTACCCTCAGTCGCCTTTATCGCCAAGCCCCCCCGCAGTATATACGCTTGTGTAATTTTAGTTTACGCTATGGCTTGCTCTGTCTGCTGGCCGCCGCGTCGATTGGCACCGGCATTACGCAAGATGTTTTGCGCTTGATCTATGGCACCGGCTATCACGAAGCAGCCTGGGTCTTAGAAATCTTACTTTGGAGCGCGCCCTTCTATCTGATCGAGAATTACAGCCAAACGCTCTTGATGGTGGAACAAAGGCCCTTCCAAGGGTTACGGATTACTGGATTGCATTTGATCATGCTCGTGACGCTCATGCCCCTTTTGATTCCCCTTTGGGCCGCAACCGGCGCGGCTTGGGCCGCGCTGGGGGCCAGTGGCATCGGCGCGCTGGTTAGTTTTCGGCTGTTGCAACGTTGGCAAATGCCCCAGACCATCGCCCACCCCTGGCTCATGCTCATGCTGGTGGTTGCCAGCTATTTGCTAAGTCTCTGGCTGCCCGTCGGCTGGCTCTGGCGGCTTGGGCTAGGGATGGTCTTCTACCTGGGCATTGCCTGGTGGAGTGGCCTCATCGCCCAAGAGGACTGGCTGTTAGTCCGCCGCATTCTACGCAATCCAGGCGAAGAACGTGCCGCATGAGCTGCATGCTAATTTATAGAATTTATCTGTTAGCGCCTATAATGGGTGGCTGGTTTGTGGAAGCCACCTACCTGGACAAAAAGCAGAATGAACTTTGATCGTAGTCGGAAGAGCAATAGTAGAGAAGCCATGCACGACGCCAACGCTGAACAATCCCCTAGCCAGGAAGCCGCCAGAGCAGGGCCAACGACGGCACCGGCACAAAAACGCCCATATCGTGTATTGATGATTGCGCCCACCAGCTTTTTTGCCGATTATGGCTGCCATGTGCGCATCTATGAAGAAGCGCGCATTCTCCAGGCGTTGGGCCATCAAGTTACCATTGTCACCTACCGCAATGGAAGTGATGTGCCGGGGCTTGATATCCGCCGCACCTTGCCGATCCCTTGGCGCCGTCATTACGAGGTTGGCTCGAGCCGCCATAAGATTGCCTTTGATCTGCTCTTGGGCTTGAAGACGCTCCAACTGGTGCTGTGGCGGCGCTACGATGTCCTGCACGCCCACTTGCATGAAGGGGCATTGATTGCCCTGATTGTTGCGCGCCTTTTTCGGATACCGGTCGTCTTTGACTTTCAAGGCAGCCTTACGGAAGAGATGATCGATCACAAATTTCTGCGCCGCGATAGCCGTTTCTATCACCTGATGCGCCGCTTGGAGAATTGGATCAATCACTCAGCCCCCGTTATCTTTCCTAGTTCCAGCGAAGGGCGACGCATTTTACTCGAGAAATTCGCCTGCCATCCTGACCAAGTACGCACCCTTTCCGACCGCGTCGATACGGATAGCTTTCGGCCAGCCTACCAATACACGCCGGCAGCACTCCAGCAGCAACGGGCGCGTTTTGGGATTCCGAGCCAGGCCAAAGTGATTGTCTACCTCGGGCTCTTAGCCGAATATCAAGGGACGGGGCTCCTGCTCGAAGCAATGCAGCGTATCCTTAAGCAACGTTCAGACGTGTATCTATTGCTAATGGGTTTCCCAGGGGTGGACATCTACCAACAAAAAGCAACCGAGTTGGGCATTCAGGACCGCGTGATCTTTACCGGAAGAGTCTCCTACCGCGAAGCAGCGCCGCTCTACTTAGCTCTAGGTGATGTTGCCGTGGCACCCAAGCTGAGTCTGAGTGAAAGCGCGGGCAAATTGCTAAATTATATGGCAGTAGGCTTGCCAACAGTCGCGTTTGAGACTTCGGTGGCCCGCGAATATCTCGGGTATCATGGCTTGCTGGCTGAACGCGGGAATGTCCAGAGCCTAGCAGAGAAGGTACTAGCAGCTTTAGAAAAACCCGAATTGGGGACGGCGCTGCGCCAACGTGCGATCCAACACTTCAGTTGGCGCGCGGCAGCCGACATCATCCTGGCTGCCTATGACGAGTTGACGCGACCACGGCGGAGTAAAGAAACCCTACAATCAGAATGGATCATTACACAAAAATAGCCAACCAGCCTTCACAAAAGCCAGTTACGCGGCCGCTGTGCCGCATCACCGTTCCAGCCCACTGGATACGTGTTTCGTTGCAATCTTTGCTCATGGGTATCATGCTCCTGTTGGGCGTGTTTGCGGTCTATTGGCATACCCCCCAAAGCGTAGCTGCGACCTCACCCCAAGGAACAGTACCGCCACCAATCTATCTACCCCTGATCACCACGGGCCCGATGCCGCTAGCCAAACGCATTGGGTTTGGGTTGACTAGCCCCTCGCTCAGCGCCTATCCAGACGTAGCCAGCCTGGGAGCTGGTTGGTATTTGGATTGGCAAGTGCGGAGCGCCCCAGAACGCCCAAACCAGATGAGCTATGTCCAGGTTGTGCGCGTTCACCAAAAGCTCGCCTGCGGGCTCCCCTATCATAGCAATCGTACACTCTGCCCCTACGCAACACCGTTAGACTACACCTATCAGCCAGACCAAGCGACCATCGAAGCCGCGGCCCAAGCCAACCCAGGTTCTCTCTGGTTGCTGGGGAATGAAATGGATCGGGTCGATTGGGCCTATTGCCAAGAATGGGAAGGGGCGCATTGCAAGACCCTCGGCTATAGCGGCCAAGATGAAATATTGCCCGAAACATACGCCGTGGCCTACCATGATCTCTATACGCTCATCAAAGCGGTTGACCCAACCGCCCGCATCGCCATCGGTGGTGTGATCCAGCCCACGCCCTTGCGGTTAGCCTACCTGACCGCAATTTGGGATAGTTACCAGACAACCTACTCCACAACCATGCCGGTCGAGGTCTGGAATGTACATAACTTTATCATCCGCGAAAAAGCCAATGACTGGGGTGCCGATATTCCACCAGGCATTGACGCCGAAACGGGCGCTTATCTCAACAACCCGGCAACCCATATTGACATGCAACATTTTGACGAGCAGATTCGCGCCATGCGGCAGTGGATGAAGGAGCGGGGCCAACAGCAAAAGCCGCTGATCGTCAGCGAATATGGCGTGCTTTACCCCAATAGCTTGATGGGGCTACCTAATCAAGCTAGTTATATCCAAACGTTTATGCTTGCCACGTTTGATTACTTTTATAACACCAAAGACTGTACCTTGGGCCTCATCAGTGATAGCTGCCGCCTTGTCCAGCAGTGGAATTGGTACAGTCTGGATGATCTTTCTGGTGGGTTCAACCCGTATAGCCGACTCTATGATCCCAAGACCGGTCAAATCACGGATACCGGTGAGCGCTTCCGTCGCTATATTGCGGAGTCACGATAGATTTTGTGCTCGATTCAAGTTCGAAAGAAGGAGATACTCTACATGTTGCGTGTATTGCGCATTCTTTCCCCCTACTTGCTGATGCTGACCCTGGTGATGATCGTCGGCTTCGCCACCTATCGCTGGACGGCATTGGGCCAGGAAGCGGCCCGCCAACCAGAGGGCGCACCAGCAGCCACGGCAGCAATGCTCTATATGCCCTATGTATCCAACGACTACAACCCACGCTTAGCACCCAGGATTGGCTATGGCACTTCGATCATTCCGATGACACAAATCGGCAATGTGCGGCAGTTAAATGCTGGCTGGTATGTCGATTGGGGGGTTACGACTAATCCTGTTCGCCCCAGTGGAATGGAATATATGCCCATGGTGCGTGTCCACCAAAAGTTGGACTGCCCCTTTGGCACCACCGCGGATCGCAAGATCTGCCCTTATCAGGATGCCTATGAATATTCGCCAGAAGCCAGCGTGATTCAGGCTTTTGCCCAAGCAAATCCAGGTAGCACCTGGCTGTTGGGCAATGAAATGGACCGCTTGGATTGGCCCGGTGGGCGGCAAGATGAGATTTTGCCAACCCTTTACCCCAAGTTCTACAAAGAGGTATATGATCTCATCAAAGCCGCCGATCCCACCGCCAAAGTGGCCATTGGCGGGGTGATTCAGCCCACCCAATTACGGCTTAAGTATCTCACCACCATCTGGGACACGTACAAACAACTCTATGGCGTTGAGATGCCCGTTGATGTGTGGAATGTCCACAATTTCATCAATGCCGAGTTCTGCCACTACGAAAGCGGGAAATTGGTCTGCTATGGCTCTGGGGTGCCACCAGGCGCGACCGTGCTCGAAGGGGCCTATTATGGGGAAGATTGGCAGCACATTAATCGGAATGTCTTTGACAAACAGATACGCAATATGCGCCAATGGATGAAAGAACGGGGCCAACAACAAAAACCGCTCATCGTCACCGAATATGGGGTACTCTATACCGCCATCCCCTGTTCCAAACCAAATTCGAGCGGTGGATGCGACGATCCGAACTGGGTGGACCTGAGTGATCCACAAGTCATCCATGATTTTATGCTCTGGACCTTTGACTACTTTGCGGATACCAGCGACTGTACAATAGGCTATGAAGCCGATGGTTGTCGCCTTGTCCAACGCTGGGCGTGGTTCTCGCTCGAAGATGTAGGCTGGAATTTCAATGCCCATGGCGCGCTGTTTGATCGCAATACGGGTCAACCGACGACCGCTGGTGAACTCTATCGCCAATATACGTTAGACAATTATAGCAAACTCCAGTAAGTTCAGGAGTTACGTAAGTACCAGACCTGTCAGGTTTTGCAAACCTGACAGGTCGCACGGGCAAGCCTACCCGCCAAGCGCCCGCTGCCCTTGTCTAATACCCTTGTCTACCGATGACCTTCCCCCCAATCCCTTGCCAATACATAGATGGATATAGTGCCATGAAGGCTGCCGCTTTCTCGATGACGCCCAAACCCAATCCCAGCACCAATCTGTGGCTACGGCTACGCGAATTATTCTACTACCGCGAACTGATTTTCAACTTAGCCCTGCGTGAACTAAAAGGGCGCTATAAAAATACGGTCCTTGGCTTTTTCTGGAGCCTCCTTAACCCGCTGGGTATGATGTTGGTCTTTACGGCAGTTTTTACGGTTTTCATGCGCAGTAGCGTGGAAAATTTCCCCATTTACGCCCTCTGTGGCCTCCTGCCGTGGAATTACTTTTCCGCCGCGGTCATGGGCAGTGTGAATGCCATTGTCAGCAACGCCAACTTGGTGACCAAGGTCTATTTCCCGCGGGAAGTGCTCCCTATTGCCACGGTGTTAGCCAATTTATTCAACTTTCTGTTAACATTAATCGTGCTCTTTGCCGCTCTAGCCATTGCGCGGACGCCTCTCAGCCCCTGGCTTTGGCTACTGCCCGTTGTGATTTTGATCCAAACTGTCTTTATTTTGGGGCTCGCCTTTATTTTAAGCACGCTCAATGTCTTCTATCGTGATACGCTCATGGTCATGGATGTGGCAATGTTGGCTTGGTTCTTTCTAACACCAATCTTTTACCCGCTAGAGGATCTGCCCCGCAGCTATCCCATTGCTGGCTATGACATTGATATTCACCGGACCATGTACATCCTCAATCCCATGGCGTCGATCATCAACACCTACCGCGATCTCCTCTACCGTGGCTACCGAACCGATTTTGATTTTTTTGCGCGCACAGCATTGACCGCCTTTTTGGTCTTGATTGTCGGCTATTGGTTCTTCTGCCGCTACAGCAAGCGTTTTGGCGAAGAGGTATAAGATGAGTAGTGCACAGCCGGGCCAGCCGCTCATTCGCTTTACCCAAGTCTCCAAGAAATTTCGCCTCAACCGCCAAAAGACGCGCACCATCTTTGATCTCTTCCGCCGCATGGTCCGCCAAGGCGCTACCGAAGAATTCTTCTGGCCGCTCCAAGCGGTCAGCTTTGCATTACATGGCGGAGTTACGATTGGGGTCATTGGCGAAAATGGGTCGGGCAAAAGCACCCTGCTCAAATTGATCAGCCGGATCTTAGAACCCACCAGTGGACAGGTCGAAATCAATGGCCGGGTCTCGGCGCTGCTCGAACTGGGCGCTGGCTTTCACCATGAACTGACAGGGCGCGAGAATATCTATCTCCACGCCTCCCTCTTGGGGCTGCAACAAAGCAAGATCGATACTGTGCTGGATGATATTATTGCCTTTGCCGACATCGGCCCGTTTATTGATACACCTGTAAAACACTATTCATCGGGCATGTACGCGCGGTTGGGCTTTGCCATTGCTATCCATGTCGAGCCCGACATCCTGCTCGTCGATGAAGTGCTAGCCGTCGGCGATGAAAGCTTCCAACGGCGCTGTCTCGATGCCATCCAGCGGCTACAGGCCCGTGGCGTGGCGATTCTGCTCGTCTCGCACAGCCTCAGCCAGGTCTTAGATCTGTGCGATCAATGTCTGTGGCTCGACAATGGTCAATTGATGGCGATGGGTGAAACTCGAATGGTCATACGGCGCTATCTGGATGCCGTCGACGAAGCCATGGCCCAACGCTTGCTTGATGAAAATAGCCGCCGCTTGTTAAATGACCAGGAACAGGCCGACCAAGCAGCCCTCCAGCCACCGCGCCGGTGGGGCAATGGCCCGCTGCGGATTGACCAAGTTCAGATGTATAACGCCGCGCAGAATCCGGTTTGGTCCTTCGCCCCGCTGGCAACCATTTCTATCAAGCTCACCTACACGGCGGAGCAACCGGTTGCCGAGCCCATCTTTAGCGTGCTGATCCACAAACTGGATGGCTACTATCTCTGGGCCAGTAATACGCTCGACCACCCCGTTGGTCCCATTACACAAGCAGGCAGTGGCGAGCTCACCGTTTGCGTTGAGGCGCTGGCCCTCACCGCCGGTCGCTATTATCTGTCGGCGGCGGCCTATTGTGAGCCCGATCCGCCCTATTGGCAAAGCCCCAGCGATTTTCACGAGCAGCTTTACGAATTTCAAATCGTTTCCGCGGATGAGATCCATGGCGATGTGGTCATGCCCAGCCAGTGGCGGCATCGTGCCCCTGCCGATGCCCTAACGCGACCTGCGCCAGCCAACCCACAACCTCAGTCAACTACGGTTTCGCCATCATGACACAACTTGACTTAGAACATCGTTATTATGAATATCTCTACAGCAAAGGCTACAGCAGCAATGAAGCCCTGCAACAGGTCCTCCGTTGGTACCTGCGCTACTTCCAGGGCTTTCATCGTGTCCTCGACATTGGCTGTGGCAATGGCGAATTTCTCCGGCTGCTCCAAGAAGCGGGCCACGAAGCCGTCGGCGTCGATATTGATCCAGCCATGGTTGCCCAATGCCAAGCCCAAGGATTAACGGCCTATACAGCCGATGTACTCATTTGGCTGCCCACCCAAGCCGGTCAATATGATGCCATCTTTTCGTCCAATGTGATTGAACATTTGGATGCCAAAACCGTGCTGGCCGTTGTGGAGCAAGCCTACCAGGCCCTACGACCGGGCGGCTTCCTCTTGCTCGGCACCCCCAATCCCGAATCGGCCATTGTCCAGTTTCATGAATATTGGCGCGATCCAACCCATGTCCGCCTCTATAGCCGCCAATTGTTAGAATTTTTTCTCCACAGCAGTGGCTTTACCGAGGTACAGAGCGATGTCAATCGCGAAACCCATTGGGAAGGCATCGATGAGCAGTTACAAAGTTTGCAAGCCGTGCCCAGCAACAATCAGACGGACGCACCGACGCGCCAGCACCATCGCGTAGCGGAACTGCATCCCCTGCCACCGCCCCCCGGCCCACAAGCCGCTTGGGGAGAACGGGCGCGATATCGGCTGCTCCACTTCGTCTTTCAAAAATTTCTAGAGCCATACCTTGCCTTGGTCCGCCTCGATCTAGAACATCACCGGCAACATATTGTACAATTAGAAGAACAGGTTGCTTGGTTGCAGGAACGGCTCACCACCCTCCACGGCGAAACGCTCCGCCACCAGCAGCAGATCCAACAACTTGGTCATAGTGCCCGCTTTCTCTATCCCGCGCGCGAAATCTTTGTCTATGGCTATAAACCGACCGATCAACCCCTTGGCTAGAAACAGGAGTTTGTTGCTTGCGTGTTGCAGTGGTTACACCCTATTTGCCTTGGCCGGCGGACACCGGTGGCAAGCTGCGTTCCTATTATTTGTTGCGCGGCTTAGCCCAAACAGCAGAGGTCGATCTCTATACCGTCTGCTATGGCACACCGCCACCAGTGGATGGCCTCAGCGCCTTTTGTCGCGCGGTGGATGTGACGGTGCTGCAGCCACCAGCCGTGCGCTGGCCCCAATGGCAGGCTCTGACCCAACGCCTGCCGCGCTCGGTCACCCATTTTCGCACTGATGCCAGCATGGCAACCATTCGACAAAAATTGATGGCACCCTATGACTGTCTCATTGCCGATGAAGTTTCTATGGCCCCCTATGTGCTCGCTCTCCCCGGCCATGGACAGACCGCCACCTTAGTCCTGCGCCAGAAGATCGACTATCTGCACTATGCCGAAGTCGCGGCACACCGCCCGTGGAATTTCGCTAAATTGCTCGATTGGCAGGAGGCGCGGCGGCTCAAGCAGTTTGAATTTGCCACCATGCCCCGCTTTGATGGTGCCGTGGTCTGTTCGACCGAAGACGCCGCGGTCGTTGCCCAGCAGGGCCCCCACCTCGCCATCGATATTATTGTCAACGGGGCCGATACCGCCTATTTCGTCCCCATGCGCCAACCCGATCCCGACCCGACCTTGCTCTTGATCGGAACCATGCACTACTACCCAAACATTGACGCGGCCTTGCACTTTTTCCAGACCATGCATGGCCCCCTACGCCAGGCTATTCCCCAGCTCAAGGTCTTGATCGTCGGCCATCAACCCCCGCCCGAGATTCAGGCACTAGCCGCGCTCCCCGGCGTCACCGTGACGGGAAGTGTGCCAGATGTACGCCCCTATCTGGCGCGCAGTTGGGCCTTGGCTGTGCCGCTACGCCTCGGTGGTGGTACGCGCCTTAAGATTGTCGAAGCCATGGCCTCAGGCGTGCCCGTCGTCTCGACCACCGTGGGTGCCCAGGGGCTAGACGCCACCGATGGGCAGCAGCTTCTCATCGCCGATACGCCCGAAGCGTTTGTCAACCAAACCGTGCGACTGTTGCGCGACGCCGCCCTACGCAACCAGCTTGCCCAACAGGGCCAGGCTTTGGTCGCCGCCCACTATAGTTGGCAAGGACAGGGCCGTCGCTTTGCCGAGTTTTGTGCGCAAATGCAACAAATAAAGCAGGCACGCCCTACTGAGGAAAATCAACCCCGGACGCCAGCCCGCGCGGCGACCGACGCACGCTAGCCAGAACTGACGCATGAATGCTCCTTTGACCATTGCCCTTATTGTCAATCTATATCCGCCCTATATTGTGGGTGGCAATGAAATCTTGGCGCGCGACGTGGCCGAAGGGCTACGCCAGCGCGGCCACACCGTTCATATTCTCACCGGCCAAGGCGCGCAACTGCCCCAAGATGGCTTCACCCACCAAGCGTTGGCAATTGATTTGGATCGCAAAGCCGACATTTTTTTAGGCGGCCTGCCCTTGACCATGGGCCGAGTCTGGCGTTGGCACCTCTATAATCACCAGAGCTACGTAGGCGTCCAACGCACCTTGGCCCAACTACAGCCGGATCTCGTCATCGCCTGGAATCTCTACATGGCCTCGGCTGCGCCCCTGATGGCCGCCCGCCGCTTCCCCTTTCCGCTGATCGCGCACCCAGCCGACAAGTGGTTATTGTATAGCCTGCACGATATCGGCCAGTTGATCCCGGCCAACAACCGTAAACAGCGCTTGGCCCTACGGATGCTCAAGGCGGTCGTCCAACCTTTCTTGCGGTGGCGAGCCCGTCCAGAGTACATTTTGGCGGTCTCGGAATTTATTCGCACCCTGCATCGCCAAGCCGGGTATGCCGCGGCGCAGAGCCGAGCCACCTATCTCGGCGTCCATACCCACCGTTTCCCCTACCAAGCCCATGCCTTCCCTGGGCCGCGGCGGTGGCGACTGATCTTTGCGGGGCAACTATGGGCGGGCAAAGGTCCCCAAGTGGCCATTGAAGCCATTCACCGGCTGCGTCAACAGCCCGATCTACCGGCGGTCGAATTGAATATCTATGGTGGCGGCGCGCCTAATTTTATTGAATATCTAGCGCGCCTGATCCAGGAACATGGCCTTGAAGATCAGGTGTTTCTCCGTGGCTTTGCCGCGCAAAGCGAATTGGCGCAGGCTTTTCATGACCATGATCTTTTTCTCTTCTGTTCCATCTGGGATGAACCTTTTTCCGGTGGGCTGCTCGAAGCAATGGGCAGCGGTCTCCCCACCATTGCCACCACCGCCGGGGGCACGCCAGAAGCCATCCGCCAGGAAGAAAACGGCTTGGTAGTACCACCGGACGATCCACAGGCCCTCGCCGAGGCAATTGCCCGCTTGATGCGCGACCCCGAACTGTACCAACGGGTTGGTCGCCAAGCCGCCGCCGAAGTCCAAGCACGGTGGAGCTTTGCTGCCTATCTCGACCGGCTGGAAGAGGTCTATCAAGCCATTGTACATGGGCATCGGCCTGATGCGCCGATTACCCTTGCCCAGGAGCGTGAGTAATGCACAAAAGCTTTGCATGGCAGCCAGGCCCGGTGGCGGTCTACGCGCTGCTCTTAGTCACTTGGCTGCTGATTGGGCTAGCGTACCTTGGTTGGTTTCAGGCTGGGCTGGTGGTTGTGCCGCTGCTTTTGGTTGCACTGGTCGCTAGTCTCTTCGTTTGGTGGCAGCAGCCAGCGATCGATCGCTGGATCATGGTTGGGATCGCCGTGGTGGGGTTGTTGCTCTATACGCCACCGGCAGAACATATACCCCTCTTTGGCGACGCCGCCATCTACACCAACGAGGCGGCCTACTTGGTCCGTACTGGTGGCATTCGCGGCACCTACGAACCACTGGCCGCGCTCTCCCCCGCATTGCGCGAGCCCTTCTATGTTGCGAGTACAGAACAATTTCCGAACTGGCGCATTCGCTGGGCAGTCCAATCCTATGAAGGCATGCTCTATGGCGGTTATTATCTGACCGATCTCGTCGGGCCAACGCTCCAGGTCAGTCGCCTGCCCCTGGGCGAAGTGTGGTTGGCACTCTGGATCAAACTGGTCGGCATTGAGGGTGCGCTCTACAATACACCCATCTGGAGCATCGGCGCGTTGCTCCTGCTCTATCTGACTGCCCGCCAGTTTGTGCAGCGCCCCCTTGCGCTGTGGGCCACGGTGCTGCTCGCGGTGAGCTATCCCCAGATCTACTTCTCTCGTGCGCCTTATTCAGAGATTCCTGGACAATTCTGGATGGTGCTCGGCTTTTATTTTGCGCTGCGCTGGCTCACCGAACGCAAGCCATGGCAATTTGTCACCTTGCTGCTCTGTTGGACGACCACTTGGGCAGGCCGGATCGACGCGCTCTTGCTGCTGGGTGCGATTGGCATCCTCTGCTTGATCGCGGCGACCGCGCGCGACAAACGGAGCTTGGGTTGGGCGGCAGCGGTGTTGCCCCTCTGTGCGGGTTTCGTTCTGCTTTCAGCCAACCGCCCCTATATTGGGGCCACCTATGAATTGATCGCCCTGCGTTGGTCTTGGTTCGGCTTGGCGCTGGTTGGGCTGGGGCTGGCGCTACCGGTAGCCATCCTCCTATTTTGGTGGCAAGGGAGCTTCTTCCAGCGCTGGCTGCAACGATTGGCCCCCCTGCTGCAGTGGCTGGCTTTTGCCGGTTGTACCTTTGTCATTGGCTGGTCCACCTTGCCCAATCCCCTGCGCGATGCATCAGTCACCCGTAGCTTTCAAGAGATCCCGTGGTTCAGCAGCGCTTATCTGACGCCCCTTTTCTACTGGCTGGTCTGGGCCGGGATCGGGCTACTCTTTTGGCGTGGTTATCGCCTCAAAGAGTTTTTCCTGCTGACGACGACGCTACTGCTGGGTGCGCTGCTCTTCCACAATTATACTTCTGCCCAGGTCTATCCCGTCTCCATGCGGCGCTTGCTTAGCGACCTGTGGCCGCTCATGACCATTGTTGCCGCCCTCGCGCTGCGTGAAGTAGGCGCGCTTGGGCAGCGCCGTGAACCGAGCGAGCCTTGGCGCAACGGCGGCTGGTACGCGGCTGGTGCGCTGGGTATCGTGGCGCTGGGCTGGATGTTGTGGCTCAGCTGGCCGCTGTTGCCCCAACGGGAAGCCAAGGGCAGCCTGGCCTTTGTGGAGCAGCTCCACGCCGATCTACCTGCCCAAAGTGTCTTCTTCTTTGAAAACCAGGATGAGGACTCGTGGATCGGTTGGCTGGCCGCACCGCTCTACTCATTCTATGGAGATTGGGCGCTTCGCCTGGATAGCGATGAACCCGATCGTGATCAATTAGCGCAAGCCGTGGCGGAATTTAGGCAAGGTGGGCGCACGGTTTATCTGGTCAGCCAACATAACCCGCCCCCGGCAACGCTATTGCCCACCGGCTATACGGCGATCTTAACCATGGAACGCGTCTGGCAATCCACCCTCATCGGCCAAACGCGTGCGCCCTATCCACCGCCCTATTGGGAATTTGCGCATCCGGTTTATCTCTTCCGTTTGGAGTGATGCTAGCTATTTGAGAAGCAAGCCAAGCCCCGCGATAGCGTGAGAGGGAATCTGACAGCGCGTCCGCGGCAGCTTTGCAGCCCATAGCAGATGCGCCAACCGTTGTGCAAAAGGAGGGAAATCTATTTTGAAGGTAAGTCTCTTGGCGGATCTACGCTGCCCTCTCTGTCGGTCACTCCTCCAGATAGAAGAGGCGTGCGCGACAGAAACCATCGAAACCGGCGCTTTACAGTGTACCGGCTGTGGGGAATGCTATCCCATTGAAGCAGCCATTCCCAATTTCCTGTCGCCGCGCTTGCCGCGCTATGCCGAAAAAGCGCGTGAATTGCAAGGTTGGCTGGCCCTTTCGCAAGCCGAGGGGTGGTATGAACCCGACCCAGTGGTAGATCTGGCATTGCCCGATGTGGTCGGCAAATTAGGTTGGGATCTGGTTACGGCATCCAGTTGGCTAGGCACGGCCTACTCCTTCCAGCACATGGTAGAGGGCTACATCCGGCCTGGAATGAAGATCTTGGAAGTAGGGGCGGCTAAAACTTGGGCTGGCGCGCCGCTAGTCCAACGGGGCTGTCACTACACGGGCTTTGACATGGTTACGGATGCGAAGATTGGCATTGGTCGTTCGCGTTTTTATCAAGCCCATCACCAAGTGACCTATACCGTAGTCGGGGGGGATGCCGAATTTCTGCCCTTTGCCAATGAATGCTTCGACCTCGTCTTTACGGTGGCGGCCCTGCACCATGCCCTGGAGCTGCCCCAGATGGTCAGCGAATTGGCCCGCGTGACCAAACAGGGTGGCATTGTCGCGGGCTTGAACGAAGGGGTCCGCTCCTATTGGGCACCTGCCGAGAATGCGGATCAAGCCAAAGAAAAAACCTATGGCATCAATGAACACAGCTACCGCCTTGTCGACTACTATCGCGCCTTTCGCCAAGCGGATCTGCATGTATGCCAAGTGACCCAATCGACGCAATATCAAGTTTTTCTGCCTCCCCGCTGGCAATGGCTCTTGCGCACCATCGCGGCCTTGCCGGGCCGGGGCGACCGGTTGGCGATTGCACTGCTAGTCAATTTTCTCCATCGGTATGAAGGCTTGACACTTTATGGTCAAAAACGGTAGTCGTTTAGCCGTTTCATTTTTAACAATCACTACACCGAACAGATTTCAAAATCTGTCCGCTCTTGCCGAAGTGCGTACTCCCTACCTTATCTCATTCGATCAGGTTGCTGTCTATGATCACCCGAAACAGCTTACCCATGAAACGCTCTTTTCTATTTTATCACTGGCTGGCCCTCAGCGGCTACACAGCGCTGACCATTCTGATCACGTGGCCGGTCACACCGCGATTTTTCACCCATATTCCGGGTACCGGCGATGCGCCTTGGTTTCTCTGGCAGCTCTGGTGGTTCAAACATGCGCTGCTTGAGCTACAGCAGTCGCCTTATTTGACCGATCTGATCTTCTACCCGCTGAAGGATGTGCCGGTGATGGCCCAAACACCGGTCAATGAACTTTTCGCGTTGCCGCTTCAGGTCGCCGCCAATATCGTCGTTTTCTATAATGTACTCTTCCTATTGAGCTACATTCTCTCTGGCTATTTTACCTATCTATTAGGACTAGCCTTTGTACGAAGGCGCGCTTTGGCTTTTATCGGGGGCTTGATCTTTGCCTTTTGTGCCTATCGCAACATTCGGGGGCTGGGTCATCTCAGTTTGTTAACGACCCAGTGGATGCCACTCACTCTGCTCCTGACCTACCAATGGTGGCGACGACCGACATGGCAACGGAGCATTGCCGCAGGTGTTGCAGCCAGTTTAGTAGCTCTTTCTTCTCCCTACTACCTTGGACTCTTTCTCTTTCCTGTAGCTGCCGTTGCTGTAGGCACTGTGCTCTTTTGGCAACGGGCGGCGATGTGGCAAAAAGTGCGCTGGCAGAGTGGCGGCCTTGGCATATTGATTTTCTTGGGATTGACCATCCCGCCTTATCTGCACTATGCACAACTCAAACCAGAACTCTACGTCCTCATAGATGCGCTGAAGAATACGGCTACACTCAATTCTGCCGATTTGCTCTCCTGGCTTCTCCCTTCTGGGCTCCATCCTTTTTGGACACCATACACCGGAAGGCTCTACGCTACCTTTGCGACCCCCAACCAAATGGAAACGACCGTCTTTGTGGGGTATCTACCCCTTCTTCTTCTCTTCCTTTCATTTTGGTACGTTCGATGGCAACCGGAGTTACGGTTTTGGCAACTATTAGCAGGCGTCACCTGGCTTTTATCATTAGGTCCCGTGCTATATCTTCAGGGACAGGCCCTATTCACCTGGATGCCTTATCGCTTTTTGATGGTACTCCCTGGCTTCGACAGCTTTCGAATCCCAAGTCGCATTGGCATCACCGCAGCGCTGGCGCTCAGTGTGATTGCCGTCCTCGTCCTCGATCAGCTAATAACCCGTTATCGCTGGCGAGGCTGGCCGCTCGCCCTGCTAGGCGGCACACTCCTGATGCTCAGCAATAATCTGGTCAGTTTCCCCTATCCCCAAACAGATGTTCGCTTGCCGACGTTGTACAACCGGGTAGCAGCAAGTCCTCCAGAAGCCATTGCAGAGCTGCCCGCTGGCGAGTATTTTCAAGCAGGCTATAACTTCTTTAACGATGTCAGCCTAGCGATGTACTACCAGACTTTTCACCAGCAGCCAATGGTTTCTGGCTATCTAGGTCGTCGCCCATCTCGGCTACACGAACCAGAACACACCTTGCCTTTTGTTCGCCATTTTTTCTATGATGGCCGCGACCAGTCGCCCGTCCATTTTCCGATCCTAGCGCGGCTTCCCGCAGCCTTTCGCCCTGGCGAGATGGAGTTTGCGCCCGCCCTGCTCCGCCAAAGCGGCATTGGCTATGTCGTGCTCCACGCGTCCCCAAGCCAGCCAACTTTTTTCCCGAATGCGGCACGTCTACTCAACCAAGCTTTGGGCCTACCCATCGAAGACGACGGGGCTCGTCGCCTTTATCAAGTCCCCCAACCGGCCTATCAACTGGTCAATGTGCCTTTATATCCCCTCACCGCAGCGACACCTCTTGAGGCCGAGCAGCTAGCAGCCCAAGTCACCGATCAACCCAATGCCCTACGGCCTGTCCTCGCCGCCGGTCCACTCACTTTTACCATTCCCTACACAGGGACGTGGGTGCTCCAAGGCGAGTGGTTAGGAGAAGCTACGTCAACCCTTGCCTTGCAGCTAGATGCCCAGCCGCTGGAGTTCCAACAGGATGCCTACGCCGATGCCACGCTCGCTTGGCGCGCCGCCATTACGCTAACGCCGGGTCGCCATCAATTGTCCGTTTCGCCCGCCCTTACTCAAACGGGCACCTTCCAGGCGATATGTACACAGCTCTGCCTGCGCGACTTTACCATTCGGCTAGCCGAGCCCACGGTTCCAGCAGCACAGCCACCGCTCGCCACGTTGGTCAATGAACAGGGACAAAGCGTGTCGTTGCTCACAACCCAGTGGCTTACCAGCGCAGATGAACCCGATCCAGCCCTACGCAGCGATTGGCTGTTGACCGTCTGGCGTTTGGATGAAACAACATTTGCCCAGCTGCAAAGCGCGCCAGAGACAATGCCCGCCCTCTACATGCACCTGACCAATCCAGAGGGCGTCACTCAATTTCAGGTCGATCATCAGCTTGGCGAGCGGCATCTGGCGCTAACGGATGCACCTATTATCTTTGATCTCGTGCCCTTGCCTTGGCCCGCTGAAGAGCTGGCCCAAACAGAATTACGCTTGGGCCTTTGGTACCCAACCCAGCAGACGTACTTTTGGGCCACCGCCCCGACACAGGTCGATGAAGCCAATCGCCTTCAACTCGGCTCCCTGGACCGTTGGCGACAATCCATTGCGTCACCTGCCATCCCCTTTGACTCGCAGCAGAAGAGCACATTTGCTTTAGCATCAGAAAAGACGCCCTTCTTACTTCTCCAAGGGCGGATCTATCGATCCGCAGAGCTGGAAGCAACACCCCAACTACTGACCACTTGGCGTGTACCAGCCAATTTCCGTGTACAAAAAGAACTAGAGCTGGTTGTCCAAGTTACCACAGCCACGGGAGAAAGCTTGCACCAAAGTGTACAACCACTCGGCGATAGCAATCTCTTAGATGTTGACAGTGACTATCTATTTCATAATACGCCGCTGCCCTCCTTTGCGGCGGTTGCACCAGAGAACAACGTGTGGATTGGGCTCTATGATCAAAGAAGCAACCAGTGGTTAACAGCTACGTCCTCGGCATCCAAAGCCAAAGAAATGATCCAGCTAGGAAGCTGGAAAACGCTAGAAACTAGCCCCCTGCTGCCATGAGCTAGTTAGAGTTTGCCTAACGCAATCCATCCCCTTTCCCTTTGCCAGACAGACGGTCAGCCGATAACAACAGGGCGGTATAGGCTGGTCGAATAAAGGGGCTTTCGTTTGGTGTTTTATTCGCATAATGCTACACTTGCGGCGTGACCAGTATCGATACAAAATTCATCAGTTCTCCCCGCTGCCCTAGCCACTACCTGAGCAGAAATAGCAAAGAGCCCAGGTAACCCAGGATCAATTATAGCTGTTCTGTATCGGTATGTTTTACAATAGAGAAGGATCTAACTTACTATGCGTCCTAAGTTTGTTATCGCCCCGATGTTTATGAGGTATGGAAGTCGCTCCCTATTCGCCGCGCTATGCTTCTTGGGGCTACTCCTCCCTGTGGCGCCGCTGTGGGCCGAAGAGGCAGAGACGGCGACGCCAACAGCCCCCCAAGCCGAGTGGTTGGAACCGCGCGGCCTGAGTGTCATTGACCTCGTTGGGCTCGTTCCCGAGGAGCACTTGCGTGATACCATTGTCTCCTGGCACGTCGGCGGCGGCTTGCTCCAATACATTTCCGGCCAACGCACTGGCAACACCGTTACCGTCAATGTGCGTGTCTATCCCCGCTACTGGACCGATGGCAATAGCAGTGCCAGTATCTTTAGCTGTTTGGGAAAACCCTCGTTGGCGGATGAATGGACGAGCACCGTTGGGTCAGCAAAAATGCGGGTTTATGACAACGGGACGGATGTTACGGGGCAAGTCGGCAGAACCATGGATTACGTACCAGCTGGTCAAGTCCTGCCTGGCACCGGGACACAAGGGTGGTGGCGTTATGATTTCCTTTGGGGACAGCGCACGATCTTTACCAATGATGGTGCCGTTGAGGTCCCGGCCAATATGGGCTGCAAATTCACCATTTCGGGCCGCCGAACCAACCTGACAGCCCAGTTTGTCGTCGAAAGTACCAATTATCTCTCCATCGAAGAGCTAGGTAACCAGAACTTTACCTTCCGTTCCTATATTGGCGTGGGCAACGCTGGTCACCTCGGCTCGTTAAATACACAGATGGTTCGCCGCTTTGGTGACCGGCACGACAAATTTCAACTCTCCCCGCCCAGCGGTGCAGAGTATGTCCTGGTAAAATACCCACCAACGCCCGTCGATCCATACATGGGCCAACCAGAAATCAACGTCGATCAACCGGCCAGCGGCAGCTACCGCTTCGTCGCTTCGGGGAACGTGCTTTCAGTCGATCATGTTCACAGCATGGCATTGCCCCTCTATGGTCAATGGCAGGACGCCGATCAGAGCGGCGGCGCCTATCTCTCTTTCTTTCGCAATGCGACCCGCATCGCCGTTCCTGAATACTTTGTCCCGGCGGGCATTCCCTACAACGCCTGCATGGTCAACGGCGGCTGTCCCAGTACATTGCTCGACCAGATTTATAATACACCAATGAATATGACGGTCTACTACTACAAGATCAATCGCATTGCCGAAGGGCTCACCAAGCTGCCCATTAAACAAGTAGGCCCAAGTTGGCGACCTGGGGCTGCCATGGCCGCGCTAGAGACAGGCCGCGCGGATCAACCAGTTGAGGGGAGCCGCAGCATTCAAGGTGAAGAAGATAGACTGCTCTATTTGCCCTTTGTCAAGACGGCGGAAGCACCACCCCAGATTCTGGACGATGGCGACCGCAATGGTTGTCCCTGTGGCTGGTTCGATGGCTATGGCCGCATGTTAGACTACGTTCCAGGGCCTTAGGACAGACCAACCAACAGGTCCTGTTAGAAACAAAATAGGATAAAAGTTACGCAGTTGGGCCAAACCTGACAGCGTCTTTCGTTGGCGGTTGTGGGGACCACCGAGCCAACGGGACACAAGGTCTCTGGTTGTACCGACCAACCGCGTAAGTCCTACTAAATTAGCGCAGAGAGCATAGGTGGTGAGTGTTGATTGGTCTAGGGGCGCTTAGCGGTTTGCTGCTGGTTAGCTTGGGGCCGGTGCCACTTTGTGGCTGGTTCCTCCACACAGCAAAGCCGTATCATTATCAAACAGAAGCCAGCCCCCGCGCGCGGCCTTCCTATCCACCCTCACACCGCCATGCGGAACGCACCATCCACTGGCTGAGCGGCACGGTGCTGTGGTGCGCGCTACAGATGACGATCGCCACTGGTTTGGCGGCGTTGGGACAGTTTCACTGGGGCAGGCTGGCATTGGTAGAAGCGGCCCTCTTGCTGCTAGGACTCTTGCTGCTGTGGCGCGCTCGGCAACCAGCCGCCGCTGATCGGGCAGCAACCGCCCACATCCCCTTGCCACCAACCCATCCGCCCCTTCCCTGGCTCCCCTTGTTGACAGCCGCGTTTGTCGCCCTTGTTCTCTTTGGCAACCTAGCCAGCCAGCCGATCACCGATTACGACTCCCTCTATTATCATCTTCCCTTTGTGGCCACTCTTCACAGTAGCGGTGCCCTCTCTACCATGGCGGTTCCGGCCGCGGTAGCCTGGTATCCCTATGGCTGGGAGAGCCTTGGGGCGTTGTGGGTCTTGCCGGTGGGGGAAGATCTCCTCGTTGCGTTCCCCAACCTCGTAGCCTGGGCAATCGTAGGCCTCGCCATCTATGCACTAGCCCGTCGCGGTGGCGCCGCGACGGAATACGCCGCCATTGGGGCGCTGCTACCATTGACTATGCCCCTGATGCTAGACCAAATCAACACCCTGCGCGTCGACTTGGCCGTGGCCGCCTTCCTGCTCGCTGGCTTTGTCTTTGCCCTAGAGACCACCCGTTGGCAGCTGGACTTTCCCCTCATGCTGACGCTGCTCTCTGTAGGGCTGCTGGCTGCCACCAAGAGCAGCGGGTTGCTTTATGGGGCACTGTTGCTCGCTATGCTTGCTACGCGGTGGGTGTGGGTTGGCCCCATAGCAGCCCGTCCCCGATCCCGCCTTGATCGCCTTACCCAAGGTGGGGCTTGGTTACTGCCTTTGCTGACCCTCGCTAGCGCTAGCTACTGGTATGGGCGCAATTGGTATTTCTATGGCAATCCCCTGGGCTGGCTCGAAGTGAAGCTGGCCGGGTGGGTCCTCTGGCCGGGTCCGCTGATGCCAACCGCGCTACGTCGCTCCACCTTGGCCGCCCTCTTTGATCCGACACAGGCCGATCATTGGTATCGTTTAGCCCAGCAAGGCTGGTATCAACTGGCTTTGCCGGGGCTTTTGCTCTTCAGCCTGTTTTTGCTCTTGCTCTATGCCTTGCTCTTTCGACGCTCTGTAAAAGCGCCGCGCGCTCTACCCGTTTGGGGGACCATGCTCCTCATGGGCCTGCTCTTTGCCTTCTTTTGGGTCACACCCTTTAGTGGCGATGATGGCACGCATGGCTGGCAATTGACCGGGGCCTGGCTAGGCCAGAGCATGCGCTTTGCCCTACCGGCATTGGCCCTCTTGGCCGTCTGTGCAGCGTGGGGAGCCGCGCGGTTCACGCTGCCCGTGGGACCTTTGATAGTAACAGCGCTGATTGGTAGCTTGTTCACCTTGGCCCAACGCAGCACGCTCTATCTAGTTGCAACAGTGGGGTTTGGGGTGGGGCTCGGCCTGCTCTATTGGCTATGGCCCAGGCTGCAACAGGATGGATGGGTTCGTCGCTTCGTAAGCAAGCCCGGCGGTTTGCTCACAATCGGTCTGCTGGGTCTCCTTGGCACGCTCTTGGCGCTCATCCCGCTGCAACAAATCCGAACAGAGCGTCGTCCCCTGGTCTATGGCGAATTGCCCCAGGTAATTGAAACGCTAACAGCACCCCAAACGACCATCGCTGCGCTCTATAGCCATCAGAGCTATCTAGCCGCCGGTCCTCATTTACAGCGAAGCGTCCTCCAGGCACCGACCGACTTTACCAGCCCACAACAGTTGCTGGACTGGCTGAATCAGCATACAATAGAATGGCTGGTGGTTGGTCCTGTCCGGCCCGAATGGCCGGTAGAGCCGCTCTTCCATTGGCTTGCCACCGATGAGCAGCGTGTCGAACGGCTCTATGACCAAGGTGCCACCGAAGCTGTGCTCTATCGTATCCACCAGCCGTGAGTTGTCGAAGCGCTTATGCAGATCGCCTTACCTGTTCATAAATTCCCACCCGAAAGCTTGGGCGGCACCGAAATTTATACGCTGACCTTGGCGCGGGCGTTGGCCCAAGCCGGCCATACCGCGGCCGTCTTCTACCCAACGGCGCAGGTCGCCACCTTGACCAGCAAAGAGATCGCTCCCAACCTCACCTGTTGGCAAGCGCCTTTGCCAGCGACACGCGCCAGCGAAGGTCCGATCCAGCAATTCTGGCATACCTTCCGCGATCACAATACAGAAACCCATTTTCAGCGCTTCTTGCAAGAAGCCCAACCAGATCTGATCCATTTCCAGCATGTCCAAGGCGTCTCGGCGCGGTTAATGGCTTTGGCCGCCGGGCTACCACGCGTGTTGACCCTGCATGACTATTGGTATTTTTGCGCCAATAGCCAGTTGATCCGCCCGGATCGGCAGCCCTGTGGCGGCCCCAATATCGGCTGTCGCAACTGTGTGGATTGCGCCACCGCCCGCGCCGATCTCCAATCTTTACAGTGGTTGCGCCCGTTGGTCGGCCTGCCCTTTGTCTATCGTAACCACTATCTACGCCAGATGAGCGCTTTGATCGATTGCTTTATTGCGCCCAGTGAGTTTTTGCGCCAGCAATATATTCAACAAGGCTGGCCGGCCAACAAAGTGCGTACCATTGAAAATGGCATGGACCGCCGCCGTCTTCTAGCCGCCGACGCTTCCGCCCTACCGGTTCCCCCCCAGCGCCCCCATTTTGGTTTTATCGGCTCGCTGGCCTGGCAGAAAGGGGTGCATGTGCTGATTGAAGCCTTTAACCAACTGCCCGAGCACGCCGCGCTCACGATCTATGGCAACGAGACCGTCTTTCCCGACTATACCGCCACGTTGCGCCAGCTGGCACGCCATCCCCAGATCCGCTTTGCTGGCCCCATCGGCTTTGATCAGGTTGGCGCAGCCCTACAACAGTTGGACGCGCTCGTCGTCCCCTCCCTTTGGTATGAGAACTCGCCGCTAGTCATTCAGGAAGCGTACATTGTCGGTGTACCGGTCATTGCCAGCCGTATTGGCGCTTTGGCCGAAAAAGTCCAAGATCAACAGAATGGTTTGCTCTTCCCCACGGGGAACAGCCAGGCACTTGCCGCAACGCTCCAACAGCTGATCGACCACCCTGAGCAACTCACCACCTTGCGCCGCGGCATTACCCCACCGCCCACCCTAGAAGAGCATCTAGCACAGTTGGTTGCTCTCTACCAATCTCTGCTTCGGCAGCGCCGTGTAGAATCAAGCCCACCAACCGGATTCCCAGGATAAACCATGAACACCCCCCCGCTATCGCCAAAAGAACGGATCGGCTTGATCACCTTGCTCCTGGTCGCCACCTGGCTCTACACCTGGGGGCTCCAGCGTAATTTGCCCTATACTAGTGAAGCCGATGAAAATATTTTTGTCGAGCGCGCCGTTGCCATGGCAAGCAGTGGCGACCTCAATCCCGGTTGGTTTGGCAATCCTGGCTCCACACTCTTCTATCCACTGATGCTCATCTATCGGCTTTGGTATTGGGGGCAGGGCGCGCCCTCGCCCGATTTGGCTAGCTGGTTTTTTCAGGAATCCTGGCCTTTTTATTTCCTTGCCCGCTTGCTTACGGTCGCTTATGCGCTACTAGCCCTTCCCCTCACCTATCTGATTGGTCGCCGCGTCTTTACGCCAACCATCAGTATGATTGGCGTTGCCCTCTTGCTCAGCTATCCAACCCTCCTGGCGCATGTCAAAACGGTCCGCACCGATAGCGCTGGCCTGTTGTTCACAGGCTTGATCATCTGGTGTTGCTTGCAAGTTTATGCCAAGCCGACCGTCCAACGACAGCTGCTGGCAGGCGCGACGATAGGGCTGGGCATTGCCAGCCGCTACTTTTTGGTGCTTTTCACACCACTGTTGCTCTGGCTCACATGGCAGGCAGGGCGCAAAGCCGGTCCGGTCGTGCAAGACAACAAAACGGTTTATTCTACCCTGATCTGCGGCTTGCTCATGATCGGCGTCAGCTTTGCTCTCAGCACGCCGTACTTTTTCCTCGATTATCAGACCGCGTGGCACAATCTCGTCACGGAAGGGCGTAGCACGCACCCCGGTGCCGATGGGTTGTCGTATTGGCAAAACTTTATTTGGTATTTTCGCCAAATGGCCCAGCAAGAAACGCAATGGCTCCAAAGTGGGCTCGCCATGGTTGGCCTGGCCGTGATCCTGCGCCAACGTCAGCTGCTGCCGCTTACCTTGCTCGGCAGCATCCTCCTTTTTCTGGCAGGCATTTCCCTCGCTTCCCTCCACTGGCTGCGCTGGGTCCTCCCGCTTTTTCCCCTGGCCGCGCTGATCTGCGCCCAAGGCATTGTTGCAAGTGTCACCTGGCTTACCCGGGGCCAATCACACCGACTTCAGGTGGCGCTCCTTATCATGGTCACGCTAGCCGCCTTGACCTTGCCGGGGCTACGCGCGGTGCGATTAAGCATCCGCGATGCCAATCCTTCCACTCGTCTATTGGCACGACAGTGGCTCCAGGCGCAATTGGCCGGTGATGATCGCGTGATCCAAGAGCCCTATACCGCGTTGCTAGCCGAAGATCCACGCGTCGTCACCACGGGGTACTCGCTTGGCACAGATCAGACACTGGCCGACTATCAGCAAGCCGGGTACACCTATCTCGTGATCAGTAGCTACATGTACGACCGTTTCTTAGCGGAACCGACCCGCTACCCGAGAGAAGTTGCCTTTTACGAAAGCTTATTCCAAGCCAATGAGCCCTTGGTTACCTTCCGCCCGAGTTGGGCGCGGGGTGGCCCCACTTTGCAAGTTTATGCAATGCCCACGGCGGCTCAGAGTAGATAGACAAGTGGCCTAGTGCCAAGTATAATAAGCATAGGGCTTCCCACCCCAGAACAGACCGTCGGCCTAGCAAGGCCACAGGTCCCTTTTGGGCCAAAGCAATCGAACCCAAAGAGAGAATCACCATGACAACAACCATTGCCCTCATTGGTGCGCTTGACACCAAGGGCGCGGAGTTTGCCTTTGTCCAAGCCGAGCTACGCCGCCGCGGCCATCAGACCTTGGTCATCAATACAGGTGTGATGGGTGAACCAGCATTCCCGCCTGACATTACCGCTGATCAAGTAGCCCAAGCCGCGGGCAGCGATCTAGCAACGCTGCGCCAACAGGCCGACCGGGGTAAGGCGATTGAGGTCATGGCCCAAGGGGCGGCCATGATCGCCCGGCAACAGTATGCAGCAGGTCAGCTTGATGGGATTCTCGGCATGGGGGGCTCAGCAGGGACAGCCATCGGCACGGCGGCCATGCGTGCGCTGCCGATTGGCCTCCCCAAACTCATGGTCAGCACCCTAGCATCGGGCGATACCGCGCCCTATGTGGACGTCAGCGATCTGGTCATGATGCCAGCCGTGGTCGATGTGGCAGGCGTCAATCGTATTAGTGCGCGTATCTTTGCCAATGCAGCTGGGGCCATGAGCGGCATGGTCGCGGCGGAGATGCCCCCCATTGCTGAAAAGCCCCTGATCGCGGCGTCGATGTTTGGCAATACGACCCAATTGGTCGATCAATGCCGGAAGTTGCTAGAAGCACAAGGCTATGAAGTCTTGGTCTTTCACGCCACTGGCACCGGTGGGAAGGTGATGGAGAGTCTGATCGAGGCAGGCTATATCAATGGCGTCCTCGACGTGACGACCACCGAATGGGCCGACGAGTTAGTCGGCGGGGTGCTGAGCGCCGGTCCCACTCGGCTCGACGCGGCGGCCAAACGGGGCATCCCCCAGGTGATTGCACCGGGCTGTCTCGATATGGTCAACTTTTGGGCGCGCAACACCGTGCCGGAAAAATTTGCCAACCGTCAATTCTATGTGTGGAACCCTAATGTTACGCTCATGCGCACCACGCCCGCAGAGAACGCCACCTTGGGCCGCATCTTAGCCGAAAAGGCCAACCAGAGCGCCGCCCCAGTCGCCTTCTATCTGCCCCAACGAGGGGTCTCGGTCTTGGATTCTCCGGGTGGCGAATTTTGGCAGCCTGCCGCCAACGAAGCCCTCTTTACGGCCATCAAACAGCAGGTGCGGGCCGACATTCCCGTCTATGAAGTAGACAACAATATTAATGACGCCGCCTTTGCCGAGGCAGTCGTCAACCAATTATTGGAATTTCTAAAATAAATCACAAAAAGGATAACCAACCATGCCATTTATTCCACGATCTGAATCCCTGCGCCGGTTGCGCCAGAGCGTCGCTAGCGGCAGGCCCATCATTGGAGCAGGGGCAGGGGCGGGCATTTCGGCCAAGTTCTGTGAACGGGGCGGCGTTGATATTATTATTATCTATAACTCGGGGCGCTATCGTATGGCGGGGCGGGGCAGCTTGGCGGGCATGATGCCCTATGGCGACGCCAATGCGATTGTCGTAGAGATGGCAAGCGAGGTGCTACCGGTGGTCAAGGATACGCCCGTCTTGGCGGGGGTCTGTGGCACCGATCCCTTCCGGCTGATGCCAACCTTCCTGCGCCAACTCAAGGAGATGGGCTTTGACGGTGTCCAGAATTTTCCCACCGTGGGCCTGCTGGATGGCACCTATCGCGCGGGGCTGGAAGAAACAGGTATGGGCTACGGCCTGGAAGTCGATATGATCCGCCTCGCCCATGAACTCGATCTCCTCACCTGCCCCTATGTTTTCAACCCGGATGAAGCCGCGGCCATGGCGGCAGCGGGCGCGGATGTCTTGGTGCCCCACATGGGTTTGACCACCAAGGGTTCGATTGGGGCCTACACGGCCCTGACATTGGCCGAATCGGCCAAACGAGTGCAAGCCATGCGCGACGCCGCCGTCAAGGTCAACCCCGAAATTTTGGTGCTCTGCCACGGTGGCCCCATTGCCGAGCCCCAAGACGCCCAATATATCCTCGAACATACGGAGGGCATTGCCGGCTTCTTTGGCGCGTCTAGCATCGAACGGCTAGCCACCGAACCCGCGATCGAAGAGCAGGCCCGCCGCTTTAAGGCGATCCAGTTTAAGTAGACGCCAATACACCTCTGACAGGTCTTGCGTTGGCGGTTGTGGGAACCACAGCGCCAACGCAAGACCTGTCAGGTGTATAGCCAACCTTTTCAAAGCGTTTCTTCGCAAGCTACCGGACGGTTGGTCGCGGCAACACCAGAACAAACTCATTTCCCTCTAATTTCCATATTGGCGCTTGTTGGGTGAATTGCTGCACGCGAGCAATGATCCGCGGGATGCCACTCCCAGCGTCTGTCATCAAGCCCATTCGCAAAAAACATTGTAGATAATCGGATTGCGTAGCACATGAATTCCTAGTGGGAGTGCCTCTAACGTCACCGAATTGGGCAATTGCCCTGGGGAACGAAGCTCAATGCGATCATCATAGAGCAACAAGCGGATTGGGCTAGGAATTGTATAATCACGGTGCGCGCAGGCATTCACCAACCCTTCGCGCAGCGCTTCTGGCGGTAGTTCTAATTTTACCTCTGGTTCCATCCCTTGAATTCTGTCGGGAGGTAGGTAAATGAATATTCAGAAAGCGCAAGGCATCCTCTAGGATCGTGCGTAGGGGACCCGTCAATTGTTTACGGTCACTGGGTTCAACGTCAAGCGTTGTGCCAGGAATCCGCAGCGCAGTGATGTAAGCGTGAGGGAGGAACGTTTGGGGTTGCTTGGCAAAAAAGAGGTGACCACCACAATCTTCATTCCTGTGTCACTCGTCACTGTTTCTTGAATCACCGTCAGCGGCGGTTCACAGTTGTTATAAGCAACATTGTCTACGGCGCGCATCACGGCATCTATGATATGGGTGCGTTGTACTGCTTCCCACCCAAGCTAACCAAAGGAGAGTCCTATGCAAGGTCTGATGATGAACTATCAGCTTACGCTTGATCGTATCTTAGAACATGGACAGCGTCTCTACCCACACAAACAGATCTGGACCAAGTTACCCAATGGCAGCTTCCATCACTACACCTATGCCGATTTCTATCGCCGAGTGAAACGGTTGGCGAATGTGCTGGAAAGTCTGGGCATCGCCATCGGGGATCGGGTGGGCACCTTTGCCTGGAACAACTACCAACATCTGGAGATGTACTACGGCATTCCCGGTGCAGGTGCCGTATGTCATACACTCAACATTCGGCTTTCGACCGACCAATTGGCCTATATCATCAATCATGCGGAAGATAAAATTATTTTCGTCGATGGGACACTCTTGCCCCTCTTTGAAAAGTTAGCTGGCCAGATCGATGGTGTCCAGCAGGTGATTTTGATCAACGCGGCCAAGGGCGTCACGACTGCGTTTCCCCATGTTCTCCACTATGAAGATCTCATGGCTGCGGCCAGTGATGAATACACGTGGAAATCTACCGACGAAACCATGGCCATGGGGCTCTGTTACACCAGCGGCACCACGGGTGAGCCCAAAGGGGCGCTCTACAGCCATCGCTCAATGTACATGCATACGTTGGGCGTTTGCATGGCCAATTCGCTTGCCATAACTGAAGCAGATGTGGTCTTGCCTGTGGTACCCCAATTTCATGCTATGGCGTGGGGTCTGCCCTATGGCTGCATCTACACCGGTGCGGATATCATCATGCCAGGCCCCCATCTCCAGCCCCAACCGCTCGCCGCGATGATCGCCGAACACAAAGTCACCGTAGCAGCCGGTGTACCCACCATCTGGACAGGGCTCTATCACGAATTAAAGGCCAACCCGCGCGACATTTCCAGCATCCGCGCCCTGGTGGTGGGTGGTTCGGCCATGCCGCGCGCACTCATCGAAGGCTATGAGAAAGAACTCGGCGTCAATGTCATGCACGCGTGGGGGATGACCGAGATGTCGCCGCTGGGTACGGTCGCGAACCTCCAAGGGCATCACCACGCCCTTGCCCCCCATGAACAATGGGATGTCAAGGCCAAGCAGGGCTATATGGTGCCGGGCGTCGAGATGCGCATTGTCAACGACCAAGGGCAAGCGTTGCCTTGGGATGGCGCCACCATGGGCGAAGTCCAAGTTCGTGGCCCATGGGTCATCCGCCGTTATTTCAAACGCGAGCCAACAGCCGAAAATTTTACCGCCGATGGCTGGTTCCGCACGGGGGATGTCGCGACGATTAGCGCCGACGGCTATATGGAGATCACCGACCGCACCAAAGATCTGATCAAAAGTGGTGGGGAGTGGATCTCTAGCGTTGCCCTGGAAAATGCCCTCATGGCCCACCCCAAAGTCATGGAAGCAGTGGTCATTGCCATTCCCGATGACCGGTGGGATGAACGCCCGCTGGCTTGTGTGGTCTTTGCCCCCGGTGTCGAAAGCGTATCCAGCACCGAGTTACTCGATCATCTGTCTACACACTTTGCCAAGTTCCAATTGCCTGATAAGATCATCACGCTCTCGGCAATTCCCAAGACCAGTGTAGGAAAGTTTGATAAGAAGGTGCTGCGGCAGCAGTATGCAGAGGGGAAATTGGTTGAGGGCAGTGAACAGTAGGACAGTGGACGGCTCGACTGAGCTTTCGGCAGCCGCGCTCAAGCCGAGGCTCGCCAAAGTTCATGAGAGAGTAGGACAGTGGCAAATCTTTTACGAAGAACGCTTTATTGATGTAGAAAGAGTGGCTTGTGACAACAAACTCAACCATGACCCACCTCGAGTGTGGCAAGTGCGGCGCAACCTATGCCGCCGATCAATTGATCAACCTCTGCCCCGCTTGCAATCGCCCCTTGCTCGTGCGCTACGATCTACAGACAGCCGCGCTGACGCTGACCAAAGAGGCGCTCAAGGAGCGACCGGCCAGCCTTTGGCGCTACGAAGAAGTGCTGCCCGTTCAGCGCCGCGACGCCATGATCATGCTGGGGGAAGGCTGGACCCCCTTGGTCCAGGCCGCGCGCTTGGGGACAGCGATTGGCTGCCCCAACACCTTGATCAAAGATGAATCGCTCAACCCAACCGGCAGTTTCAAAGCACGTGGCCTAGCCATGGCTGTCAGTCGGGCCTATGAGTTGGGGGCAAAAGAGTTGGCGATTCCCAGCGCGGGCAATGCAGCAGGGGCGATGAGTGCCTACGCCGCGGCGGTGGGGCTACCGGCCTATGTCTTTATGCCCAAAGATGTACCCGCCACTTTCCAGGTGGAATGTAAGGTGTTAGGTGCACAGGTAACCTTGGTCGATGGTTTGATCAACGACTGTGGAGCCAAAGTACGTGAAGGGGCGGCCAAGTACGGCTGGTTTGATGTCAGCACGCTCAAAGAGCCCTACCGCATTGAGGGCAAAAAGACCATGGGCTATGAGTTGGCCGAGCAGCTCGATTGGACCTTGCCTGATGTCATCATCTATCCCACCGGCGGTGGGACCGGGCTGGTGGGCATGTGGAAAGCCTTTGACGAAATGGAACAGATGGGGCTCATCGGCAGCCAACGTCCGCGCATGGTGACGGTACAGGCCGAAAACTGTGCGCCGATCGTCCGCGCCTTCAATCAAGAGGAAGAACATGCCGAGTTGTGGCAAGGCGCCAAAACCATTGCCGACGGGCTGCGGGTACCCGTCGCGGTGGGTGATTTTCTCATCTTGCGTGCGCTCCGCGCCAGCGGTGGCATTGCCGTCACGGTGGCCGATGCCGACATGTTGCACTATGCTAACTACATGGGCAAAGCGACAGGCATCTTCCCCGCGCCCGAAGGTGCGGCCTGTCTGGCTGCACAAGTTCGTCTCCTCGAACAAGGGTGGATCAAGCCGGATGAGAGCGTTGTGCTCTTCAACACCGGCAGTGGTCTCAAATATGCCCATTTGTGGGCGTAAACTCCGGTGAGGGGTAGTAAGTAGCAAGGACGCGGATGGACGCTGCGTTACGCGGATTTTTTGTTATCCGCGTAACGCAGCGTCCATCCGCGTCCTTATCACTCTATCCGTTAGAATACTTTCCAGAAGCACCTACGCCTTAATCGCGCCGCTGGCTAGCCCTTCAATGAACAAGCGCATGGTAAACATAAAGAGGATCAGGAGCGGGATTGAGGCAATCACATAGCCAGCAAACATAGGGCCATATTGTTGTAGACTCGCCCACTGGCTGCTAAAACTGACCAATTGGAGCGAAATGGTCCAGAGATCAGGGTTACGTAGTGTCACCGAGGGCCAGATATAGTCGTTCCAAGTGCTTAACAGCGAGAGAATTGCCAGAGTCCCCAGGATGGGCTTAGCCATGGGCAGGGCAATGCGCTGGTAGATGGTAAATTCTCCCGCGCCATCAATGCGGGCCGACTCAAAGATCTCCTCGGGCTGCCCCGCAATGAAACTGCGCAGCACAAAGATCGCAAAGGCCTGACCGCCCGCGATATAGGGGAGGATCAACACCCAATAGCTATTGAGCAACCCCAAATCCTTGACCAACAGGAAGAGCGGGATCAGGGTCAATACCCCAGGGATCATGAGCAAGGCAATGATGGCATAAAAAAGCGCATCATGGCCGGGAAAGCGGTGGCGGGCAAAGACATAGGCCGCCAGCGAGGCCAGAAAGACCACGCCAAAGGCACTGACCACGCCCACAAAAATGGTGTTCAACAGCACGGGATAGAGCTGCCGCCAGGCATCACTGTAATTCGACCAATGGAGCGGGAACGCTGGCCCCCAAAAGGTGCTGTAAAATTGGCTGTTGTCCTTAAACGAGGTAAAGAGCGTAAAGATCAGCGGATAAAAGGTAAAGATTCCCAACAGCACCAAACACAGATGCAGCAGAAAATCATTTTGAAAAATTTTGGATCGCATCGTTCTAACTTACTCGTTTCACTCATGCACAGGATAGCTAAGCTCAGCAGGCTGGGTTCCGGCTGCCGCAGTGGGAAGGGGAAAAACGCCACCCTTGTCCTTAGGTTGGCACATGCTCTGTCTCAGGCTGGATAAAGCGCATGTTGATATAGGTCAGCACAAAGATCACCAGGAAAATCACTGTCCCAATCGCACACGCATAGCCGAAGCGACCATCCTGAAAGGCGGCTTGGTACATTAACAGGCCAGGCACCATGGAAGAGTAGCCGGGACCACCATTGGTCATGATCAGGATCAAGACAAAGGACTGCAAGGTGCCGATCACGCTCAGGATGAGCAAGAGCTTGACCTGCCCCATGATCAACCGAAGATCGATCAACCAAAAGCGCCGAAAGCCGGTTGCGCCATCGACCGACGCGGCATCCAACACTTCCCGCGAGATACTCTGCAGCCCGGCTAGGTAAATCAAGAAGTTGATCCCCGCCACCCAAGGAAAGCCCACCAAGAGCAAGCTCGTTAAGACGGTCCGGTGGCTGCCTAACCACTCATTCGCCAGAAAGCTCATCCCCAAATTATTGAACAGGACATTGGCTAGCCCGACAGAGGGGTTGAAGATAAATTGCCAGATCAAGTAGATCACCACTTCTGGCACAACCATGGGGATCACAAAGAGCACCCGATACCAATACTGCCAGCGTGGGCTTTTTAAATGAAAGACCAGCTCGGCGGCCAGCAAGGGCGTTGTCAATACGATCGCAATCCGCGCCACCGTTAAAATGAGCATATTGCTAATGCTCGCGCGCATGACGCTGTCGGTAAAGATCCGTTCAAAATTACGCAACCCCACCCAACGCTCTGGGCTAAAGCCATCCCATTGATAAAAGGATAGGCGCACCGCGGTTACGGCTGGATAGTACATAAAGACCAGCAAGAAGGCAATGGTCGGCAGCAAAAATAGATACAAGGACCATTTCCGCTGTAGCGTATGCCAAAGGGTCCGCGGACGACGCGTCACGGGTTGGGTGCTGATCGGCGCTTGTTTGATCGCCTGTTGACTCATAATTCGTTCTTACCTATCAATTTTCACAGACAGAGGACTTGCGCACAAAGATTGGGGTGGCACCAGAGAGCTGACAGGTTTTGCGAACCTATCAGCTCTCACTTTGCGTAAGTCCTGAAACAAAAACTACTATGCCAGGGGCGCGCTATTCCCCTTAGTCGAGAAGAGCTACGCCCATTGACGGTGCCAGGACAAGCTATTCACGGCTGGGTGGGTTTTCCCAATCCCAGCCGTTCTGGTCTGCCAGATCTTCAACGGTGGTGAGCATCAGCTCTTTGACTTTCGTCATATACTCTTCCATGTTGGTCTGATCACCCAAGAACTCTTGCAGGAAGCGCTGATTGGCTTGCCCTTCCTCAATCGTTAGTTCCATCAACCCCATGGTCTCCGTATTGGACATCGCCTGAATCAATTCGCTCATAGAGGGCAACGGCGTGGTGCCGACAATGGTGGGGATAAAGGAGCCCAGGTCATTCACCATTGGCCCAGCATTCTGCGGCGCCGTGAGGAATTTCAGAAAATCCACAGCAGCTTCAAATTTTTCGGGCGTCATGGTGGCATTAGCTTGGGCCGTGGGAATGCTATATTGGAAGGCCGCAGACGGGCCACCGATCATCGGGGCAGGCACACCAGCATAGAACTCGGTGGCAGCTTCATCAAAGGTGGGCAGCGCAAAGGTCGCCCATTCGAAGTCCACTTCCTCGTTATTTTGCGTTTGGGGAACAGCCCAGCTCCCATTCCAATACATAGCAACATCACCATTGACAAAGAGGCGGAAAGCATCTTCCATACTCATGCTCAACGCACCCGGCGCCCAGTAGGCCGACCACTCTTTGAGAATGCGGAAGGTCTCTTGGTAGCGGGGGTCCATAGGATCCCAAGTGCCAGTCGCATAGTTACGCGCTGTGGCATAGGGGCTCAGGCGGAATTGGTTGCCATCGACGTTGAGGGCCTCAAATTGATCACCATAGAATTGGGTCGCGCCCACGCGATGCCACCAACTCCAGATAAAGGCATTGGGACCCATGGGGAAGGCAAAGGCACCGATACCAGCCTCTTGTAGCGCTTGTTGGGCCGCTAGAAATTCAGACCAGGTCTGGGGTGGGCTATCAGGATCTAGACCGGCTTGGGCGAAGAGATCTTTGTTATAGAAGAAGGCCGTACCGACATAGTCACCATTGACCTGATACCAGTTGTTGTCCGAAGCCTGTACAAACTCCATGACAAAGCCAGCAAAGGCATCGAACCAGCGGTCATGGCCGGGATCGCCAGCCACAACGTAGGGATTGCTTTCTTCAAACTTTTCGGTCAGCGACTCAAACATCCCGCGCGGCAGTTGCTCGTTCACCTGACCAGCTTGTAACCAAACAATGTCGGGCAGTTGTTGACCAGCAGCCTGTGTACGCACCCAGGTGATATAGTCATTGCCTGGTGCCAGGGGTGGAATCAAGGTAATGTTGATGTTGGGGTGCAGCTTCTCATATTCTTCGACAATACGGTTGAGATAGCGAGGGGGATTGGGCGTGTTTGCCGTCGGCTCAATCGGTGTATAGGCTTGGGCATAGACCGTAATCTCGCCTTCATAGGCTAGAGCCGGTACGTCGGTATACTCAATGCCTTCGGCCTCAGGTGCTAGCGGCGGCACCTCAGCCGAGAGTTCTGGTTCTTCTTCTTCGGTAGCCGCGGGTTCTGCGCTCTCTTCCGTCGTCGCCTCGCTAGTGGCAGCAGGGGCAGCGGGCGGCTGTGGGCCAGCACAAGCAGCCAATAATAAAAAGACCATACAGACCAGAAGCCATGCGGCCACTGGGCGTCGTTTCATGAAAGGTTGGTTCATGAAAAAAGTTCCTCCTCTTTAGTTAGCTCAAGTTTGGTTAGCTCAAGTTTGGTTAGCTCAAGTTGCGACCTGCCATTTTGGCGTGGAGAATGTCGTACCCATGGGTTGGCCTTCTCCTACGATGGGACACAACTGAAGTTTGGATATCCATCATGACTATTATCTGGCATGACTATTATCTGGCATGACTATTATCTGGCATGACAATTATCTGGCATGACTATTATCTGGCATGACAATTATCTGAGTAGTCAGTTTTTTGGGTAAACGGTGCATAATGGCTAGCTCGCTTAGGATTTCCCCAAAATCCGTTTGTAGACCGATTCAACTACAGATGGATCAGGCTAGCGAAGGACGAGCTTTGGGATGAGCAATAGGGGATTAGAACATGGTTTGGATTAGTACGCGTGATTGTTGGTGTACGTCTCTATCCTTATCTAGCCGATGTACTGCCATGTGAGCATAGGGGCAAAGTTGCCGACAAGCCACCCTATTACCACGGTGGACCAGTGTCCCTAAAGACAGACCAGGAAGTAGCAAACCTTGGGGCTACTGCGGTGAGGCTTTTACAACAGACAAGGGTACCAAAGCCCTTGCGGGTTAAGGTACACTGGCTCAATGATGTTGGACTGATCGACGGAATTTGTGAATCAATTGTGACTATCAGCGATTGAGACACTTCGTGTTGAGAGAAAGCTAAATGATTTGCTGCTGGAGCAAGCAGGCGTCCGAACAAGACACACAATAGCTATCGCTTTTGAGCGCAGCCTATTGTCAAAGCACAGATTTTCAACAAACACGAGTAGTCCCTTATAAACTGCCCGACAAATGGCTAACTAGCAGTGATAGCGCTTACAGTTCTCCAGCGAATCGATAAAACCTATAAAAGTAAACCCTATAAAAGTCGCTCAAGAGGTTACTACAATGTTCACAAAATTTTTTGATGTTTGGGGTGCGCGCCGCCCTAATGAAGATTAACCATTAAACTCGGTAATCCAGCGCCTGCTCGGTCAAACTGCGCGAAAGCGCACGAGTAAGGTCTACCGCTTTCATTGCTTACCCTTCATCAGCGGGCGTTGTCCCCTAGCCTGGCGCTTCAGCGCCGGGCGGCTTACCAAATTTATAAAAAAGGAAGCAATCCCACCTCAATATATAACCATTAAGCTATATATTCATTTCAATATGCACCACTTCTCCGGTGCAGTTCGAGCAAAATAGCTACCCAGGTGGAGGATTTTTACATATGCTCATCTCTCAATTACCACAGAGCGTCATTCCAATTGTCACGGAGAACACCAGCCGCGGTGAACGCTCGTATGACATCTACTCGTTGCTCCTGAACAATCGCATTCTCTTTGTTGGCTCACCAATCGATACAAATTTTGCCAATTTGATCATTGCCCAGCTGCTCTATCTAGATGGCGAGGATAGCAAACAGCCGATCCAGATGTATGTCAGCAGCCCTGGTGGCGAGGTCTATGCGGGGTTGGGGATTTATGACACCATGCAGCAGATCAAAGCACCGATTAGTACGATTGCCGTCGGCTCTACCCATAGCTTTGGGACGATCTTGCTGGCCGGTGGGCGCGCAGGACGGCGCTATGCCCTCGCCAATGCGGCTATTCATATGCACCAGCCGTTGATCAGTGGCGGGGGGCTCAGTGGGCAAGTCACCGATATTCATATCCATGCCCAACAGTTGGTACGCGTCCGCCAGCGGATCGAACGGATCATGGCGCACCACACCGGCAAGGCGCGCGAACAGATCGAACGCGATATGGAGCGCGATTTCTATCTAGACGCGCAGGAAGCCAAGGCGTATGGGTTGGTAGATGCCGTATTAGAAAATCCCATGGTGCCACCGCTTGCCCAGCTAACCCAACCGAGCGAATCCAATGGTCTGCACCTACCAGGGGTCGCACAGGCCATTCCGGTCAATTAGGCAGAAAGGGACGTGATTCGTGGGACGTGATTCGTGGGACGTGATTCGTGGGACGTGATTCGTGGGACGTGATTCGTGGGATGTGACTACTTACGCAGCACGTCTCACGAATCACACTTTAGATCGCTTGCCCTTTGAATTGGCTCATATAGAGGTGATGGTAGAAGCCGTGGTGGGCCAAGAGTTCGTCATGGGTGCCTTTTTCGACAATTTCGCCGTGGTTGATCACCAGCACCTGATCAGCGTCACGAATGGTGCTCAGACGGTGGGCGATGACAAAGCTGGTGCGCCCTTCCATGAGCCGCAGGAGCGATTGTTGGATGCGTGCTTCCGTCCGCGTATCGACGCTGCTGGTCGCTTCGTCCAGAATCAAGATGCGTGGATTGGCGAGAATGGCACGGGCAATCGCCAATAGCTGTCGTTGCCCCTGGCTCAGGTTGCTCGCCCGCTCGGAAAGTTGGGTCTGGTAGCCCTGGGGCAGTTGGCGGATAAAGTGGTCGGCATCGGCCAGGACCGCGGCCTGCATACACTCTTCATCGGTGGCGTCCAAGCGGCCAAAGCGAATATTCTCTAACACACTGTCGGCAAAGAGAAAAGTGTCTTGCAAGACCAACCCCAGTTGGCGACGCAGATCGGCTTTCTTGATCTGACGAATATCGACCCCATCAATGCAGATCGCGCCGCCATTAATTTCGTAAAAACGGGTCAACAGATTAATGATCGTCGTCTTGCCTGCCCCGGTCGGGCCGACCAAGGCAATGGTGTCGCCCGCTTTGGCCTCTAGGGTCATCTCTTTGATGATCGGCGTGCCGGGGTCGTAGGCAAACTGGACATGCTCAAACTGGACTTGCCCGCGGAGCGCAGGCATGGCTACGGCATCCGCGCTATCCACTTCCTCGGGCGTGTCGATGATCTCGAAAACGCGCTCGGCACCCGCCAACGCCCCCTGAATCGAATTGTACATATTCGCCAGCATCCGCAGCGGTTGGATGAAGTTCTGCCCATAGATGATAAAGGTGGTGATGACACCTACGCTCACCAAGCCCCGCAACGCCAGCCACCCGCCCAACGACGCCAAGACAATCACAAAGAAGTTGCCCAGGACACCGGTCAGTGGCATCAGGAGCAGCGCATAGCTGTTGGCATAAACCCCCGCGCGATAGACTTCCTCATTATGCTCCCGAAAGGTAGCCACCACTGCATCATTGCGCCGAAAGGCTTTAACCACCTTCTGACCGCTAATCGCTTCTTCCATCACGCCGTTCATCTCACCCAATTGCTTTTGTAGATCGCGAAAACCACGGCGAGTGTATTTGGCGACAAACTGGGTAAACCAGAACATGATCGGCACGACCAAGACGGACGCCAACGCAAGCCAGAGATCCAGGGCAAACATGGCCACCAAAATGCCAATCAAGGAGAGGACACCCGCTAGCAGCGTGGTCACATTCTGAGAAACGGCTTGGTTAATGGCATCAATATCGTTGGTCAAGCGGCTCATCAATTGCCCGGCAGGGTTGCGATCAAAGAAACTCATGGGCAGCATCTGCAAGTGATCAAAGAGATCCTGGCGCAGCTGCTTAAGCGCCTTCTGCGAAATCGCCGCCATCCACCAACCAGCCACGGCCTGGAAGAAATTATTAAATAGATAGGTCGCCAACATCAAGAGCGCAATCCCAGCGAGGCCATCTACCCGTTTTGGCACAATATATTGGTCAATCGCCACCCCAAGCAGATAGGGTCCCAATAGCCCCAACAGGGTATAGAAAATCACACAAATAAAGACCCCGATCAGGGTCATCCGAAATTGGCTCAGGTAGGGCAATAGTCGCACCAAGGCATGCCGCGCATCGCGCGCTTTCTCGATCCGCCCAAAGCCCATGGGTGTTCTAGCCGGGGCAGTGGGCCGATCCTCGCCCCCGCGTGGTCGTTGATTCATTGACTGCGTCATACGCGTTCCTTCGCTTGTTTCCCATTAGTGGTCACTGCCGTGGCGATACCGGTGGCGGCTTTGATGGCGCCCTCGCCCAACTGTGAGGCATAGATCTCTTGATAAACCGGGCTGGATTGGATCAACGCTTGGTGGGTCCCTTCCGCCACAATCTGCCCCTTATCCAACACAATGATCTTGTCGGCATTAAGCACCGTGCTAATGCGCTGCGCTACCACCAGCGTGGTCTGCTGCCCCATGCGCTGGGCCAACGCCTCCTGAATCTTGGTTTCCGTTTCCACGTCAACCGCGCTGGTACTGTCATCCAGAATCAAGATCCGGGGCTGCGTCAACAAGGCCCGCGCAATGGCAATCCGCTGCTTTTGGCCGCCGGATAGGTTTACGCCCCGCTCTTCAATATGGGTGTCATAGCCATTGGGTAGCTCAACAATAAAAGGATGGGCCTGGGCGGCTTGGGCCGCGGCCACCACCGCCTCATGGCTAGCCTCTGGTGCGCCATAGCGAATATTGTCGCGCACCGTGCCCGAGAAGAGGATCGTCTCTTGGGGCACAATGCTGATTTGGGCCAGTAATGAATCCTGTTGGAGCTGCCGAATATCGACCCCATCAAGCAAGATGCGGCCACCGGTTACATCATAAAAGCGGGGCACGAGGTTGACCAAGGTTGACTTACCCGCACCGGTCGCGCCCAGAATAGCCACCGTCTGGCCGGGCTCGGCCACGAGGTCGATCCCTTTGAGGACGGGCTCATCGCTGTAGCCACTGTAGTGAAAGTCAACCGCGTCAAAGACGATACGCCCACCAGCCGCCTTAGCCGCTGGCGGCAGGATCACCGCGTCGGGCCGTTCTTGGATTTCTGGCACAACATCCAATACCTCGTTAATGCGCTTGGCCGAAGCAATGCCGCTAGCCCAGGTGCTGGAGAGCCAAGTCATCATGGTCAGTGGGATCATGGTGGTCAGCAGATAATTAATGAAGGCCACAATTTGCCCCACCGAGAGATCACCATTCACCGTAGTCAGGCCGCCCACCCAGATCACGATCACCATGCCCACATTGATACAGACCGTGAGCACCGGCGACATGGTCGCCATAAACTTCATGACACTGATCGAAGTATCGGTAAAGGCATCGCTGGCGACGGCAAAGCGTGCGCCTTCAAAATCATTGCGCACAAAGGCTTTCACCAACCGTGCGCCAGCAATATTCTCTTGGAGCACGGTGTTGAGATTGTCCAATTTTTGCTGAACCAAGAGAAAGAGCGGCTCGGTACGGCGAATAAAAAAGACCAGGATAATCGTCGTCACCAGCAACAGCGGCACCATGGTCAACGCTAGGGTGTGGCTCGTGCTGAACATGAGGATCAAGCTGCCGATCATCATGAGCGGAGCGCGGGTGCCAATGCGCAGCGAGATCTGGATCAGCCGCTGAAACGCGCCCGTGTCACTGCTCAAGCGCACCATCAACTGCCCCGTACGCATGCGATCCAAGTCACCATAGGAGAGGCTCTGGATCTTGAGGAAGAGGGCGTCACGCAGGTCACGCGCCACGCTTTCGCCCACTTGCACCGAGGTATTGTTATTCCCAATCGCCACCAGGGTGCTGAAAAGCGAGATGCCCAGCATGATCAGGCCCGTTTGGATCACCACTTGCGGATTGTTCTGGGTAATCCCTTGGTCGATGATCCGCTGGATCAAGCGCGGAATGGCTAGATCCAGAAAGGCCAGGGTGACCAGTAGGATCACCGCGACCAGCGAACGCCGCCAATAGGGCTTCACAAAGGAGAGGAGTTTGAAAACGTCGTTCATGAGATTATTCGCTTACTATAGGCTATCAACTGAGGTAGATGTGAATGACTACAGTATAGCAGGGGATCAAGCCGTTGGGCAACCAAGTGATTGATCGAAGGGGTCTACCCGTCTTGGCAAAATGATTCCTTAGGTCTGTATCTCGTGCTAATCTCATATCGCCTATGGTATCGAACGAGTTCACTGTCTTCAAATCGGCAATGGATCAGTGCTTGGATTGTCAGCGCGGGCGGGATGGCGTACAATAAATCGTACCGACGATTGCCAGTGACCAAGAACCAATGCCAAAGAATGGAACCCGTTACTCATGCAGATTACACCCGCCCAGATCCAACAATTTCAGGAAAAAGGTTATTTTATCCTCGAACGGGCCATGACCGCGGCCCAGCTAGAGGGGTTGCGCGCAGAATGTCAGCGCTATGTGGACAAGTTTGAACGCGAGATGGAGGCCAAGGGAGTCACCAGCCAGGGCATTAACCACTACAAGACCCGCTACTTTATCTCCAACCGGGGCAACGAAAGCCCCATTATCACCGAGTTTCTCTTTAGCGAACTCATGGCCGCGGTCAACCGTGCCACCTTGGGCGAGAATGCCTATCTCTTTAATGAACAGTATGTAGTCAAGGCCGCGGAAAAAGGTACCAAGTTCGCCTGGCACCAAGATTCCGGCTACATCGGCCACTACCACCGGCCCTACCTCTCCTGCTGGTGCGCGCTGGATGATATGAGCGTGGAAAATGGCACCATCTATGTCCTCTCCTATGCCGACGCTGGGATGACGGCTGATGATCTTTTTGACCATGTGGTCGAGGCCGGGACCAATGACAAAGTGGGCTATCATGGGTCGAATCCTGGCACGCCCTGTTTGGTACCCGCGGGCAGCATCGTCGTCTTCTCTAGCCGCACCTTCCACCGCAGTGGCCCCAACACCACCGCCAACATGCGCCGCAGCTATTTGGCCCAATACTCGGCCGAACCCATTCTGAAGAAGGACGGCTCCAGCAACTGGGCGCAAGCTGTCCCCCTGTTGCGTAACGGCGAACGGGTCGCGCCAGTCTACCAATAACGGGGCGCAGAGAACGGCTGTCAACGGCTGGGCAACAGATGAAGCAGATTCTTTGTATGGAATCCGTGCAAAGGAGACTCATGGTAGCACGAATGGCCCACTAGGCAATCCGTTCAATCTGTTCCCAAAATCCGCTGACAGCGCGCCCTTTGCAACGTCAACCGACCTCAACACAAGCCAGAAAGCCAACCTATGCCCACCTTCAAGCCCTACACCACCCAGCAGCTCGACTATGCCCTGCGCCAGATCGAAGGGGCAATCTACACGGTTGTCGCGCCCTTGGCGATCCGCGCTTGGTGGAGCCGTGAACCGCTCCCCTTTAGCCAACGCCAAGAGGGCGCAGAACGCCAACTCGCGGTGGGCGACCAGTGGGGTACGCTCTTTGACTGTGCCTGGTTTCACTTTACTGGCACGGTGCCGCCCACCGCGGCGGGTCACCGTGTGGTGTTGTTGCTAGATGTCAATGGGGAACTCTGTGTGGTGGATGAAGCCGGGGTGCCCGCCCGCGGGTTGACCAATGTGGCCTCCGAGTTTGACTATCGCCTGGGGCGTCCAGGCAAGCGCGTTTGGGAGATCGCGCCCCAAGCCGCGGCTGGCGCGCCTATTTCCGTTTGGGCAGATGGAGGACATAACGATCTCTTTGGCCGTGTCCAGGGCGAGGGCCGCATTGTTGAAGCTGCGGTCGCGATCTGCCATGACGAAGTCCGTGCGCTCTACTACGACTTTGAAGTGTTGCTCGATTTTCTCAAGGTTTTGCCCACCACCACGCCCCGCTATCAGCAGATCCTCACCGGCCTGACCGATGTGGCCCATCTGCTCTATCAGGGTATACAAGCACAGGCCAGTACCGCCCGAGCGCGCCTCGCCCCCCTCCTTGCCAAACGAGGGGGCGATCCCGATCTGAACATTCACGCGGTCGGCCACGCGCATATGGATCTCGCCTGGCTTTGGCCGCTGCGCGAGACGATCCGCAAAGGGGCGCGCACCTTTGCCACCGTGCTTGTCATGTTGGAACGCTATCCCGACTATGTCTTCGCGGCCAGCCAGCCCCAGCTCTATCAGTGGATGAAAGAGCATTACCCCGCACTCTATGCCAAGATCAAAGCGCAGGTCCAAGCCGGGCGCATTGAAGCGCAAGGAGCGATGTGGGTGGAGCCGGATGTCAACGTAACGGGCGGTGAGGCGTTGGTGCGCCAAATCTTGGAAGGCAAACGCTTCTTCTGTCAGGAGTTTGGGGTCGCGGTCAACTATGGCTGGCTGCCCGATGTCTTTGGCTATAACGCCGCCCTCCCGCAAATTCTAAAGTTGGCCGGGCTCGACTATTTCTCCACGCAAAAACTGTCATGGAGCCTCATCAACGCCTTCCCCCATCACGCCTTTCATTGGCAGGGCATCGACGGCACAACAGTGCTCGTCCACATGCTGCCCGAAGAGACCTACAACAGCCCCGCCGCGCCGCGGTCGGTGCGCAAGATCGAAGAGAACTACCAAGACAAAGGCATCTCTGACCATGCCCTCATGATCTTTGGCATTGGCGACGGCGGCGGTGGCCCTGGCGAGGAACATTTAGAACGGCTGGCACGCATCCAAAATTTGGCCGGGCTCAGCCCTGTGACCCAAGCGCCCACCGCCGCCTTTTTCCCAGTGTGGGCCAAGGACGCCGACCGCTTCCCGACTTGGGTGGGCGAATTGTATTTGGAGCGCCACCAAGGTACCTTGACCACCCAGGCGCGCAATAAATGGTACAATCGCAAAGCCGAAATCGGGCTCCGCGAATGGGAGTGGGCTGCGGCCATGACCCAGACCTTGACCGGTGTGCCCTACCCCAGCGCGCGCTTGCAAAGCATCTGGCGGGAGATCCTCCTCTATCAATTCCATGACATTTTGCCCGGCTCGTCGATCAAGCGGGTCTATGATGAAAGCGTGCCGCGCTACCAAGCGCTGCTTGACGAAGTGACTGCCGCCAGCAACGCGGCCAAACAGGCGCTGGCCGACCAAGTCGATACAACGGGGCTGACCGCGCCCGTAGTCATCTTTAACAGCCTCTCCTGGCCGCGGGCCGAATGGGTGGCGGTTGACCAAGGCTGGCTACCGGTCACAGTGCCGCCCATGGGGTACACCACCGTGGATGCCAGCCAAGCGCAGCCAACGCCCTTGACAACCCTACACGCCAGCAGCCAACAATTGGAAAATGAGCTACTCCGCGTCACCTTTGCCGCGAATGGCAGCATTGTTTCGCTCTATGACAAGCGGGTTGACCGCGAGGTGATTCCGCCGGGCCAAGCCGCTAATCAGTTGGCGGTTTATGTCGATCTAGGCGACGCTTGGGATTTCCCCATGGATTATGCCGAGCAGAGACCCCGGTTGCTGGAACTGACCCAAGCCACGGCGCGGGTGGAAGGTCCCTACGCCGTGGTGGAACAGCACTATCGGCTGGGTTATTCAACGTTGGTGCAGAAAATTGCGCTCACCGCGGGCAGCCCACAGCTCACCTTTACCAGCCACCTACACTGGCGGGAACGCCAAAGCATGTTGCGCACCAGCTTTCCTGTGGCGGTTCATGCCGAAAGCGCCACCTATGAAATTCAATTCGGCCATGTCCAGCGCCCCACCCATCGCAACACCACTTGGGATCTCGCGCGTGACGAAGTGGCAGGCCACAAGTGGGTCGATCTGTCGCAGCGCGATTATGGCGTAGCCCTGCTCAACGATGCCAAATATGGGCATAAGATCAAAGGCAATGTCATCGATCTCAATCTACTGCGCAGTGTGCCCCACCCAGGCCCCCGCCTCGTTGCCGACGAGGCCGTCGCGCCGGGTGAGCCCCACCCTGTCTACACCGATCAAGGTGAACATCACTTTACCTATGCCCTCTACCCCCACCCCGACGATGCGATAGCAGGAGGCGTCATTCAAGCCGCCTATGCCTTGAACTATCCGCTCAGCCTTGTGCCCATCAGCAGCCCCAACGGCACAACACCCCAGGAACGCGCATTCTTTCAACTTAGCGCGCCCAACCTTGTGATTGAGGCCGTTAAGCAGGCCGAGGAGAGTACTGACCTCATCGTGCGTCTCTACGAAGCGAGTGGCCAACAGAGCCAGGCACAGTTGCGCTTTGGCTTTGCCGTGAGCAACGTGTGGGAGACCAATTTGATGGAAGAAGACGCAACGCCCCTACCCGTCGATGGCAACACGGTAGCGCTCGTTTTTCGGCCTTTTGAAATTAAGACACTCAAGATCAGCCGATTTGCCAGCTAAGAAATGGATGAATCCTTGTCTACTGTCTCTGTGATCATCGTCAGTTATAATACCTGTGCCCTGTTGCGCAACTGCTTAGAAAAGCTCATCCACCACCACGAAGCGACCGAAATTATCGTCGTCGATAATGCCTCGAATGATGGTTCGGCCCAACTGGTGGAAGAGGAATTTCCAGGCGTTCAACTGATTGCCCTGCCCACCAATCGCGGCCTGACCGTTGCTTCCAACCTAGGATTGACCGCGGCCACGGGCGAGTTTGTGCTCTATTTGGGCTCGGATGCCTATCCCGAAGCTGGCGTGATCCAGGGCATGGCCGCCTATATGCGAGGCCACCCTGAGGTTGGGATTGCCACGGCCCAGTTACGCCTGCGCGATGGCACGCTGGATATGGATGCGCATCGCGGCTTCCCCACGCCGTGGGCTTCGCTGACTCACTTTAGTGGACTCAACAAGCTCTTCCCCCATTCGCCTTGGCTAAACCAATATTTTTTGGGCGGACGCGATCTCAGCCAGCCCCATGAGATCGACCTCTGTATCTCGCACTTTCTCCTGGCCCAGCGCGCCCTTTTTGCGGTGATCGGCCCGTGGGACGAAGACTTTTTCCTCTATGGGGAAGATGTGGATCTCTGTTATCGTGCCAAAGCCGCGGGCTACAAGATCATGTATCTGCCCCAATTCACGGTTGTGCATTACAAGGGCGCCAGCGTTGGCGTGCGCAAACAGACCAGCGACATTGCCCGCACCGATCAGGCCACCAAACGACGCGTCACCGAGCTTTCTGTCAAAGCCATGCGCCTCTTTTATGAAAAACACCTGATGCAGCGCTACCCCTGGCTGGTCAACGCCACGGTGTTGCGTGCGATCCAATTACTTGGTGCGCTCCGTGTTTGGCGAATCCAAGCCAAGCACGGTCGTGCTTAGGAGTGAAATTGTTCCCCAATCTAACTACACCCCTAGCAGCAAACGTATTTGACAGATCCCAAGAGTACGGTATAATGGCGGGTACATAGTTACAATTGATAGAATTTGAACAATCCCGCTGGTGTCTGTCGTTCCCCAGTTTATCAACGACTGTATTCCGAATTGCGTCAAAATCTCAGCTAAGCACGTAAAAATCAAGCTTTTGCCAATTCGTTGTAATACGACGATAACTGCCAGCGCACTTGTACTGCTCCCAACGATATCTACACCTGTGGATTTCGTGTTGTTTGTCTGGTCTCAGCGTCCAAACGCTCGCCCAAGCCTGGAATTTGCGTACATGCAAGGCTATCAACCTGACGAATCATCCTCCGACCTTATGACAACATCCTTGCGTTTTGGCACCTATCTACTCCTATGGGTTGCCTTGTCCGCAGCCGGAGCCTTATTGGCTTGGTTCCTACGCACGAATCTCTTCGATCTCGGCATTTGGCTACACTGGAATCCTTGGGTCGTGCGCAGTGTCGATCGATGGGCAATTTTTGGCTTAGGTGCGCTTTGGCTTGTCTACCTGTTTAGTATCGAAGGCTACTTGCGCGAGGCGAATACCCAACGGCAGTTGTGGAATCGCGCGAAATGGATCGCAATCCGCGTACTCATCGGCTTAGCCATTTCTTACGGCTTGCAGTTGCTAGCCATCTCTTTGCCATTCTAACCTAATGCTAGGCTCGCTTGTTTGTTGGATACCCCTATGGCAACAAAGCGATCAGAAGATAAACGTTACGCGCTTGGGCAAACCCACTCAGTGTTGCAAAAGCTGAGCACTCCCTAGGGCTCCCAACAACTGCGTAACAGCGAAGCTCGTCAGCAATACGAACAAATACACGATAATCGATCGCGATATCCCCAATCTCTTTTAAGTTTCATGCCTTGCGCTTGACGGGTGAAGCTTACCCAATTGGCGGATAATGCGGCTTCCCAGGAGGTGCTTGTCTTGTCTCAAGTCGACAGCAATGGCGTCAACGGCGCCATACGCTCCCCTTCCCAAAGTTCTACAGTACTCCTCGATGTCCAAAATCTGAAAAAATATTTTCCCATTCGGCGCGGGTTTTTCTCGCGCGTCGTGGGGAATGTCAAGGCGGTCGATGATGTCAGCTTTAATGTCCACGCTGGCGAAACCTTGGGCTTAGTCGGCGAGAGTGGCTGCGGCAAGACCACAACCGGTCGTGTTGTTTTGCGAGCCATCGATCCGAGTGCTGGCGAAATTTGGTTTGCCGATGCCGAGATGGGGCGCGTGAATGTCTCCACCCTCGACAAAGGGCAACTGAAGCGCATGCGCCGCAACATGCAGATGGTCTTTCAAGATCCCTATTCGTCGCTCAACCCCCGCATGACCTTGTTACAAAATGTGGGCGAGCCGCTTTTGGTCAATAACATTAGCAAAGGGAAAACGCTCGAAGATCGGGTGGCAGAATTGCTCAGTGTTGTGGGGCTGCGACCTGAATATATGAACCGCTATCCCCATGCCTTTAGCGGCGGACAACGCCAACGCATTGGGATCGCGCGGGCGCTTGCTTTGAACCCACAACTCGTGGTATTGGACGAACCGGTTTCGGCCCTCGATGTCTCGGTGCAGGCGCAGATCCTCAACTTGCTCCAGGAATTACAGAAGCAATTTGGGCTGACCTACATCTTTGTGGCGCATGACCTGAGCGTCGTGGAGCACATCAGTGATCGCGTCGCTGTGATGTATGTGGGGCAGATCGTCGAAAGCGCCAATACCGGCGAACTTTTTACACAGCCCCTCCATCCTTACACGGAAGCGCTCCTTTCCGCGGTGCCCAAACCAGACCCACGCCAACGGTCGGAGCCGATTGTTCTGGAAGGGGATGTGGCAGACCCAGCCAATCCGCCCAGCGGTTGCTACTTCCATCCCCGCTGTCGCTATAATGACAAGGCCCGCTGTATAAAAGAAACACCGGTGCTGCGCGAGATCAAGCCCGGGCACACTGTCCGCTGCCACTATGCAGAGAGCTTATCATTGGCCGGTGTTCAGAGCTAGTGTTGGGAGATCCAGCCATGAAAGTTATGCTCCTCTTCCCCCCCAATTGGACGCCAACCATGCCCCACTTGGCGCTACCAACCTTGACGGCTTATTTACGTCAGCATGGTGTAGAGGTGATCCAGCGCGACTTGAATGTAGAGGTCTTTGACCACATCCTGACGCGTGATTATCTAAAAAACACCTTGGCTCGCTTGCGGGCCACATACGGGTCTCGTGCGCCGGGCCATCGCCAACCACCGGCCCATGGTGCGCCACCCCAGGCCCTGGAGTGGGCCATGCGCCAAGGGCCGCACTTGGTCAACAGTGTCGAAAACGCCAAGGCCACGCTCCGCAGCACAGCTTTCTTCGATGGCCCGGTTGGGCTACGGGCTTTCCAAACCATTGTGGACGCCCTCGAATTGGCCTCGCTCCCCTTTTATCCCGCGGCCCTCCATTTACAGAGCTATGAAGCGGCTGGGCCAGTCGATAGCAGTCGCGCACTCCTTAGCTTGGTGCGCGATCCCGAGACCAATATCTTTCTGGAGATCTACCGGCGTGGGATTCTGGCCGATATTCAACGCGAGCAGCCCGATGTGGTGGGGATTTCGGTTCCGTCCATGCCCCAGATGTTGGCAGGCATGACCTTGGGCTACTTGATCAAAGAAGCGGGGCTGACTTGTCATGTGGTGGTCGGTGGACCCCACATGAGCATGTTGCGCGACCAGCTGCCCCAAACACCAGCTATCTTCACCCTCTTTGACAGTGCGGTTGTTTTTGATGGGGAAGAATCGCTCCTGCAGTTGACGAAAGCAGTGACACAGAAACAGTCATTGGAACAGGTGCCGAATCTTATCTACCGCGATGGCGATCAGATTCGCGTGACGGCGCGCAAAGAGCCGACCAAGATCGACACCTTGCCGTTACCTGATTTTGATGGGTTGCCGTTGGATCGCTATCTAGCCCCTCGGCTTGCGCTCCCCCTGATGACCGCCCGTGGTTGCTACTTTGGCAAATGTGCCTTCTGCAATGTCGGTTATGGCGAAGCCGAAACCTTCAGCCAATTGCGCGCGGAGCAGTTGGTCGAGCAGATGTTGTCTTTGCACCACAAGTATGGGGTCGATCATATCTTTTTCGCCGACGAAGCCATCACCCCACGTAATCTTAAAAGCCTATCACCGCTCCTGGCTGCCGCGGGAACGCCGCTCCATTGGGGTGGTTGTGCGCGGTTTGAAAAGGTGATCACCGCCGAGTTGTTAGAAAATATGTATGCCGGTGGCTGCCGGATGATCCTCTTTGGCCTGGAGAGCGCTTCTCAGCCGGTGATGGATCTGATGATCAAAGGCACCCAACTGGATCATATGAGCCGCATCCTACGCGAAAGCACCGCCGCCGGGATCTGGAACCATACCTTCTTTTTCTTTGGCTTTCCCGGCGAAACCATGGACGATGCCCAGCAGACGGTGAACTTTCTCTATGCCCATAAGCCATATATCCATTCAGCGGCATTGGGCACCTTTTTAATGGAACGTTATTCACCAGCCCATCGCTATCCCCAATCCTTTGGTGTCAAGCTCATCTTGGAAGATCCCGATAAGGATTTAGCGATCTACTTTGACTATGCCGTTGAAAAAGGGTTGGATGAGCAAATGGCCGCCCGCGTCGAAGCGCGCTTTTTGGATACGCTCCCAGAAAAGCCCTATCCACAATTCTATGTGAGTGACGTTTACCGCTTTCTCTATGCCAGCTATCTCAGTGAACGTGCGATTCCACGCCCACCTTGGTTGGCGAAGGAAATTGCTGTAGCGTATTAACGAGGTGTGTTCCCAATCCGAGGCATTCGGCAGAAGTGCAAAGGCAACTGACCGCCGCGCCTCCCTTATTGTGGCATACATCTTCAATAATCGAGTAGGAAGCCCGCGATCGGCAGGAGTGAGTTGCAGCTCATAGCAAACAACCTCCTGACTCCCTATACCGTAATGCTTGCTTCCCGCTCCTTTCCCTCTTCATTTTTGGATCAAAGGAGGACGTAATGCTAGAAGTCAAGAAGAAGGCTGTTTCCCGCCGGCAGTTTATCCAATTGTCGGCGATGACGACGGCCAGTATTGCGCTTGCGGCTTGTGGTAGTAGCGCACCGGCAGCACCCGCCGGAGAAGCAGCACCAACCGCGGCCCCCGCCGCAGAGCAGGCCACGGCAGCACCCGCCGCGGCCCCCGGCCAGTATAACGAAGCACCCATGTTAGCCGAACTTGTGCAAGCAGGCACATTGCCGCCCGTGGATGAACGCCTGCCCACCAACCCGCTGGTGATGGCGGTGGCCGAACAGATCGGCACCTATGGTGGCACCATGCGCCGTGGCTTCCGTGGCGTCTCGGATCGGTGGGGGCCCACCAAGCTCCAAGATCGCAGCTTGGCCTGGTACGATCAGGATCTGAACATGCAACCCCGTCTCGCCGAATCATGGGAGATCAACGAAGACGCAACCCAATGGACCTTCCACCTGCGCGAAGGCATGAAATGGTCCGACGGGACACCCTTCACCACAGCAGCAGTCCAATATTGGTATGACAACGAAGTACAGAACACCGATCTGACCGAATACAGCAGTGGGACAAACTGGAAAACCGGCCGCAACAACACTTTGCTCCAACTCGAAGTGCTCGACGATTACACCTTTACCTTTACCTTCGCCGATCCAAACCCGCTCTTCCTCTACAAAGTTGGCCGCGCGGCACCTTTCTCGCCCGGCCACTACATGCAACAGTTCCACATCAATCTGACCGAAGATCAGGACGCGTTGCAAGCCAAAGCATCCGAAGCTGGCTTTGAATCCTGGGCCCAATACTACACCGACCGTGGGTATTGGTACATGAATCCCGAAAAGCCCAGCGTTGGCCCCTGGATTAGCAAAAATGCCCTCTCGGAAGAGATCTTTGTCATGGAGCGCAATCCCTATTTCTTTGGGGTAGATGCGAATGGAAATCAGCTCCCCTACATTGATACCGTCAACCATCGGCTCTTTGACCAGCCGGATGTCTTCAACCTCTGGATCACCAATGGTGAAGTCGATTTTCAGAACCGCCATGTCGCCATCGCCAACTTCACCCTCTTCAAGGAAAATGAAGGCAGCGGAGAGTACCAGGTGATGGTCGGCAGCTCCTCTGGTCACCAAGCGCTTCAACTCAACTTGACAACCAAGAATGAACGGCTGCGCGAGTTCTTCAATCATCGTGATGTGCGCATTGCCTTGTCCATTGCGGTGGATCGGGAAGATCTAAACGAGTTGGTCTTTGACGGGCTCTTTACACCCCGCCAATACAGCCCGATCAGCTCTTCGCCCCAATACTACGAAAAGCTCTCCAATGCCCACATTGAATACGATCCCGAACAAGCCAATGCTCTGCTCGACGCCGCGGGCTACACCGAGAAGAACAGTGACGGCTTCCGGCTCTATCCTGATGGCAGTGGCGAAGAGATCAGCTTTATCATCGAAGGCACAGCGGATGTCGGTACACCAGACGAAGATGCCGTTCAACAGGTTGTGAAATATTTTGCGGCGGTTGGCGTGAAGGCTTCCTACAAATACTTCGAGCGCTCGCTTTACACCGAACACTATGAATCCAACGAGATCGAGGCGGCGTGGTGGGGTGGCGACCGCACCGTGGTGCCGTTGGCCGCGCCCATCATCTTCACCGGGCAACAGCCAGACCGCCCCTGGTGCGCGGCGTGGAGCCTCTGGAAGCTCAATGGCCCAGACGATCCCAATGCCCAGGAGCCGCCAGCCGATCACTGGATCAACACGATCTGGTCGTTGTGGGATCAGATCGCAGCCGAACCTGATGCAACCACGCGCGACGAGCTTTTCACCCAGATCCTGGACATCTGGGCCGAAGAGTTGCCGATGATTGGGTATCTGGGTGAAGCCCCGGCTTTGATCATTGCCAAGAATGGGTTCCGGAACTATCTCCCAGGGCTCCCCGTTGACGATACCACTGGTGACGAGCATCTGCTCCAAACCGAAACCTACTTCTGGGAAGACCCGGAAAGCCATACGTAAACAACGCGCAATCTTAGGGTTGTGATTTCAGTCCTTGGCAGGATATCGGCCAGCCGCAGATATCCTGCCCAAGGCTAAAATCATTGAGGAGTTACACACTAGCCCCAGCCCTTAGGGCTTTGGCCGTGCCAAGGGCTAGGCTAGGCAAGCCGGAATAGGTAGCTCCGCATCGTATATCAGGAGGAGTCATGCTGTTTTTTATCATCCGTCGGCTGTTGTTTATGATCCCTACGCTGCTCACAGCCTCGATGTTGTCTTTTATGATCATCCAATTGCCGCCGGGCGATTTCTTAACCTCATATGCCGCTCAATTACGCGCCCAAGGCGATACCGTCGATCAAGCTGAGCTGGACGCTTTGCGCGAGCGCTATGGCTTGGGACAACCCATTTATGTCCAGTATGGGAAATGGATGAGTGGGATTCTTTTGCGCAACGACTGGGGTCAGTCGATGGAATGGCGCAAGCCCGTGCGCGATCTGTTGGGCGAGCGGCTGTGGTTAACGGTGGCCATTTCTGGGGCGGCCCTCTTAGTCAGTTGGTTCGTCGCCATTCCGATTGGGGTCTACTCGGCCACCCACCAATACTCTTGGCTCGACTATCTACTCAGTTTCTTTAGTTTTGTTGGGCTAGGGACACCAGGCTTTTTGTTGGCGCTGGTGGTTATGTTCCTGTCGCAATCCTGGTTGGGGCTCAGCGTTGGCGGCCTCTTCTCCGAAGAGTATATCCTAGCCCCATGGAGTTGGGCCAAGGTGGTTGATATGCTCAAACACGTTTGGATTCCCCTCATTATCGTGGCGATCGGCAGTACCGCGGGCAATATCCGCATTACCCGCGCCAACTTGCTCGATGAACTGAACCGGCCCTATGTGGAAACCGCGCGCGCCAAAGGGTTGGAAGAACGCAAGTTGATCTGGAAATATCCGGTGCGGGTTGCCTTGAATCCCTTCTTTAGCACCGTTGGTTGGTCGCTGGCTACCCTGATCTCTGGCTTTACCTTGGTCTCGCTAGTGCTCAACTTGCAGACCATTGGCCCCTTGCTCTTGCGCTCGCTTACCTCGCAGGACATGTACCTGGCCGGCAGTATCATTTTCTTGCTGAGTGCCTTGACCATTGTTGGTACACTGATCTCCGATATTTTGTTGGCGATTGTTGATCCACGTATTCGTCTCAATTAAAGTTCACCATTGTTGTCTTTGCTCATCTGCTATCGATGGGGCCCGCAGCGCCCACCGCCAAAGCGTTCCGATACGCAAAGCCCAGATGAGCCCTTGTCTTGGAGAGAGTCATGCAATCCGTAGAAAAAACTTGGTTTGAACGTGCCGAAGAAGAGCAGAACCCAGCGGCTGATGAAGGCGTGGATGAGATTACAACCAAAGAAAAAAAGGTTTACGTTGCCTCTTATTGGAAGCTCATGTGGTGGCGCTTCTTACGCCACCGGCTGGCTTTGATCAGCGCGGTTCTGGTGATTTTGATGTACCTCGTTGCAGCTTTTTGCGAAATCGTTGCACCGTACAATCCAGAAGAAACGTTTGCCAAATATAAGTTGGTGCCACCCACCCAGATCCGCATCTTTGACGAGGATGGCAACCTGCGCCGCCCCTTTGTCTATCAGATCGAACGGGATCGTGATCCAGAGACGCTACGCAGCATCTACACGGAAAATACGTCCGTCATCTACCCCATTCGCTTCTGGGTAGAGGGGACAGAATATAAATTGTGGGGCCTGTGGCCCATGAAGGTCCGCCTCTTTGGGTTGGATGTCCCCCATGACGAACAGGGGATCTTTTTGTTAGGTGGCGATCGGCTCGGGCGCGATCTCTTCTCGCGGATCTGCTATGGGGCGCGCATCTCGCTAACCATTGGGCTAGTCAGCGTGGTGATCAGCCTCGTGTTGGGCATCTTCCTCGGTGGCCTCTCTGGCTACTATGGCGGAGCGCTAGATAACACGATCCAACGCTTGATCGAGTTTATCCGCTCGGTGCCCGAAATTCCACTTGTTATGGGGTTGGCCGCGGCCTTGCCAGCCGATTGGCCGGTGATTCGCCTCTACTTTGGCGTGACCGTCGTGCTCTCCTTCATTGGCTGGACAGGGCTAGCCCGTGTGGTACGCGGTCGCTTTCTCAGCCTGCGCGAAGAAGACTTTGTCATGGCCGCCCGGTTGGCTGGGGCCAGTGAACAGCGGGTGATCTTCCGCCATATGCTGCCCTCGTTTCTCAGCCATATCATTGCCTCCCTCACCCTAGCCATTCCCGCGATCATTCTTTCGGAAACCGGCTTGAGCTTTATTGGCCTAGGGTTGCGCGCCCCCGCCATCAGTTGGGGCGTGTTGCTCCAAGAAGCGCAAAATGTACGCTCCATGGCGCTTGCGCCTTGGGTTTTGACGCCCGGCATTGCGGTCGTGATCGCGGTGTTGGCCTTTAACTTTTTAGGTGATGGCATCCGCGATGCTGCCGACCCCTATGCCAAATAGCCGGGTGACTGGCCACCCAACGGAAGAGGAAAATCATTCATGTCGGAATCGATCTACACAAAGAGTCAATCCCAATTACACAACCGCCCAATGAACGGTACTCCCCTGTTAGAGGTGCGCAATCTCAAGACGCACTTCTTTCTCCAACAGGGCATGGTACGCGCCGTTGACGGTGTTGATTTTACGGTCCAGCGCGGGCAAACGGTAGGCTTGGTGGGCGAAAGCGGTTGTGGCAAATCGGTCATGGCCCGCTCCATTATGCGTATTGTCCCCTCGCCCGGCCAGATTACCGATGGCGAAATCATCTTTCATCGGAACCTCGACAAACACCGCAATGGCGCTAGCGCATTGGGTGAAGTTGTCGATATGGTGAAGTTAGACGCCAAAGGGCCAGAAGCGCGCAGCATTCGTGGGGCGGAAATTTCCATGGTCTTCCAAGAGCCCATGACCTCATTGAGCCCAGTCCATACCATTGGCAACCAAATTATGGAAGCCATTCTCCTCCACCAGGATGTCAGTAAAGAAGCCGCCCGCGAACAGGCGATCGATGTCCTCACCAAAGTCAATATGCCTCAACCGGGCCGCATCATTGACCGTTACCCCCATCAGTTGAGCGGTGGTATGCGCCAACGAGCCATGATTGCGATGGCCCTCTCCTGTCGCCCCACCTTGCTCATTGCCGACGAGCCCACCACCGCGCTCGATGTAACCACCCAGGCCCAGATCCTAACGCTCATGCGCGATCTGCAGCAGGAATTGGGCATGGCGATCATCTTCATTACCCATGATCTCGGGGTGATTGCCCAAATGGTTGACTTTGTGGTGGTCATGTACTTGGGGCGTGTAGTCGAGATGGCGGATGTCGATACCATCTTCTACAATCCGCAGCATCCCTACACCCAATCCCTGCTACGGTCGATCCCACGCTTGGGCCGTAAATCGGCAGAAGGCATCAGCAGCAAACTTACCGCCATCCGCGGTTCGGTGCCCGATCCATACTCCATTCCGCAAGGGTGTCCCTTCCACCCGCGCTGCCGCAAAGCCATCAAGGGAGTCTGTGATCAAAAAGACCCGCCTTTCTTGGAAACCGAAGCTGGACACAAAGTGCGCTGCGTCTTATACGAATAAGGGGCCGAGCTGACAGCTCTTCCCAACCTGTCAGCTCTTGCCCAAGTGTCTTCTAACCTATGAACTGGTAATTCCCAAAGTATTGCTTCCCTCCCCAACTTATCTTTTGCCATGAATGAAGGAGAGCCATGATGAATCCAGAAAAGCGTATACGCGTGGTTTCGCGCCGCCAGTTTATTCAGCTATCGGCCTTGGCGGCGACGACGATCACCGTTGCGGCCTGTGGCGGTGGCGGTAGTGCGCCAGCGGCCCCCGCCCCGGCGGCAACCACGGCCCCAACCACCGCGGCCGCCGCCGCCCCGGCTGGCCCGCCCAGCCAATACAACGAAGCGCCGATGCTCGCTGAATTGGTCGCCCAAGGCGAATTACCCCCCGTAGATCAACGGCTGCCCACCAACCCCACGATTGTGGAAGTTGAACAAGTGGGCAACTATGGTGGCGTCATGCGCCGCGGCTTCAAAGGCGTCTCGGATCGCTGGGGGCCATCAAAAGTGCAAGATAGTAGCTTGGTCCGCTATGATCTGAGCCTGACCAAACATCCCGATCTGCTCGAATCTTGGGAGGTTAATGACGATGCCACCCAATGGACCTTACACCTACGCGAAGGGCTGAAATGGTCCGATGGCACCGACTTTAACAGCAGCGCCTTTACTTGGTGGTCCGCGAATGTCTTGAATAATGCCACACTGACCCTCGCGCCACCGGTGAACTATTCTACGGGTAATCCTCGCGTCAGCGTAGCCATTGAAGCACCCGATGATTACACCTTGGTCTTCACCTTTGCCAACCCCAAGCCGCTCTTTATCGACTTTATGTCGCGCGATCAACCCTTTACCCCTGGTCACTATATGGAACAATTCCATATGGAGCTGACCGAGGACAAAACAGGGTTGGAAGAGAAGATCAAAGCGGCAGGCTTTGAAAGCTGGGATCAATATTACACCGACCGCACCAGTTGGTATCTCAACCCCGAGAAACCGACCGTCGGCCCCTGGCGCGCGGTCAATGGCATGGCAGAGCCCCTCTTTGTCATGGAGCGCAACCCCTATTTCCACCAAATCGATACAGCGGGCAACCAATTGCCCTATATTGATCACGTCAACCATCGCCTCTTTGACGCCAACGACGTGCTCAATCTGTGGATCGTCAGTGGAGAAGTCGATTTCCAATCGCGCCATGTGGATATTGCCAACTTTACGCTGTTCAAAGAGAGCGAAGATGCGGGTAACTATCAGGTCTTCCTTGGCCCAACCTCCAATGGTCAGACCCTCTCGATCAATCATGCTAGCCCCAACGAACGGCTGTCGGGGTTCTTCCAGAATCGCGAGGTGCGCAAGGCGCTCAACTTGGCGCTGGATCGCGATGCCATCAATGAACTTGTCTACGACGGCTTAGGCGTGCCGCGTCAAGCCAGCCCCACATCGCAGTCGCCCCAATACCATGAAGCCGCGACCTTGGCCTATGCCGAGTATGATCCAGAACAAGCCAATACGATTCTTGATGGACTGGGCTATACGGAACGGGATAGCGAAAACATGCGGCTTTGGGATGATGGGAGCAACGAAGCGATCAGCTTCATCTTTGAAGGCATTGACGAAACCGGGACGCCTGGCTCCGATACGGCCCAATTGGTGATGCAGCAGTTGGCCGCCATTGGCATCAAAGCGACCTACAAAGCCGTCGAGCGATCACTCTATGAAGAGCACTACACCTCGAACTTGCTCGACGCGGCTTGGTGGGGCGCGGGTCACGAGATCATGCCCTTCCTTTCCCATTCCAACTACTATGTGGGCGAACTGCTGGATCGCCCTTGGGCCGGGGCGTGGGGGCGCTGGTATCGCGACAACAACGATCCCAATGGCACGCCGCCGCCCGATGGGCATTTCCTCTGGCAACAGTGGGAACTCTGGGGGCAAGCCTTGGTCGAAGCCGATGAAGCCAAACGCAATGAGCTTTTCAAACAGATTCTCGACATTTGGGCCGAAGAAATTCCAGCCGTCGGCATTGTCGGTGAATTGCCTGGCCCCATCATCATCAGCCGTGATCTACGCAACGTGGCGAATGGCTATCCCATCCAGGATGCTACCCGCGACGAATCGCTAGTCAACCCCGCTCAGCTCTTCTGGGAAAACCCAGAAGCACATCTGTAACGTCGAAAACGGAGCGCCATCGGCGTCGTTCCGGTTCGAAAGCGCGGCCCAGGCAGCTTAGCCTGGGCCGCGTTCCATGTATGATGTCGTTCCCCGCAGGATAAAGATTTGGAGATGAACTCATGCTAGCCACGCTCCCAGCAGTGGAAGTAACCAAGGAACAGATCGAGCAATTTCAGCAAGAAGGCTATGTCCTCATTGAAAATGCCCTAGACTCGTTTGGGCTCCAGCGCGTACGTACCGCGTTTGAACGAGTACAACAAGCCACCGAACCGGCGTGGCGTGCGATGATCCAAAGTGGTATTCTGAAGGGCGGCTACGGCCACGGCCCGGATGCCCATACCATGAGCAATGCCTATGAATTTGACAACCTCTTCCTCGATATTGCCGCCAATCCGGTCATCATGCCTCTGCTCGAAACGGTCATTGGACCGAGCTTACAGGCCATGGAAATTGTTGCGCACTGCCACCATGCCCACACCAACGCCCACACGGGTTGGCATCGCGATTGGCCGCCTTATCGCCACCCCCAATACAGCTTAAAGGTCAAGGCTTTTTATTTCCTCGACGATCAAAGCGAAGACATGGGCTGCTTTACGATTGTACCGGGCAGCCATAAACGCGATGAAGATCCGCCACGCGATCAATACACGGGGGATACCCTGGAAGATATGCCCGGCCTCAAGAAGATGACCGGCCCCGCGGGCAGCGTCTTGATTTGGGATGTCACCCTATGGCACACGGGCACAGCCAACACCAGTGATCGCGATCGCCGGCTGCTGATCTATGGCTATATGCCCTTCTGGATCAAAAAGTGGGAAAGCCAGCAACCCTCTCAACAGGTGATCGATTGGGCCAACACGCCCCAACGCCGCCAATTGATGGGAATTCATGCCGTCCATGGCCGCGCTTCCTGGGATCGCAAAGATGTCGAATATCTCCCAGAACATGCCGAAATGGTAAAAGCCAAGAAATTCTGATAAAGTTAGCTTTGGCGTGAGCCTAAACCTGTCAGGTTTTCCAAACCTGACAGGTTTGCGCCGATCCCATCACCAACGGTATCGCCCAAACAAGCAATCGACTTAGTGAGCATGACGAAGCAAACCACATCCGCCACAACCGACTTGATCCCTTATCCCCTTCAGACTTCCGGTTACATTCATCATTGGCTTGTTGCTGGCCCCCATAGGACAGCGGTCACCGATCTAGCGCGCTTTTCACCAGCCGAGCAACCCGCCCAGATCGCCGCCGCTTATCAGCAACCTATGCCTGTTCTGCCCGAACCACCCACAGAATTGACAACGCTCGCCTTCAGTGATGCGCTCGGCGCGGTCAAATTCCCTTGGCAGGTTGTGCGATGTGGCGATGATCATCTGCTGGACTATAGTGACTTTTTTGATAGCTGCCACTATCTACGCACCTGGGCCTACACCGAGATCGAGCTGACGGCAGCCCAGACGGCCACCTTCCAGCTAGCCAGCAGCGGTCCCGCCGAAGTCTGGATCAATGGCGCGGCGGTTTATCAACACCAGCAATTTACGCCAAACGTTGTGGCCGCTCACACCTTTACCACGCCACTCCACGCCGGGCGCAATGCCATCCTGATCGCCTTTAGCACAGTTGCGTTGCACGCTTCGCCTTATTTTCTGGCCTTGCGGATCACCGATCTCGCACCAACAGCAGGACAGATCACCCTGCCGACCACCATGACGGCCAAGTACCGCCAAGGCTTTGAGCGCTTGCTAGACGCCGCCTATATCGACAAAGATCTGTACCACCACCAAGACGAAATCATTGTGCGTTGGCCTGCCGAGATGAATCTAGTCGGCGAGCTAACGGTGCGGCTTCAAACGGCGAGTGGGAAAATCTATACGGAAAGCCATCCGAGCGTCCGTGCCGGAAGTGAGGTGAAGCTGGGCAAAGCCTATCAGCGGTTGGATGGCGACTATTGGATCAGCCTGATGCCCAAGGTAGAGCTTTATTATGTCCACGGCATGCGGATTCGCCGCAATCTGCCGATCCGCATTGCCAATAGTAACTTTGCCGAAACCACCTATGGCACCTATGCCGAGCGCGCCCAAGAGGCCCTCACCGATGCGGCGAAACGGACAGGCATTTATAGCGAACTGGCCAAGATGGCCCTCGGCCAGTGGGATCAACTAAAGCTTGCCCCTATCACGCAAACCATTACCCAGTGGACACAGCAGGCAACGGTCGATAGCGTACCGACCCCAGTGCCTTTCATTGGCCTCCTCGGCGCGCGCCTGCGCTATGGGGATGATCCGAACTTCCCACCTGAAATCAAAACTGCGCTCGAGTCCTATGCAATTGCAACTTCTTATGGCGCGAACACTACGGCATGGGCTGCACCCGTTCAGCATGATACGGCCAACCATGAGCAGTTCCTGCACAATACGAGTGAACTGCTCGCCGGGCAAGCTTTTCCCGCCGTCACCTTCCAACCGAGCGGCCAACCCGGGCGTTGGCACCAACAGGTTGGCGAAGAACAGGCTTTGGCTTGGTTACGCCAGTGTGCTTATAATGGTTTCGCGCCCTGGGATTCGGACATTGCCTTTGAACAACTGGCCGTCGCGCTCAGCCACCTCGCGGATTTGGCCGAGAATGCCGAAGTGGCCGAAATGGCCGCGGTCGTGCTCGACAAGCTCTGCTTTACCTTGGCGCTGAACTCTTTCCGCGGGGTCTTTGGCTCCACCCACGGCAGCACGACCACAGCAGCCCTCCGTGGCGGTCGCTTGGCCGCCACCACAGGGATTAGCCGCCTACTTTGGGGGCTTGGGGCGTTTCACGATGCCATGGCCGGTACCGTCAGTTTGGCCTGCGCCGAAAGTTATGAATTGCCACCGCCGTTGTTGGAGATTGCCACTACGCCGGTTGAAGCGCTTTGGAGCAAGGAGCGCCATATGGGGCCGGCCAGCCAGGATGCCCAACAGGCGGAAACGACCTGGGAAGTCAACAAGGCGACCTATAAAACAGCGGACGCCATGCTCTGTTCTGCGCAAGGGTATCGCCCCGGTACAGCAGGAGAGCGTCAACATATCTGGCAAGCAACGCTAGGTGTGGGCGCGGTCATCTTTGTCAACCACCCCGCCCGGACGAGCCAGAATGAAGCGAATCACCCTAACTTCTGGCGGGGCAATGCACGCCTGCCACACGTGGCCCAATGGAAAGATGCCCTCTTGGCCTTATATCACCTACCAGACTCCGATCTGCTCGGCTTTACCCATGCCTATTTCCCCACGGCGAACTTTGATGCCTATGAGATTCGTGACGGTTGGGCCTTTGCACGTAAGGGAGACGGCTATGTCGCGCTCACCGCTCATCCCGGCCTAACGCTCACCACCACCGGCCATGAAGCTTATCGGGAATTGCGGGCAAATGGCACGCAGACGAACTGGTTCTGCCAACTTGGGCGAAGCGCAGTGGACGGTACCTTTGCCGACTTCCAGGCCAAGATCCTCGCCTTGCCGATCACGTTGGCAGGCGCGCAACCCCAAGTCACAACGCTGCGAGAGGACACGCTTACTCTTGACTGGGCAGGCCCCTTTACCGTCAATGGGGACGCCCAGCCGTTGCCATATGCCCAACACTATGACAGCCCGTTCTGTGTCAGTACATTGGGTGCGGAAGTTATGGAGATCCGGGCGTGGCAGCAGGCCATGCAGCTCGACTTTCGCCAACAGGGAAGCACGGCAACCGAGCAAGCTTGATATGGCACACACTCAGCTTTATATTCTGGAAACACCCCACCTGTGGTATACTAGGGGCGGCTCTAAAAAGCTAGCAACACCTAAGGCGATCTAAGTTTTTCCTGGGTATCACGCCTCATGAGCGTTGCAGACGGATTTAGTTTTTGGGAAAGCAGTTGATAGGCAGGTAATCATGGCACAGATGGAAGACGTATACCTGGAGCCCACAGAGGAGTGGTCCCCCTCATTAGCCAATAAGGTACTGGCCTGGAGCGCGCATTTATTAACCGCCACAGGGGCTATCTGGGGATTATTTTCGATCCTCGCGATCTCCAGTCACCAATGGCTGTTGGCCTTTATCTGGATGGCCCTCTCTGTCTTTGTCGATTCCTTCGATGGAATTTGGGCGCGGCGGGTGCGCGTCAAGAGTGTCCTGCCCAACTTCGATGGTGCGTTGCTAGATAACATGATCGATTTCCTCAACTATGTGGTGGTGCCAGCCTATTTCCTCCACGAATCACAAATGCTGCCGAGTCAATATGCGCTAACGGGCGCAGCGTTCATCTTGTTAGCGTCCGCCTACCAATTCTGCCAGGGTGATGCCAAGACCGAGGATCATTACTTTAAAGGCTTTCCCTCCTACTGGAACATCATGGTCTACTACATGTTTGTGCTCGGCTGGAGTCCTTGGGTCAATTTGGCCGTGACAGTTCTCCTAAGTGCGCTAGTCTTTGTGCCGATCAAATATGTCTATCCTACCCGTACAGCTATCTATCAGCGCTTGACCATGACCCTGGCCTGTATTTGGGGCGTTGTCAATGTGGTCATCTTGGTCCAATATCCAGACTATAATCCCTGGCTGGTGTGGGCATCTCTCCTCTTTGTCATCTACTATTGTTGGTTGAGCTTCTATGCCATGCTGCAAGACCGCAAGCAGGCCGCATAATTCACGCCAGTCTACGCTACAAGAAAACCGAGCAAAGCTAGCGCTGATAGAACGTCACCCCGCCCTGTTCCACCGCGTGCAACTCGCCTTGCTGCACCAGATAGACCAAGTGCGCTAGGGTCTCGGCAATGGCAAAGCGTACTTCGTGTTCACTAAAAGCCGCAAAATTAAAGACACGTTGGGCAATGGTCAGCGCCGAGGCACCGGTTCCAGCAGTTTCGGCCATTTGTGCCAAACGCCGGGCATGGTGCGCTTGTAACTCGGCCAGCCGCCCTTGCCAATCCTCAACCGGACGACCATGACCGGGCCACGCCCTTTGAACGGGCAGCACGGCCAAGCTGTGCAACGAGCGCAAATAGCGCCCAAGCGGATCTGGCTGAGTCGTGGGCCATAGGCCAATGTTGGGCGTGATCTTCATCAACACCTGATCGCCACACAACAAGAGACGCTCTTCTGGCTGGTAGAAGATCAGCTGGCCGTCGGCGTGGCCTGGGGCATGGATGGCCTGCCACAGCCGCCCTCCCATGGCAATGGTACGCCCTGGTTCAATGGACACAACTTGGACAGGATGGGGCATGGTCATCTGCCGTAGACGATCGGTTTGTTGGGCGATAGTGGTCAAAAGCGCGTCGGGAAGACCGGCCTGCTGCCAAAAATGGTGGGTGAGCGCAGGCCGCCAGCCATCCTCCACCCACACCGTTTGGGCAAGGGCGGCTTCGCGCGGGGCGAGATAGACAGGGGCTTGGGTGAGCGCTTGAAAATAACCGGCCATCCCAAAGTGATCAGGGTGCATGTGGGTCAGGACAATCTGCTGCACTTGGGAGAGATCAAGCTGTAATTCAGCTAGCGCTGCGTGCCAAGCCTGTTGACCCGCTGACCAATGCAGGCCCGTATCAAGCATGGTCCACCCCGCGTCATCACGCAAGAGATAACAGTTGACGTGATTGAGGGCAAAAGGAAGAGGTAGACGAATTTGGTAGATGTTTTCCGCAATTGGCTGCATGGTCTGTTCATTCAATTCTTTGCTGTTTTCCATAAACAAGCAGGCGTGTCGCCCCTAGAGCTGACAGGTTTTGCAAAACCTGTCAGCTCTTCACGACCGCGTCAGCGTCGCAGACAGGCGCGGACTTTTCTTCCTCCGCGTTTCCCGCGTCCATCCCCGTCCGATTTTTCAGAACAGACTACACCAGTGTAACGTCAGTTTCTCGGTATGCGCTATGCGCACCGCCGGCGGAAACGGGCTTTCGCCTTGGGTGGTCATATCGAAAGACTTACTCAAACACTGTACTGATAGAAGTTACGCACTTGGACAAAACCTGACAGGTTTGGAAAACCTGTCAGGTCTCTGGTTGTACCAACCAACTGCGTAAGTCCTAACTGATTGACAGGACTTGCTTCGGCTTGAGCCCGCACTAGTCCAACTGAACTTCACGGCCTTCTGCTTGGCTGCGATAGATGCCATCCAAAATCGTCATGACTTGGAGGGATTGTTCGGCAGGCACAGGTGACGGGGCACCTTCGGCGACGGCTTTGGCAAATTCGACACACTCCAGCGCATGCGGTTCCATCTTGTTGGCAGTGATCTTGAGGGAGCGATTATAGAGTTGGCGCGTGGCAAAGTCGGCGGAGTAGACTTCGGTCTTGGGCCAATGGCTGCCGCCCTTGGTGCCATAGAGCCACATTTGCATATCTTCCCCATCGGTATCGTGGTGTAACAGCCAACTCACCTCGAGGATCAGCGTCGCGCCATTGTCAAAGCGGACAAAGGCCGCGGCAAAGTCTTCCACATCCATATCCTTGGGAACAGCCGTCCCGCCCCAGGTGCTAAAAGCATCGGTACCCAAGGCCAGCGGCGCTTTGGCGATGCCAGTCACGGCTACCGGTTTGGGATTGCCCATGAACCAAAGCGTCAGATCCAGAATATGGACGCCGATGTCAATACAAGGGCCGCCACCGCTGTTCTTCTTGTAGATAAAGCCGGGGCGCACCGGGATCCAGCCGCGGCGTAACATCCAGCTACGGGCATGATAAACGTCCCCCAGTGCGCCGGTTTCGATCTCGCGCTTCATGGCCTGGGCGCTCCCCTGAAAACGAAAGTGCTGCGCCGTCATCAACGTCTTGCCGGAGCGGTCCCGCGCTTCGATCATTTTGTGAATACCCGCTGGGGTGGGGGCCAGGGGTTTTTCACAGATCACATGCTTGCCCGCGTTGAGCGCGGCCACGGCCAACTCCGTGTGGTACATATTGGGCGTGCAGATATCAATAATATCCAGATCAGGATCATTGATGATATCGGCCGCGTTGGTGCTGAGCTTGGTCACGCCGTGTTGCTGGCCCCAACTTTGCAGGGCACCTTCCATCACATCGCTACCTGCCACCACTTCGGCATGTTCCGACGCGGCCCAGCCCGGCATGTGGGTTTTGGCGATACCACCGACACCGATGACACCGACTTTTAAGAGATTTGCCATAAGAATTTTCTTTCTAGATGATTGGAGATTGGAGACTAGCGCGTGGCGACTGGAGTGGGGGCCGCTACAGTCACCACGCGCTAGCGGCTAATAACTTAATGGTAATGAAATGGCTTTGCCCTCTTGGGCCGAAAGGATACCGGCCTCTAAAATCTCTTGGGCATCGCGGCTGACCTCGGCACTACAGAGCCCTTCCATGGGCAGCCCTTGGCTGAGCCGAGTGAGGAAATAGTCGGTGGCATTGCGCATCCCCACCGGTGCAGGCGGTACCTCGATGGCAATGCCATCTTCATGCGCTTGGTTTGCCAAGAGAAGTCGGCCCTGGTTGCCAGGCTCTACCACCAAAGTGCCTTGGCTGCCATAGAACATGGCATGATAGGAAGTGAGGTGACCAATTTGGGTCCAGGAGGCTTCGCTAATGGCAATGGCACGCGGCCACTGCATGACGATGACGGCGTTATCATCGATGGTGATATAATCCTTGAGACAGTGGCCCATAATCCCGTTAACGCGGCTTGGCTGGCCAAGCAAGTAGCGGGCCAACGCCGTGCCATAGCAGCAGTAGTCCATGAGTGCGCCCGCGCCATTCAGCTCGGCATCATAGAGCCAGTTATAGAAATAGGGCGTACACCCCAGCTCTTTGGGGCCAGCATGAGCCGAACGATATTTGGTCTGAAAGAGCTGGCCGATCTCGCCAGCCTGGATCAAAGTAAAAGCATGCTGGAGTTGGGGCCACCAGGCGAAAGGCCAATTGACCATGAGGGAGACACCAGCGGTGCGTGCCGCGGCCAACATGCGTACCGCGCCATCCAATGTCGAGGCCATGGGTTTTTCGATCATCACATGCAGCCCCGCCTCGGCAGCCATGATGGCTAACTCCGCGCCGGTGAGATTATCGCCAAAAATATAGACAGCATCCAAGCTTTCTTCTTCGAGCAATTCCTCATAAGAGTCGTAGACCGTGGGGCAGTGATACTCTTGTTTGGCCTTGGTCAACAGCGCCTCATTCGGGTCCGCGGCGGCCACTAATTCCCCTAGGTCCGACGCATTGAGATCCTTCAGATTGCCCCAGATATGGTCGTGGGTCATCCCTAATACGCCAACGCGTAATTTGTTCGCCATTGCAATTTCCTTTATTTAAGCTACTGGCTTGATCGGCTTGAGCACTCGGTGTCTATCTATTGTACTGTATCCATAGACAGCGTGCTACTTTGGGGCGCGGTGGGTACAAATTTTGTCTATAAAAAACAAGGGCTCGCTACCCTGTGGTAGCGAGCCCGCGGTCAGCTCTGTTTCAGCTTATGCAGTCGGCACTTTAGCCGACACTAATCAGGGCGGCAAGTTCATCACCAACCGTTTGCTTGCGTTGTTCGACTTCATCGATCCAATGTTGCCACATATCCAAGGCGGTTTGGGGCTTCTTATCCCGCTTGAGTTTGTCATAGGCGTTTTTGGCATGCACCGTATCGCGGAAGCAGCCTTGTTCAACGCCCCAAGCAATCGCTTCTTCCGGGCCACTAAACGCGACGGGTGCTTGCTCTTCCAAAGTATGCATCTCTTCGCTCGTCAGCCCACCATAGACGGCGGCTTCGATCTTTTCTGGCATACCGCGCCAAGAACCTGTTTCGTCCCACAGCGTGATGCCGGCCCGCCCGCGTCGCGCCCATTCAACATGGATACCGCGGCGGTCGCGCTCTTGCACCACCCGCAGTTGCAGGTTGAGGGAGCGACGGAGGCGGGCTAATTCCACCACGCTAATCGTCGTACTTTCGACTTCACGCGCTTGGCCGTCTAGCCCCGTGCGCAAGTGATAGATCCAGAGCGTGTCCACCCCCCAGCCGGTGATCGTATCTTGTAAAAGGCGCATAGCCAGCGCTTTGTCTTTGAACGAAGCCACTCGATTCTTGTTACGACCGGCATCATTGTCCAAGATCGCTTCGACAATGAGCGGCGACAGAATGCTGGTCAAGCTATCGATCACCACGGTTTTGACGCCCGAGCCAGCCATGTTTTCTTTGAGCAAAGCGGCGATCCGCTCGGCGTTGACATTATCCGCCGGTTCGTCGCTTAGCTGAAAGACTTCATCGTTGGCAAACCGGGCCACCTCGGCAAACCGATGGTCGGCATCCACCACCAACAACGGTCCGACAAGCTGCGAAGCAAAGGTACTTTTACCACTCCCTGGATAGCCCACCAGCGCCCACTGGCGTGGCGGATATACAATTTTGTCCATCTTCTTGAATGCCATTGTGCAGTTCCTCTCATTCCAACCAAAGCCAAAACAGCAGTGCCGTCACGAGAAATTATAGCACATATGTTCCATTCTGTCACAATAGAAAATCGCTTGACCACCGGTAGCCGTGCCGGGGACGGGCCAAAATCCGCCTCCCCTTGATACGCCGCCGTGCCGGGGACGGGCCAAAACCCGCCTCCCCTTGCGACAACGGCTGGCCCGTCCCCGGCACGGCTACCGTACTACAAGCTTGGCAAAGAACTATTCCCCTCACCTAGCGCACGCTGCATCAACACCCCATCCAACCAACGGTTAAATTTAAAGCCAATGGTGGGTAGCAGGCCCACCTGCACAAAGCCAAGGCGTTGGTGCAGGTCAATCGAAGCGCGATTTTCGCTATCGCCGATCACCGCAATCATCTGGCGAAAGTGGCGCGCGGTACAGGCATCGATCAAGGTCGTCAACAGGGTACGGGCAATGCCACGCCGTTGGTAGGCCGGATCAACATAGATTGAATCCTCCACGGTATAGCGATAGCCTGGGCGTGGGCGATAGCTGCTGGCATAGCTATAGCCCACGACACGCCCCGCCACCTCGGCCACGAAATAGGGGTAATCCTGGTCGAGCAGCGCCTGCATGCGTCGAGCCATTTCACTGGCATCGGGGGGGGTTAGCTCCCAGGAAGCGCTCTCTTCTAGAACGCTCCGGCCATAGATGGCGGTAATGGTGGGGAGATCCGCGAAGGTGACGGGACGAATGGTTAATGTCATAACGCGCTTGCTCACTTTCTTAGTAGCTGTGGATGAGAGGGTAGAGACCTTTAGGGTTTATGAAGGTTAACGCTTAAAATCGGAACGTGGGCTTTCGCCGGCGTCGCTGGCTAGCCCGGTGGCCTTGCGGGCGCGGGCAGATTACCGAATTGAATGGTTACTCTTCATCAGCGCACTAGTGAGCTCTACCGCTTTAATTGCTTACCCTTCATGAGCGCCGGGCGACCAGCGTGCGTAACGTCTAAACCATTGTGAGAATAGACCGTTTTGGCGTATACTGCAAGGGGTATTTACAAATAGTGGCTATCAACTATATTGATAATCTATGGATCTTGAACAGCTCACAGCTTTTGATCGGGTTGTGCGCGCGGGTAGCTTTAGCCGCGCGGCGCGTGAACTGCATCTCGCGCAGCCGACCATTAGCACCCGTATTCAAATCCTCGAGCAAGAAGTTGGCGGCCCCCTGTTGGTGCGTTCTAACCATGGGGCCAAATTAACCCCGCTTGGCGTCAGCTTTCTGCCCTATGCGCGGCGGGCGCTAGCGGCCATGCTCGACGGCGTGGCCGCGGCCCAAGAAGCCCGGCGAGGTCTACGCGGGCGCGTGACGATTGGAGCGTTGGGCTCGCTAGCCGAAGCGCTCCTTGCGCCAGCCCTTGCCAAGTTCCAAGCCCACTATCCAACCGTTGAATGTTATGCTCGTTCTGCCGATCACATCCCCATGATCGACCTGCTCTATGACGGGATCGTTGAGCTTGCCATTGTCGCGTGGCCCTGTGTCCAACCGCTAACCACCGACCTCAAGCCGTTGCTCCGCTTTCATGAGCCGGTGCCTTTTGTTGTGCCTCCCCACCATCCTTTTGCCACGCGCGCGCAAATCACACAGGCCGACATCCTGGCCGCGGAGATGCGCTTTTTGTTGCTCCGTTGGTGGCAGATCACGCCGCCTGAGCTAACCCGTTTGGCCGCCCACGCCTACCTGAGCAGCGATCTTCCCCGCGAGATCGCCTATGTTTGGACGTGTGAAGGGCATGGTCATGGCTTTTTTACCCAAGCCTACATTCACCATGATCTACAAACTGGGCGCTTGGTGGCCGTGCCGGTGGCCGATTTAGCGCCGCTCTACCGCGATAGCGCCTTGGTCTGTTTCGAGCGCCAAAGCCAATTATCGCCCGCGGCCGAGGCGCTCGTTCAAGAGATCCGCGAACGGGCCCTACAATTGGGTATCTTAGAATCAACTTAGTTAGGCGTTACGCACTTGCGCCAGACCCGACAGGTTTGGCAAACCTGTTAGGTCTCTAGTTACCCAGCCAACCGCGTAACTTCGATTAGTGTTAGCATCAACTTAACAGTGGAAGGGGAAGCTTGACATGCGTTCAGAAGATTGGCAAAGAGTCTATTGGTTATGTGGTTCGCCCTGTGCCGGTAAAAGTACCCTGGCACAGAAATTGGCGGAACGCTTCAATTGGCAACTCTACGCCAGCGATGACTGGTTCAACGATCATCGCGAGCGTTCAACCGCAGCGGCCCAGCCCACCTTTTATCGTATTTCTCGCCTGCGTGGTGACGCGCTTTGGTTGCGGCCCGTTGTCGAGCAAATTGCCACCGAAATCGACTTTATAGCCGAACAGTTCACATTGGTTTTAGAGGATCTTGGACGTTTATTACAGGAGAGTTCACAGACCATTCTTTTTGAAGGTGCCGCAGTCCTACCCCATCAATTGCATGGACTGCTACCAGAGCCACGCCATGCCTTTTGGCTGATTCCCACCGAGGCTTTTCAGCGACACTACTATGCGCAGCGCCCCTGGATTCATGACGTGCTCGCCACCACATCAGCACCGGAGCAAGCCTTCGCCCATTGGATGGCGCGCGATGCCGGATTTGCCCACTGGTTGGAAGGCCAACTGCTTGCGCATCCCATGGCATGGCTTTCGGTCGATGGTGCGCTGAGCCTGGATGAAACAGCCGCTTTGGTCGCTGCACATTTTAGCGCAACGCCGGAGCCAGCGCCCCCGTCATAAATCCGCGTGCTAGCCAGCCGATAGACATTATCAGCATTAGTTAGGTACGTTCTAGCCGCGCCCAAAGCGCATCTTCGGCCTGCTGGGCAATCAGAAAACGTTGGTCGCCATCGACCCCCACGTCCGTAATGACATATTGCCCTGGTGCGCTACCCAAGTAGTGGCTAAAGATCTGGTCAGTGGCGGCCCGCCAGCGGAGCGCTTCTGCGGGTTCCTCTTGTTGTAACTTCGTCCAGTTTGCAGGAATTTCAATGGCAATCAACGGGGCATCGACGGTCAAATCCATTTGCTGCCAACCTTGATTGACTTGGACGATCTGGGGCTGGTTGGCGAGCTGCACAATCACCGATTGGGCATCAAAGAGGGGTACTTCGCGCACCCGTGTTGAGCCAATCAGCCAAGTTAGGCTCAGCCGCGAGGCCGGACCGCGATTGAGGTCGTTGCGAAAGGGATAATAGTCTGGCGTAAAGGTGAAGGAGACAGCGCGTAACAGGCCAAAATTGAGCGCCGCATTCGGATATTGCAGCGGATCGACAGTCCAGTGAATCACGCCGATGCCTTGCATTAACGCTTGTTCAGCCTGGATCTTTTTCAGCAAATAGGCTAACCGTAATCCACGGTGGGTCGGGAGAACCCCCATAAGTTGCGATTCAATCCGCAGTTCGCCACGCCAATTGGTCGTCCACGCTCCGGGCAAGGCCGGGCCACCCCGCTTATAAAAACCGAAGAGAAAAGCAGCCACCGCTTCATCCACACGCGCCACGAGGGAAGTTCCAAGTGGGAAGTCGCTGCTATGCAGATCGGACGGGTATAAAAATTCGGGGGGGCTACCCCAGATCTCCTGCTGCAACGCGCGGATCGTCGCCGCCTCCCGTTGAGCGGGACGCCCGATATCCACCGCGCCAACCATCTGGTGTGTCGGTGCATAGCTGTGGAGAGCGGTCGGGTCATACAGATGGATCTGTTCACTATGCAAGCGCTGCGCGAACTGGAGGTACAGTGCTTCCCGCTCAATGGCCGGTGCCATCGGCAAAACATGGTAGCGTATAACGTAGGCCGGTTCAGCGCGTGGGCGCGCTGCGGTCGATGCCGCGGGCAAGGCAAAGCCAGCCCCAACCAACTGTTCATCGAGAAAAACCGGCAAGATCTTCCCGCCGATGGCGGGAAAAGCTGCCTGCAAAAAATGATAGGGCAACAAGGTGGGATTTTGACTCCCACCCAATTGCTGATAAAGCGTCTCTACATCGGTACGCCAACCCGCCCCATGCTTATCAAGCAGCGCAATTTGTAACATTTTGGTTATATTGCCTAACAAACTGAAGAGAACGCTAAGACTTCGCGGATTCGCGGGCTTGACGGGCCGCGTGGAGGACAATGCTGCCGGCAACCGCCGCGTTGAGGCTTTCAACTTGCCCTAACATGGGCAGCCGTACCAAGAAATCACATCGTTCCCGGGTCAAACGGCTGAGCCCCTCGCCTTCGCTCCCCACGACAATCGCCAACGCCCCGGTGAGGTTGGCGCGGCTAAGGGGCAGGGCATGATCCACATTATCTAACCCCGCCACCCAGATATTGCTCTCTTTGAGCAATTCAATGGTGCGATTGAGGTTGGTCACCTGGACGACGCGTAGATGTTCCACCGCACCGGCACTGGCATTGCTCACCGCGGCGGTCACCTGTGCAGAGCGGCGATCCGGGATAATGACCCCATGCACGCCCATGGCTTCAGCGGTGCGGAAGAGCGTTCCCAAATTTTGCGGATCTTGCAAATGATCGAGCAGCAGCAAAAGGGGTGGCTCACCAACCCCGCGCGCATAGGCCAGACAATCTTCCAACTCCACATAAGGATAGTCACCGACTTCTAGCGCTACGCCTTGGGCATTGGCTGATTGGCTGGCTAGCTTATCAAAAAGGCCCCCCTTGATCGGCCGCGTTGGAACATTTTGCGCCGTGGCCAACGCCAAAATATCACCAATAATCCCGGTATGCTGGGGTTCACTGGTGCCCTCCAACCAGAGCCGAAAGAGCCGTCGCCGCTTTGCCCGCAAAGTCTCTAAAACAGCGCGCCGCCCATAAATTAATTCACTCATACTCACTTAATATCCCAAAATAGAATTGCGCTTGAGTTTGTCCCGCATTAGCCTACTCACCGAAACGCCAGACAGGTCCCTCTGGCGTATCTTCGATCACAATACCCTGTTCCTTCAACCCATTGCGCACCTTGTCGGCCAACGCCCACTGTTTGGCGTTGCGTAGCTCAGTACGAATGGTCAGTAAGAGATCGACAAACGGTTTCACATCGCCGCCGCCACTAGCTTCGTGGGTCTCTTCGTGCAAGCCCAGCCCTAAGACGCCGGTCAATTCACGCAAGGTCTGTTGCGCGGCACTGAAGAACGGCCCACTCACACCAGCATCGCGCGCGCTGTTAATGGCACGCACCAATTCAAAGATGGCAGCCATGCCGCTACTGGTATTAAAGTCATCGTCCATGGCACTGATAAAGCTGGCCCGGGCGTTCTCGGTTGCTTCGCGCAAGGTATCGACTTCTTCGCCCGTCGTCTTTGTACCCTTGCCAGGCCGTAGCCCGGTTAAAAGCCGCGTCAGCACCCGTTTGGCGTTGGTCAGGGTTTCATCGTTATAGACCACCGGTTTGCGATAGTGGCCGGAATAGATCAGGATGCGGAGGGCGTCGCTGCTGTGCTTGGTCAGGAATTCATCAATGGTGATCAAATTGCCTAGGGATTTACTCATCTTTTCCCCGGCCAGTTGCAACATGCCATTGTGCATCCAATAGCGGGCAAAGGGTTTGCCTGTCATGCTTTCGGTTTGGGCGATCTCATTTTCGTGGTGCGGGAAGATCAGATCATTACCGCCACCATGAATGTCAATCTGCTCGCCCAAATGGCGCAGGCTCATGGCCGAGCATTCAATATGCCACCCTGGTCGCCCTTCGCCCCAAGGGCTCTCCCAGGCGGGCTCGCCAACCTTGGCCGATTTCCACAGCGCAAAGTCGCCGGGATGTTCCTTGCGTTGGTCTTCTTCGACGCGGGTGCCGCTGAGCGCTTCCTCCAGTTGACGACGGCTCAATTTACCATAGTCGTCGTCTTTGGTCACCCGGAAATAGACATCGCCATCCAGCTGATAGGCATAGCCCTCTTCACCCAAGCTCTGCACCATTTGGATGATTTCCGGCATAGTCTCGCTCACCTTAGGATAGACATCGGCTGGCATCACATTGAGATCGGTCAAGTGGCGTAAATATTCACTGGCAAAATGGTTGGCTAAGGCAATGGGGTCTTCGCCACGCTCATTGGCCCGCCGAATAATTTTGTCATCGACATCGGTAAAATTGGTCACATAGCGCACCTGATAGCCACGATAGATCAGATAGCGGCGCACCATGTCAAAAACAATTGCCGCCATCGCATGACCAATATGCGCATTGGCGTAGACCGTCGGGCCACAGACATACATACGCACTTTGCCCGGCTCCAGCGTCTGAAACTCCTCGGTCTGACGCGTGAGCGTGTTGTAAATGCGAAGACTCATGATGAAGATAGGTCCTATCTATGGTTGTAAGAATGGAACAGATGATAGGGTTGATTATACCATAGCTTTTGGCTAGGGATAAAGCAGTAACGTGGGACGCGGATAAACGCGGGTGAACGCGGATAAAAATAAATCCGCGTTCACCCGCGTCCAATTTCCGGCGGCAGGTTTGTTGATCCGCTTATTCCGGCGTGGCAAAGATTAGGCGGCCAGCATTGGTCTGGAGCACTTTGGTGACTTGCACCAGCACTTCTTGGTTGAGGAAACGGCGGCCATTTTCAACGACGACCATCGTGCCATCTTCCAAAAAGCCGACCCCTTGGCTTGCTTCTTTGCCTTCTTGGATAATCCGCAAGGGCAACTCTTCGCCCGGCAAGAGCACAGCCTTCACGGCGTTGGCGAGTTCGTTGATGTTCAAGACTTTGATCCCCTGCAGACGGGCCACCCGATTCAGGTTGTAGTCGTTCGTCACAATCGCGGCGGCCAAGGTAAGCGCCAGACTGATCAACTTATCGTCAACTTGTTGCGCGTCTTGCGGATCTTGATCAATAAATTCGATGGCAACGTCGTCGGTATTTTGTAGCCGATCCAACATCTCTAGGCCACGGCGGCCACGGTTGCGCCGCAGGGCATCCGACGAGTCAGCAATATACTGAAGCTCATTCAAAACGAACCGCGGCACGGACAAAATGCCAGGGACAAAGCCGGTTTGGGCAATATCGGCAATGCGCCCATCAATAATTACACTAGTGTCAAGCAATAATTTAGGTGGTTGATATGCTGAAGTAGCACTGGTCTGGAATTTGCCGGCAACAGTACCCCCAAACCGACCGGTTTGGAATAAGAGAAGCAATTCTTCCTGGCGAGTCACGGCAACAGTTGCCCCCAAATAACCAAAGATAATGACAAGGATTAAGGGCAAGATACTGCCAAAGGGCGGCGGCAATTGTGCAATGGGATAGCTGAGCAAGGCGGCAATCAGCAACCCAACCATGAAGCCAACGGTTCCCGCCACTAAATCACCCGTGGGAATTGAACGCAAATTATTGCGTGCAGCCTTTGCTGGCGCGATCACCAACCAAGGCGCCATAACATAGCCAAGCGCGCCCAGAATGATGGTCGCTGGGACGAAATAGAGGGCAGATTCCGTTGTCAGCTCCGTGGTTTGAGCTAGTGCCATTCCCAACTCCCAACCGACAAAACCATAAACCAGCGCTCCCAGCACTCGTAAAAGAGGCTCAAAACGCATTATGTAATCTCCTACTAGCATAAGTTCACCTATTATGGCGTGATTATGACACTAAACATCGTTTGGGTCAGTAGCACTTTCTACTTTTCGATACTCTTTCTATCAGATAGTTGCTATACGCTTAGACAAAAGTTGACAAGCAGATAGGGTGCCTTCGCGAAGCGTTACCGACGGGCACTCATTCGTGAGTTTTGGCGATTCCACTAGAACCGTGTCAAAATTAGGTGGATGTTCAAAAAGCCCGTGAGTCAGTAGATTGCCGATGGCACCCATTTGGATCGAGGCACGCTTTGTGTCAATGCTTGAGTTGCTGAAGCAACGCTTCAGTCGTCATACCGACTTTTTCTTAGGTTGGCTGCTCTTTGTTACCTTCCGGCTGGGCACGGTGTGGTTCTTTCGCCCGGGTGGCTACATTCGGGACTATAGCGATCTCATCTTCTATCAGACACGGGCAAGTTGGCAGGATTTTGGCCTCCTGCCCTATCGTGACTATTGGTCTGAATATCCACCCCTCTTTGCTTGGCTCACCCTCTGGATCGATACCCTCAGTCGACGCATTCCGCTTTGGGAAGATGAGCGGCTATGGTATGTTGTGCTGTTTGGCCTGCTCATGGTCGCGGCCGAAGGGGTGACGCTATTATCCCTCTATTGGCTGGCGCGACGGCTCTATGGGGCAAGCGCCTTCCGGGTTGTTTGGCTCTATGCGGGCTTCTTTCTACCGGTTTATTTACTGAGCGGCTGGTTTGATGCGCTACCGGTTGCCACGGTGATGGTCGGCTTGGTCATTGCGGTCAACCAACCCCAATGGGGTGGGGCGCTACTCTTTGGCTTGATCACCGGAATAGGCGGCTTGCTTAAACTGGTGCCACTGGCCCTGACCGCGCTATTGCCCCTCGCCACCAAACGGATCAGCCGCTGGTTCGTGGGGATTGGCACGGCGCTTTTGGTCATGCTGCTTGGCTATGGCATCGCCTACCAGCAAGGCCCTGTGATGACCATGGCCTCGCTCCGTTCCTTGCGCGAACGTTCTGGTTGGAGCACGCTTTATGCCTGGAGCAATGGCTATACCCGTTTAGGCAAAGTGCTTGGCGATGTCTTTGATCCCATGGCCGACGTAAGCTTGTATGCTTCGTGGTACCCGGAGCGGCTGATTTGGCTCTTTTGGCTGGCCGTTGGTGCGCTACTTTTTGCCCTGGCCTATCGGCAAGCGCCAACACCCCAATCCCCACGTCGCCTCGTGCTCTTTGCCGCTCTCACCTATGCGATTTTACTAGTCGCCTATCCGGCCTGGAATCCGCAATATCTATTATATCTTCTACCTTTTTTGGTCTTAGTTTGGCCGAACGTGCGTGGCGTACTCTATGCGCTGTTGCTCAGCGCGGTGGTCTTGCTCGAACATCCCATCTACCACAATCTTTTGGGGCCAGGCTACGCCCCGGCTTATGCAAACTTGGTTGAGGCGGATTACAAAGAGCTGTTGCTCTTGCTCATCATTGGGCGTACCTTCTTGTTGCTGGTTGTCGCGCTGAACCTTGCGCTAGAACTGCTGCGCCCCCAAACACGCGTGCGCTGGCTGCCTGTCCTAGCCACCGTTTGTACGTTTGGGCTCCTCGTGAGTGCAACACCGCAATTTGTCCAAGCCTATCAAGCAGGGCGCTTGGCCACCAGCCCACTACGTTCGCTCGTGCGCCTGCTCAATACCACCGATCAGGATTGGCCCGTCGTCAGCCAACAGCTGGCCCTTGGTCGCGAGCTGCGTCCGCTACTCACCGCGCCAGAGCGACTGATCTTGATGGGGGGACGCCCAGGGCGGCTTGAACCGCTGCCGAGCGTGGCGCAACAGGGCGCGTTTCTCTATTTGCAAGCGGAAAATGACGATCTGTCACTGGCCCCCATGACCAATGCCGCTTATCGTTGTGAAATGGCGCTGACCATTCGCCAATGGCAGCTTTGGTATTGCAATGGCGCCCCAATTACACCAGTTGCCCGCTTTGCGGCTGGCGTGGAGTTGCTCGGGGCCAGCCAGCCGGTATTGGTGCAGGATCGGCTTCACCTAACCCTTCTGTGGCGCACGCAAGCACCCATCGCGGCGGATTACACCGTCTTTGTGCATCTGGTCGATCACAACGGGACCATGATCGGCCAGTGGGATCAAATGCCAGGAGCCAATACCAATCCCACCACGACCTGGCTCCCCAATACCGTTGTTGTGGATGACTATCAGATCCCGCTCCAACGCACTGGCGCGCCGCCCTATCAAGTGCTGGTGGGGCTCTATGCACCGACAACCGGCGCGCGCCTTGCCATTGAGCAGAGCACACGTCCCTTGCTCAGTGATGATCGTCTGCAACTCTATGAAGTCACCTTACCATGAACCAAGCTCATTCTTTGCGCCCTCTTCATTTTTCCTACAACCTTTCGGCTACCTTGGGGGAAGGGTTACTCCTCGTGCTGGGCCTGGCGCTCTTTGCCCTCCAAGCCTTGACCATCTCTCCCCATAAATCCGCCGCCTTTGATGAACAGTATCATCTCGCCGCGGGCTATAGCTACTGGAAAACTGGCGACTTCCGCCTCGCCACGACGCACCCGCCCCTCATGGGGTTGATTGGGGCCAGCGCGCTGTTGGGTGACGATACCATTGTGCTACCGCTCGACCACCCAGCTTGGCAAGCGGGTGACCGCTTTCTCTTCTCCGATGTTTTTTTGTGGGAGGCGAATCCCGATCCCCAAGCGCTCCTCGTGGCCGCACGCCAACCCATCGTGTTGGTCGGGCTGTTCTTACTTTTGGTGATCTATAGCTGGGCGCGCCAGCTTTGGGGACGCAATGGCGCGCTCTTTGTTCTCTTGCTGGCGGTCTTTGACCCCAATCTATTGGCTAACGCGCGGGTTGTCACCACCGACTTGGGTTTGAGCTGTTTTCTCGCTCTAGCCAGTTGGTGTTTGTGGGCTTGGCTCGAAAAGCCACGGGGATGGAAACTTGTAGTCATCGGGCTAGCCGCGGGCTTGGCAATGAGTGCCAAATATACAGGGCTACTTTTTTGGCCCGCGGCGCTGTTCTTGATCTTGGTCTATCCTCGCCAGGCAGACCAGCCCCCCCGGTGGCAACGGCTGCTGGCGTTGGTTGGCATGGGGCTGGTGGCATGCACAGTCGTCTGGGCCGTCTACCGGTTTACCCTTGGTCCCATGGTCGATGGTCCGCTGCCGTGGCCGTTGCCAGCGCCCTTTTATTGGCAACAACTGTGGTGGTCCTTTACCCGCATCATCGATCTACAAGCGGCTCGGCTCGACTTTTTCTGGGGCGAGGCCGGCGCTGGCTGGTGGAACTATTTCCCGGTGGCCCTTGCCCTCAAGACCCCATTGCCCCTCTTGCTGTTGGCCCTGTTGGGTGGCTGGTATACCTTGCGTCAACACCAGGGTAAGGTCGTGCTGGCCTTGTGGACCCTCCCATTGCTCTTTTTGGCATTGGGCATGAGCGGCATCTTGACCATTGGCTACCGCCATCTGCTGCCCGCCATTCCCCTGCTCCTCGTCCAGGCTGGTGGTGCCGTAGTTTGGGCTACACAATGGCAACGCCCACGCTGGGGTTATGGGCTCCTTGCCGTTTGTGCGCTTTGGTTCTTGGTCAGCGTTCTGCGCGTCTACCCGCATCAGGATGCCTATTTTAATGAGCTGGCCGGGCCGTGGCCCCAGTGGAGCAGCTACTTGGTCGATTCGAATCTGGATTGGGGGCAGGATCTACCGGCTCTGCGCGATTGGATGGCGGCCCAAGGCGTTGCGACCGTCAACTTGGCCTACTTTGGCAAGGCCGTTCCCGAAGCCTATGGCATCCACTACCAGCCTTTGCCTGGCTATCTGCGCTTTGTCGAAGGGGTTGAGCTAAATGCGTATAACCCCTTCACGCCCGAACCGGGTTGGTATGCCATTAGCGCGACCAGTCTCCGGCTAGGTTTGATGCAGCCAGAGAGTGTGGATCTCTATGCCTTCTTCCGCGACCAAGTGCCGGTCGGTCGCGCGGGCTATTCGATCTATCTCTACCAGGTGAGTTATCCGGCGGACCTACCGGTAGAGCGGCGCGTGCTCTACGGCGAAGCCGCTTCTCGTTTGCCAGCGGATCATTTAGGGGCCGATCAAGCGGGTAGGCTGCCGCAACGGGTTCAGGTCAAGTGGGTGCAGTCGCCAGAAACGGCGCTCTATCCGCTTGGCCAAGGCTTGGTCCTACCGACCGGGCCAACCTACCATCCGGTCGATGCGAATTTTGAAGACATTTTTACCTTCCTTGGCTATGCCACAGCAGCAACCAATGCCAAACCGGGGGATGACGTGACCTTCACCCTCTTCTGGCGCAAAGGCACCCAACCCATGCCCATGCCAGCCCCCACCCGCGGCAATGCGCTTTCGATGTTTTTACATATTACCGGGGACGATCCAACCCAGATCATCACCCAATTTGACGGCTGGCGCACGGCGCTCCGTGGTTTGGAAGACGGGGATGTTATCGCCATGCCCGCGACGGTGTCACTCGGCGACGATATTCCAGCAGGCGTCTACCCCATTCGGCTCGGCCTCTACTCACCCCAATCCTGGGCGCGCTTGACGGTGCAAGGAGCAGACCATGTCCAAATTGGCACCCTGGTGGTGACGCCATGAAACGCTGGTTGCCGCTTGTGATTGGGCTGGTCGGTGCGCTGCTATTAGTGACGGCGGGTGGCTGGAGTTTCGGGATCAAAGCGCTGTGGGCCTTTAGCTTTTTGATCTATGTCCCCCTGGCGCTGCGCATGCTGCTGGGCGGGGTACTCTTGGCGAGTGCAGTGCTGGCGATCGTTCCCCGTTTCGCGGACAAAGTTGCTAGGCTCACGGTGCCAAGGCTCCCCTTGGGTGGGCTCTTTTTTCTGCTTGTCGCCGGGCTCTGTTTCTGGTTCTGGCGCGAACAGACCCACCATGGGGACGCCTTGCTTAAATTGCAGTTACTGAGCACGCGCACCTTGACCACCGATCCCTATGTCTGGAAAGAGCCGCTCGATAGTCTGAGCGCCTATAGCCTTACAAGCTTGGGGCGGCGCTGGCAATGGTCACCGGCCACCGCGGTAGCGCTGCTCAGTGTTGGCGCGGGGTTGGTCTACAGCATGGCGCTCCTGGTTGTGAGCCGTTGGTTGGCCCAGACGCGCGCCCAACAGGTCACCTATGTGATTGCCCTCAGTGCGCTTGGCAGCAGTCAACTTTGGTTTGGGCATATTGAAAATTATAGTTTGGTCACCGCGGCGACCTTTGTAACCATTGTCCTGGCCATTGGCTATCTGCAACAGCGGGTGCGCTTGGGCTGGGTGGGCTTGGCCGCGGGGCTGGCGGTTAGCTTTCACCCCCAGGCGCTCTTTGCCATGCCCGCGCTCCTGCTCTTGCTGCGCCACCGCAAAGATTGGCAGTCCCTCGTGATCCTAGGCAGCAGTGCCTTGAGTGTGCTGCTGCTCACGGTCGGTACCCTGTGGTGGCTGGGCGTGCCGTTGCCTGGCTTTGCCCAAGGCTATGCCGGGGACGATCAACTCTTCTGGCGCTTTTCCGAAGCATTGCAACCAAGCCAACTCCGCGATGACCTCAACAATCTCTGGCTGATCGCGCCCCTCTTTCTGCTTTGGCTACTCGTTGGTGGCTGGCGCATGGTCCAAGGGGCGCTCGGCCGCGATCCCATCTTTCGCTATCTCACTGGGGTGAGCGTAGGTCTCCTTGTCTATCACGTTGCTTTTCAGAATGATCTCCCCCGCTGGCGCGACTGGGATCTCTTTGCCATTGTGGCACCGGCCCTTACGCTCTGGGGGATCTACAGTTGGTGGCTGCCGAGCCCAGCGGCAACAGCGAACCACCATCACACCGCGCCGTGCCACCACATGCCCCTCTGGCCCGCCTTGACCTTTGCCACCCTTTTCACCCTGGCGTGGGTAGGCACGAATCATCACTATACGCTGTTGCAACCCCATAGCGACCAACGCGGGTTGTATCAAACGTACCGGCTCCTGGATTTGCGGGAGCTCCTACCGAGCGCGACGATTACGCCGGATACGCCGATTTGCAATGAGCCCACCGGCTGCGAGCGGGTGATGGCAACGACCTTTCTCATGCCGCAAGATGGCGATGAGCGCCCCGTGATCTTTGCCCATGCCCCGACAGAAGTAACTTGGAACCTCACGCTACCGCCGACGGCCACTTTTCTCTGGCTGAGCCCGGCCCTCGATCCGGTGGCTTGGGGCTGGGGCGGGGATGGCGTCACCTTCACCGTCATCATTCGTCACCAACAAGGGGAGGAGCAACTCTGGTCGCGCCACCTCTCACCGACAGAACCGGCGGATTTAGATTGGCAAGAGATCCAGCTCGATTTGTCGCCCTATGCGGGCCAATCGGTAACACTCCTACTTGTCACGACCCCTGGAATGGCGGATAATAATGCTGCGGACCGAGCCGGTTGGGGAATGCCCTGGCTCATGCAAGGCACCGTGGATCGCCGCTTTATGCCATGAGAGAAGAGAGTATAGGCTTTAGTATGACAAAACGACAACAGACGCTGTTAGGGGTATTTGCCCATCCAGATGATGAAAGCTTTGGGCCAGGCGGCTCGCTGGCGCGCTATGCCGCCGAGGGGAAACAAGTCCATGTCATTATCGCCACCGATGGCATTGCTGGCTCGGTGGAAGATCCGAAACATCTGGTCAGCCACGAAACATTGGCCCAGGTGCGCTCTGCCGAGCTATCCAACGCCGCCGTGGCGTTGGGGGTGACGACCATTTGGTCCTTGCCCTACCGGGATAGCGGCATGCGCAACACAGCAGAGAACCTGCATCCCCAGGCCCTGTTCCAGCAGCCCCACGAAGTGTTGACACAAGAGTTAGTCGAGTATATCAAACGGCTGCAACCGGATGTCATTGTCACCCACGATCCCTATGGTGGCTACGGCCATCCCGATCATATTCGTCTTTGCGAAACTGTAACCGCGGCCTTTCACCTTGTCCGCGGCGAAATGCAACGTCGCCCTAGTGGCTATCATGGCCCCCAAAAGCTCTACTACACGGCTTTTGACAAGCGCATGCTCAAGGTGATGGTAAAAGTAATGCCCCTCATGGGCCAAGATCCGACGGCAATTGGACGCAATAAAGATATTAACCTCGTTGAAATTAGCGGGTGGGAAACACCAGTCCATGCGCAGATCAACATCGAGCCCTATTTGCCCAATAAGACGGCGGCCAGCCAAGCCCATGCCAGCCAATATAGTGGCGGACCGGCCTTTACGCGCTTCCTCCCCCCCTTCTTGCGGCGGCGCTTCCTCATCCATGAGACCTTTACGCGCGCCTATCCCGCGCCCAATGGGAGTGTCGAAACCGATCTATTCGACGGGATTGGCGGTTAAGTAACCGCTTAAGCGCTGCCCGGTTTGTAAAACCGGGCAGCGCGTTGGTAGGCAGCTGTGGAGACCACAGAGCCAGCCAGATGCTGGGCATCTGGCGTAGGGCCTCGATCATTCGCTATTTTCAGAAAATAGAGTACTGTCGTATGGAGATTCACGAACAGCTTTATATTGGCGATGTCGTTGAGATGCGTAAGGCCCATCCTTGTGGTGGTGTGGCGTGGGAAGTGGTCCGCGTCGGCGCGGATATTGGGTTGCGCTGTCTCACTTGTGACCGCCGTGTCATGTTGCCACGGCGGCAATTTGCTCGGCGCGCCAAGAAATTTATTCGGCGGGGCCTCCCTGGGGTCGATTCCGCCAAGGAGAGTAGCGCATGAAACGAACAGAATTGACTGCCTATCTAGACCAATATTTACGGATTGCTGAGATTCGCGATTATGGACCACAGGGGCTACAGGTTGAAGGCCGAGAAGAGGTGCAACAGATTGTGGGCATGGTCGACGCGCATCAGCCTTGTATTGATGCAGCGCTAGAGCAGGGCGCGGATCTGATCTTGGTCCATCATGGCATTTTTTGGGGGCCGCCCAAATTGTTGGCGGGCAGCTATGGCCGCTTGGTTCGCACCCTCTTTAGCGCCGATGTCAATCTCTATGCCGCCCACCTAGCGCTCGATGCGCACCCCGACGTGGGGAACAATGCCGAGTTAGCCAGACGTTTAGGACTGGAAGTCGCATCGTGGTGGGGCAACGCCAACGGCGTTAAACTTGCGGCCCTGGCTGTTAGCGAGCATGGCGTCAAGCTCGACTACTTGGTCGATCGCTTTGTCCAGACCGTTGGCCCAGTGAAATTAGTACAATCCTATGGACCACGCGTGGTCCATCGCGTTGGCATTCTCAGTGGCTTTGGCGCACGGGAGATCGAAGAGGCCGCCAAGTTAGGCTGTGATCTCTATATCACCGGGGAGACCAGCCATGCCCAATATTATGATGCGCAAAACGCGGGCATGAACGTGCTATACGGGGGTCATTATACAACCGAGACGGTTGGCGTCCAGGCGCTAGGTCAACACCTACAGGAAAGATTTGCGCTTGACTTTACCTTTATCGATCTACCAACGGGCCTCTAACGCAGCTAGCACTTCTCCTAGGCTGACCCTGGACAAAGATACGCTGGCCGGGCCTGTTCAACCTAGAGACCCTGGCAATTTGTGGCAACCTTGCGAGCGATGCTATAGTATGGCCCATGAGTAATGAACAACCAATCCTACCTCAGCCTGAACTCCCCACAGACGAGAAAAACCTAGCGGGGGAAACCACAGAGAAAGAAGCTCTTGTGGCGGGCGCGGTGAATGCCCCGGTGAATGACACCGCAAATGACACCGTGGATCATTCTGTGGGTCGCCGTCGTTTTCTAGGCGGCATGGCGAGTGGTTTGTTATCGCTGGTGGCCGCGGCTTGTGGCCGTGACCGGGCGACGCCGACCCCCACCCTCCGGCCAACTGCGACCGCGGTTAGCCAGTCTAGCTTGATCCCAACGCCCACCAAGGCCGACTATTATACCTATCTACCCTTTGCCCATCGGGAAGGGGATGCAGCCGTGGCCGCGGTGCCCACCGAAACGCCGCTGCCAACCGAAACCCCGACCCCTGCCGAACCAACAGCGACACCCCCGCCGCCACCGACACCGACACCTAGCGCCACCCCTTTTCCCGCGGGTCGGCCCAGCAAATTGGGCTTTGTGGTGGGGCGCAATCACCCCGAAATCTTCGAGATGCTCAAAACAAAGGCGGTGTCGGCGATCTGTACCCTGGAATTGGATGTTAATTTTGCGGCGCAGATTAAGCAGACCTCGCCCAATACTCTGTTGATTGGCCGCTTGCCCCATTTGGAGCAGGTGCAGTTGGGTGTGTTCGATCCAATCCCGGCTGCCCAAGCCTTTGTCAACGAAGTCATGGTCTTTGCGGGCGATGAACGACGGCGCACCTACTTTGATGGGTGGCAATCTTATAATGAGCCCGCCATTGGCAGTGCCGACGACATGAAGAAGCTGGCGGATTTTGAGGCAGAGCGCACCCGGCTCCTGGCGGCGCAGGGGATTCGGAGTGTGATCGGCAACTTTGCGACAGGTACACCTGAGTTGGAGATGTGGCAACATTTTCTGCCCGCCATCCAAGCCGCCAAAGAGTACAATGGTTGGTTGGGTCTTCATGAATATTCAGCCCCCACCATCTATTATTTGAGTACACGCGATAACCAGGGACGCTATCCGGGCGTCTCTCCCGAAGATACGGGCTGGTTGACGTTGCGCTATCGCCAGGTATACAATCAGATCTTGAAACCGGCCAACTTGGCTATCCCCCTCGTCTTTACTGAATTAGGCGTGGATGGCTTGGTGACCAACCGGCCCGGGCCGCCCGAGGCCAAAGGCTGGCAGGATTTCCAAACCTACTGGCGCGATAATGGGTATGGCCTATGGGGGCCAGGGGCCTATATTGAGCAGTTGGCTTGGTTCGACGAAGCCATGCGCCAAGATAGTTATGTCTTAGGTGGCTGTATCTTTTCGCTGGCGGGGAGTGATGGCTGGCAATCCTATGATCTGCTGGGGCCAGCCGCTGGCGTACTAAAGCAATATCTAACCGTTCATGCACCGGCCTAGACCACTCGCTAGCGCGGTCATTTTCTTGAAAGTATCTGTTCATGTCCATTGTGGAGATTCACACGCGTTTGGCCGATAGTGCCAGCCTTTTTATTGGTGTGCTAGGTCTTTGGGCCCTCTTTTTATGGTTCCGGTCACGCCCACTCGATGGCAATTGGTTTGGGGCTGCCATGATTGGCGAGCTATTGCTGGTAGCCCAAGGGTTGCTTGGCGCGTATCTCTACTATGTCATGGGGCTAGGCGTGGCTTTGCCCAGACCCTTTATTCATATTCTGTACGGTGTTGTTTCTCTTGTGACCTTGCCAGCCGCCCAAAGTTATTTTGGTCAGCTCGAAGATGAAAAAGTGAAAGCATTAGCAATGGCTGCGGCTTGTTTATTCCTGTGGGGGATTGTTTTGCGCGCCTCACACGTTGCACAATATGCAGGACCGACCTTATAGATTCTGGAAAGCAGTGGCTCCTGCGCGGGTGTAGGCGCTCTTTGATCGAAGAGCGGAGCGTATGTCTAGGCAGGTTTTGGTTTTGAATGCGGGTTACGAGCCTTTGAGCTTGGTCTCTGTTCGACGTGCGATTGTCCTGTTATTACGCGAAAAGGCAGAACTCATTGAAGCGACGCAGCAGATGTTGCATAGCAGCCATGATGCCCTGCCAATACCGTTGGTCATTCGGCTCGTCCATTATGTCAAGCTGCCGCATCGGCGTGTGCCACCAACTCGGGTCGCCGTTATGCTGCGCGATCTGCACACCTGTCAATATTGTGGCGATGTCCCAGGCCGGCACGATCTAACCGTGGACCACATTATTCCCCGCAGCCGGGGCGGGGCCCACAGTTGGCAAAATCTTGTCACCGCTTGTAAACGCTGCAACCAGAAAAAGGGATCGCTCACGCCCGATGAAGCCATGATGCAGTTGATCCGCAAACCCTTTGAACCGAGCTATATTGCGCTTGTACTGCTGAGCAATCCCATTGCAGCCGAACGCTGGGAGCAGCTCGTCGGAACCAGCAAAGAACGCTGGAGCAGTAGCGCTGCCGGATAATCGAATGCATGAAACTTAATGACCCATGCCAAATCTTGATGCACGCAAAGAAACTATCAACGCCATTCTCCGGCGAATCTCGGATCTCAACGATCAGTCGCTGACCCAGCTTTCCCAATATATTAGCTATTTGAAATGGCAGGAAGAACTCTGGAACAGTCTGCTCGACGAAGAAACATTGCCTGGGCCGGATCAAGCTTTGCTCTGGCAATTTGACTTTTTAGAAGCGTTTCCCGCGGCGCGTAAGGCCGCCACGCGGACCGCCAAACTCATGGAGATCAAGGTCGCCATGGCGAGTTGTGGCATGGTCCAACAACTCGCCTTGTGGCAACACCCGCCAGTCCTCGGCAGCGCGGTCTGTGAATATACCGTCACAGTACCCGCCGAGGTAGATTCGCTACGCATGCGCTTTGGGGTTGGCATTCGCGATGGGGCATTGATGGAAGGCGACAACTGGTGTGCCTTCCGCGTCTATGTCAACGGCATGCGCATTTGGAGCACCACCAAGCAGAGCAACGAATGGGAACGCTATCTCATCGATCTCCCTAGCCTCTCTGGTCAAGATGTCGTCATTCAATTTTTGACCGACGGATTAGGCAACCCCAGTTGGAATTGGGCCGTTTGGGGCGAACCGACCTTGTTAGGCTATGGATCACGACCGAAGTAGCGCGCAAGGGCTTGAACCCCAACCCCGGCTCTCGGCAAGGAAGAGTGATATGTCATCACAACATTTAGATCTCGTTAAATTTGATAATAGTAATCCAGAAGCACGCTGTCCCTGTGTGTTGCTGGTCGATGTCTCTGGTTCTATGGCCGGTGCGGCGATTGAGGAATTAAATAAAGGGTTGGTAGCCTTTCAACAAGAGCTGCAACACGATGATCTGGCGGCCATGCGGGTTGAGGTAGCGATTGTCAGCTTTGGCAATCAAGTGCGGGTTGAACAAGATTTTATTGCGGCCTATGAATTTACCGCGCAACCCCTGCGCACGGGCGGGAACACCCCCATGGGCTCAGCCATTACCCAGGCGCTAGAGATGGTTCGGCAACGCAAAGAGACCTACAAACAATATGGTGTGCCTTATTATCGGCCCTGGATCTTCCTCATCACCGACGGTGCACCTACCGATGAATGGCGGTCGGCAGCGCAACGGGTGCAAGCCGAAGAAGCTAGTAAGGCAGTGGCCTTTTTTGCGGTCGGCGTCCAAAAGGCCGATCTCAAAGTGCTCAGCCAGATCACGACCCGCCAACCCCTGCGCCTACAGGGCCTACGCTTCCGCGATATGTTTGTCTGGCTCTCCCAAAGTCTCGCTACGGTCTCCCATTCGCAAGTGGGCGAACAAGTTCCGCTAGCGGCTCCCACAGGATGGTCCGTCATCGAATGAGCAATGCCGTGAAGACAACTCACACGACCGGCCCAATAACCGACCCAGCAAGCGACCAAACGACGGAGCCGTGGCGCCGTGTTGGCGCTTCGGTGATCGGGGTTAAACATCAACGCGATGGGAAACCTTGCCAAGATTATTTTGGCTATCAGGCATTGCCTGGCGGCGCTTTGGTTGTGGCCGTGGCCGATGGGGCTGGTTCAGCGCCTTGTGCCCAAGCAGGGTCGCAACTTGTGGTCGAGCAGGCCCTGGCCACCATCCAAGTCGCTTGGCAACGTTATCGCCCCGCCAGCCGCAAAGCCTGGCGGCATCTGATCATGCAAGCCTTTCAAACCGCCCAACAGCAAGTCAAACAGGTTGCCACCGCGGCAGGACGAACGCCGCGCGACTATGCCGCGACCTTACTCTTAGCCATCCTCACCGAGGATCTGCTCGTCTGTGGCTTGGTTGGCGACTGTGCAATTGTGGCGGCATTGGGTAACGAAATCTACCAAAGCCTTTGTCCACCACAGCGGGGCGAATACGCGAATGCAACCTATTTTGCCACCCATCATAACCTTGCTCAGCGCTTAGACATTCAGTTGCTCGAACAGCCCATTGAGGCCCTTGCGCTCTTTTCCGATGGCTTACTCAATTTGGCACTAAATATTGGAGAAAATCAGCCGTATACACCGTTCTTTACCCCCCTCTTTGCCTTTGCCCGCGAAGCGACCGACGAAGGGCAAACGGTGCAAGCATTAACTGAGTTTCTGAATAGTGAACGCGTCAATCAGCGCACGCATGATGATAAGACCTTAGTGCTTATTACCAGAGCAGCGCTTACGCCATGAAACGTCACCCAGGGGAAACCGTATTGATCGTCAGGAACAGGCTTGAAATTTGTTGTGATGCCAGCAGAGGCACCTTAGATCCTGGTGGCACAGGTGCCAGCCAGGTGGATCTGATAAGTTACCATGGATGTTCGCACTGCTACCAGTGAAAAGTTTGTTTTAGAACGAGCCATCAACCGCGGGGGTGAAGCACAAATCTGGACGGTTCGCCAAGAGCCCCATTTGGTAGCCAAACTCTATCACAAGCCCACCACCGAACACCAAGCAAAGCTGGGCGCAATGATTGCCGCGCCCCTGACACGCAAGGGAACTCATCCTACCGTCGCTTGGCCGCTCCATCTGCTCTATCGCCAGCAGCAATTTATCGGCTACCTCATGCCCCGCGCGGCCGGGAGTTTGCCCCTTTTTCACTATTACAACCCAGCCCGGCGCCGCCGCCTTGGTCAGCCCCATGCCTGGCCCCGTTTTCTGCATCGCACCGCGACCAACTTAGCCGCGGCGGTGGAGTTGGTCCATGCCCACCAGCATGTGGTCGGGGATCTGAATGAAAGCAATGTGTTAGTCACCCAAGCGGCCCTCGTGACGTTGGTCGATACCGATTCATTTCAGATTAAGGCTGGTGCACCCACAACGGCCCGGCTCCCCCAGTGGCTAGGCAATGTGCCTGCCCAATCACTCTATCGCTGTGGCGTTGGCAAAGCCGAGTATACCCCTCCTGAGCTGCAAGGTATGGATTTTAAGAGCATTGATCGCACGCCCCATCACGATAATTTTGCGCTGGCTGTGTTGATTTTCTATCTATTGATGGATGGCTTTCACCCCTTTAGTGGGGTACTGACCACGGGCATGTCGGTCGGGCGGGTGGATCTCTATGGGATCAAACATGGTCTCTTCCCCTATATCGCTTGGGGTGCGAAGGCCCCACCGTCGATCCAGCCTCCGCCCGGTGCACCAGCCTTTGCGCACCTGCATCCGGGCCTGCAAGATGCCTTTCGACGCACCTTTACCCAAGGCCATACTCAACCAGAACGCCGCGTAACCGCCAAAGAGTGGAAGCAGCTCCTGCACGAGGCCGAAGTCGCGCTGGTCACTTGCCCACAAAACGCCAGTCATCTCTATTCGCGCCACCTACGGCGTTGCCCGACCTGTTCGCCGCTCCCAGCGCCACGCTCGAGTGCGGTAACACCGGTTCCGGTTGCCCAGCCCCTCCAGGAGATTCCGTTGTCCAGCCCCTCCATCCAGCGGTTGGCAACAGTCATTTTGCAGAAAGCCGCCCAGCAGGCTCAGCCGTGGCTAGCGACCAAGATGACGCTGCCCCCAGCCGCGGCGCCATGGTCCTCGCTCCAGCAGACAGTCCAAACCGCGGCTCACGAGCTTCAACAGAACGTTGCGACCTTGCCAGATCGCCTCAAAACGGCGCAACGGGTTGCCACCATCCACTTTCAGCTACTGGGCAGTTGGCTGTTGAGCAATCTTCTCGGCCTACCGCTGGCAACTGGGGTGGCCCTGAGTGGCTATGCGCTCTTGCCCCAGGTAGAACAGCTTCTGCCCCTTACACCTCAGGCCGAAGTCATGATCATTCTAGCGCTTTTTGCCGCCCTCTGGGGTGCGAGCCAGAGCTATGCCTTGCGGCGGGTCTTGCCAGCATGGCGCTATTTACGCTATGCTTGGGTTGGCGTCACCGCCAGCGCGGGGGCGGTGATCGGTGCGGTCAGCTTTCGGCTCTTAGGTGCGGATTGGCAACAGGTGGCAACTTGGCCGGCACAGCCATTGCTGATTACCAGCCTGGCCGCAGGCTTTGGGTTGCTGCTTGGCCTGCTGCAATCCTTGCTGCTCCCCACCACACTCCGCTTGGCCCAGGATCGGCGCATTTGGGCAATTGTCAATGGTCTCTATGGAATTTTGGTGGCCCAAGGTTGGCTTTGGGGGGAGCAGTTAGCTTACCACTGGGAAGTGGCAGCCATTGCCGATTGGCAGATCAACGCAGGGTTGGGTGCGCTGGCTGGGGCTAGCCTAGGGGCTTTACTCAGCGGAGCAGTCTTATTGTGGACGGTTCAGGGACAACGCGGCATCGGCCAGGGCTTGCCGCGCAGCTATCGGTCAAGCTTTGCGTTGAATTTACCAGGCTGGCAACCCAGTGCGAGACGCTGGGGGCGCGCCCTGCTTTTACTCATTTTGCTCTGGTTCTTCTTCCAGATCATCGCCCAATGGCATGACGCCGCGGCCTTGGTTGCGCCACCACTGCCAACTGCGATTACGCCTCATCTCTTGCCGTAAGCGATCGCGCATGCAGCCCTGAAGGGCGGGCGAATCCATCCAGGAGATGCACGGCCAGCTTGCCTCATGGCGACGCGCCTATTGCTGCAACAACCAAGCAACCAGGGCATCCACTTCTGATGTGGGTAAAAAGTTATAGTTGGGCATGCGATGGGGGGTTAGTTCATAGCCCGGCACGACAAAGCGCTGCGGATCGAGCAAACTTTCCTGTAAATATTCGGCAGCTGTGGTGGCGTTGCCGTTATAGGTCGGTTCCTGAATACGGAGAGCGGCTAACGCGCCCATGCCATCGTGAGAGGGACCAAAGGTGCCGCCGGTCTCTGCCACGGTTGATTGGTGACAAATCCCACAGTAGTATTGGCGATAGAGTTGCAGCCCCGCCGCAGTGGTGGTGGTTGTTACGTCGGTCGTACTGACAGGCGCGGTGGTCGTCAGCGCCGGGGCCACCGTCACTGTGGTCGTGGCAGTGACAGCCACTGTCGCCGTCACAGAAATGGTTGCGGTGAGGGATGCCGCCACCATTGGCGTCGTTGTCGCGGTAGGGGCAGGTGCGTCCGGTTCGGCCACGATCAGCTGGCACCCGGTCATGCCTACTAGCAAAAATAAAAAGAACGGAAGACAAAATCGTTTCATCATATACAGTCAGTTCATGAGCCCCATTAGGCAACGTGGAATTAACAGGGATAGCGTTGTCAGATTTTGAAAACCTGACAACGCTATGGGCGGTTCCAGGCGGTACGCTTATAGGTCACGTCGCCTGGAACGTCATCTACTCGGCTTGATCAGCCGCCACCCCGGCCAGCGTGATCACAGCACCAGAGCCAGGAGCCCCAACGCCATTGATCGTTACAAAGGCATCACCATCAGCATTAAAATCGACCGAGGTGGGGAAGGATAAGCCCTCTGCGACAACCGCAGAGGCATCTCCGGCTTGAATACGCACAAGCGCGCCGCTGTTGGGCGTAGGTCCTTGATCGCCAAAGATGGCAAACTGCACGCCATATAGCTCGCCATCCGGCCCCATGCGCAGATCAGTCAAAGTGGTCAAGCCAGTGGCATAGTCACTCACTGTACCATCAGCCGCCACTTGTAGCACTTTGGCCGAGCCGGGAAGGAAGGGAAAGCCCGAAAGCAATGAAACATAGACATTCCCGTCCGCGTCAAAGGCCACCGCCGTGGGGACGGGATCGGTCTCGAGGGCATCGCCACGCGCCGGATTGGGGAAAGGCCCGGGCAGGCCAGGGATCACGGCGATTAATTCCACTGCGCCGGTAGCTGGATCGACAGTGAGCAGATCATTAGCACCCGCATCCACCACCCACAACAGGCCATCAGGCCCCGCAGTCAAGCCATAGGGATGGGTGTCGACGGCAAAGTCACCAGGATTATCCGTATTTTCAATCGTCCAGGTTTCGGCGACTTCGGTTACGGCGTCTTCGGTAATCTGGACGACCGCGCCCACATTGGGCAACCGATCCGGCCCGGCTTCAGCGACCCATTGCCCCGTGGTTGCATAGAGATTTCCATCAAGCAGCGCCAACCGAGCGCCCCCGATCAGATCTTGGCCGGCGGCAATCGAAGGAAGCAAGGCCACTTCGGTTTGGCTACCATCTGGAGCAATCTTCACCACCCGGGCGCTATCCCCCACTTGGGCCGTCACCGTGCCAATGCCTGGTGCTACAAAGGGAAGCTCGCCCTCCCCGCCAAGACCAGAGTCAATCACCCAGACATTTCCCTCAGGATCAACAAGGATACCTTGCGGGCCATTAAAACCCTCAGCTAGGGTAACCAGTGCGGTCTCCACCGGTTCGGTCGGCGGCTCTTCAGCGACGACAGTTGGCGTAGCGGTTGTTTCGGTCACCGGTTGAATCGGCTGACAAGCACTTAGCGCGCCAATCAACAGTGTGATCAGCAACGTTGCTTTCAGAAACTTCATGAGCGTCTCTCCTTTAGATATGGTTTGCTTGATGGGGTAGAAAAGCAGTATATCAGAACATCGTTTTCAACTATATCATAAAATTATTGTAATTTTTCAGCGGCTTCTTCGTAATTAGCCCAAAGAATATAGGACTTATAAAGTAGGTCGATGGGATTATTGCATCTCTTCGGCGTTCTCCCCTTCATTTTTCTGCAAATGCTGATCATGTAGATTTTTTGGGGGCCGCGAAGCGGTTTGAAAAGGCCGTCTATCCCTGGCTGGTTTTGAAAAACCGGTCAGGGATAGACGGATCACATCCTCTGTTCAAACCGTTTCCTAAACAAAATTTGGCCGACCATTACAGCGTCTGGCATCCCTAGCTTACACACCGCGCGTCAACCTAGCGTAAACAGAGCGTCAACACGATCCAGAAAACGCCACCAAGTAGCCGCCGCCGGCCCCAAAGGTGTGACTGACTGGCGTAGCAACTTGGGTGAAAACCGACGCATCAAGTACAATAAATGTTATGAACGTACTGACCATCTCCAACCTCTCCAAACAGTATAGTGAACGCCTTCTTTTTGATGGTGCCAATCTGGTCATCAATGAAGGGGACCGCATTGGGCTGATCGGCGTCAACGGCAGTGGCAAGAGTACCCTGCTGCGGTTGGCGGCTGGCCTCGAAACCCCCGATGGCGGCAGTGTAACGAGTTGGGGCCATGTACGGGTTGAGTATTTGGCACAAGAACCACGCCTGGACGATGCCTTGACCGTGCTCCAAACCATCTTCTATAGCGAATCGGAGCAGATGCAACTGCTGCGTGACTATGAAGAAACGAGCCATGCACTCCAGCTAGACCCAGACAACGATGCGCTCCAAACTCGCCTAGTTATCCTCAGCGCCGAACTGGATCGCACCGCGGGTTGGGCTGCCGAGGCTAATGCGAAAACCATCCTTACTCAACTCGGGATTACCGATTTTGCCGCCAAAGTCGGCACACTCAGTGGTGGTCAACGGAAACGCGTCGCCTTGGCCCGCGCCCTGATCGATCGTGCGGACCTCCTCATTCTGGATGAACCAACCAACCATATTGACGCGGAAACGGTTGCCTGGCTCGAAAGCTATCTCGCCACCACGCCCGGCGCGCTGCTCATGGTCACCCATGATCGCTACTTTCTTGACCATGTCGTGAATCGCATTGTCGAGTTGGATCGGCGGCAGTTGGTCAGCTACGTCGGCAACTATACGAAGTATCTTGAGGATCATGAAGCGCGGCATGAGCGGTTGGCCAACGCCGAAGCCAAACGGCAACAGATGATTCGCCGTGAATTGGAGTGGTTGCGCCGGGGCGCCATGGCCCGCAGCACCAAACAGAAAGCCCGTGTTCAGCGCGCCGAAGAACTGATGAAAATTCGCTATGATAGCGGCGAAGATCGGGTATCGATCACCCTGGCAGGACGCCGATTGGGCAACAGCGTATTAGAAGCCAAAGGGCTCACCAAACGGTACCAAGACAAAGTGATTCTGGATCAGGTGGATTTTGCCCTAGAACCAGGGGATCGGATTGGGCTCCTTGGGCCGAATGGCGCGGGGAAAAGTACGTTGCTCGATATTCTAGCGGGCAAACTTGCTGCCGACGCAGGCAGTGTTACCTGGGGCGACACGGTGCAGGTTGCCTACTATGATCAACGCAGTGCCGACCTCCAAGATCAAATGCGGCTCATTGAGTTTATTGAAAAGGAAGCACCCCTCATCCGCACCAAGGACGGGGAACGCGTGGAAGCAGCGCACATGCTGGAGTGGTTTCTCTTTCCGCGTGCCATGCAATATGGGCGGATTGGCAACCTCAGTGGTGGCGAACGGCGGCGGCTCTATCTCTTGCGCACCCTTATTCATCAGCCCAATGTCCTCATTTTGGACGAGCCAACCAACGATCTCGACATCCAGACGCTGGGCGTGTTAGAAGAATTTATCGACTATTTCCAAGGCTGCTTAGTGGTCGTCAGCCATGATCGCTACTTTTTGGATCGCACCGTTGACTATCTTATCCCCGTGGAAAATGGCAAACTAGGGGGGCGCTATCCAACCCCCTACGCAACCTATCTGCGCCTCCGCGCCGAAGAAGAGCAGGCCGCCCAACCAGCCGTAGCATCGGTCAAAACAGCAGCGCCACCAACGCCCAAGCCGCCCCCCACGAGTCGGAAGCTGAGCTGGAAAGAACAACGCGAGCTAGCAACGTTGGAGCAGGCAATTGCCCAATTAGAAACAAACAAAGCAACCCTTACCGCAGCGATCAATGCTGGCAGCAGTGACTATCAACGGCTCCAAGCCATGGGCGACGAGTTGGCCGACCTTGATACTCAACTCGAAACGATCCTAGAACGCTGGTATATCTTAGCCGAACTAGCCGATGCCTAAAACCAGGAGGATGTACCATCCTTCACCCCATCAACGAGCCCTCCCGTTCTTCTTACCATAACGGCCAGCGCAACCCGCCCTTGATAGGCGCGCCCGAAGGTCAGTGTGCAACGTCATGATCACTAGTTGACGAATGACGAAGAACTTATCCTGAAATTGGTTGTGGTTCCCGTCAAGCCTGCCGTAGCGCGAGGCGGTCACAGAAATTTCAGGATAGATACTAAGTATGCTGGATGAAAGAAGTATTGCATGAGTCTATCGGCCCCTACGTTTGGTGAGTTGTTACGCCAAGTACGGCGGCGCGCTGGACTGACCCAAGGGGAATTTGCGCAGCGCGTTGGCTTTAGTGTGGCGCAAATTTCCCGGTTGGAAAAAGATGAACGCCTGCCCGACCTCAACACCGTGGCCGAAAAGTTTTTACCAGCCCTCACCCTCGACGATGAGCCACGGTTAGCGCAACGGTTGCTCACTCTGGCCGCCGCGGCGCGCGGCGAACGGCGCGCGCCACCAAGCTGGCCTCAGCCAAGCGCGCAGACGGTATTGCCAGCCACGCTCCTCGAAAGTAATTCCCATCTACCAGCAAACCTGCTGCCTTTGGTTGGCCGCGAACAGGACGTAGCCGTGGTCAGCAAACGGATTCTCGACGCGCCAAGTCGGCTCTTGACCCTGCTCGGAGCACCAGGCGTGGGTAAAACCCAACTAGCCATCACCGTCGCCACCAAGGTACAGCTGCTCTTTGCCGATGGGGCCCACTTTGTTCCCCTGGCCGCCGTCACCAACGCGGACCATGTACCCTCGGCCATCATGGCCGCCATCGGCTTCGCGCCAACCACCCCCAAAGCGCCACGTACCCAGCTGCTTGAACAACTACGGCGCAAAAATGCGCTCTTGGTCCTAGACAATTTTGAACAGGTGGATACCGCTGCGCCTTGGCTGGCAGAACTGCTAGGGGCCTGCCCCGGCATCCACCTTCTGGTTACCAGCCAAACGCCACTGCGACTGCGGATTGAACAGCGGCAACCCGTCCAGCCATTGACGCCGACGGCAGCCGTTGCGCTATTTTTACAACGGGCGCAGGCCATTGACCCCAGCTTCGCCCCCACCGAAACCGTCGTCGCGACCATCACGACGATCTGTCTACACCTGGATTGTCTACCGTTGGCAATAGAATTAGTGGCTGCTCATGTAGAGCAATTTACGCCCGACCAACTATTGACCCGTTTACGCGATCAAGGGCTCGATCTACTCGCCGATGGTCCCCGCGATCTACCTGCCCATCAACGGACCTTGCGTAACGCAATCCACCGCAGCTATGCCTTGTTGCCGCAAGAAGATCAGCAACTCTTTCGTCAACTTAGCCTCTTTGTAGGCGGCTGTACATTGGCAGCCCTCCACGCGGTATATCACGGCACCGCCAACCAGACCCAACCAGTCGACCCAGCCTTGCTGCGCAGCTTACGCCGCCTCATCCGCAGAAGTTTGGTCCAAAGCCAGACGCTAGTCAACAACAGCGACAGCAAAGCAGTCCCAGAGCGCTTTCGCTTACTGACGACGCTTGGTGCCTATGCCACCGAGCAGCGGCTAGCGGCTGGTGAAGACGCCGCCGCGCGGCAGCGGCATGCCACCTATTATCTCGCCTTGGCCCAGCAAGCGGCGCAAGAGATGCAAGGTCCGGCCAAGAAGGCATGGCTCGCACAGCTAACGACAGAGCATGACAACTTGCGCGCGGCGCTAGCTTGGGCGTTACGCCATGCCCCGTCGCTCGCGCTCCAACTCGTGGACGCACTGAGCGACTTTTGGGCTACGCGTGGGCATGACTATGAAGCACGGCAATGGCTGCAACAAGCGTTGCAAGCTCACCCGATACCAACGATCACGCGTGCGCACGTCCTGCTAACCGCTGCCAACTTGGCGCGCCGCCAGGCTGATTATGCAGCCGCCCAACAGGCAGTAAACGAAAGCCTTGCGATCTCTCAACAGCTTGAATTTGTAGCGGGCTTGGCCCAAGCCTGGCGCGAGGCCGGGTGGATCGAATATGATCTACACCATAAACAGATCACCCTTGAACACTTTCACGCCAGCCTTGCCCTGTATCGCCAGCTAGACGATAAAAAAGGCATCGCGAATCTGCTGCTCTGTTTGGGCCATGTGTTGGTGGGTCAACCAGCCCATGCCCAAGAGCTAGCGCGCTATCTAGCGGAGAGTTTGGCGCTCTATCGTGCCTTGGGCCACCGTGAAGGTCTCGCCAACGTCCTCCAATTACAGGGCGAAATTGATCTGATGGCCGGACACTATGCCGTTGCCGAACAATGCTTCCAGGAAGTCTTACGGCTCTGGCGCGATCTCAACGATAAATTGCGGATTGCTTGGGCTGTCGCGCTCGTCGGGGAGGCGGCTTGGCACCAAAATCAACTGGCAACAGCACAGGAATGTTATCAAGAGGCGTATCAAATTTTTTGTGAGCTTGGTAATAAAGATGGGTGCGCCATTTTATGTCACCACCAAGGGCAGGTGGCGCGTCGTCAAGGCATGCTTGAACATGCACGCCAACGCTATCGAGAAGCCTTAGCCCTTAGTCAGCTTTTACACAATCAACACATGATCGGGCGCAGCTTGGCCGGTCTTGGTGGCGTTGCCTTCGCCATGCATAGGGCCGATACCGCCGCAATCTTATGCAGCAGCGCCCAGGCGATCTTCGCCCACTTGCCGCCCTTCCTCGCGCCAGCCGACCAAGCCGAATTGGATCAATTACACGAGCAGACACGCTATGCCCTTGGCGAAATAGCTTTTGCCCAATGCTGGCAAGCAGGCCAACAGATGACGGTCGCTGAAGCCGTGACGGTAGCGGAAACCCTTGATAAATCATGATCCATCAAGCTTACACAAGCGACGCATTGCACCCGAAAGCCCTGTCAGGTTTACAAAACCTGACAGGGCTGATACTACGTAAGTCCCACAACCATTCATCATTCACTATTTCAATTAGATGGAACCTTTGTGAACGAACTTTTCTCCATTTTTCTCAACATTCTAGGGCCGGTCTTTGTTTTGGTATTGATTGGCTATATCACCGGTCCGCGGTTAAAACTAGAGGCAAACACCCTCTCCCGCTTTGCCTACTACCTAGTTACCCCCGCGTTTACCTTTAACATCTTTAGCGCCGCGGAGATCCGTGCGGATCTGGCCCTGCGCATGGCGTTCTTTGTCGTTGTGGTGACGAGTGGGACAGTGCTTGCGGCTTGGTTGCTGGCGCGTGCCCTGCGCTGTTCGCCCCAAATGACGGCGGCCTATGTATTGGCCGCGGCCTTTGGCAATGTCGGTAATTTTGGCTTACCGATAGTCCAATTTAAGCTGGGGGAGGGGGCCTTGGTCGCTGCCAGCTTTTATTTTTTGGTGCTCAACTTCTTTGGCTTTATCGTGGGGGTGACGGCGGCGACTTGGCACCAAGGGGCTGGCCTCCGTGCCATCGGCGCGGCCCTCAAGACCCCAGCGGTGTTGGCTGTGGTCCCGGCGATTCTGGTTAACGCGCTAGCGTTGCCTCTGCCAATTTTTGTCTCCCGCGCAGCCGGACTGCTTGCCAATGCCCTGATTCCTATTATGTTGGTGACGTTGGGCGTTCAACTAGCAGGCATGCGCCGCCCCAAGTGGAATCGCGATGTCATCGCGGCCAGCCTAGTCCGCTTGTTCGTGGGCCCAACGCTGGCCTTCGCCCTTGTTGGCCTTTTTGGCCTCACCGGCATTGAACGGGGCGCAGGCATCCTCCAAGCGAGCATGCCTGTGGCCGTGTTGGCAGCCCTCATCGCGCTGGAGCATCGCCTCATGCCCGAATTTGTAACGACCGTGGCGCTCTTTTCTACGTTAGCCAGCGCCGTGACCTTAACAGTGGTCTTATCCCTCTTATAAAAAGAACGAAGGCAAGGCGCAGAAGTTGTTATGGCTTCAATTCAACTAGATCGTGCGGGTAGCGCACCAAGATGCGATAGCCACCGTTCCACGGCGCTTCGCGGGCAAATTGGCTGACGATCCCCGTCACCCGCCACTGTTCACCGCGGTTGACATAAGGACGTCGCCAATCCAGGCTGCTGCGGACAGTTACGCGCACCGCTTCCGCGGTCGGCTGCGTGGGATCAATGAGGTAAATACTATCCCCTTGCCAGCCGCTAACCGTGCCGGTAAAGGTAACAAGCCGCCCTTCCAAGGACTCGCCAATCTCAGAAACAGTCACCGTCAACGGCTGGAGGGGAAGACCAATGGTCAAGTGCCCAATCTGGTCGGGCGTGTCCAGTTGCAGTTCCATTTCGCCCCGAAACGAACGGAGCAGACCCCGCGCAACGATCCGATCCCCTTCGGCGAGCGAGGGGAACTCGCCACGGCGGAGATAGATGTTGATCCCAATCCCCGCCAACGGGCCATGAGCGGCATCCGGCACAGGGTCAGCGACGTAGATGGTGGCATTATACAATCCTGGTGGCGCGGTGACCACGGCGCGAAATTCCACCCATTGCTCTAAACCAGCCAACTTGGATTGGGCAATCGAGCCCGGTGGGCCGCCCGCTTGGCCGTGCGTTGGGTCCAACCGCACCGGTGGCGGTCCAGCCACCGCGGTGCCACTGTCATCCGCTTGATCATCGTCGTCGCTGTCACTCCCATGGTTGTTGTTGCCACCCTGCTCACGATCATCATCATCCCCAGCGGCTTGATTCGCATGCCCAGGCGTCGCCGTCCCCTCTTGCCAAGCACCGCCTTCAGGCAGACGGCTTAAGGAACGGCCTCGGCGTGGGCTTTGCGCCCAGCCAATCTGGTCGATTTCCTCACCAGCCGGATTGAGTAAACGAATATGATCATCCGTATTATTCAAGTTGAGCTTTGTTTCGCTACGCCGGAGCAACAGCCAACTGCGCCCCCCGATATAGCGACCGGGGCCAAAGGTAAAGCGGCGACTCACAGCTAGATCACCTGCGGCATCACTGAGTTGCCACCCAACCAAGGAAACCGGATGGTCGTTGGGGTTATAAAGCTCGATGTACTCATCATCGCTGTTGATCGCACCATCATGGTTGTGATCTGCCCCTGGTGCAGGCAACACCTCATTAAGCAAGACAGCTTCGCCCCCATTGGTAGGCAGTACATAAAAGGGGGCAGTCACCGCAAAGTCACCATCGGCTTGGGTTGCCACGGCATAGAGAAAGCTATTCGGCACCGTGGCTAACGTTACACGCCAACGACCATTCGCCATGGGGGTCGCCAACTGGTGGATCGGTTTGTCATCCTGCCAGATCGCCACCCCAGCGACTTCGCCCTGGCTGTCGCCATAATCGAGATCCAGGATCACCGCGTTCTCGGCCACCAACGTTGTCCCCATCCAGTGGCGACTCCCATCAGGCCGTTGCGCACGGAGGGTCAACCAGAGCCCTGGCGTGCTTGTCACCCAGCCGCGCCGCGCGGCCATCGCTTCTTGAAGCGCACCGGCATTGACAGCAGTCACGGCTAGGCCAGTGTACCGATTGGTGGGTGCCACAACGCCAGGGAGGGCTGGGGCTGCGTTTCCCACGGGGAGCAGGGGGGCTGCCGCCGCAAACCAGGCTTGGTAGAGCGCGGCCAAAGTATCTGGCGCGCTTACTTGGTCCGCTGCCAGCAACGCCAGACGGGCATGGGCCGGTGGCTGGCGACCTTGCCATTGGGCAGTCGTTGCCGTGGCATCAAGATAGGCCAACAACGCGGCTTGGTCAGCAATGGGCTCGGAGGCCCCGTTATAGACGAGGATCCGTTCCCCTGCTGCGCCCAACCAACGCCAAGCTGGCAGGGCCACCAACGTTGGCGGCACTTGCCACGGCTCAATGGTGATCGGATCGGCCACGGCCAGAAAATGAAATCCCTGTGTCGCGGCAGCCGCTAACAGATAGTGTGGCGGCGCACTGCCATCGCCAAAAATACTCGATGCACCTACGCTACCCCAAACCAAGGATAGCCCATCCTCAGCCTGAGGGGCTGGAAGGGGGTTCGCGAGCGGCAAGGGAATCGCGGTCCAAGGATCAGGCGGCGCATAGAGAAAGCGATGACGCACCTCGCGCACGGCTGGAAAACGGGCGGGTGGCACCGCATGGAGGGACGCTCGGCTGGGCGATTTTAAGCTGCCACTCAACCCCAAGAGTGCAAAATTCCCCACCCCAAAGGCCACTGCATCGGCAACCTCGCCCGCTGGATTGAGGAGCACGATCTCATCGCCACTATCATTTAGCGCTAATTCACCGTGCGCCAGATCGCGCCGCCGTGCCAGATCCGCAGTATCGGGATCGGTAGCGGTAAATTCGGCATGGGCGGGCTGCCCCCAGCGGTTGCGAAAGGCGCTGCCATCACGCGCCAACACCAACAGTTCACCGGCACCCAAAATGCGGCCCGTAGGCAGAGCATAGATCCCCTCACTTTTGCCCGGGAATTCGGCATCGCCAATGAGCCAGCCGCTAAGATCGAGAGAGGTGGTACTTGTGTTTTGCAGTACAATAAATTCTTCGTCGCTCCCGAGGTAGAAAACTTCATCAATTTGCAGCACACTCGGCTGGGTAGCAAGGGGCCAGGTGATGCTCGGGGTAGCAGTTGGCAACGGGGTTGTTGGTGGGGAAGTCGGCGTGGCAGGAACCGCAGGTGGTTGATAGGCAGCGCCTGGGGAGCCAGCATCCCCCAGCGACCCCGGCCAGGGAGCTTGGCTATTTTCCCACCCAGCAGGCACATCGATGGCTATTCGCTGGGCAGATGCCCCTGCTTTTACGCTTACGCTCGTGCCGTCTCCCCAAATCACGCGGTCAATTTCCGTGCCGTCGGGCGCAAAGATCACCAGCTCATCGGCGCTATTGGCCAGGACCAAATTTTGGTAGACATAGGCGGGCGTTACGCCACCGTTGAGGCTGGTCTCGCCCTGGCGCGCCAGCACCACATATTGCCCCGGCTGAAGCCATACCGGCGACGCAACCGTATGCTGATCACTGCCCAGATCAGCAATGCGCCAACCGGCGAGGTTCACCGCCACCGTATCAGCATTATAGAGTTCTAACCACTCTCCTTGCTCATCGGCCACGGCTTTGGGATCGGCCAAAAATTCGGTGATCAAGACGCGAGGCAACGGTGTACTCAGGGCAGCTACTGGCGGTATCAGCGTGGTCGCGGTAGCAGTCGGCAGCCAATCTTCGGTGGCTGTTGCGATTGGCGTTTCGCTAGGCAGCGCCGTGGGTATTTCTACTACCGGTGCAATCGGCGTTGGAAGGCTTGTTGGGGAGGGAAGCAATTCGACCGCGGTGGGCAAGGGGAACAACGTGGGGAGCAACGTAGCGGTGGCTGTTATGCTCAAGGCGATAGCACTGTCCAACTCGATGGGTGTCGGTTCGACTGGCGGTGGTATCGCAACCGTTGGGGTTATAGCAAGGGTAGCAGGCTCACTTAGGGGGCTTGTTGCGGTAATGGGCTCGGTAGTCACGGGCAGTGTAGCGGTGATCGGAAGCGGTGGTTCAGATAGGGTTGGTGCAGGCTCGGACAGGAGAGCAGCGGCAGAGGAGCAGGGGTTACTGGGTGTAGTACGATTACGCGGCAGCGGTGATAAGCGCTCAAAGTCCAGCGCGTTCTGCTGTTGGTCGATACAACCACCAGCCAGCCGTAAGAGGGCGGTTGTGTTTGACAAGGCAGGTGCAGGGACAAGTTCCGCTTCATTGGCATTGCCATAGCCCACCAGATCGACTACGGTACTATCCGTGGCGCTCAGAATCGGTGCCGTATTCATCACCAACGCCACCTTGCCGTCCGTGGCGCTCAAGCTCAGGTCGCCCACCACATCCGGCGCGGCCAACGCGGTGTCGGCGTCACTCCCGCCATCACCGGCGGCTTGGCGAATGAGCAGATAGCCAAAGCCAGCAATGGTTACATCACCCAAAGGTGTCACCGCCCAATGGCTACTCTCTTTGGCCGCGTATTGCACAGACCAACCGGCCAAGCTGATTGGCGCTGGTGCAGCATTAAAAAGTTCGATAAAGTCTGAATGAAGGGTCGCATCATGGTTGCCACCGCCGCCATAGATCTGGCTAATCCGCACAGAAGTAGGATTATTTTGGGCATCAACCGTGAGAACAGAGCGTAATAAGAGGAGGCTAACAAACGCGCAGCATCCAATGACCAAGCATTTTGATGATTGCATGGGGGATCGCTCCAAAGGTTATGGGAATTGCCGTCCAATGGGGCTCATCCTAAGAAGCGAACATTGTTTCTGTCAATGGGCGGATTGCTTGATCTTCGCTTCCCACAATCCGCCCATTGGCTCAAGCAACTGGCATGCGTCATGCGTACAAATCAGCTCGCATGCATCACCTATCCTTGGGTCTGGTCTGTTTGGTAGGCAATGTCGATCAGGCCGTTAGGAAAGAAGTTAGAGGTGAGATAGTAGAAGGATTGGGCACGGTCGGCACCGCCTGCGGTGCTGAGAAGAAGCTCTTCACAGTAGATAGCAATATCTTGAATAATCCGTTCATACCGATAATAGGCCAAGGCGACGGCATCAATCTCGGTTAGGCCATACCCTTCATAGAAGGAACGTTCTTCTTCGGCGGGTGTATGCCAAGCTCCACCCAAGCCACCGCCAGCGAACATAAGATCGCGTTCTTTGGCGGCTAGTAGCGGCTCATCCCAGTCCACGATATAGAGCGTGCCTGTGGTATCGATCAGCAGATTACCGGCATGCAGATCGGTGTGGCAGACGGTGAGCGCCCGCGGCCGGTTTTGCAACTGTGCGGCCAGCCGTTCCGCCCGGTTCACCAGATCGTGGATCGCGGCGGCTTTAGTCCGTAGAAAGACCGCAAGTTGGCTGGCTATCGGGTCGGCATAAGTTTCGTGTTCAATCTGGACCAGAAAGTCGCGGATCATGGTCCGTGCTTTTGGCGAATATTGTTCAGTGGGCAATTGCTGGCGCAGAGCAGCGGGGACAGGGACGGTGTGGATGCGTTTGAGCGCGGCCCCAAAGGTACGCCAATGGTCAGGGGAGAGCGCAACTTCGTACCCATTTTTCCCTTCAACAAAGGGATAGAGGATCACGGCAAAGGAGTCCAGTCGTGCGTACAGTGTACCTTGTTGGGTGGCAAGCGGTGGAATAATTTGTGCAATGCCCTGTGCGCTCAGCCACTTGGGCAGCGTCACCATCAACTCCTGGAAAGTGCCACGACGCAGCTTGACAAAATAGGCCGTTCCAGTCGCTGTCACCGCGCGATAGACAGCGGTATTGGAATCCGCACCCAGGGGCAAGAAGGTAACCTGGGCTAGCGCTAGCCCATAGTGTTCCTGTAAACAGGCGCTGATCTGCGCTTCGTCCAAGTCGGGTTTCTCTAACATCGCCCATTCCTTTCCTTCCTGCGATTACCATCTATGGCCAGCGCTTTAGCGTTAGGCATCACGCCGTTGGCTAGTACGGCCAGAGAGTTGACATGTTTTCTACGCCCAACAGGTTTTTAGAAACCTGTCACGTATAAGGGCGCCCCCTTCAAACAGGCGGCAGAGCTTTTCTGGTGATATAGCCACTCCCGATCAAGATCAGCCAGAGTATGACCCCCATCCCACTGAGACGCACACCCCACCACCAACTGGCTGGCTGATAGACAAAGCGTACCTCATGTTCGCCGGCGGGGACGCGCACGCCACGGAAAAGGCCATTGGTGGCATAGATCGGTGCGGGCACACCATCGACGGTTGCTTGCCAGCCGGGGTAATACGTATCACTAAGCACCAAGAGTGCTTCGGCTTGGCTCTGGCTCTGGATCACCACGGTTTCGGCAGCATAGTGGGTAAGCTCGGCCCGATCCGTCGCGGCTGTCATTGAAGGCGTTTGGAGCGCCCAATCGCCTTCAATGACAGCCGCCTGCCCAGCCTGAATAGCCGGATCTGCCCGCACCTGTTCTACCGCAGCCGCGCTATCCGCCGCGGTATGAACCGTATGCACAAGATACGCGCGGGGACGCACGTCCAGGTTCTCATAGATCTTCACATCGCCACTATGGGCCAACCGAAAGTGCCCGCGATCACTGGGCAAGAGTGGCACAAACATCGTACTGCGCTCATCATACAAAGTCACGGCTTGAATGACGACCGTGACGCCTGCTTCTAGCCGCTCCAACGTAATGGCGGTTGGGGTTAGCGAGGTCGGCAACGGCAAGCGCACCCGGTATTCCTGGTGGGCTTGTTCGACATCTTGAAAGGCGACCACCGCCCCACTTGCTTGGGCCATGGGGCTGTCCAAGGCCGGATCAGCCAAGGCCGCGCCAGGTTGGTCACCCGCGTTGACCAGCAAGGTCGCCCTGTCAGCTTGGGCCGTTTGAGCCGTTACCCGCAGCACAGGCGTTTGGGTGCCTGCCAGGGACTGCGTATCCCCTGCGACATAACCGATCAAGTCGATGTGGGTCGCGGCGAAGGAACGGGGCACTTCCACCACAGCCGTGGGTTGGGTTGCAGTCAACTGTGCGCCAATCTGCCGATCATAAAAAACGCCCTCAAACCATCGATCACGTACCTTGTCGGTGATCACATATTGCCCATTCAGTAACCCCAGCAGGTCGGCGTTGGGGAGCTGCTTGATCTGCTCCCGCAGACGACCATCGGGTACAAGCTCTGTTGGCGGCACCAATAAGGTCAGAAATTGATTATAGCGTTGTAAGGGCAAAACGCCCCCATCAAAGCCATCAACCGCGGGAATCCGCCAGAAGAGGGGCAGGTTGGGCACCACTAGCTCCTGAATCTTCAAGCCGATGATAAAATCGGTAAAGGTGCGCTCGTCTAGTTGTGGCGGCAGGCGTTCCACTAAGATGCGTCGCCAATCGGCTAGGTCGCCCGGGTCGTAGGTGATGGTGCTCATGCCCAGGAAACGCCCCATAGCCGCCGGGCCTAAGCGCGCGCGGATGGAGTCGGTGAGTAAATGCGCCGGCGCGGTGCGTACTTCATAGACAGCTTGGGGCGCGGTTGGCTGACGATGAGGCAGGGCCTGCGCCGCTAGCAGCAGATCAATGGCAAGCGCGAGGAGCAGCCCCGTAGCCAACCCCATCCGCAATTTTGACGCGTGCGGGAATCGCTGTCGCCAACGAGCCAGCAGCCAATCGGTGCCAACGCCTGCTAATACAGCCATGCCCATACTGTAGAGCATAAGCCAACGAGCAGGAACGCGGAAGAGATCAAAGCCGGGCACCAGTTGGTAGAACAGGTAATAGAGCGGGTTCCAACGCCCCAGCGCCAGAAAAAGCCCCAGCGCGACCCAAAAGCAGCCCCGCTGGCGAGGGAGGGCGCGCCCGCGCCACAGCCCGATCAAGGCCAGCAGCCCCCCAATCCCCCCCACATAACCGACAAATTCTGTATAGCCAACGCCAAAAATGGGGCCTAGATCGAGCAAACCGTAGGTTGGCAGCAGTGACCATGGTAAACGCCAAGGACGCAGGCTGAAACTGGTCGCTTCCCCATAGCTCAAGCCGCCCTCACGGAGCCCCAGCCCATTCAATTCGATGGTTGGCAAGAGCTGTGCAGCGCAGAGCAGAGCGCCCAATAGTACACCCGCGCCATAGACAGAGAGTGTGGGCAACAGAGCCGCCCCTAGCGCTCGCCCTGTCGTCAATGAAAGCCGCCAAGTGGGCAACGACCATAGCGCGGCCCAGACCAACCACAGCCCCAGCCCAAAGAGGTTAATATAGGCACTTTGCGTATGACCAGCCAGTACCATCAACGCGACCAACAGCGCAAACCAAGCCGCTTGGGTTGTTAGCCGCTGCCAATCAGTATGCCATGTCGTGACCTGTTTATCATTACTATGCGCAAACACAAGTAAAGACCAAGGAAGCCAAGCCGCAGCATTCATTTGGTTGATATGGCCTAATAGCCCCCCATAGAAACCACACCCGGCCAGCACCAAAGCACCGACCAAGCTGGCACCTAGGCTCAGGCCATAGCACCGTAGCAAGCGATAGAGACCAAAGCCCAGCAACCACGTATGCAGCGCGGCACTCCAATAGATCTGTTGGGTCACGGGGAGCCAACTCAGCGGCCAATGGAGTGGATAGAGCACGGCGGCCTGAGGATTAGCCAGAAAGGGAACACCCATAAAGAGGTAGGGATTCCACAGGGGTATCTCCCCTTGGCGGAGCATAGCCGCGGCATAGTCCCGATAGGGATAGAAGTAGAGCAGAATATCACCACTTGCCAGCACACGGTTGGTAAAAAGTAAGGGATAGTAGAGCAGCGCCACAAAGAGCGCCAACAATAGAGCTACGCCCAAGGTGGCGCGCGGTGGGAACAAACGACGGATCATGGGTGGGCAATCTCCCCGGTAAGGTCACGGCTGATCCAGGAGGGCCAGCGCGACGGGCGTTGACAAAGACACCAATCACAGGGGGTGCGCATGTTGCTTTGCAGCTGATAGATGGTCATCTGGTCAAAGCGAGCCATGGGACGTAGGCGGATATTCTGCATCGCTAGGCGGAGCGCTAACGATGGTTGGGGTGCCCAATCGGGCTGGATCAAAAAACGGGGACGATTGGGTAGCCGCGCCGCATCGGCGGCTAGATAGGTCGCGGTCGGGAACCAGCGTAATTCATAGCGCCCCGCCGCCAGTTGGGGATAGAGATAGAATTGATAGTGCCAGCCCAGTTGTTGGTGATAGAGCACGCTCTGCGCGGGTGCTTGCGCGGCCAGCCACGCCATCGCCGCGGGCAGGCCACCATAGGCCCCATGATCGCTACCAATGGGCAGCCGCCCCGCCGCGGCCGTCAGTGCGGGTGGCAACAAGGCCAGCGCAACCAAGCCAGTCGCGGCCACCCTTCCCCAAAGAGGCGTCGGCCAGCACCACGGTTTGTCCGGCACAAGCCAAGCCAGCAGCAGGCAAAAGAGCGGGACGAGTGGCAGCAAATAGCGATCCCAAATTTGGATGGTCGTTAGACTATGCAACAGCAAAAAGCCGACCAACCACCCCAACAGCCAGTAAGCAACTCGAGCCCCAGGCCCCTGCCCAACCGCGGCATGGCGCTGTCGCCACCAGCCAGAGCCGACCACAGCCACGCTCAAGAGCCAGAGCGGCCAACTCGCGGTGAAATACCACAAGAGCTGCGCCCAAGCCGCTAGTCGCGTCGGCCAGCTCTGGACGGGGGCCAGAGAGAGCCCCCCATAATTGCGTCCCGCTAGATCCCAAGGCGAGGGCGCAACAGCCCAGCGCAAGCTATCGCCATAGATCAGCGGTCCCAGCACCAGGAGGAGACCCAATGCGAAGCGTAGCCAGAACCAGATTGGCTTGCGGCTTGGCGTTTGGCCCGGCCAGCCCGCGGCGGGCTGGCCGGGCCGATTGGCGGCGTAGAGAACGCCTACCACCAGCGGCAGATAGAAGACGCCCTGTTGCTTGGTCATGATGGCTAGCGCGAGCCAGATCCCCGCGCCCCAGGAACGGCCGGTAACGGCAAAAAAAAGAGCCAGTTGGCCGAGGAGGACCAGCAAAGGATCGGTGTAGACCGTGGGCGCAAAGCTAAGGACAAAGGGATTCAAGAGGTAGAGAAGCGTTGCCACCCATGCGCGCCGCCGTCCCCACAGATGGCGGGCAGTGGCCCCAACAACCAAGGCCGTCAGCAGGGTTAGCATGATGTTGAGGAGACGTCCGCTCGCCTGGCTCGCCCCCCAAAGTTGGAAAACTGCCGACAACAACCAGAGAAAGAGCGGCGGCTTATCGGGCCAGACGGTGAGAAACCAGGGATCACTATGCCAGAAATGAAGCGCCCAAAAGCTGTAGAGCGCCTCATCTTCGCGCAGGGGAAAACGATTGAGAAGCTGTAACGCTAGCGTAAAACTGGTCCCGAGGAGGATGACCAAGCCGAGCGAGTAGGGCCAGCCCATGCGCGGGGTCGCGACTGGCCCGATCTTCTGCGGGGGAACAGGCAAAGCAGCTGGCTCATTGAGGCGCGGATCGCGAAGTCGCGTGCGAACGGGGTCGGTCTCCTTTGTCGTCAGCAAGACAAACGACCTTAGTCTACAAAACGATACTTCAGCAGGGTGCTGACCGCGATAAAACCATCCTGCCAACTGATCTTTTTGCCAGCATGAAAATCACGCCCATTGTAGCTGATCGGCACTTCAAAGATGCTATAACCCCGCTTGAGAATTTTGGCGGTCAGCTCGGGTTCAATTTCAAAGCGCCGACTACGCAAGGGCATATCGGTGATGACATCGCGGCGAAAACATTTGTAACAAGTTTCCATGTCGCTGAGCGCAGTACCAAAGACAACGTTGGTCAATACGGTCAGGAATTTGTTGCCCAGCGTATGGCTCAAGCTCATGGCAGAGCGTGGTCCGCCCATGAAGCGGCTGCCATAGATCACCGCCGAACGCCCTTCTAAGAGCGGTTCCAGTAACTTGACATAATCACGCGGATCATATTCCAGATCGGCATCTTGGATCACCAGAATGTCACCCGTCGAATGCTGAAAACCAGTGCGGAGAGCCGCCCCTTTGCCCCCATTCTGCTCATGATAGATAATGCGCAGATCAGGTGCATTCTCTTGGCGTAGCTCATTCAACAGGATGCGTGTCCCATCGGTCGAGCCATCATCGACAATGATGATTTCCCGCTCTAGTTCAATAGGGCCTTGGAGGAGGGGGTTTGTCCCTGCACGATCCACGACTAAATCAACAGAGCGCACCCGATTGATGATTTCCAGTAAGGTCGCCTGCTCATTATAGACAGGCATAATGATCGAGAGCTTCATACCACTTGCGCCTACTGTTCGCTGACCTGATGGGCAAGGATGATGGCATCGGCGACGGCGCGCATGGGTTTGCGGTTATTCATGCTCATCTTTTGGATGCGCCGGAACGCTTCACTCTCGTTGAGCCCTTGGGTATCCATTAAGATGCCTTTAGCACGTTCAACCAACTTGCGCGTTTCCAGCGCATCTTGCAACGTTGTTACCTCACGTTCCATAGCCCGGAATTCGCTAAAGCGCGCCAGGGCGACTTCAATCGCCGGGGCCAGATCGCTCTCACGAAAGGGTTTGACGAGATAACCAGCTACGCCAGCCTGGCGCGCCCGTTGCACCAACTCTTGTTGACTGTATGCGCTCAGCAGCAACACCGGTGCCACTCGTTCAGTCGTCAACGCTTCAGCCGCTTCAATCCCGTCCATATCAGGCATCTTGATATCCATGATCACAATATCTGGGCGGAGTTCACGGGCCAAGTTAACGGCACTACGACCATCACCGGCCTCTCCTACCACGAGATAGCCGAGATTGGTTAACATCTCACGTAGATCCATGCGAATCAGCGATTCATCATCAGCGATGATCACGCGGGTCCGTTCCACGTTTGTACTCCTTTAACAATGGGATTGAGTGGTTCGTTTTTCATCTCAGTGCATGGTGATCCAACAACCTGCGAACCAACCAACACACGATATTCCCTATAGCAGAAAGCAGCCTATCATCGCTAGAACAACCCTACCGGGCTACCAGCTAGGCTCAAGATCCCTGAATCGCTAGGCAAGCGATGCCGCAGAAGCGTGTAAATTTGGTAAGCCTTTAGTCTACCCCTAAAGAGCGTTTCGGGAAAATTACCGTTACGCGCGTACCAAGTTTCGCTTTTGTTATTGCTTGCTCAGCTTCCGCATCAACCCTTGTCTCTTCATCACGCCGCCCATCATCGCCTATGGCCGGATGGTTCTCCGCGCCCCCATTTACAACAGAAGGAGGTTCTGTCGTCACAGCCGTCATCGTCGGCGCAATGGACTCCATCTGCAATTTTCCTTTCAGATCATCCGTGACCAACGTGTGGACAATTTGTAAGCCTAGGCTCGTCGTAGGCCGGGTGCTAAAATCCGCTGGCAGCCCGTTCCCATCATCTTCCACGAGCAATTCGACGGCCTGTCCATGATCGCGCAAGGTGATTTGGATCGAGCCGCGCCGCCGATCGCGCAAGCCGTGTTCAACGGCATTGAGCAAAAGCTCGTTCACCACCATGGCCGCTGGCGTAGCTTGGCTGGCCGGAAGACGAATATTCGGCCCTGCTACTTGAATGTTGATCTCTTGTTCTGGCGTGCTGGAGACTTGCACAACCTGAGCCGCAATCCGCTGGCAAATATCGCGTAGACTAATGGGCCGATGCTCATCTTGGCTCAGAAATTCATGAATCACCGACATGCTAAGCACCCGGTTCACTGCATCGCTCAGATGTTGCTTGGCTTCTTCGCTGGTGCAGCGGCGCGCCTGGATGCGTAAAATGGCCGCGATATTTTGCAGATTGTTCTTGACCCGGTGATGAACCTCCTGAATGATCGCCGACTTTACATTCAGTTCGCGCTGTTTTTGCACGCTCTCGGTTGCATTATGCACCAGAACCAACATAGCGTTGATATCAGTTTGCTTACGCTGTCGTCCCCGCGGCCAGGTCAAACCAGTCATGGTTGCCCAAGGTTGCAACCACTCGGCAGGCGGCATAAAAAATGGAACCGCCTTACGCGCCCAAATGCGCCCATCCGTTGCTTCGTGACGTACTTCCAGACAATGACGGCTGCGGAAGGCTTCTTCGACTAACTCGGTATCCGCCACTTCTAGCATGGAAATATGCGCACCCTCTGGATCGGCCAAAATACCTGCCGTCCGATAGAGGTTGTTGGCATTCCCACTCATATAGCGGATACGCCGTTCTTGGTCGATGAGATAGATGCCGTCATAGAGGCCAAAGCGGCTCAACAAGTCGGCATTTTGGAGTTCGCCGCGTGAGCACATCTCCTGCAACCCCGGGACAGCGCGCCGGAAATGACGGTTACGTCGGCGTTGCCGTTCATAGGCCAACATATTGGTCTCCACGACAAATGCGCCAATGATCAGATCCTCTTCATTACGAATCGGGTGTACATCTTGGATGACTGGTGCCCCATTGCGCACGACTTCGCGCTGTTGGCGGCCACCGCTACCACTGGTTAAGGTTTGGAGGATCAGGGGTTGTTCTTCTTTGGTCAGTAGGCGGCCTTCGGTGGATTCTTCATATAGGGGCGAGATGGAGCAGGGGCGTGCATGGCTAATGATCAGAGCGCGCTGTTCGGCGAGGCGACAACAAACAAAAATATCGGCGCGGCTAATATCGGCTGTAATTGGCAACCCTTGCTCAATCCGCTTTAACAAAACAATATCAGCCTCGGTGAGACCCGGACAGTTTTTAACCTGCTTATCCATACCCTAGCATGCTAGCCAGCGGCAACGTCCACCCAAGATGGATGGCACACTCTTCGCTGGAGAGATAGAAAAAGGCTCCCGCATTCGGTCAAGCCTGGGACTAGTCAGAACTGGTCCTGCCTTTCCGGAGAATACGAGAACCTTCATCGTCAGCACAAGCGGCGCTGTGCCGCCAACCGCTTCACCCGTATACCAACTGCTGTTATCGCAGCCATACAGCAGGACATATTCGCTACTGACCTATACCAATCAGGACAATGATTCTATTTAGAGCTTCTTTTAGATAGGCGTTACGCACCTGAACAAGACCGAATAGCTTTTCCGAACCTTGTCATCTGGTTGGCGCTGTGGTTTCCATAACCGCCAACGAAAGACGCTATCAGCGCTCTGGTCATACCAACTGCGTCGCGCCTATTAGATTAGTGCAATTCTAACCGGCAAATAGCCTAGCGTCAAACTCTCTCAATGCTCGTATGCTCAGCCAGGAGACAACCATCGTAAAAATAAAGAAGCTTTGTCAATCAGATTGACAAAGCTTCTTTATTGGCCTATTGGCCATGCTGGTCGGGGCGAGAAGATTTGAACTTCCGACCCCTTCAACCCCATTGAAGTACGCTACCAAGCTGCGCTACGCCCCGACAGCACATGGTGCTTGTATCGCGCTCGTTTAACCAAACGCTTGACTCACCTCATGCAAGAAAGCATTATACAGGCAGCATGGCTTTCTGGCAAATTTCCGACCCACTTGACAACACACAAGAGCCATCTGCGGGCAGCTTTGCTCGCTTGTGGATCTCGCTTGCTAGCCAATGCTATCTGGGCGACCACCGATGGAGGGTGCAGCCATGATGCGTAGCTGTTGCGCGGTGGCCGTCGGGTACTCGGCTGGATCATAGTAGGTCGGAGCCCAGGAAGAATGGCCAGGGCTGAACTTGTAGAGCAAGGCGCGGCGTTCGTGCGCCGCGGTCCAGGGCATGGTACCGTGGATCAAAGCTTCGGTGAAGATCAGGGCATCGCCGGCTTCCACCGCGGGCTGCACGACATAGTGAGGACGCCGCTCGAACTTACGTACCTCGTCGGGCAAGTTGTCAGCAAAGTTGCTCTTATGGCTGCCTGGCACACAAGCAAAGCCGCCATCGCCTTGGTTGGCAGGGGTGAGGAAGAAGGTGACAACCGTCAACCCATTGCGCATCACACCATCCCGGTAGCGATACCAGTGATCGGCTTCCCCGCCACTATGGCCTTCGCCGCCATGGAGCCCACCAGCACGGCCCCCTTTGGTCATAAAGATACAGTAGTCGTGGTCAATACGAAATTTGGGGCCGACCAGTTCCAACAGGTAGGGCACGATCTTCGGGTGATCGATCAAGGCTTGGGCTGCTGGGCCCCACTTCGATACTTGGCTTTGCCGCCGGTCGGCTAATTCTTTTTTCGCGGTGAAGGCTTGATCGGCCAACGTATTCAGCGCCGCTACTTCGGCAGGAGTCAATACGTTTTTGATGACCATATAGCCTTCTAAGTCAAAGATGAACTTCTCTTCTGGTGTCACAACAAGCACTCCTTTGGGAATTAGAGAGGATAGAATAAACTGCTGCTCCCGTTACACGAACCGTCGCTTAGACAAAGGAACGGCCAAAGTGTTCACGGTGGGCCACAGTCGCAAGGGGCTTTCGTTGTTTTTTGCCTTTGCCCACGCTCTGCACCGGATAGCCAAAGGGCAAAATTGCCAAGAGATCCATTTCCGCCGGGATGCCCAAGAGGGTCTTGACTTCGGCGAAGCCACCAAAGCCGACCCAATTTGAGCCAACTCCTTCGGCCCACGCCGTCAGGATCATCGACTGGATGGCGCGGCTGGCATCCGAGAGGGCATAGGGAGACGGCTCGGTGATGACCGCAATCGCGAGCGGCGCTTGGGCAATGTAGCGGCCCGACGCAGCCAACGCGCCCAATTGCTGCAGGGTAGCGCGGTTTTCCACAACCAGAAAATGCCAGGGCTGGCGGTTCATACTGCTGCCCGTTAGCCAACCCGCTTCGACAATCCGCTGCACGAGGTCCGCTGGAATCGCTTTTTCTTGATAGGCGCGGACGGCCAAGACAGTGCGCACAGCATCATAAACTTCCATGGGTTGTCTCCTCACGTTCAACAAATTTTTTATGTTGATTGCTATCACGATGGTTAGCGCTTACGGAAAGTGAGCCCGGACCGGTTTGGGAAGCCGGTCCGGGCTTAGCGGCTACTTATAGGCCACCACACCAAAGGCTTGGGGGCGGCGTTCAATCCGTTGGAAACCGACCTCTTCCAGGCGGCGCATGACGCCACGGGTGATCGTCGCGCCCGATTTGCTGTCGGGGTTAGCGATATAGTGAAAAAGCCGTCCCCGCCGCGCCAAGACGCGGTAGAGCTCGCGGTAGAAATCCGCGCCATAGAGGTGACCAGCGAGGCTAAACATCGGCGGATCGTGGATAATCCGATCAAAGCTGGCATCGGGAAAAGTACGGATCACATCATCGCTGTCGCCAATCCGCTGTTCGATCTTGGGATTGTCAAAGAGGGCCTGTGACCAGGGATTGCAGCGCGCTACCTCGAGCACCGCCGGATCAAACTCGACGGTTATCACGTGGTCGGCGGTTTTGGCGGCTTGGATCGCGGTGTAGCCCAAACCAGTGGTGGTATCCAGAACACGCCCGGTCAGGGGCTTTACCGTGCTTACTTTGGCCAAGGTATCTTGATGGGGATCACTCTCTTTGATCCGGTGCATGGAAATGCCTGAGATCAGCAGGGTTGGGGCGCTAGCCGTTGGGTAGAGGCTATAGTGACGATTGTTCTCCTCGGAAAAGCGCTGGATCTTCTCGGCTTCCCCGGCTTCGATGAGAAAGCAGCTATTTTCATCGTCGGCAAGCACCGCAATCGTGGGCCAGGGTAGGCATTGCGCCCCTGGCAGGTGAACACCGCTTTCGTCCCACGTTACCGGGATTTGGGACAACGTCAAATCGAGCGAGACCAACGGGGTAGCTTCGCCAGCCTGGCGAGCAGCCAATAACGACTGTGCTTGAAAATGGGAGAGCACAATGGGTGAAGTCATAGCACAATAATCGATCTAGGCATACTGAAACGCCCCGTCCCACAATTCATCCAACAGGCATTTTGCTTCCAGCAATGTAAGCGGATAGCAGTATCCTTGTTCATCAACATGGACCAATGCCCGCTCGCCATGATCGCCGTTGAGGCTCCGTACCTCTTGCATACGTTGAATCGTCCGTTCGATGTCAAAATTGATGGCAGGGCCTTTCTGCTGGGCCAACCAGCCTTCAATGGTAGCATCCAACTGCCCAGCCGTCAATTTCCTGGATTGGGTCAAGAGATGATAGTAGACCAAAATAATCTCTTTGCACTCTTCCTCTTCAGCGGCATCAACGACGGTGTGAAAGACACTGGTGTTATTAGCCATATTTTTGAAAAAGAGGGTATCCATCACATCTTTCATATACTTCATACGCCGATTTTGGTAGCCAGAGTATTGTTTGAACGCAAAACCACCGAGCGCCACCGAGAGGGAAAAGAAGGCAAAGAGGACAGGCGTAAAATCTCGGATCTGCTCTTCGTGCACACCGATCCAGCGGACGTAGCTCGGCCCTAAGGTCAGCAAGAGGACCAAGCCGAGCACCAAAATTAAACTAGAGGACATTTTGTAGATGATCGAAATCCCCGCGCCGATGGCAGGCAAGACAAAGAGCAGGCGGTCGATCAGGTTCATGTTGAGCTGTACATTGGGAAAAAGCAGCTCTAGATCATATTTCGGGATGTTTTTATAGAGGTAGAGATACATGAGCCCTGGCGTGAAATTGAGCTTATCCACCTTCCGTTTCTGCTCATGGAAATAGTTGGCATCTTTGAATTTAATGCCCAATACCACATTGGAGAAGACCGCGGTCTGAATCTTGCGCTTCCACACATAGAAACGGGTGAACGCTAGCTCGGTTGGCCGCGCCCCACGATAATAGAAAACCACCTGATCAAAATCGTTAAAATCAACTTCGGTCTTGAGGTCGATGAGCGCAGAATTGGCAATCGCTTCATGAATAGCGATATCATCCAGTTCGCGATAATTGGCGCACGACAACGTGTAGCGCAACGAATCGACAAAGCGATCAACCTTGATCTCACTGGCAACAACCGTGGGCAACGCGGCCACATTGCGCTCATTGTCGGGGTCAAAGGGTGCGTAATTAACTTTGAGCGTTTCTAAATGTTTGTGGAAATAGAAGTTGTAATAAGCCGAGAGCAATTCACAAAAAGCCCGAAATTTAGGGACTTCTTCATCGGCCAGTTTGCCATCCGCAAGGCAGAGATCAATCAATTCTTCACGGGTATAGGGAATAAACGACTCGCTATCGGTTGTCGTCGCAGTCATGCCACCAATCCTTTACTACTCTGTCTAAAAAGAACTCTGTCTAAAAAGAAAGGGGTAGTGCCTTGTTGCTAGCATTGTTCCTTTGCCAACAGGGGAGAGTCACTGTACGCGCCAAATTTTAGGCGTATCACAAGCGGCGCGGGCAGTGCGTGTCACCGCGATCTAAACAGCGTTCGAGAGCAACGCAAGTGGCTTATCGCTGTCACTGATCATTATCCGGTAAGTCTACCAGAAAGTGACCTACCTTGTGCTTACGATTGGCCTACAATTTTAGCATATTGTCTACCAGATCGGAGATTTGTTGGGGATGGAGAAACGCGGGGCGCGCGCGACCTTGTTGCGTGTCACAGGTGAGAACGGCTGTCCGCCAGGCGAGGGGGATAGAAGCGGCACCGTCCGCGGCACCGATCAGCCCCCCCACAATACAAGCATTGGTGTCGGTATCACCACCACCAGCAAGGGTTTCGCGCACAGCCGCGACATAATCCGTCCCGAGCAATAGATGGCGAAAAGCATGGGTAAAGCCAATGCGGACAAAGCCAATCTGGGGTTCGTAGGGGAGCAGCAGATTTTGGGCAGCATCGGCGAGCCAACCTTGCACTTCAGTATTGGCCGCCGTGCGTGCCCATGCTTGCGCCGCACGAAATGCGCCGTGCCGATCACCACGGTGGTTCAACAAATGGGCAATGGCAATGACATAGCAGACTACGGCTTGCCAACAGCTTGGGTTAGGGTGAGAGAGACAAGAGTCCTGACGTGCGTAATCGGCCAATTCGGCGACAGGCCGCGCATGGCCCCATACACCCAATGGCGCAGCGCGCATTAGGCTACCATTGGACTTGGATTCCAAACAGAAACGCGCCGCGGCTTGGGTCATGGTGGCGGCATAGCTGGGCTCCGCGCGGCCTGCCCCCAGCGAACGACTGGTCGTCATCCCAATATCAAAGGGCGGTGACGCGATCCAAGCGGCGTAGCAACGTGCAATCGCCTCAAGATCAAACGTTGCGCTGGATGCCAATGCCTGGGCTAAACAGAGCATCAGCTCGCCATCGTCGGTAATCTGCCCTGGTGCCACCCCCCACACGCCGCCCCCCGGCATGGTTAACGCCCGCTGCACTTGTTCCGACGTCAGTGGCTGGTCCATAAATTCAAGCACTGCGCCAGCAGCATCGCCGACACACGCACCTAGCAATGCCCCAAGGGCCGCGTCGGCCAAGCTTTGTACGCCCATCACCACACCTCTCCTCTTCTGCTAAACCTTCAAATCTATCGCTAGACCACACCACCGGTCGGGCCGACAACCGCGTTGTTCAGCCTACGTTCGGCCATCTGATGATAGTGGCGTCGAGTGTACAATGTTCACCTATCCCTGTCAAGCAGATTAGGCCCATGTACGCTAAAGGGATAGGGGCCGCCCTGACGTAGGCCACCTACTCATTCGGCCAGAATGATGCAGGTAGGGGTGCTGTATAGTGGCGTAGTGGATAATCGGCGTGGGCGGGTAAGGTTAGCTGATGGGCATGGAGCAGAAGCCGTTCGGCGCTGGTCAGCTTGCCATAGAGGCGATCACCAAGAATAGGCGCGCCGAGATGAGCAAGGTGGACGCGCAGTTGGTGAGTGCGCCCCGTCTCTGGCCAGAGGCGTACCAACTGCCGCGCCGGATCTTCCGCCACAACAGCATACCGAGTCCGCGCTGTCTTGCCGCCCCGCGTCACGACAACCATTTGGTCGCGACGGGTGGGATGGGTGTCGAGGCGCGCGTCGATGACCCCGGTTGCGGCCAGTTGGTTGGGCTTGGCAACCACGGCGAGATATTCTTTCTGAACTAAGCTCGCTTGGAAGGCATGAGCCAAATATTGGTTGATTGGTCCAGGCCGGGTCAAGAGGATTACGCCGGAAGTATCGCGATCCAGGCGGTGAAAGAGGATCAGCGGGCCAAAGCGGGCCTTGGCAAGGTCAAGCAGATTGGCGGCCTCGCGCCGCGTTGGGGATTCGGCCAACAGCCCCGCGGGCTTGTTGACCACAATAAACGCCGCTTCCTGCGTGATCAACCACGCTTCTGCAAATTGAGTAGCAGGTTGGGGTTTGGCCGCAGGCGGCTGGAGAATTTCCAAACGGTCGCCATTGTGAACTTGCCACGAGGCCAACCAGACAGGCTGCCCATTGACACGCACCTGCTTGGCACTGATCAACTGCTGGACGGCCTGCCGCCCCCATTCCGGGAAACGGTCGCGCAGCACGCGATCAAGCCGGGTAGGTTGTGTCAAACCATTCACTGCAAAGGTCGGCTTCACGCGATGACCACCATGCCTTTTGATACGAATAAAAGTTACACGAACCAGACCTAACAGGTTTTCCAAACCTTGTATCCCGTTGGCTCTGTGGTCCCCACAACCGCCAACGAAAGACTCTGTCAGGTCTTTGACGACAGGCCAAGCTTTATAGGTCAGCCTTACTTACTCACGGTACGCAGTAGGCGCTGCCAGCGGATTGCCGGAACGGATTGAACGGACACCCTTATTAAAATCCGTTCCGGCAGGGAGGAATCGCGCGGATTGATGCCAAGGTGATTGGCTCAATCCGTTCGCCAAATTCGTTGACAGGCTGTTTTAGCGCTCGCCACGTTAACATGAGTGACTTAATCGGCTTTGCCCTGCTGCATCAGTTGCAGAATCAGCTCAAAATTATCGGGCTGCACGGTCTGTTCGGCAATACGGTTTACACTACAAACGCCACAACGACGACAGCAAAAGACGAGTTGATAGCCCTTGCGGCCCTTGCGCAAGCGAATGGGGTCCATTAAGCCACGGCAGGGGTTGCGCCGATCTCCGGGCAGTCGATCTACATGCTTGGAACGCAGACAAAAGGGACAATGATTCCGATAACTCCCGTTCGTTACAGGCTGAACGAACTGCTGACAATGTTCACAACAAAATTCTCGGTTTTCTGTATGGCGACTCATCACCTGCTCTCCTTCTCTTCGGGTTAATGAAAGAGTAAGGAGGCAGGGGATACGTTTTTTCTTTCCCAGAGGGGGCCAGTATTCTTCCCCGTAGGATTCCAGGCTTGAGCCGACTAGCGGCCGATTCACTGCCGTTCCTTTAGGGTCAGCAGTTACTTCCGATTCCAGCTTCATCAGGGCCTATTGCATCCCTGAATCCGAACCAAGGCCGGCTTTGTGAATTTGTACCGGCCACTGTAGGACAGGAGCCCCACCCTCCATCGGTAGGCGTATGTCGCGTCGCACTGGCATTGGCGTCGTGCCCTGTCAGCAGGGATGAGTCGATTCCACGACGAAGCGTTTCATTATTTTTCCTTCTTATACAAGCTTATACCAGTTGGCTGATCAAACTGTCTCTAAGACTGCCGCAATGGCTTCGCAGAGGTAGTCCATATTGCTGGCGGTCATCCCGGCCACGCTGATCCGCCCACTGCCGACGATATAGACGCCGAACTGTTCGCGCAGGGCTTTGACATGATCGGGCGTGAGGCCAGAAAACGAGAACATCCCCCGCTGGCGCGCAATAAAAGAGAAGTCTTGCTTGACCCCTTTCTCATTGAGCGTCTCGACAAAGAGATGACGCATTTGGTTAATGCGGTCGCGCATCTCTGTCACTTCGGCTTCCCATTGGGCGCGCAAGGCGGGATCGCGCAGAATGGTCGTGACAATGGCCGCGCCGTGGGCGGGGGGATTGGAATAGTTGGCGCGGATCGCCAGCTTGATGTGGCCGAGCGCCAGCTCTGCCGCGGCGGGCGTGTTGGCAACCACGGTCAGCGCGCCCAGCCGCTCATTGTAGAGGCCAAAGTTTTTGGAAAAAGAGCTGGCAATCAACACTTCTTGCCCCGGCTGACAGATGGCGCGCATCCCAGCAGCATCTTCGGCCAAACCATCACCAAAGCCTTGATAGGCAAAGTCCACGAGGGGCAAGAGTTTGCGTTCGGCCACCACCACCGCGATCTGCTGCCATTGGTCGAGCGTCAGGTCCGCACCGGTGGGGTTATGGCAGCAACCATGCAGCAGCACCACATCGCCAGCCGGGAGTTCGCGGAGCTTAGCCAACATGGCAGCGAACTTAATGCCATTGGCGGCAGGGTCAAAGTAGGGATAGGTACCGACCTCTAAACCAGCCGCTTTGAAGATACTCGGATGGTTGGGCCAAGTTGGGTCGCTCAACCAGACGCGCGCGGTGGGGAACATACGCGCAATAAAGTCCGCCGCCACCCGCAAGGCACCGGTGCCACCCGGCGCTTGGGCGGTCACCGAGCGCGTGCTAGTGATGATCTCGTGGGTTGGGCCGAAGAGCAGCTCTTGCACAGCGGCGGCATATTCGGGTGAACCATCAATACTCAGATAGTTCTTGGTATTCTCATTTTGAAAAATGCGTTCCTCCGCCTGTTTCACAGAGGCCAATACGGGCGTCCGGCCTTGGGCATCTTTGTAGATCCCTACCCCCAAGTTGATCTTCTTGGGATTGGGATCTTTCTTAAAGGCTTCGGTCAAACCTAGAATTGCATCGGGCGGGGCAGGTGTAAAATTTTCAAACATAGATGTCGCTCTTTCTAGAACCACGGATAAAAAAGATGACTGAGTACTCAGACAAATAAATCCACAATGGCAAAGCGCTCCACATCCACCAAACCATGATCGGTCAATTTTAGGCTGGGGATCACCTCCAGGGCCATAAAGCTCATCGCCATAAAGGGATCGTGGAGGGGCGAGCCTTGGGCATGCGCACCAGCTAATAGCATATCATAGGCGCGGCGCACTTCGGCAATCGGCTGGTCACTCATCAAGCCAGCAACGGGCAGCGGCAAGGTAGCAACCACCTGCTCCCCTTCAACCAGCGCCAATCCGCCCCCCATCCGCCCCACAGCTTGCGCAGCGACCATCATGGCGGTATCGTCCGTTCCAATGACCACCAGATTATGATGGTCGTGGGCCACTGTGCCAGCCAATGCGCCCCGTTGTAGCCCAAAACCTTGGATCAAGCCAAGGCCCATGCGGCCACTGGCTTTGTGCCGATCGATCACAGCCATTTTGAGAAGATCGCGCGTCGGATCGGCCACGACATTGCCCGCAAGAATAGGCGCGTCCCAAATACGCGCTTCCGTCATAAGCTGATTTTCCAACGCGCCAATGACCCGTACCCGTTGACCGCGGGCAGGTAGCGTGAAATTCACCGCGGCCCAGTCCACTTGGATCGATGCGCTCACGGTTGGATCAAGCAGTGGCGGGGTGGTGATCCACGCCGCGGGCAAGAGTTCACCTTGATCAGCCACTAACTCGCCCTGAAGATAGACCTGGCGCGGGCGAAAATCCTGGAGATCATCCACAATCACCAGATCCGCGACCCGGCCCGGGGCAATCGCACCCCGGTCATGGAGGCCAAACCATTCAGCAGGGTTGAGCGTCGCCAAGCGTAACGCGGTCACGGGATCAAGGCCAAAGGCAATGGCCTCGCGCACCATGTAGTCAATGCTGCCCTGTTCGAGTAGATCGCTTGGCATGCGGTCGTCGGTGCAGAAACAGATACGACGACTATTCGCGGGAGTAATCAAAGGCAGCAAGGCATGTAGGTTATGGGCATTGGTCGCCTCACGGATCAAGATATAGAGCCCACGCGCCAACTTTTCCTGTGCCTCGGCCACGGTCGTACATTCATGGTCGCTGCCAATCCCAGCCGCGACATAGGCATTGAGCGCGTGTTGACGCACAGCCGGGGCATGACCATCGCGCGGTCGCCCAATAAAAGCAGCCACTTTCGCCAGCACCGCTGGGTCACCGTGGATCACGCCAGGGAAATTCATCACTTCAGCCAGACCATGCACCGTGCCATCCGCCAGGAGCAGAGCCAGATCAGCGGCGGTCAGGGTAGCGCCATTGGTTTCCATGTGCGTCGCTGGCACACAAGAAGGGGCCATGAGCAAGGTGCGCAGGGGCAAACCACGGGCCGCGGCAGCCATGTAACGTAGCCCCGCCACACCGGCCACATTGGCGATTTCATGCGGATCGGTGATCACCGTAGTGACACCGTGAGGTAATACCGCCGTGGCAAATTGAGCAGGCGTGCAGAGACTGCTTTCAATGTGCACATGGGCATCAATCAGGCCAGGCACCACAAAAGCACCTTGGAGATCGACCACAGTCGCCGCGTGATACCCAGCACCGAGTCCGGCAATCTTGCCATCGGCGATCGCCAGATCGCTGCGCTCAATCAACCCCGTAAAGAGATTGACGACCTGCCCGTTGCGCAGCAGTAAATCCGCGGGCTGTTCGCCACGAGCAACCTTCAGCAAATTGGGTAACGCCATAGCCCCTCCTTATCGATACCCTCGCTCACGCTGTGTAGTGTACATCACGCCCAAGACACCGTCATGCCAATAGGTGCCTCATTTCTAGGCAAAAGGCACCTATTTTTTTGTAAGCTACCTACCTTGCCCGGGTCGGTAGCTATGTTACTGTAGCTAGGTAGTATAGCATGATACAGCGCCCATGTTCAGGACAGGTTTTGCCGTATTGCCGTAGAGACGCAAAATATTGCGTCTCTGCCGGTGCCAGACGCAAAGGACCCAGACGCAAAGGACCCAGACGCAAAGGACCCAGACGCAAAGGACCCAGACGCAAAATATTGCGTCTTTACAACTAGGGTAAGCGATTGCATAATTGCCGAAACGCGCGTACAATAGATCAGGCAACAGGGCGAGAGAATACGTAAAAGACCACAACCCTAACCATCAATCAACGAAGCTACCCATCCGAGCATGGTTCAGTACAGATACTTCCTTGCGTAAAGAAGTGCCTGTGCTCGGCTAATGGCACGGATAAGCCGAGAAGATTTCAGCCAGCTTAACTGGGATAGGTAACAAATGGACATCTGGTTCTACGGGGCAGCGCAAGAAGTTACGGGTTCCATGCATTTAATCGAGGTGAATAACCAGCGCATCCTCTTGGAATGCGGTTTCTACCAAGGACGCCGCGCCGAGACCTATGAACGCAACTTACACTTCCCTTTTGACCCGGCCACGATCGACACGCTTGTCCTGAGCCATGCCCATATCGACCATTCGGGCAATATTCCCAATCTCGTCAAGCAGGGCTTTCAGGGCAATATTTGGTGTACCCAAGCGACACGTAACCTCTGCACCTATATGCTGATGGACAGCGGCCACATCATGGAAAAGGATGTGGAATATGTCAACAAACGCCGTCGTCGCCAAGGGGAGCCACCGGTTGAGCCGATCTATACCCAGGCCGATGTACAAGCGTGCTTAGGACAATTTATCGGCATTGGGTTAGAACGCCCTATCCTCATTGCCAATGGCGTCGCCCTTACGTTCCACAATGCCGGCCACATCCTTGGTGCGGCGTTTGTCCAGTTGGATATTCGCGAAGAAAAGACCAACAAGCAATGGCGCGTGGTCTTTAGTGGTGATCTAGGCCGCGTCGAGAGCCCGATTTTGGTGCCGCCCGCCGCGCCACCACCGGCCGATATTCTCATCATGGAAAGCACCTATGGGGATCGTGTCCATGAGCCCTATGAATCGACCCGCAAACATCTGCGCGATGTAATCAACGCGACGGCGCGACGACGCGGCAAAGTGATCATTCCGGCGTTTGCCGTGGGGCGCACCCAAGAGATTGTCTATGCGTTGAATCAATTAGATGTCAAGGGAGATATTCCCGAATTGCCGGTCTTTGTCGATAGCCCGCTGGCGGTGAATGCCACTGATGTCTTTCGTATGCACCCCGAAGGGTGGAGCCCAGCCGTCCAGACCTTTTTAAATGACGGGGGCCAGCGTTCGCCCTTTGACTATAGCAATTTGGAATATGTGCGCGACGTTCGGCGCAGTAAACAGCTCAACAACCTGAGCGAGCCAGCGATCATTATCAGCGCCAGTGGCATGGCCGAAAGTGGCCGCATTTTACACCATCTGAAGAACAATATTAGTCGGCCCGAAAACACCGTACTCCTCGTCAGTTTTCAAGCGAATGATACGTTAGGCCGCCATCTACAGGACGGGGAAAATCCCGTGCGCATTTTTGGGGAAGAATACCCCGTGCGCGCCCAAATTGAAACGATTCCAGGCTATAGCGCCCATGCCGATCAAACCGGTCTGTTGGCTTGGGCCGCAGCGCTACCACCGCAACAGTTGTCAGCCTGTTTTTTGGTCCATGGCGAGCCGGAACCCATGCAGATTCTGGCGGACAAATTGCAGGCCACCGGGATCAAAAGCGTCACCAGGCCAACGCGAGGGCAACATTTCTCGTTCTAAGAGACGGTTTGCGAAGGGGTCTAGGAGCAATCGTTTCTTAGCCTAGACAAACTAACCGAAACTTCTCTTCGGTTTGCAACGTCTATGTTTAGTGGTAAGCAACAGCGACAGCGAGCCCATAACCGCAAAGCAAGTTTGTTGGCAGTATCAAGCATGGCACTTCGCCCCAACAGCTTGCCTAATAGCTTGATCGATTTGCCTATCTAGCTTTCCCTGGCCCTAGCAAGCGCAACGGTGACTTGCCTAGTGCCGTTGGCCTGCATATCTAAAATCCGTACTCATCTTTTTGTTACTAACCTATCGTAAAGGAGCCTTCTATGCAAGAAAAGGTCCCGATCCTATGGAATCGTCTTAGCCAGCGTGCTGCTCGCCAACGACGGTCACTCCTCTCTGCTATTCTCATGGTTGCCATTCTAATTACACTGTTGCCCGGCGCGGCGCTGGCGTCTGCTGTGGCGGCCCCCGCGCAAGCCCCGCTTGCCAATGGTGGCGTTTATTATTGGGTACAACGAGGCGACACACTCAGTGAAATTGCAGCGTGGCACGGCACGACCGTTAAGGCCCTGATGTATGCCAACGGCATTCGCAATCCCAATCATATCTATGTGGGACAAAAGCTGTATATCCCTAGCAGTCAGGGTGGTCCCTATCCAGGTGGCCCAGTTGGCGGCCCCCAATGTGCCTTCTATCACACCGTCCAATATGGGCAGTCGTTAGCGGGCATTGCAAGTTATTATGGCGTTAATCTATACACACTAGCCCAGGTCAATGCCATCTATAATGTCAATCATGTCTATGCCGGACAAAAGCTTTGTATTCCAGGTGGCTACCAACCGCCCTATAAGCCGCCTTACAAGCCACCGTATCAACCACCGCCGCCACCGCCACCGCCGCCACCGCCACCGCCACCACCGCCACCATCGGGCAATTGTACCTATACCGTACAACCGGGCGACACCTTAGGCAAGATCGCCTATTGGTATGGCACCACTGTTAATACGCTGATCTATCTCAATAATCTGTACAATGTCAATCAGCTCTATGTTGGACAGGTTCTCCTTGTGCCGGGCCAGAATTGCCAAGGCCCCACGCCACCCACCCCGCCGCCACCGCCGGTCGATGCGTGGGATGGGGTCTACTATAACAATAAGTACCTCGAAGGCGCGCCAGCCTTTACCCGTCAAGATGGCAGCATCAATTTTGACTGGGCAGGCGGCAGCCCCGGCAACGGCGTTGGCAATGATCAATTTAGCGTCAGTTGGTCGCGCACAGCCTACTTCCAAGCGGGCACCTATCGCTTCTACGCGACCGTCGATGATGGGATCCGTGTCTATGTGGATGGGCACCTGATCATCGACTCTTGGCGCGAACAGCCCGCCACGAGCTACTTTGGGGATATCTACCTAGGCGAAGGCAACCATTCGCTGCGTGTCGAGTACTACGAAGAAGGTGGTAGTGCGACGGTACGTGTTTGGTGGAATCGGCTGTAAGGCCATAGGGAACAGAAGACAGAGGACAGAAGACAGAGGACAGAAGACAGATTCTGACCTCTGTCTTCTGTCTTCCCTAAAACTTCGGTTGGGCAATGATCCCGACAGGATCGTTGCCTTGAAGAAAATCGAAATCTACCCCTTGCGGCGCTTGTAGCACATGATCAAGGTAGAGTTTGCCATAGCCCCGGCCAAAGGCAGCTGATGGGGCCTGCCATTGTGACCGGCGCTGCGCCAGTTCGTCCTCGCTCACCCATAGCGTCAACCGCCGTTGTGCCCAATCCAACTCAATCTCATCCCCCGTTCGGACCAAGGCCAATGGCCCACCGATAGCGCTTTCAGGCGCGACATGGAGCACAATGGTGCCATAAGCCGTTCCACTCATCCGTGCGTCGGAGATACGTACCATATCGCGTACCCCTTGTTTGAGCAGCTTTTCGGGGATGGGCAGGTTTCCCACTTCTGGCATCCCCGGCCCACCCACCGGGCCAGCATTCTGCAACACCAAAATATCTTCCGGCGTTACCTCCAAATTCGGATCATTGATCCGCTCTTTCAAATCCTGAATACTCGTAAAGACCACGGCACGCCCCCGATGTTGCAAGAGAGCCGGTGTGGCCGCGGCATGTTTGATCACAGCGCCATCCGGGGCCAGATTGCCGCGCAGAACCGTCAGACCACCTTCCGGCTTGAGTGGCTCCTGGAGCGGGCGAATAATTTGGCGATTGTAGACTTCGGCGGCGGCGACATTTTCGGCAAGCGTGCGGCCTGTTACGGTCAAGGCATCACCATGTAACAAAGGCAATAGCTCTTTCAGAATGGCTGGAATCCCGCCAGCATAATAGAGATCTTCCATTTGATAGCTACCACTTGGCCGCATATTGGCGATCAAAGGCGTGCGCTTGCTAATCTCACCAAAGCGATCCAAGGGCAGATCAATGCCCAAGCGGCCTGCAATCGCTGGGAGATGGACGACCGCATTGGTGCTCCCCCCCACTGCACAGAGCAACGTGATCGCATTTTCCAAGGCTTGACGCGTAATAATCTGCGAAGGGCGAATACCTTCTTGCGCCAACGCGACAATGCGCCGCCCGACTTGTTCGGCTAATTGCAAACGGCGCGAATCTACAGCGGGGATCGCGCCATTGCCTGGAAAGGCAATGCCCAACGCCTCCATAAGCGAATTCATCGTCGCGGCTGTCCCCATCACCATACAGTGTCCTTTGCTGCGCACGACACCATTTTCAGCACCGCGGTAATCTTCTTCACTCATCGTCCCGGCGCGCAGTTCATCACTAAAGCGGCGGCAATCGGTGCAAGCACCTAGGATCTGACCGCGATAATTCCCATTCAGCATAGGCCCACCTGACAACATAATGGCGGGTACATCGGCGCTCACAGCCCCCATGAGAGCCGCCGGTGTGGTCTTGTCACAGTTGGTCAGCAGGACCACCCCGTCGATCGACTGGCCGCGAATCATCTCTTCGGTATCCATGGCGGCCAAGTTACGGTAGAGCATAGAGGTGGGGCTGAGAAAGACCTCACCAAGTGAAATGGTAGGAAATTCCAGGGGAAAGCCACCGGCTTGCCAAATCCCACGCTTGACGGCCTCAGCGACCTCGCGCAGGTTACTATTACAGTTATTCAGCTCACTATAGGTGTTACAGATGCCAATGACCGGTCGTTGTAAATCCTCATCGTCAAAGCCCATAGCCTTGGTAAAGGCGCGGTGAGTAAAGCCGGCCACCAGGGATTCGCGGAAAAAGGCGTGGCTACGGCTAGGCGTAGCCACCGCACCAGCAGAAGAGTCGGTATGCGCTGTCATCATGATTATCCTTTACTAGCAGAGCAGGCCGCTGGTTATACCAACCAACGGCATACATCGAAAGGTTTTGAAGCCTTAACGGTCGTTTGAACACGAATTCAACACCGTAACTTTGATTGGGTAGGAGTTACGCACTTAGACCAGACCTGTCAGGTCTCTAGTTACCCAGCCAACAACGTAACTTTTATTGGGATTGGGAAGTTTGACCTTTATTATACTTACCATACGGCAGGAGGCAACTAGCACGCGTCCGCGCCCTGTCGCCTTCCGCAAAAGGGTGGCATGGCAGAATAATTTGCAGGGCTAACATACCGTTCTAATATACGTGAATATGCCGATATGCATGGAGCCTTTCCCGCCCCAAAGGGCTTTCAAACGCGTTTGACATTTGGGCATTTCCATATTATACTAACACCAACAGCAGATTAACTTATCAGGGTAAAGCATTCCGTGTTACATGCGGCGTTTCAATCAGTACAACTTTTCAATCAGTATAACTGAGGAAACGCGGTATCGACAGACGCATTTCTACCCCCACTGAGCTGATGAGATAGCGATACGATAGCGCAACATCACCAGAAAGAAATGGGCTTTATGTAACTAAAAGAGGATAAGTGCCACTGTGTCATTTGTGAACGATTCAGCTAACTATCGAATAAATCTGCGACAGAACCCATATTGTTCTTGTTGTAACGAGGAGGGCGCTGGTTTCTGCCGCCATGGTGCTTGGCTGATATGCACATCAAAATCAGGTGTGTATAAAATCGTCGAGTGTGCAGTGAAAGATGCTGTTATCAACACTATCAAAAACGCCTAGGTACATTTGTGCCTGGGCGTTTTTTTTGGCGTCTCTGCCGCCAAGCATTTTGCGCTGTTGCTAGCCAACAGATATGTAGCTCAAAGGAGAGTTCCGTTCGTTCTACCCAATCATTTCGTTACAACTGCAACAATAGGAATCAGTGCAACAACGAGGAAAGGTGAGACCATGGATTCAACAGCAAGCAGATTAGTCAAAGCACGACAGTACGCAGAGGAACGTGACCGCCGGATCAAGGTGCATAACTTTGAGGTTGAGCTACACGGCGATAATTCCAACCACAGGATCCGCTATGCCAGCGGCGAGTGGGCCTGTGATTGCGAAGAATTTGTCCTCCGCGGTGTCTGTGCCCATGTGATGGCTATTGAGGAAATTCTCGGCGAATCGGTCGAACCAGCGATGGTCTACCAGCCATCCTTGTAACCACCAATTGTTAACCCAATTCACCAATAGTGAGAAGGCGGTGCTAGTGATGCTAAGCACCGCCTTCTCACTATTGGTGGCTGTACCATACTAATTTTGGCATTCATAAACGCTCAATAGCTCCATCAAACCTCTGATGTTTTCATAGCAAACTTTCCCTTATAATGATACAATAGTATTCTACTCTAACTTACCTAGGTTTAGCATCCTTAATTAGTTCAAGTTGTGACCTGCCATCTCGACACTGGTGTGATCTTGCAGAGTGCGCTGTCTACCATTGGACAGGGCCCAAGTTAGCTTCATTAAGCTGTGACTTGCTCTGGGGAGCTGGATAGGAGAAGCCATGAAACCCTACTCACTGTCGCGTTGTAAGAAGATCTTACTCACCCTTATCTTAGCTCTTGTCGCAATGGTGTTTATTGGCTGTAACCGTGCACCTAAGTTTGAGGACGCCTATACCGTCATTACGTCAGCTACCTTGCAAGCGGGTGACGTCATTCCCCTTCCGCAGCAAGAAGTTACGCTTATGGTCACCGGCAAAATTGGCATCACCAATACGCAAGACGCGATCTTAATGGATATCGCCACCATCGAGCGCGTGGGCCTGATCGAATACGAGATAGATGATCTCTTTGCGAATCGCCCTATTCTCTTTCAAGGGGTCCTTATGCGCGATCTGCTCGAGCTTTGGCAAGTAGATGCTGAGGCCAAGAACGCCCATTTTGTCGCCCTTAATGATTATGTTGTTGATATTCCGCTTGACGAATTTCGGGACTATCCTGTGATGTTTGCCCTGAAAGCGGATGGCGAATATATGCAGCCTGTGGAACGGGGACCGGCCATGATCGTCTACCCCACTACCCAATATGAATTTGATTTAGCACTCATTCAATGGAATTGGATCTGGCAAATTAAGAGTATTGATATTCAGTGAGATCAAGGTAAAAACCATGCTTCAGAACCAATGGCGACCGCGCATTGGCAGCGCAATGCGTGGGATGCCAATGGTACTACTTGTCGTTAGCTTGTTTGTCTTTTTGCTGCCAGCCCTGCTCTGGTTGGTCTATCAACTGGAACGGCAGCAAGATGATATTCAACGAGTCACGGACAGCCGGGTCACCCAACATGCTATCCGTCATATTGCCCAATTGCAGCGAGTCCATCTTCGCCTCTATGCCTTAATCGGGCAAGAGAGCAGCGCGGCGACGGAGGCAGAACGCCGCTTACAAGGTGAGCTGCTCTTGAGCGCGCTAGAAACAGTAGAAAGTCCACTTTATCTACCCCTTTGGTCATCCCAAACTCGCCAGTTGATCCAAGCCTATCGTGCAGATTGGGCGGAACTGCAACCCCTCTTTGAAACTTGGCTGTTCAACCCAGCTGGTGATGAGGCCAATCGGAAGGAACTGCTGGAAGGGCTGGAACGGGCTGAACAGAAATTGGTTTCGTTGACGTTAGCCGCGCACGCCCAATTTGAGGCACGCCTGATTGATTGGGGTACCACGACGCAACGGCTTAACCGCATTGTCACTGGCACAATTCTTGTCTTTCTCTTTTTAATTGGGCTCAATGTCTATCTTCTCTATCGCTTTTCACACGCCCAAGCCCAAGCGAGCGAAATCTTGCAGCGCAGTGAACAGCGCCACCGGGCGTTGCTCGATACCATCCCCGACGCGGTCTATCGCTTGACCCACGATGGTGTTTATCTGGATGTAAAACCAGCCACGAATTTTACAATGCCGAACAAAGCCGAAGAACTCATTGGAAAGAAACTACAGCAAGTCTTTCCCAATGAGATTGCCGAGCAGGTCCACTGCGCCATCGATCGCGCCCTAGCAACACAACAAGAACAGTATTGCGACTATCAACTGTTTAGCCCGTCTGAAGCACTCGTACGCGACTATGAGCTTCGCGCCGTGCCAAGTGGCCTGCAAGAGGTACAGGCAATTGTCCGCGATGTCACAGTGACCAAACAGCAAGAAGAGAGCACGCGGCGCGCCCAAAAACTCGAGAGTCTTGGGGTTCTCGCTGGCGGAATTGCACACGATTTCAACAATTTATTAACCGGTATGTTGGGACAAATCTCCATTGCCAAGCTAAAAGTGGGCAAAGGGAAGTCGCCGCTCGACAACCTGGAAAAGGCAGAAATATCCGCAGAACGCGCCGCCGATCTCACAAAACAATTATTGGCCTATGCAGGGAAGGGGAAGTTTCAGATTGCCCCGCTCGATCTCAATCAGCTGATTACCGATACCGTGGGAATTATGGGCATAGGGCTTTCTGACCACGCCAAATTGAACCTAATCCTTGAAGACGCATTGCCATTCATTGACGCCGACCGCGGCCAAGTTCAACAGCTAGTGATGAATCTCTTTATCAATGCCGTAGAAGCCCTGGGCGACAAAAACGGGACGATCCAGATCATCACACATACCCAAGCCATTCTGGAGGAAAACACGCGGCTTCACTATGTCATTGATCAGTTGAACGATGGCCCCTATGTCGTCTTACAAGTGATTGATACCGGGGTCGGCATAGAGCCAGCAATGCTGGGGCGCATTTTTGATCCCTTTTTTAGCACCAAAGGCGGGCATGGGTTGGGCCTTTCAGCGACACTAGGCATTATTCGTATTCACCACGGCGGCTTTCATGTCCAAAGCCAACTCGGCAAGGGCACCACCTTTACCGTACTTTTTTCGGCCTCAGTTTTACCCAAACCACTCCCAGCGGTTACGCCTCCCCTAGCGGCCCTGGAAGAAACCCAGCAGAAGCTTGTCCTGGTGGTTGATGATGAAGCCACGATTCGGGAAGTTGCCCAGGAGATACTGATAAGTCATGGCTATCGAGTTCTCCTTGCCAGCAGTGGTACCGAAGGACTTACCCACTTTCATAACCACCGCGCCGAAATCGCCCTGATCTTGCTAGATGTCAGGATGCCTGGCATGGACGGCAAGCAGGTCTATCGAGCGGTGCGCCAGTTGGATCCCCATATCCCCATCATCTTTGTCTCAGGCTATAGTGAAACCGAGCTCAATACCCAGTTCGATCAGGGCGAGGAGATTACCTTCCTCCCCAAACCCTATACAACAGAACGGCTCATTCATGCAGTTCAACGCAAGCTCTTCTTTACGCCAGCAGCGGCAGACTAAAGGGGTGTGCGAGCCCGCCAGTCTATGTGTTGGTGTCTGCGCGGATGGTCACGGATGAGCCGCCCCACTATCACCTAGCCAAGCGCGTAAGGGCAGCGAGCAGTCGCCCTTTTGCTTACCTTTTTGGGCTTATCGTAAAGTCTATGATATCCTGTTCGTGGGGGAAGAAGCGCTATTTCTTCCGCACTGCATACCCAAAAGCCGCCACTAGAGAAGGATGACAGATCGTTTGAAACGGCACTGGCAATTGCTGCTCGGATTCTTGATCAGCGCTTTTTTTATCTATATTGCATTACCCGGCCTCCATTTATCCGAAGTTCTTGTTTCCCTACGAACCGCCAATTATTGGTGGCTCTTACCGGGCATTGCGGTCTACTTTGTCGGTTTATGGGCCCGCAGTTGGCGCTGGCATTACACCCTACGCCACCTCAAAGTTGTACCACTTACGCGACTCTTTCCTTTAGTTTGTATTGGCTATTTTGGCAATAACATCTACCCCTTTCGCGCGGGCGAGGTGATCCGCTCCTATGTCTTAAAGCAGCAGGAAGATATTGCCATTAGCTCCAGCCTTGCCACGGTCTTTATCGAACGGGTCTTTGATGGCTTGGTAATGCTGCTCTTTGTCTTTTTGGCACTACCCTTTGCCCCGGCTTTGCCCCCAGGCTATCGCAATCTTGTGATTTTTCTGACCGTAGCGCTCTTTGGTGCCACCGCGGTCTTTGTTTGGATGGCTACGCAGCCACGCTTTATGGAACGTTGTTACCAGTGGATTGCTGACCGGCTATTGCCCAGCGTCTTACGTGAACGGGTTGATACGGTCTACAGCCGCTTTATGGTGGGATTACACAGTCTGAGCAGCAGCAGTGATGTGCTGATGATCTTCGGCACCAGCATTGTCATTTGGCTCATGGAAACGGTGAAATATTGGTTTGTGATGCACGCCTTTAACTTTACGGTGAGCTTCTTGGTCCTCATGCTCATGAATGGGTTAGTCAACTTGGCAACGACCTTGCCATCCGCGCCTGGCTATATCGGCACCTTTGATACCCCTGGCATTGAGACGCTCGTTGCCTTTGGGGTTGAGCGCAATCTAGCGGCCAGCTATACCTTTACGCTGCATGCCGCTCTTTGGCTGCCTATCACCCTGGTTGGGGCCTTTTATTTCTGGCGTGCCCAGCTCCGTTGGACTGATTTCAACCGTGCCCAGGCTCAAGCCGAAAATTCAGTAAGCCTTCGGTAAGAATATTGGATGATCCATCGCGATTAATTTATGCTTTAATCATCATTCATAGTAAAGAGACGATCTTTTCGCCATCCTGCTTTGCTGCCCTTGACGGTTGTCGTCTTTATCATGAATTGATATCCGATGGAACGCATTCAAGTTGTTCCTAGTTTTCAGGAGTACTGAATATGAAAAATTTAGCGGTGGCTGGCACGGGGTATGTCGGGTTATCTTGCGGTACTTGTTTTGCCGATATGGGCAATCAAGTGACTTTTATTGACATCAGCCAGGAAAAAATTAAACTCTTACTTGATGGCAAAGTTCCGATCTTTGAACCGGGGCTCTCCGAAATGTTGGAACGGAACATCAAGGCGGGTCGCATTCGCTTTACCACCGATTATGCCGAAGCCCTGGCAGATGCAGAGTTTGTCTTTATTTGTGTGGGTACGCCAAGCGGGGTCGATGGCGAAGCCGATCTGCAATATGTACGCATGGCCGCGGAATCGGTCGCCCAAACCATGCACCGCTATTTGGTTGTCGTCAACAAAAGCACCGTACCGGTTGGGACAGGCGACTGGGTGGCCGATATTATTCACCGTAGCCAGCCCCAGCCGATTCCCTTTGACGTGGTCAGTTGCCCCGAGTTCACCCGCGAAGGCTCGGCCATTTATGACTTTATGAATCCCGACCGCGTCGTCTTGGGCAGCCACAATCCAGAAGCAGCCGAAAAGGTCGCCCAGCTACACCTACCGCTACGCGCCCGGATTGTCATCACCGACATTCGCACGGCAGAGATGATCAAGTATGCCAGCAATGCGTTCCTGGCCACGAAGATCAGCTTTATCAATGAAATTGCCACCATCTGCGAAAAGTTGGGCGCCGATGTCCAAGAAGTCGCCGTAGGCATGGGGTATGACAAACGAATTGGCGCGGCTTTTCTCAACGCCGGGTTGGGCTATGGGGGCAGTTGTTTCCCCAAAGATGTCAAGGCGCTGGAACATATGGCGCTGGTCCATGGCTCCCATCCCTCGCTCTTGCGCGCGGTGATTGACATCAACCGGGATGCCCGCCGTTGGGCCGTCTTCAATCTGCGCGAGATGACGGGTGGCCGGCTCCATAACAAGCAAGTTGGTATTTTAGGGCTCGCGTTCAAGCCCAATACCGATGACATCCGCGAATCACCCGCCTTGGACATTGCCCGCATGTTGCAAAATGAAGGGGCACATGTCTCTGGCTATGACCCAGTGGCAATGGGCAATGTGGCCCGTGTGAACAAAGAATTGAAGCTTGTAGAAGACCCCTATCGCTTGGCCGAAGGGGCCGATGCACTCTTGATCTGCACCGAGTGGAATGAGTTCAAACAGCTCGATTTACTTCGGCTCAAGACGCTGATGAGTGCCCCCAATATTGTTGATGGTCGTAATATCTACGAACCCCGCCTCATGCACAACCTGGGGTTCGACTATCGTGCCGTAGGCAGAGGAGTGCGCTTTACTGATGGCAATGGAAGGCTTGACTAAAATCACACTGAGTAATGGTCTTCAAGTCGTGCTCAAAGAGAGCCATGTGGCACCTGTGGCGAGCTTCTGGATTTTCTATCGCGTCGGCAGTCGCAATGAAAAGCCAGGCACCACCGGCATTAGCCACTGGGTGGAACACATGCTCTTCAAGGGGACAGACCAATTCCCGCGCGGCGAATTTGATAAGGCCATTGCTCGCGCCGGTGGGGTCTTCAATGGCATGACCTCGGAAGATTGGACCACCTATTTTGAGACACTACCGTCGGATCGCATTGATCTGGCGCTCCAGGTAGAAAGTGATCGGATGGCGAACGCGGTCTTTGATCCCGAGGAAGTCGAATCGGAACGCACAGTCATTATCAGCGAGCGGGAAGGGAGCGAAAATAGCTACTTTTATCTGCTGAGCGAAGAAGTACAGGCCGCGGCCTTTCGTGTCCACAGCTATCACCATCCGATCATTGGCTGGAAAAGCGATCTGCTGACCATGAACCGTGAGGATCTCTATCAGCACTACCAGACCTTTTACACGCCCAACAATGCCATCGCGGTTGTGACGGGTGATTTTGAGCCACAGGCCATGATTGAGAAGTTGGAAAACTACTTTGGCAGCTTGCCCAGCGGACCAACCGTACCGGCCATGCGGCTGACCGAAGATCGCCAAGCAGCCGAACGCCGGATTGTCTTGCGTGGCAATGATCCAACCGCCTATTTCATGTTGGCCTTTGTCACGCCCGCAGCCACCCATCCCGACTTCTTTCCGTTGGTCGTGATGGATGCTGTATTGGGCGGAGCAAAGGGCATGGGCTTATTTGGTGGCGGCGGCAATAATCGCAGCAACCGGCTCTATCGCGCGCTGGTCAGCACCCAATTGACCGTTGATATCAGCAGTAGCTACCGCCCCGCCATCGATCCCAATCTCTTTGCGTTCTATGCCACCTTGGCACCGGAAACCACCCATCAGCAGGTCGAAGAGGCCATTTGGGCAGAGATCACCAAGATCCAGGAAGAAGGGGTCACACCCGCCGAAATGGAAAAAGCCATTAAGCAGACCAAAGCCCAATTTGCCTACAGCAGCGAAAGTGTGACCTACCAAGCCTACTGGCTCGGCTTTAGCGAAATCATCGGCGATAGCAGTTGGCTCGAACAGTGGCTAGAGAAATTAACCGCCGTCACCAGTGCCGATGTGCAGCGGGTCGCGCAGACCTACTTCTCGCCCAATCAGCAGACCGTTGGCTGGTATATGCCAGACGCCGATCTGCCAATGCTCAGTGATGAATAATCTGCAGTTATCGAAACATGCGAACATGAATATAACTTCCAATGCCCTTCCCAATTCGGATAACATCACCCGTGTCGTCTTTGCCAACGGCCTGACAGTGCTCGTGCGCGAAAACCATGCGGCGCCGGTTGTCGTCGTCGAAGGCTACATTCCGGCGGGTGCGATCCATGAACCCACCGAAAAAGCGGGCCTCAGTAGCTTTGTTGCCAGCATGTTGACGCGCGGCAGCGCTCACTATGATTTCGATCACTTTAACGAGACGATCGAATCGATTGGTGCTAGTTTGGGAGCCGGCACAAGCGATCATTTTACGAACTTCAATGCCACGAGTCTGGCCGAAGATTTTCCAACCATCCTGACCGTCTTGGCCGATATCTTGCGCCGCCCTCAATTTCCAGCCGTTCACATGGAGCGGGTACGCCAACAAAAGTTGGTCCGCCTCCAAGAGCGGACGCAAGATACCAGCCAGATGGCAAATCTACGCTTCTATGAGGCTATCTATGGGGATCATCCCTATGGCCGCTCGACAAGTGGCTATGTAGAAACCATCGCCCAGATCCAGGCCAGCGATCTAGCCGCGTTCCATGCTAGCCGGTATACGCCACAGGGAGCCATCCTCGTTGTCGTCGGCGCGGTCGAGACCCAAGCGGTGCTGGATTTGGTGCATGCCCACTTTGGCGATTGGCAAGGTGCGCCAGCCGAGAAACAGGTTCCGCCCTTCCCAGCCCCGCAGAGAGGACAGCGCATTCACAGCCCGATTCCGGGCAAAGTCCAGGCCGACATTAACCTGGGCGTGCGCGCCATTCCCCGCCACCACCCCGATTTTTATGCCATTCGCGTCGCCAATAACATTCTCGGCCAATTTGGTATGATGGGGCGGTTGGGCGAACGGGTGCGCGAAGAGCAGGGATTGGCCTACTACAGCTACACCAGCGTCGATACCGATCTGCATAATGGGGTTTGGCTCGCCCAAGCCGGGGTGAATCCAGCCAATGTAGAGCAGGCTATTCAGAGCATTCTGACTGAGTTTGAACGAATGGCCACCACGCCAGTCACAGCGGAAGAACTCGCGGACAGCCAAGCCTATATGACCGGTGTGCTCCCCCTAACCCTCGAAACCAATAGCGGTGTCGCCTCAACCTTGCTCATGATGGAATGGTTCGAGCTAGGGCTCGACTATCTGGAACGCTACCCTAGCCTCATCAATGCGATCACCGCGGCCGATGTACAACGGGTCGCGGCACAGTATCTCCAGGCCGATGCCTGCACGATTGTTGTGGCTGGTCCCTAGAAGCACTAAGGGGTAACTGTGCTAAGAACAGGCGTTGATCTGATTGAAATCGCCCGGATTCAGCGGGCCATCGACCACCATGGCGCGCGCTTTTTACAGCGTATTTATACGTCCACCGAGCAGCAGGGCTGCCAGGGCCGCGTGGAATCCTTGGCGGCCCGCTTTGCCGCCAAGGAAGCGACGGCCAAAGCCTTGGGTACAGGGATTTGGCGGCACGGCGTCGATTGGACGGATATTGAGATCCGGCGCGACCCAACCAGCGGTGCGCCTCACTTGTTGCTCTACCGCGCCGCTGCGACCTATGCCCAACAAGCAGGCTTGACCGAGTGGTCCATCAGCTTGAGCCACGATCGTGAACGCGCCATCGCGTTTGTCGTTGCCATGAGCCACAAGTAAACAAGCGCTTCCATCCTCTTTCTTTCAAGCCAACACAAGGAAGTACGCCATGGCCAACGCCCTCAAACCCAGTGCGCAGCGGGTGCAAGATGCCCTCAGTGCGCAAGGGTTCGCCAATGAAGTCATCGAATTAGCCGATTCCACCCGCAGTGCCGCCGAAGCCGCGGCTGCGGTTGGCTGCCAAGTGGGACAAATTGCCAAGTCTCTTATTTTCAAAGGGGTTACCTCACAGCGGGCGATCCTTGTGATTGCTAGTGGAGCCAACCGGGTGCATGAAAAGCGCTTGGGGCAACTCCTGGGCGAGAAGCTCGAAAAGCCCGATGCCGACTTTGTCCGCGAACAGACAGGCTTTGCGATTGGCGGGATCCCCCCCCTCGGCCACCTTCAACCCTTGACCACCGTCATCGATCAGGAGTTGCTACAATTTACCGAAATTTGGGCCGCCGCCGGCCACCCCAATGCCGTCTTTCGGCTGACCCCCACTGAGCTGGTCGCCATGACCGGCGGCTCGGTGGTAACAGTCACCTAGCTTGGGCCAGACGAAACCTTTTAAGGGCTATTGAAAAAGTCGCGCTGACCGGTTCAACAGATTTTCAGGGCCTAGATGCAACTTTACAGCCACCACGCCGTAGTGTGTGCTAGATAAAGCAGGCAGCGGTGGTTGTTCACCGCCATAGAAAGGATCGTCATCCCATGAGTCAAGGTCGTAACGAACTACGCCGCCAGGATGGTATCGTGGCTGGCGTATGTGGTGGCTTAGGCGCGTTTTTCGGCATCAGCCCACTCTGGTTTCGCCTCCTCTTCATCATTCTCCTCCTCCCCGGCGGCCTCCCAGGGCTCCTACCCTATGTAGTACTCTGGGTCATCATTCCCCGCCGGTGAGTATCAGAGGGCAGAAGACAGAATCTGCCCTCTATCTTCTGCCCTCTATCCTACCGCGCCAACCATCCCCCATCAACGGCAATCGTCGTGCCGCTGACATAATTGGAGGCAGCGGAGGCAAGGAAGAGGGTGACACCAGCCAGATCGGCTGGCTCGCCCCAACGGCCCGCGGGAATGCGCTCCAGGATCGCTTTGCTGCGGTCGGGATCGTTGCGCAGGGCCTCGGTGTTATCGGTGACAATATAGCCCGGCGCAATGGCATTGACATTGATCCCGTGGCGTGCCCATTCATTGCCCAGCGCCTCGGTCATGCCGACCAAGGCATGTTTGGCAGCGGCATAGGCCGGTACGCGAATCCCGCCCTGAAAGGCTAGAACCGAGGCAACCTGGATAATCTTGCCGCGGAAGCCATGCGCCAATGGCTGTTGCATCATTTGGCGCGCGGCGGCTTGGGCGAGAAAAAAGGTGCTATTCAAATTGACTTGGATCGTTGCTTCCCAATCCGCAATGGGATAATCGAGCGCCTCGGCGCGACGGATAATCCCCGCATTGTTGACGAGAATATCCAACCGCCCCAAGCCAGCGACAACGGCCTGGACTACATCCGTCAACGCCACGGGCGTCGCTTGGGTCAAATCCAGTTGTAACGGCAGAAAGCGGCGCCCCCGCGACTTCACCGCTTCCGCCACGTCGGTATACCGTGTGTTGTAGAGGCAGGCAATGTCCGCGCCGGCATCGGCCAAGGCAACCGCCATGCCTAGCCCAATCCCACGCCCAGCGCCCGTCACCAAGGCCACTCGCCCTGATAAGTCAAAATAGCTACCCAAATTCATCTTTCCCTCCTGACTGATTGATAAAGCTAGCCCATTGTACCATAGCCTTACTGTCTCACTGTCTTTGTGCGCGTAGGATGGACCCTCCATAAAACTTGACAATCAACTTGACAATTGCATGAGCCTCTGTTGTAATGCACAGGCGGTTCCAAACAAGCCTTTCCGTAGCCCTAAGGAAGCTAGCATGATGCGCACCACCGTTGTCGGCAGTTGGCCCCCTGCACCGGAACTAATACCAGCCTTGACAGCCTATCACCAAGGCCAAGCGACACCAACCGAAGGCGCAGCGCTCTTGCCGCGCGCAGCAGCCCCTGCCATTACCCAGCAAGCAGCTTGTGGACGCCAGGAATCTCAGGAGTTGCTCGGCTATGGGCCAACCGAGCGCCGGTTGATCTGCCCATCTTGTGGCCTAGGTCGGCGCACCACTGACCTTGCCATGGGCAAAGCCAGTGCCATGGGCAAAGCCAGTGCGCATGTCAACCAAGCAGGGTAACCAAAGCTGGCCCATGGCGCGCAGCCATCTAGCCCTCGGTTGTATCACGTTGCTGGGGCTAGCCATCCGCAGCTATGCCCTGGCCCGCCAAAGTATTTGGCTCGATGAAGCCTTTAGCATCTGGTTGGCCCAACAGCACCTGGTTGATCTCTGGGCATGGCTCATCAAGATCGACCAACATCCGCCCCTCTACTATACCTTACTTCATTACTGGCTTCAGTTCTTTGGTGATGGGCCAAACGCCGTGCGTGCCTTGTCCGTTCTTTGCAGTAGTGCAGCGATCCCCTTCTTCTATGGGGCGAGCCGCTATTGGGTTGGGCAACGCACGGCGTTGTTAGCGGCGCTCCTGTTGGCCCTCTCCCCCTTTCATGTTCGCTATGCGCAAGAAGCGCGCATGTATGCCCTGCTCACCCTGAGCACGGCAGTCGCGCTCTATGCCCTTGCCTTTCTTCTTTACGCGCCTCGTGCGCGCCAGCAGCGGTGGCCTTGGTGGGCGCTGGCCCTTGCCCAGAGCAGCATTATGCTCACCCATAACACCGCGACGGTCTTCTTTCCTGTCGCGCTCAACAGCGCTGTGGGTTGCCTCTGGCTCTGGCAACGCTGGCGCAAGGGGCTGACTTCGCTGCCGAACCTGGCTTGGGAGCCCTTTGCGCGGAGCTGGCTTGCGACCCAAGGGCTAGCACTCATTCTCTGGCTACCCTGGAGTATTGCCTTTGTGATTCAAGCCACCTTGGTTGATCGAGAATTCTGGATTGAGCTACCGACCGTAGCCACCATCTATCACGCGCTCCATAACTTCAACTTGGCTACTCTACCAGCCTGGTCCCGCGTGGGGCTGGCGATCAACTATGGATGGTGGCTCTTGGCTGCGCTGGGGCTCTATGCATTGCGGCACACACCAGCCCGCGCCCTCCTCTTGCTACTGCTCTGGCTGTTGCCGATTGGTGGAGAATTGCTTGTCAGTCTACGCCGCCCTATTTTCGCCGACCGGACGCTGATCGGAACGACTTTGCCCTATCTGCTCTTGGTGGCGACGGGGCTGGGCGAAGCGAAGCGATTGGGCAAACTGGGCACGCGTTGGTGCCAACCATGGCAGGCGTTACGCCCTTGGCTAAACGTTGACCGGCTTTCCAAGCCAGTCAAGTCGCTGATCACACCGAATCTTGCGGTAGCAGTTGGGCTACTTCTTCTGTTGGGTCTCCATGGATGGGCGCTACAGCGCTACTTTGTCCATTATGAAAAAGAAGGCTGGGCCGCCGCGGCGGCTTATGTGGCAACCGAAGTAGAAACAGGCGATTTACTACTCTTTCATGCCTCGTGGGTAGAGCTGCCCTTTCAATACTACTTTCGTCACTATGAGAAAGATGTCGTGTCGCGCGGCCTGCCCGTTGATCTTTTTGACCGCGGTGTCCTAGAACCCAAGATGAGCACGGCGGATCTGCCCTATCTCAACAGCCTCTTGGTCGATCGCGATGAACTTTGGTTGATCTATGCCCACCAATGGTATACCGATCCCCAGGGCATTCTCCTGAGCGCGCTCCAACAACAGATGATACTGGTTGAGCAGCAGTCATTCACCGGCCTGGAGGTCATGCACTTTCGGCGTGAAGACGAGAAGCGCTAGCGAGCAGGCAAGCGACACACAAGACACTTTCACACCTGACCGGTTTTGTAAACCGGTCAGGTGTAGCCCGCTTGACTATCACGCGCTTTTCTAGAAGGGACGGGTACGGTATACTGACAGAAGAACCAACGCTCTGCGCTTGTGCCATGACCCAAGGTGTGCCAGCCATAGACGCGAGCGGTGAAAGCAACCACGACGAGGAGAGAACTAGATGAAAATTGTAGACATTCGGGCAGTGCGGCTCAAGATGCCAGCCGTTGCGCCGAAGACACCGGCGCGGCGTGATGGCTGGGGCACCGAGGCAGAAGTCGCCAACCCCATGTCGCGCTTTCCCAAGGTCAAGCGCCATCGTAGTTTGTGGACGCCCAAATATTGGGAAGAGGTCTGGTGCAAAGTCACATTGGAAGATGGCACGTGGGGATTGGGCAGCACCAGCCATGGCCGCCCCGTTGCGGCGGTGATTGATGACCACTTAGCGCCCAACTTGATTGGCGAAGATGGCTTTGCCATTGAAAAGATCGCCGACATGATGTTCCGCATGACCAAGCCCTATGGCTCTACCGGTCTCGCGGCCTATGCCGTGAGCGCGATTGATTTAGCGCTGTGGGATGCCAAAGGCAAGGCATTAGGGCTACCGGTCTATCGCTTGCTGGGTGGGCCACACAAAGAGAAGCTCTTCTGCTACGCCACGGGCAACGATGTGGATTGGTATCAAGAATTGGGCTTCAAAGCCTTCAAATTGGCTTGTCCCTACGGCCCCACCGATGGGCTAGATGGCATCCAGAAAAATGAAGAATTGGTCGCCAAAACCCGCGAACAGATCGGCGACGACTGCGAATTAATGCTCGACTGCTGGATGGCCTTTGATGTCGAGTATACGGTGCGCTTGGCCGAAACCCTGCGCCCCTATCGGCTCAAATGGATCGAGGAGTGTTTGATCCCCGAAGATCTCGATGCGCATGTAGCCCTGCGTCAACGGCTGCCCTGGCAGGCGATCAGCACCGGCGAACATTGGTACACCCATGTCCCCTTTCAGTGGGCCGCCAACCACAAAGTCGCGGACATTTTACAGCCGGACATCAACTGGTGTGGTGGCGTAAGCACCTGTCTCAAGGTGGCTGCCGCCGCGGAGGCCGCGGGGTTGAGCGTGATGTTACACGGTGGTGGCCGTAACGCGTTTGGGCAACACTTCAGCCTGGCCCAGCCCGCCGTGCCTTGGCTCGAATACTTTATTGGCTCGCCGCCAGGAATCCCTTTGGAAGAGCTGCCCCGCCTTCCCGGCGAACCTGTCGCCAAGGATGGCTGGTTGGTGCCCAATGACGCGCCCGGCTTTGGCCTCGAGGTCCCCGAAAGCTGGATCGAGCCCTTCTTTTAGAGAAAGCCAGAGCTGTCAGGTTTTGCAAAACCTGACAGCTCTGGCTTTCTCTAAATCCGACCACAGGCGCGGCGCGATGCGCCGCGCTTAACGCTCTTTTCTGGGACTCCGCTCCTCTAGTTGAAGGAATTTTTATGTCACGGCAGCGTACCATCTTCACCACAGTGGGCATTATGCTCAGCCTCTTTATGGCCTCCATGGAATCGACCGTCATTGCCACGGCGATGCCAACCATTGTCAGCCAATTAGGTGGTTTGGCGATCTATAGTTGGGTCTTTTCCATCTACATGCTCACCTCGACCACGACGGTCCCGGTCTTTGGCAAGCTTTCCGATATTTTTGGGCGGCGGCCCGTCTTTGCCGTAGCCATGGGGCTCTTTCTGGTGGGCTCGATTCTCTGTGGCACAGCCCAAGGGATGGGGCAACTCATTTTCTATCGTGCCATTCAGGGCTTGGGTGCGGGCGGTGTGCTGCCCCTCGCCTTTATCATCGTCGGCGACATTTTTAGCATTGAGCAACGCGCGCGTATGCAGGGGCTCTTCTCTGGGGTGTGGGGCGTTTCGTCGATCATGGGGCCGTTATTGGGCGGTTTCCTGGTCGATCAGATCTCTTGGCATTGGGTCTTTTTTATCAACGTAATCCCGGGCATCGTCGCCCTCGCCTTGGTCTGGTTTGCCCTCCAAGATCGCCATATCGACAAGAGTGTCAAGCCGGTCATTGACTACAGCGGTGCGATCTTGCTCACGGCGGCGGTGGTTGCGCTTTTGGTGGGCCTCTTTGAAATGAGCACAACCTGGGGTCAAGGGTTATTAGGGCTCGCCGTTCTCCTCTTTGTGGCGCTGCTGTGGGTGGAACGCCGGGCCGTTGATCCCATCTTGCCGTTGGCGCTCTTTCGGGAACGGCTCTTTGCCAGCGCCACTGGTCACGGCTTCCTTTCAGGGTGGGCCATGTTTGGGAGCCTCTCTTTCGTACCCCTCTTTGTCCAGGCCGTGTTAGGCACAAGCGCGACCGAGGCAGGTTCTACCCTGACACCCATGTTGCTCGGTTGGGTAGGATCGAGCATTATCGGCAGCCGGGCGTTGCTCTATATGAGCTATCGACGGGTTGTTCTCCTAGGCACGATCTTGCTGACTCTGGGGGCCTTCCTTATGACACGCGCCACCAGCGATATCACCCAACTCCAGATCATGATCAACTTGGGCCTGATGGGGATTGGGATGGGCTTTGCCATTTCGCCTTTCCTGATCGCCGTGCAAAGCCGCGTGGCACGGCGCGACCTGGGGGCCGCCACCTCCACGCTCCAATTCAGCCGTAGCATTGGCGGCACGCTAGGTGTTAGCGTGATGGGGGCCGTTCTCAGTACGCGCTTGGCTGCTACCTTGACGGCAGCGGGCGTCGATCCCACAAGCGTCTCCCTGAATAGCCTACTCGATCCATTAGCCACGGGCGACGCCGCGAGCGGTCTGAACGACACCTTGCGCAATGCGCTGGCGATTTCGACCCAGGGGGTCTTCCTGCTCGCGTTTGTGGCCGCCGCGTTGGCGCTCGTGGTCTGCTTGCTCGCGCCAGGCGGGCGGATTACTGAACCAGCGGCAAAAGCGGGTGATCAGGCAGCCGATCTGCCCCAAGTCGGGAATATGCATTGATCGCATCAAGTTCGCAGGAGCCGTTATGCCACCACTAGCCCTATGTGCCGACAACCTTTGGGATGGCCAGGCCGATACTGTCCAGCCCGATATGGCCGTGATCGTTGCTGGTGCGACCATTGAGGCGATTGTACCCACCAGTGCGTTGGCCGCCGATCTGCCGCGTGTTGCGCTACCAGGCTGCACCTTGTTGCCCGGCCTGATCGATGCCCATGTGCATTATAGCGACTCTATGGGGGCGGCGTTTCTAGCCGCGGGGGTTACCACGATTCGGGATGTGGGCAATGATCTAGCCTGGATCTTGGCCCAACGGGCGCGCCATGCCGCCGACCCCAGTTGTGGACCCACGATTGTCTGTTGTGGCATTTTGCATGACGGCCCCAGGGTCTACTGGCAAAGCATGGGGCGCGCCCATGCCGACGCCGCCAGTCTCCGCGCCTCGATTCGCCATCATGTGGAGCAGGGTGTCGATCAGATCAAACTCTATGCGAGCTTGGACTTGGGGTTGTTGCGCGCCGGGGTAGAGGAAGCCCATCGCCACGGTAAATTTATCCTGGCCCATTTGGGCAGCACACGCGGGGAAGATGCCGCCCAAAGTGGGCTCAACGAGATTGAACATCTGGACCAATGCCAAGTGGCTTGGCGGGCGGCGACAGAGCCCGAAGATGACGACTTTATCAAACTCCTGCTCAAACACCAGGTGGTCATTGACCCTACGTTGGTGGTCTGGGATCGACTGGGGCGGATTTTGGATCGCGCGTTTCATCATGACGAGCGGCGGCAATGGGTGCACCCTTGTTATCTGGACATTTGGAATCGCTACCTCAGTCGCACAGAGGCACCCCATCGGCGGCTACGCTTTCAAGCAGCCATGCCCCACCTCAAACGCTTTCTGGCGCGTGCCCAGGCCCAAGGGGTGGTGGTTGCCTTAGGCACCGATACCCCTTTCCCCCACCTGATTCCTGGCTTTAGTCTTCACGATGAACTTGCGATGTATGTCGATGCCGGGTTGCGACCGGTAGATGCGCTACGCTCGGCAACCGCGGTCAATGCCCAAGTGCTCGGCTTGGGCGAACGCGTCGGCCAACTACGCGCGGGCATGGTGGCGGACATGATCGCGGTGCAGGGGAATCCCTTAGCGAGCATCGATCAGATCAGCCAGATTGAACGGGTGATGCATGCCGGTCAACTTTTTACACCCGCCGCGTTGCTGCCCGTACTCCAGCGCACCTTTAGCACCATTCCCACCGACGCGATTACACAGGATCTGCTCCGCTATGTGAATCGCGGCTGAGGGGAGGCAAGCACGGAGAGGTTAGAGGAACGGGAAGGCATCGTTTGGGCAAGCTCTGCCCGCGCTTGCCAAGCACGCAAAGCGCGATTGCACAGGCTAGCAAGGCACTGTATAATCAACAGTCGTCTTGTTCGGGGGTCTATCATCCCAAATCCAGTCTACTTTCAGGTGAATGAAATCGTTGTCTAGAGGAGCGCGCTATGAGCGTTGGTGACCAGAAATCACAGAAAATTTATTGGTATCGCTCACCCGTTGATCGAGAAACCCTCAATGCCCTCAATCAACGGAGTGACGGCAAGGGGCTTGTACAAACCCTGGGTCATTTGGGCCTACTGGTGTTGAGTGGTGCGGCTGCCTTCTATGCCGCGGCCCAGCAAGCTTGGCTCTTGCTGGTGCTGATCCTATTTTTACATGGGACCATCTATGCTTTTCTCCTCAATGGCTTCCATGAACTCTGCCACAGTTCGGTCTTTAAGAGTAAGTTTCTCAATGCCTTTTTCCTCTACTTCTTTAGCTTTCTGGGGCAGTACAATCCCGTTCTCTTCTGGGCCAGCCACCAGGAACATCACAAATATACCCTTCATCCACCGGATGATCTGGAAGTTGTGCTGCCCGTAGAACTGACCTTGCAGAGTTTTCTCAAAAGTGCGGTGATCAACCCGTGGGGCTTCTATGGCCGTTGGAAGGGCATCATCCGCCTCAGCCGTGGGCGGCTGGAAGGCGAATGGGAAAATATTCTCTTCCCAGCCAGCGACCCGGCCAAGCGACAGCGGCTCTTCAACTGGGCGCGCACCTTATTGGTTGGGCATCTGCTGTTGGCGGTGCTCTCCTTTGCCACGGGCCTTTGGCTGCTCCCCGTGTTGATCACGCTGGCCCCCTTCTATGGCGGCTGGTTACTCTTCTTGTGCAACAATACCCAGCATGTGGGGTTGCAGGACAATGTCCCCGATTTCCGCCTCTGTACGCGCACCATTATCCTGAACCCAGTCGTCCAATTTCTCTACTGGCACATGAATTTCCATACGGAACATCACATGTATGCCGCCGTGCCCTGCTATAACCTCGCCAAGCTCCATCGCGCGATCCAACAGGATCTGCCCCCTTGCCCGGTTGGACTCTACGCTACTTGGAAAGAGATCATCCCCATCTTGCAGAAGCAGAAGGCTGATCCCACCTACCAATATGTGCCACCGCTGCCGACGCCGGCCACCGCCTAAGCGGAAAGCGACTGCGTATGAGCCTATCCAATCAAGCCAAGTTGCAGGATAAGGTCACCATTGTCACCGGTGCAGGCACGCGTGGTCCCGCGGTGGGCACCGGCCAAGCGATTGCGCAGCTTTTTGCCCGCGCTGGGGCGAAGGTATGGGGGGTCGATCTAAATTTGGACAATGCCGCAGTGACCCGCCAAGCCATTACCGATGAAGGAGGCACGGCGGCTGTCTATTAGACCAATGTGAGTTACGCCGCAAGGTGACACCCTTGGGTACCGAAGGCAATGCGTGGGATATGGCATGGGCCGCCCTTTTCCTCGCCAGCGCTGAAGCCCGCTGGCTCACTGGCGTGGTGCTGCCCGTTGATGGGGGGCTGATGGCAATTGCCCCCCAAGCGATTGTGCCATTGCTGGTGTAACCTGACAGAGTCTTTCGTTGGCGGTTGTGGGGACCACAGAGCCAACGGGATATAAGGTTTTGAAACCCTGTCAGGTCTAGCTTGGCGTAACGCCGAGAGGTCGGGAGTCCTACTCGATCCAGCGGGTAAAACTTTCGCCAGGGGTACGGCGACTTTTGGGAGTGGGTGCGGCAGCGTCAAGATAGCCCAAACGCAGCAAGCCCACCATGCGTTCATTGTTCCCCGCGCCCACCAAGGTGAGTAATTCCGGGGCGGCCGCCACGGCTCCACTGCTCCACGAGGTGCCAATCCCAAGCACATGGGCCGCTAAGGTCAAGTTTTGGATGGCACAGCAGACGGCACCATAGTTCTCCAAATGAACCTCGGGATTGGGATCATTCAGCATGGTGATAAAGAGGAGCGTCGGCACATTGGCCCAACCAGCGGCGGCTTCTTGGGCTTTGCGCGCGGTGACGGCCGGGTCGCCACCAGCGGCACCCACTTTGGCCGCGGTGATGCCACCGGCGATCTCGCCAAGGCGGGCCCGTGCGTCGCCTGTCAGCACATAGAAACGCCACGGCTCATTCAGCCGATGATTGGGAGCCCAAGTCGCCAGTTCGATCAGTTTAGTGATGGTTTCAGATCCAACTGGTTCAGGCAAAAATTGTTTGATCGTACGGCGCTCCGTAATGGCCGCAGCAATCGTAGTAAAAGCTTCAGCAGTTTGTGTCATAGTCTCACTTATCAATGAATGGTCGATCAGCGGAGTTTATCAGGCAGCGGCCGCGGTAGCAGCTTGCGACCCAGGGAACTCTTCCAATTATAGCGATTAATCTACGCTTGGCAACTTGGTTCTTATAACGATTTTGGTGAGACATCTAACTGATTTTCCGCTCAAGTTCTTTGAAGATAAGCTTTAGCACACGCCCCGATGACACTATTTTGCGCTGGTGATAACACCTTTTGGAATCCATGTATGTGCCAGCCGCGCCACAAGATTTGAGCAGTCATAAGGAGAAATTATGATCCAGTTATTCGATGCCCGCAGCGGTGCGCCGATTGGGACGGTGACGGAGCCGCAACTCACCTTTATGCGCGCCCAACTCGAAGAAGAAAGCGCCGATGATCAAGATTATTACATCAATCGCGCGACCCTCGAGCTCTTTGAAAGCCGTGGCGCAGAGCCAGCCTTGGTCGCGCTGCTCCGCCAAGCACTCGGCAGCCGCGATGATATGGATATTCGCTGGGAAAGTGTGTAACAGATTACGCGCCAAGCGACCGTGCGCACCGTCCCTTTAGGGCGGTGCTGGAGCAACGCCCGCTGAAGCGGGCTACCACCCCAGTGCGCTTCAGCGCAGCTTTCTGCTAGCAGGTGGTGGTTTCACAACCACCGCCGCTTTACCCCTGCTGCCGGTGCCAAGCCAGGACCGCTCGGTAGGGTAGATCACCGCCAAAGATATCCAAGGCGCTACCAATGGTCGCATCCACCTTCCCTTGGCCGACGGTTCGGATCAAATCTAGGTCGGCCAAGGCTTTGACCCCGCCAGCATAGGTGACAGGGATAGGCGACCATGCGCCCAGCATTTCGACAACAGTGGCGTCGATGCCCAGCCGTTTCCCCTCTACATCCACCGCGTGCACCAAAAATTCAGCACAGTGTTCGGCCAGCCAAGCCAGCGTGTCCGCGGTGATTGAGACTTCGGTAAAGCGCTGCCAGCGGTCAGTGACGACCCAATACAGACCGTCGCGTTGCCGACAACTGAGATCGAGCACGAGGCGCGCTTTTCCCACCGTTTGCACCAACTGTTGCAGTCGTGCTTCATCCACCTGCCCCGCGCGAAAGACATAGGAAGTCACAATCACATGGCTGGCCCCCGCGTCTAAATAGGCTTTGGCATTATCAGGCGTAATGCCGCCCCCCATCTGCATCCCGCCGGGGAAGGCGGCCAAGGCACCGAGGGCCGCGGCTTGGTTGCCCGGCCCCAACGCAATGATATGACCACCAGCCAAGTTATCGGCCTCATACAGCCGGGCATAATCGGCAGGTGATTGCTCTGTTTCAAAATTCACTACCGGATTTTGATCACGCTGATCGGTGAGGGAGCCACCAACGATCTGGACAACACGCCCATTCAAGAGATCGATACAAGGACGAAAACGCATGAGCCCTTCTTTTCTTTTGTTAGCATGGGGGCAGGAGTATTGTGAGTCATGGTCGGTTGCCTTGCCACCACTGTTTGGCAGCTAGCAGAAAAGCGGTACCACTTTCTAGCACCTTTAACCCCGCCGCAACAGGGCGCTCAGCGGGATAATAACTCCGCACGGCTTGATCGTAGGCGCGTATGGTTTGCCCCAATTCACTGACACTTGGCAGGAGCGCAATGACCGCCGCTTTAGGCAGATTCCAGATACGCAGTGGATCGCCTTGTTGCAACACCACCACTTGATAAAGTACCGGCCAAACCTGCGTGCAGTGCAGGCGCACCTGACGTTCCAAGCGGCCACCCCCATGGCTCAAGAGGTTGATGGCATCCGGCTGCAAAGCGGCGAGATCAGCTTGCGCCGCGGCCAGTAGTGCCGGTGCGGTCGCCAGCGGCACGGGGATTTGCCCAGCCACCAAATGATACGCTCCCGGAATCGGCCCAATCCACCCTGGACGTAGGCGTGGCGTCAGCGCATAGCATTGGAGGTAGCGAAAGGGAGCAGGATCAATCGCCGCCAGCGCTTGATGGATGGTTAGACCGAGCGCGAGCGGCAATTCCCCATCAGCAGCAAAGGCGGCCTCGGTTAAATAGAGCTGAAAATCAATGTCGCTACAATTTGCAATATAGCCCCCCTTCACGGCTGAGCCATGGGCCACCAGTCCGATGAACCAAGGCGCAGTGTGGTGGCAATAGATCTGCGCAGCGCGTTCGGCAATGGCCTGTGCTTCGGGAATCAAGCCAGAAACATCGACTATCATCAGTCGCCTCCGGTTGCCGCGGAAGGTGTTGGTAAGTTGCTCAGAATGGCTTCATATTCGGCTTTGCGCGCTGGGGAAAATTCTGGGTCAGTGCGCACAGCGATGCGCAGTTCGGCCAGGGTTATTACCGCTTGTTCGCCAGCCCAACAGCGGTGGGCCACGCACAGCCAAGGCCGCAGCGCTTCTTCAAAACCAAACCGCATAAATTGTTCGCGCAAATAAGGCAGATTCACTTCCAATTCCGGAGCGAGAATCGACCCCGTAAAAGGCGCGGCCGCGGCGCTAAAGCTAGCTGCCCAGTCGGGCGTAGGTGTATAAATGCGATCCGGCTGCGCCAGATCAACATGGCTGACAAAAGGGACACCGTCATCCCGCCAGAAGAGAAGCGCTACCGTCTGACACAGTTGACGCGTAAAGGGGTTGCCAGAAGCCAACGCACCAGGGTTGATCACCATCACATCCGCTGTTTGGTAGACAAAGGGAATGTGCCAGTGGCCAAAGACCACGATCCGCGCGCCACAGCGGCGGGCGCGGGCCAGGGAACGATCCAATTGAGGGGTGAATTCATCGTGCATGCGGGAGTATAGCTCATCCACCCGATCCGGAAAGTGACTGTGCCAGAGCAGCAGCCGCTGACCATGGCAGGTGATCACTTGCTGGTAGGGCAATTCGCGCTGCGCTTCGGGCGTGTCATCGTTGCCGTGGACCGCAATGACCGGGGCGATGACGCTCAGTTGATCAAGTACGGTCAACCGGCCCACATCACCCGCGTGGAGGATCAGATCGACTCCCAGGAAAACGGTCTCGATGGCTGGCGGCAGTGCGGCCAGCCGCTGGGGCAGATGGGTATCGGCAATCAAACCGATACAGCCCACTACGCGTTCCGGCGCTAAGGTTGGCGGTAAAAAGGGCGAAACAGGCAAAGCAAGCCTTCTCATGGGATTCATAATGTCTATTGTAATGCGAACGAGGAGAGAACCAAATTTTAGAGCAAGCTGCTAGCTACCTACAACTGGCGACGGATGTGCTAGCCCATCCAAGCAGCAGCATAGGAAATCCACCGCTATCTTGCCTAAATTCATACCCTTCACCATGGGCATCCCTCGTTCGCTTGTGCGACGGAGCATGACTACCTTCGGTTACCCTATCCTGTGGTACACTGACACCCAAACTAACCGATCCGTAGCAAAGAAAAAGAGAGCCATGAGCGAACAGAAACCGACCAACCGGCTGATCCATGAAACTTCCCCCTATTTGCGTCAACACGCGCACAACCCTGTGGACTGGTATCCCTGGGGCAAAGAGGCACTAACCAAAGCGCGCGACGAGGATAAGCCAATCTTTCTCAGCATTGGCTACTCGGCCTGCCACTGGTGTCATGTCATGGAGGCGGAATCGTTTGAAGACGCGACCATTGCCGCGGTGATGAATGAACTTTTTGTCAACATCAAAGTGGATCGGGAAGAGCGGCCCGATCTAGACGCCATCTATATGGACGCGGTCGTTTCTATGACCAATTCTGGCGGCTGGCCTATGAGTGTCTTTCTAACGCCTACTGGGCAGCCCTTTTATGGCGGCACCTATTATCCACCGCAGGCCCGGTATGGTCTACCGAGCTTTTATCAAGTGCTGCAATCGGTTAGCAAAGCGTATCGAGAGCGCCGCCAGGATGTGTTGGGGCAGGCAGAGCGATTAACCCAATCCTTGCAGCGTACAGCCTATCTGAGCGCGCAAGCCGGGGATATTGGCACCGACCTCTTGGACGATGCCATAGGCACGCTGGAGGAACATTTTGATCGCGCCGACGGCGGCTTTGGAAGCCATCCTAAATTTCCGCAACCGATGACGCTCGATTTTCTCATGGCAAACTACCAACGGACGCGCAACCTGGATACCCTCTATATGGCTGAGCTAACGCTGGAGAAGATGGCCCAAGGTGGGATCTACGATCAGCTAGGGGGCGGCTTTCATCGGTATAGCGTGGATGATATCTGGCTGGTGCCCCATTTTGAAAAGATGCTCTATGACAACAGCCAACTGCTGCGCACCTATCTCCATGCTTGGCAGATCAGTGGGCGTCCACTCTATCGACAGATTGTCGAAGAGACGATTGATTATGTCTTACGCGAAATGACGGCACCCACCGGTGGCTTTTATAGCACCCAAGATGCCGATAGCGAAGGGGAAGAAGGGAAATTCTTTGTCTGGCGACCGAGCGAGATCCGAGCAGCGCTTGATCCCCAAGCGGCGGCTATAGTGGAATCCTACTATGGCGTTACTGAACGCGGCAACTTTGAAGGACATACGATCTTGTCGGTCACGCGCACCACAGCGGAGATCGCCACCCAATTTCACATGAGTGAAAACGCGGTAGCACAGATTCTAGCCACCGCGCGCCAAAAGCTCTTTGCCGTGCGGGAGCGTCGCAGCAAGCCGGTGCGCGACGAAAAGATCCTCACCGAATGGAATGGGCTGATGATCCATGCCCTGGCCGAATGTGGCGTAACCCTAGGCCGTAACGATGCCCTCGAAGCGGCTCAAGCAGCCGCTGATTTTATTTTACGTGCGCTGAGCCAAGCCGATGGCAAGCTTTATCGTAGCTACAAAGATGGTCAAGCCCGTCTAAACGCCTATTTGGAGGACTATGCCGCCTTTATCCGCGCCTTAGTTTCGCTATACGAATCCACTTTTGAACTACGGTGGCTCGGTGAGGCCAGCCGCTTGACCCAGTTGATGTTTGCCCAGTTCCATGATCCAATCAACGGCGGCTTCTTCCAAACTGGCACCGACCACGAGACCTTAGTGATCCGGCGGAAAGACTTTATTGATAATGCTATTCCCAGTGGGAATTCGATGGCCGCCGAAGCATTGTTGCGGTTGGGGCTCTTGGTGGGTAATGGCGAGTATCGCCAAGAGGCACAGCGGATTATGCTGGTGATGCGCGATACAATGGCGCGCCAGCCCACAGGTTTTGGCCGCCTACTTGGGGCCGTCGAAACCATCCTCTCACCAAGTCAGGAGATTGCCATTATAGGTGATGCAGACCGGGCCGAAACCCAGGCCCTGCTAGCCGCCGTACGCACACGGTATTTACCCCACACGGTTGTCGCGAGCAAACGCCCCGGCGAAGCGAGTGTTTTGCCGTTGCTCGCTGGGCGCGACATGGTCAATGGCGCGGCAACCGCCTATGTGTGTGAGAACTACAGCTGTCAACTCCCCGTAACGACCGCCGTCGCCTTGGGTAAATTGATCGATCAGGTGAAATGATCGATCGGCAGCGCCTAACTCTATAATTCCGGCGAATGATACGCCTTTTCCTTACTGGACAGCGATGGGCAAATAAATGACACTGCGCCCTTTGATTTGGTAGGGGCCAAATTGCTGAACAGCCCCAGTGGTTTCGGTCGCGACAAGCCAATAGGCACAGGTCGCCATCAAATCCCCTGTATCGGTCAGCGTATAATGGGCAATGTGGGCTTCGTCATTGACCGAGGAGAAGATCGGGGCGACGACTTCGGTAGCCCCTTCCAATTGGCAATTTTGACTGCGATATAAGGTAAAGCCCCAATCCAAGCTGGCCCCCGTCACTTGCCATTGAATGGCAATACCGGGAGGGGTTAGGATAGCCTCAAATGCGGACAATTGCGTTTCGAGCACGCTTTGGGTACTTGCGTGGGAACGCAGCGGCTGTAACAGCCCGCCCAGCAGCAGGAGTACCACAAGCGCCTTGATGAGGGACTTGGACATTGACAACATAGTAGGCATCCAGTTTCTAAAGCCACCTTGAGATAGCAGACAGATTTCATGGCATCACGGTATATACAGCAGTATATACCGTCAAAATTGAGTTGATCAGTAATTTTTGGTAAAGTTCCGTAAAAATGCATAGCCTCATCGCCAAAGAAGAGACTGTCATCATTTCTGATATATAACACTACGTTTTATGACGAGAATAAGTTCCTAAAGTCACGCCCAGGATTCGCCGATCATGGTATTGCCCCAATAAAAGTGAGAGATACATTAGATTGTATCTCTCACCCGTTAAAAAAGCGTTTATGGATTATCAAAATAAAAGAGCCTTCTGCCTCGACGATATACACAATGCAGGTAGCAGAAGGCTATGAGGCAGCGATGTCTGGCAGCGATGTTGGTGATAGTATACCCGAGTTGGGCAGCGCCGTGTGTAACAAAAAGCTGACAAAACCGTGGCTCTCTTTGGGTGCCACTTCCCGCTGCCCCTAAGTTACCGACAGGAAACGGCTCTGTAGAACCTGTTGATAGACGGCAATCCGTTCTTTGCGTAGCGGTGCTTTATGCCCCAGTTTCAGCTTAAGCCACTCGATCAACCATTGGAGCCGGTATTCACTCAGCAGATATTGGCGCAGCAGCCAGGCCCAACGGCGACCAAAATATTTTTCATAGTAGTGGACTTTGCTGGTATTAAAGCGGATATGGCGCGCCGCAACCACCTGTTCACTGCTGCGCCCCTCATAGTGCATGACCAACGCCGCTGGATCATAGACAATCCGCCAGCCCGCCAAACGCAGCCGATGGCAGAGATCCAGCTCCTCACTATACATGAAGAAGGCTTCGTCGAAAGGGCCAGGATCGCCAGCGGTCTGAATGGCTTCGAGGGCCGCCCGCCGCGCAAACATGGCTGAGCCCATTAGCCAATCTACATCATGGGCTGTGGCTGCCGCCTGATCTTGCATATGGTAGGCCCGCGCCCAAGGGTTGTGGGGCCACAGGCGCCCCAGCCAAGTGCTCTCCCAAAAGCCCGTCAATGGGGTGGGGAGCCGCCGCCGATTATTTTGCCAAGTGCCGTCGCCATAGCGCAATTGTGGGCCAACCATCCCCAGTTGGTCGTCACCCATCAGGGTTTGGTAAAGCTGCCACAGCGTATCACGTTGCACTGACAATGGTTCGGCACCGGTTGTAGCGGTCAAAATTTCGGTATCAGGATTCAAGAAGAAGATGGTATGACCTTGGCTGGCGCGGTAGCCCCAATTATTGCCACCGGTAAAACCCAGATTGGTCGCGCTGTGCAAAAAACGAACCCAAGGAAAGTTGGGGGGGAGTTGCGCGGCGGTTTCGTCATGGCCTGCATTATCGACCACAATCACCTCTAGGGTACGTTCGGCAGTCGGCCCAAAGCGACGTTGGTGGGGTTCGCCGGGGTCAGCAACCGTGGCGGCAGCAATCGATTGGAGGCAGGCATGCAACAACGGCCAAACATTCCAAGTGACAATAATAATCGAGAGGTCGGTCATGAGTATATACAGGCGTGGCTGGTCAGCGAAAATAGCAATGGGTTGCACCGCGCGGTTCGTTAGTGGCTGCGCTGTACTACAAAATCACAGAGGCCGAGCATAGCCTCTTTATGGGGCGTAGCCGGAAAGGTCGCCAGGGCCGCTTTGGCTTGGGCCAGAAAGGTCAGTGCCTCTTCCCGCGCGGCCGCAATGGCGGCGGTCCCCTGTAATTCGTGTACCAAATTGGCGACGGTGGCACGCCAAACCACAGTTCCTTCGCGGTCGGCGCGGGTGCGTTCCTCTTCCAAGTGGGCAACCACGGTGGCGGGTGCGGAATGTTGGCGCAAATAGTAGAAGAAGGGTAGCGTCAACGTCCCTTGCAGCAGATCACTGCCAGCTGGTTTACCCAAGGTTGCCTCGTCGCTCGTAAAGTCTAGTACGTCATCCATGATCTGGAAGGCCATGCCAAAATAGTAACCATAGTCGCGCAGGCTTTTAATCTCGGCCTCGGTCATGCCAGCCAAGATCGCGGCCCCTTCGGTCGCGGCGCAAAAGAGGCTGGCGGTTTTGGCATAAATCCGCTGGTAATAGGCACTCTTTTCCTGCTCGTAGTTATAGCGATCGCGCAGTTGGCGCAATTCGCCGTCAACAATGATCTTCAACGTTTCGCTAAACAAATGGATCACGCGCAGATCAGTGGTTTGGGCCGAAAAAAGCGCGGCAATCCCAAACATATAATTGCCCGCCAAGACCGTAGAACCACCATTCCACATGGCATTGAGGGTCGGTGCGCCCCGCCGCAACAGCGCGCCATCGATCACATCATCATGCACCAAGGTAGCCGTATGCAGCATTTCCACCGCCGCGGCTAAAGCGATCACGCGCTCTTGTACAAGAGCGTTGGCAAAGACGCCATCCACTTCGGCGGCCAGCAGTGCCAACGCTGGTCGCAGCCGTTTACCACCACTGCCAATCAAATCCAAAAAGGCATTGGCGAGAGGAGCAAAGATGGCTGAAT
>JAHBVH010000060.1 GCA_019637645.1 Caldilineaceae bacterium
CCCACTACCTTTTATTCGCACACATTCTTTATCGACTTAGCTGACGGATTGAGAGGATACGAAACTGACCTAGCGCCTTAGCGCACTAGGCCAGTTTCAGTGTAAATTATGCCCTATTATACTCCGATCAAGAGGGGGATGGTTGAGCAAAGCAAGGGAAGCTTGGTTGCATCGTGGCGTTAGGGCGTAGGCGTATCGGTTGGGGTAGGTACTGGTGGAGCTGGAACAGCAACCACTGGCACACGCGCCAAAACTTCTTCCTGGGGAAGGGAGATGGTTACTAACTCAGCGCTGATCCAGCTTGTCGAAGGCGCATTGGGTGGGCAACAGATGCGCCACCAGCTGCCAGCCTCATTGCGCCCAGTCAGTTGGATCGTAGTTTGTTCACTTGCTTGGCCAACCACGGCATAATTTGTACCAGGCCCATCGCGCAAATTCACTAACGAAGATGAGATGACACCGGTCACCGTATCACCGGCTGGCAAGGAAGCACTTATTTGGGAATTGCTAGCCGTCGTGTTACTCGCCGTAGTAGTTGTAGCGTCTGGTTGGAGATCGATAAAGGATGCAGCAATCCAACTTTGCCGATTGCCTTCATTGGTGCCCAAGGGGCAGCAAACTTGCAGCCACTGCTCATCAGCAGAGGTGGCGAGAATCTCCAGTCGTTCGCCCTTTTGGACTTGTCCCACAACTTCCCCGACTAGATCAGGATAACTACGTACATTGACGGCCTCGCTATTAACGAGTCCTGTACGTACCGTCGCCGCAGAAGCTGCCAATGTCGGTGCAGCACTCTCTACTGTAGCAGAGGTCACTGACGTTGCAACCAGGGCAAGAGTCAATGGCTGCAACGTGGCAGTCGGGGTGGCATTAGGCACCGTTGGTAAGGCCGTTCGCCGAGCCGTCGTGGGCAAGCCACCACCAACATCAACCAGTAGCGAAGCAACTTGGCTACGCAGGAGAAAGAAGAGACCAAGGACCACGCTGCCAATAAATACAAAGAGGATCAGCACTTGCACAAGTCTGGGTTGAACCATCCGTTTTTACCAATATTCCTATCATGAGCTATAAACATTAGAACGTACGCAAATGAACGTTGCACAGAGATTTTTGTATCCCGTTGGCTCTGTGGTTCCCACAACTGCCAACCAAAGACGCTGGCAGATTCTGAAAATCTGATAGCGCTGGCACGACGTAAGCCCTACCATAAATTTTTCGTAGCCCCATCTTACCCCACGATAGGATTTAGTACTGTAATCAAGCTAAAATTTTCGATCATATCGCACTTGCTTACGCATTTTCATCGTAATGCTAAGCAACAAGCGAAGATTGTCTCCCTTTACACCTAGCTGTTGTGGTATCCTTTGGCTTGTGCAATGGTCGATTGCACGCTGAAATCGGTATTATGGTAGCGGCCAACGCAGTAGATAAACAAGCCCAAAGCGGGCCATACCCATATCAATGATAGGTAACTTTGCAATCATGGCACATTTAACAACACCCTTAGCTTGGTTTGAACTATCACAGGCTGCCCTTCAGCACAATATTGAGACAATCCGACAAATTGTGGGCCCTGGTGTCGCCCTTTGGCCTTGTGTGAAAGCCAACGCCTATGGTCATGGACTGGAGCCCATGGCAACCCTTTTACTAGAAACAGGTGTGGATGGCTTTTCTGTGGCCGATTTTGAAGAAGCGATTCGGCTCCGTCAGCACGGTGTTCAAAAGCCGATTCAGGTGATGTCACCCATCTCGGATAGCCATCTACCGGAAGCGCTTGATCAGCAAATCTGGGTATGGGTTCATGATCTAGAACAGGCCAAACGACTCGCACACGGCGCAGCCAACCAGTCTTCGCCGCTGGCCATCGTGGTGAAAGTCGATACAGGAATGGGACGCTTAGGGGTGTCACTCACCGAAGTTGAGGCGTTATTGCACTTTGTGCAAACAAGTCCACAGCTCAGGCTCATGAGTGTGGCTACCCACTTTGCCACAGCCGATCTAGGCGACGACTTGTTCCTACAGCAGCAAGAAGCCTTTGCCTGCGTCAAACAGGCCGTTCAGCGGATAATGTCTGAGCAGACAATTTTGTTTCAAAGCAGTAATTCGGGGGCGCTGTTGCGTATCCCCCATCAGCGCGGTGATCTGGTGCGCCCGGGCCTAGCAACTTATGGCTATTGGCCTAGTGTTGCCACCCAGCAACTCGCGCGCAGCCGACAAGTAGCCTTACAGCCAGTCCTTTCCTGGAAAACCCAACTTGTCCAAATGAAAACTTTGGAACATGGCGCAAACATTGGCTATGGCGGCAAGACCCAATCCACCAAGCCGACCCAACTCGGCATTCTCCCAATTGGCTATGCCCACGGCTTGGACCATCGACTCAGCAACCAAGGGAGTGTCCTGGCGGGCAGCCAGCCGGTGAAGATTCTAGGCAATGTTTGCATGAATGTAGCCATGGTTGATTTAACAGAAGTACCCACAGCCCAAGTCGGGGACGAAGTGATACTCATTGGCCACCAAGGAGAGGTAGCGCAAACAGCCGAAGAGTTAGCCACGCAAATGGGAACGATTGTTTACGCGGTCTTAGTCAACCTGGCACCTTGGATCGAACGCCGGTTGGTTCCTTGAACGCTTCCTTGGCAAAACAGCCGGGTGATCAACCGGACTAGACCCCGCTGCTATGCCAAAGTTCGCGCTTGTCCTACGGTCCAGACAGGAGGCAGGAATGAATCTATTGACAGCAAATGTTGATCATGCGTTGATAGACATCGACCGCAGCATGAAGTTGGGCTAAATCGATCCACTCCCCCACGGTGTGCGCTTGGGCAATGTCACCCGGCCCCAGAATCACCAGGGGCACATAGTGCCGAAAAGAGACCGAATCGGTGCCAAAGGCCACTGTAGCCGCTTGTTCGACGCCCGTTGCCCGCAAAGCAATCTGAATCACAGGTGCGGTCGGGTCAACATAAAAAGGGGGGGTTAGGCCGGATGAAACGGCAAAGCCATAGGATTGGGCCTTCGCAGTCAAGAGAGCAATAAGTTCTTCGCTATGATCCTGAGGCATGGGCCGGAAACTGAGGGTACAGACACTCTTGGCCGCGGTCACATTCGCTTTACAGTCACCATCGTTCAGCACCATATTAAACCCGTTGGTCGGCGGCTGAAAGGCAGCATTCATATAGGCGGGATCGGTTTTGATCTGGGAAGCTAGGGCCGCCACTTCGGCCAAGAAAGGCGCAATCAAAAAATTGGCCGAAATGCCCTGATCCGTGCTAGTGTGCGCGGCCCGCCCCTGTGCCGTAACAATCACACTCGCGCCCCCTTTGTGCGCATAGACCGGGATCAAGCGCGTTGGCTCGGCGATGACGCCATGCTCTGGCGCTGACGCCGTAAAAAGCGTCGATTCCTCCGCTACTTGCTTCGCCCCACGGCCAGTAATCTCTTCATCTGCCGTAATCACAATATAGACCGGTTTTTTCAAGCGATTGACATCTATGGCCGCGGCGGCCGCCATGGTGGCCGCTAACGGGCCTTTCATATCACAACTGCCCAAGCCAATGAGACGCCCTTGCTCTATGCAGGGCGTCCAAGCTTCTGCGGCCCAACTATCGCCAGGGACCGTGTCAGAGTGCGAAAAGAAGGCCAAACCGCCGGTTCCGCTGCCCTTTTTTGCCACCAAACTGGCTTTGCGCTCGCCATGGTCATCGACGAATTCCAACCATTCCACCCCAAAGCCCACCCGCGCTAATTGCTCTGCCAAAACAGTCGTCACCACCACATTACTATGGCGGCTTACCGAGTCAATCTTGACCAGTTCTTGGGTCAATGAAACAACGTCGATTGCCATGCTTTTCTCCTTAATATTTCCGTTTTAGCCTTGTCTACATTTTCTAGATTTTACAATAGGATCGGAGATTGTACTACTGCCCTAGGCGCGGGGCGCGGGGGCGATAGTAGATGGGCGACGAAAGTACATTTGCACAGACAATCCGCTCGGCAGTTGCGGCGTCCTTCGCCGATCATTGCCCAGCAGGCATAACAGCAATCGTAGGAATTCGCCTACTCGATCAACCATTTGACGGTAGTCGGCTGGTACCATTTATGCTAGGCTAGAGCTACCATGACATCAGGATGCGCGCCTTTGCATCCCCCGATCATCAGCCCAGAAAAGTGATAAAGCATCATGCTCGCTAAAGTTCACAGTTGTGCCGTTGTGGGGCTCGACGCCGAGCCGATTGATATTGAAGTCGATATTGCCACCGGCCTGGAGCGGATTACCCTGGTCGGCCTGCCCGACACCGCGGTGCGGGAAAGTGGCGAACGCGTCCGCGCCGCGATTACCAACAGTGGTTTTTTCTTTCCCCAACATCGCCTCACCATCAACTTGGCCCCTGCCGACTTGCGCAAAGAAGGGCCAGCCTACGACCTCCCCATCGCCATTGGCATTCTAGCCGCCACGCGTCAACTGCTGGCCGACTTGGACGATGCCCTGATCCTGGGCGAGTTGAGCCTCGACGGTAGCGTGCGCCATGTCAACGGTGTGCTGCCCATGGCCAGTATGGCAAAAACCGCTGGCTACCGTCGGCTCTTTGTGCCCGCCAGCGATGCACCAGAAGCGGCCTTGGTGGAAGGACTAGCCGTATACCCCGTCCCGTCACTGGCCGCCCTTTTACAGCACTGTCATGGCAAAGCCGCAATTGCGCCCTTTGTCAATACGCTCCACTTTGACGAAAACAACGCCCCTTCCTTCCCCATCTATTTTGAAGATATTAAAGGCCAAGAAAGTGTCAAAAGAGCCCTAGAGATCGCGTGTGCCGGTGCGCACAATTGTCTGATGAAAGGGCCGCCCGGTGCGGGCAAAACCCTGTTGGCGCGAGCATTGCCCTCGATCTTACCCCGCCTAAGCTTGAGCGAAGCGCTCGACATTACGCGCATCTATTCGGTCGCGGACGCCCTGCCAGAAGGGCAACCCCTTATGCGCAATCGTCCCTTTCGCGCACCGCACCATACGATTAGCCATGCCGGTCTGGTGGGCGGGGGTCGGTTCCCCCGCCCAGGGGAAATCTCATTAGCACACCGGGGCGTACTTTTTCTGGATGAACTGCCAGAATTTGGGTCGCGCAACCTGGAAACCCTACGCCAACCGCTGGAAGATCGCATTGTCACCATTAGCCGCGCCAGTGGCTCGCTCACCTTTCCCGCCAGTTTTGTCTTGATCGCTGCGTTGAACCCTTGTCCTTGTGGCTACTTTGGGGATGACCGCCAGGAGTGTACTTGCTCGATGAGCATGGTTCAACGCTACCAAAAGCGCATTAGCGGGCCCTTGATGGATCGGATCGATATTCATCTAGAGGTCAAACGGGTACCTTTTCAAAAGCTCGCGGATCTCGCCACTGGGGAAACTTCCGCAGTCATTCGGCAGCGGGTAGAAGCGGCGCGGCAACTGCAGGCAGCACGCTTTGCGCCCCTGAACAAGCCACCGGTGCTGGTCAATGGTGATATGGGGCCAGCCGAGGTACAGCTGTTTTGTCCTCTGGATGAAACCGGCAAGCAGCTCATGCGGGCCGCCGTACAACAGATGAACCTCAGTGCCCGCGCCTATCATCGCGTGCTCAAATTGGCGCGCACCATTGCGGATCTGGCCGGCGAGCAAGAGATTCTGCCCTCCCATTTGGCCGAGGCATTGCAATATCGGCCCCGGGAGATTGGGTAGCCACCGAGTCCGTTACGATGGGTTTCGCAAGATGCCGCCGAGCATTCTTTTTAACAAGACTTCGGTATACTCTTCGGTGGATGGATATTGCTCTAGCTGCGTTGCTGTTGGAATTTGATTCTCGATCAGCAACACGGCGAGGCCATGCATGATCCCCCATAGGGCCGTTGCCAATTCGTCGGAGGCGCCTTGCACCAACTCACCGCTGCGTTGCCCCACTTCGATAATCGCAAGTAAATCGCGGAATGATTGTTTGGCGGCGATATAGAGCGATGGATAGGTTGTGCGCTGCCCTACCATGCGGCTAAACATCAGCCGAAAGAGCGCAGGATGCAGCTGGGCAAAGTGGATATAGGCTCGGCTCATCTGAATGATTTGGTTGGTTGCTACAACTGATAAAGCTGGCCCAGCCAACGGCGCGTTCGGCGCAAGCGTCACAGCCAGCCGTGCGGAAACTTCCTCTCCTAATAACACAAAGCCATGTTCGGCAATCGCGGCCAACAAGGCATCTTTGTCCGCAAAATGACGGTATGGTGCGGCATGGGTCACGCCGACACGCCGTGCTACCGCACGCAAATTGAATTGGTCAACCCCTTCTTCCTCTACAATCTCCAAACCAGCCATCATCAGGGCATTTCTTAAGTCACCGTGATGATAGGACTTTTTCTCAGAGCCAGGCGCTGGTGTTGCGGGATCCGTTGAGCTTTCTGACTGCTTCATAACATCTGCCATCCATCAAAATTTACACGCCAAAGTTTACATTGTAAACATCCATACATCAATAAACGGGAGGCTACGGCACAATGTTTACAACGTCAACATAATTGACCATACTAACACTATAATTCTACCATTACACTACACATGCAATAGGAGACACTTGTGATACTTCGCAACAAAACTGCCGTCGTTACGGGGGCATCCAGTGGCATCGGGCGTGCCATTGCTAACAGCCTAGCACAGGAAGGGATGCATGTCTATATTACCGGGCAAAACGCAGCAAGGCTAGCGAGCGTTTGCGCCCAAATTACCAAAGCAGGTGGCCGCGTCCAAGGCCAGGCCTTTGATCTACGCGACAGCGAAAAGTTGATGGCGTTTATTCAACAAGCCAAAGAAGAGACGGGGCGTCTGGATGTGATGATCAACAATGCAGGGGTTAATGTGCCCGGCACCATTGCTGAGGCTGATCCCCAAAGCTGGCGCATGATGATCGATATCAATATTTTTGCGCTGTTGGCCGGTTCACAGGCGGCCATTCGTGCCATGCGCCAAAATGAGGAGCCGGGGGGACATCTGATCAATATCTCCTCTTCATCGGCAAAAGTCCCGGCCACCGATGTGTACAGCGCCAGCAAACATATGGTCAACGCGCTCTGCGACGCCTTGTCCAAACAGTTGACCAACGAAGCAATCCTGGTGACCAACATTATGCCAGGCGCGGTTGCCACCAATTTAGGGAGAAATTATGACCCTGCCATCATTCAAGAGCTGGCACGACTCGCAGGGATGCCCGTGACGCTCGCGCCCGGCGAGCTGCTGCCGGATGAAGTAGTCGAACAGGTGCACACCAAACTGGGACACTTCTTTTTGAATGCAGAAGATATCGCCCAAGCAGTTCTCTATGCGCTTAGCCAACCACGCAATGTGGCGGTGCGTGAGCTATATTTGCGCACTCCCCAAGATATCGCCATTTAACAAACCAACAAACAATTTTGTGCGGACCGGCGGAGAAGAGGTCACCTGGCTGATGCATAAGCGGTAAGCCCTTGGCCCCTTCGCCGCCGGCTTGCCGAACCTCTCTCATAACAACCCCTCCAACAAACGGGATTGGAAGCTTGCCTCTGTCGTCGCCATGCGAAGGTATGGTATCCTCGCCGAAGGTATGATATACTCCCCTATGCGGAGAAGAAGGCCGACTCGCGCTCCCTGCCAGCACTTAGGCCGACAATCGTTCAAGGAATTACGCAACCCAAGCGCTGTCAGGTTCGCAAACCTGGCAGATTTGGTCATACCAATCAACTGCGTAACGCCTAAAGTAGACACAGAAAACATCATGGAACCACCAATCGCTGACAGCCAAGCCATGGACCTATCGGCTGATCCTATAACCATTCCCAGTGAAGAGGCTGACCCACGCGCGGCGGTACAACCCGAGCCACCGGCCGTCTTGGGTGAGCTCAAACAGCATGCCATCAAAAAAGTAGCCGGGGGGCTTCCCGCGGTGGCGTCATCGATGCATTATGCCTGGGAAGAGATGGGCGTCTCGCGCAGTGCCATTACCTTGATGCGCCTCAACCAGAATGAGGGGATCGACTGCACAAGCTGCGCCTGGCCCGATCCAGATACCGAACGGCATGTCGCCGAATTTTGTGAAAATGGGGCCCGCGCGATTGCCGATGAGGCGACTACCCACCGGATCACGGCCGAGTTCTTTGCACGCCAGAGCGTGGTTGACCTTTCCAACCAGAGTGATCACTGGCTTAACAAGCAAGGACGGTTGACAGAACCGATGGTGTTGCGCGCCAATGCGACCCACTATGAACCGATCAGCTGGGAAGACGCCTTTGCCCTCATCGCCGCCGAACTGCGCCAAGTAAACACACCCAATGAAGCGGTCTTTTATACCTCTGGGCGCACCAGCAATGAAGCGGCATTTCTCTACCAGCTCTTTGTCCGGCAGTTCGGCACAAACAATCTGCCGGACTGCTCTAATATGTGCCACGAATCGACCTCAGTCGCTTTGAGTGAGGCCATTGGTATTGGCAAAGGTACGGTTACGCTGGACGATTTTACCAAAGCAGATGTGATTTTTCTCATCGGCCAGAACCCCGGCACCAACCATCCGCGCATGCTCAGCGCGCTCCAAGAAGCCAAACGTAACGGCTGTACCATCATTGCCGCGAATCCCCTGCCAGAGACGGGCCTCATGCGCTTTAGCCACCCTCAAGAGGTGGGGGGCATGGTGGGCCTGAGCACCGAACTGACCGATCTTTTTCTGCAAGTACGTATCAATGGTGATATGGCTTTGCTCAAAGGCATCCTCAAAGTGCTATTGGAAGAAGAAGCAGCCAACCCTGGCCGGGTCATCGACTACCCCTTTATTCAAGCGCATACTACCGGATTTGCCGACTTTGTGGCTAGCCTTGAGCCGGTTGGCTGGGAGAGCATTGTCGAGCAGAGTGGGCTTACCCAAGCGCAAATTCGCCAAGCGGCTAAGCTCTTCGCCAACGCAGAGCGCATCATTACTTGTTGGGCCATGGGCCTGACCCAACACAAAAATGGGGTCGGCACCATTCAAGAAATCGTCAACCTGCATCTCCTACGTGGGCAAATCGGCAAACCGGGGGCCGGGCTTTGTCCTGTACGTGGTCACAGCAACGTACAAGGTGATCGCACAATGGGGATCTGGGAAAAACCCAAGCCAGAGTTTCTCGACCAATTAGCCGCGGAATTCAATTTTACTCCCCCGCGTGAGCATGGCTATGACACCGTTGCCGCCATCAAAGCCATGCATGCAGGCCAGGTTGCGCTCTTTTTTGCCTTGGGTGGCAACTTTCTCTCGGCCTCGCCAGACACAGCCTACACCGCGAAGGCACTTAGGCGCTGCCGTTTGACGGTGCAGGTTTCGACCAAACTGAATCGGGCCCATCTGGTCACTGGCAGGCAAGCCTTGATCTTGCCTTGTTTGGGGCGGACAGAGATCGATGAGCAGGCCACCGGTGTGCAATTTGTCTCGACAGAGAACTCCATGGGCGTCGTTCAGCGTTCCTACGGCCAACTCGCGCCTGGGTCGCCCCAGCTGCGTACTGACGTAGCGATTGTTCCCGGAGTGGCCCATGCCGTGCTCGGGCCACAATCGACGGTGGATTGGTTGGGATTGGCCGCCAACTATGACCGGATTCGTGACCATATTGCCCGGGTCATACCGGGGTTTGAAGAATACAATAGCCGCGTGCGTCAACGCGGTGGCTTCTATCTCCCCAATGCGGCGCGCGATGGCAAATTTACAACGGCCAGTGGCCGCGCCCACTTTACCGTACAGGAGCTGCCCGATCATCAGTTGCTACCCAACCAACTGGTGATGATGACCATCCGCAGTCACGACCAATTTAATACCACAATCTACGACCTGAATGATCGTTACCGTGGCATCCACAATGAACGGCGCGTGGTTCTGCTCAATGCGCAGGATATTGCGTCCGCGGGGCTAGCGCCCGGTGACATCGTTGATCTGTTCAGCCATTTTGCGGGAACAGAGCGGGTGGCCCATCGATTTATCGTGGTTGCCTACCCGATTCCGCAGGGTTGCGCGGCCACATACTTCCCAGAAACCAATGTCTTGGTGCCGATTGAGAGCATAGCGGATCGGAGCCATACGCCGACCTCGAAGTTTGTCGTAATCACAATGCGCAAAGCCGTTTAACGCCCTGAGCAGGGTCTACTCATAGCATCATAGAAAAGCGCTAGCCGGGTCATGGACCCGGCTAGCGCTTTTCTATTGAATTATTTTCTTATCTCCAGCACGCTATGATGCCGATGGGACGGACGGAGCGCTCGCCATACCCCCAACTGTCCATCTGACTAGGCCACAAACTGGATACCGCAACAGGGTAAACCGCAATGATTATCTGCTATAGTTGCGATGAAGCTGCGCAGGATGCTGAGAAGCGCCAGAGATGATAAGCAGGTATGCTCAGCCATTCGCGGATAACAAGTTATGGTGCTTGCCTTGTGACAAGCACTTTTACAAATATCTAAGGAGGTACTCCATGGCTACATCTTTATCCTCACGTCGGGTTGCACCGATGCCCAAAGTAGGTCCAAGCCATACCAATCTCATCCCGTTGCTCGTGACCATCGCGGTGGGCGTTGCCATCTGGTTTATTCCCCCACCGGCAGGCGTCGCCATCGAAGCTTGGCATCTCTTGGCTATCTTCGTAGCGACCATTGTCGGTATTATTCTGAAGCCCCTGCCGATGGGTGCAGTGGCAATCGCTGGGATTATGGCAACCGCTCTCACTGGCACCCTCACGATCGGGAATGCCCTCAGCGGTTTTGGTAACTCAGTAATCTGGTTAATCGTCGTAGCTTTCTTTATTGCGCGCGGCTTTATTAAGACGGGCCTGGGCGCACGCATTGCGTATCTCTTTGTCTCTTTGTTGGGCAAAAAGACGTTAGGGCTGGGGTATGGGTTGATTGCCACCGACTTGGTATTGGCCCCCGCCATCCCTAGTAACACGGCCCGTGCCGGTGGTGTTGTTTATCCGATCTTACGGTCATTGTCCGAAGCTTATAACAGCCGACCAGACGATGGCACGGCGCGGCGCATGGGTGCATACCTAACCAAGACGGCCTTCCAAGGCACCGTCATCACCAGTGCCATGTTTTTAACGGCCATGGCGGCCAATCCGCTGGCGGCCAAGCTGGCGGCGGATATGGGCATTGAGATCTCTTGGGGTGGCTGGGCATTGGCGGCGCTGGTCCCTGGTCTCGTGAGTCTGTTGGTGGTGCCGTTCTTGCTCTATAAGCTCTATCCGCCAGAAGTCAAAGAGACGCCGAATGCAGCCAAAATGGCGAATGAAGAGCTGGCCAAGATGGGCCCCATGAAGGGCAGCGAATGGACAATGCTCTTTGCCTTTGTCATGCTTCTGGTGCTCTGGATCTTCGGTAGCCAATTGAGCATCGACAGCACTAGTGCAGCCTTGGTTGGGCTCGTCGTCCTGCTCTTGGCCAGTGTGTTGACCTGGGACGACATCCTCAATGAACGCGGGGCTTGGGATACGTTAGTCTGGTTCGCGGCCTTGGTGATGATGGCGACCTTCCTCAACACCTTGGGACTGATCCCCTGGTTCAGCGAAACGGTTGGCCGCTACTTTGAGGGCGTGAATTGGCTCTGGGCGTTCTTGGGCTTGAGCGTGATCTACTTCTACAGTCACTATCTCTTTGCCAGCAATACGGCCCATGTTAGCTCTATGTATGCAGCGTTTCTGGCCGTAGCGGTCGCCGTGGGCACCCCGCCCCTGTTGGCCGCCCTTGTCCTGGCCTTCTTCAGCAACTTGTTCAGCAGCATGACCCACTATGGCACAGGGCCTGCCCCCGTCTTGTTCGGCTCGGGCTATGTAGACATCGGTAGCTGGTGGCGGCTTGGGTTCATTGTTAGCGTCGTCAATATCGTGATTTGGCTCGGCCTCGGCAGCATCTGGTGGAAAGTGATCGGGCTTTGGTAAGGGTCAGCTTACCCCGAAACTGACAGCATGGCAACAACAGGGATGGGATGGCTCGGAAGATCCCACCCCTGTTGACAAGGAAGATGGGAAGAAAACATGGCGAAGATTATTACACATGATGTCCTGATCGTCGGGGCTGGGCTGGCAGGAACGTGGGCCGCTTTGGTGGCCGCCCGCGAAGGGGTCAAGGATGTCGGGGTCCTCTCCAAAATTCATCCGCTACGGTCGCACAGCGGGGCAGCCCAAGGCGGCATTGCGGCGGCGCTGGGCAATACCCGCCCGGTCGCGGGTACGGGGCCACGCGGCCCCCTGGAACAGGTCCCCACTAGTGAACCCGCGGCGGATAGTCCCGAACTCCACCTATTCGATACCATCAAGGGTTCGGACTGGCTAGGCGACCAAGACGCGATCCGAGTGTTGGTTGAAGACGCGCCCAAAATGATCTATGAATACGAACACTTGGGCTGTGTCTTTAGTCGCACCGATGACGGGCGCATCAACCAACGCCGCTTTGGGGGACACAGCACACCCCGGGCCTGCTTCGCAGCCGACTGGACCGGCCATGTGCTCTTGCACACAGCCTATGAACAGGCGCTCCGGCACAATGTCAAGTTCTACAGCGAATGGTACTGTATGGAATTGATCATTGAAGAGGGCATCTGTCGCGGCGTGGTGGCCCTTAACATCGAGACGGGCGAAATCATCACCATGCGCGCCAAGGCCGTGATGTTTGGCACCGGTGGCTATGGGCGGGCCTATAAGATCACCTCCAACGCTTTTGCCAACACAGGGGATGGGGTTGCCATTGCCTACAACGCGGGGGTGCCGCTGATGGATATGGAGTTCGTCCAGTTTCACCCCACCGGCCTCTACCGCCATGGGATCCTCATGAGTGAAGCCTGTCGTGGTGAAGGTGGGTATTTGCTCAACAACCGGAATGAACGCTTTATGGAACGCTACGCCCCCGACAAGATGGAACTTGGCCCGCGTGATTTGGTCAGCCGCTCCGAACAGCAGGAGATCAATGAAGGACGTGGCGTCATGGCCGACGGCCAGGGGATCTTCCTTGATCTGCGCCATTTGGGGCGCGAGATGATCATGGAGCGGCTGCCCCAAGTGCGCGAAATTGCGATCAACTTTGTGGGCGTGGACCCCATTGATGCCCTCGTGCCCATCCAACCTACGGCTCATTACAGCATGGGCGGTATCCCCACCGACATCAACGGCCAAGTGATCGCCGATGCCAGTGGTACACCCCTCACCGGCTTTTTTGCGGCGGGCGAAGTGGCCTGTGTCAGCGTCCACGGGGCAAATCGCTTGGGCACAAATAGCTTGCTAGAAGCATCCGTTTTCGGGCGACGTGCTGGCTATGCCATCACCGAATTTATCAAGGGTGGTGCCGCCTTACACCCCATTACCGGCGATCCGGCGGCGCGCAGCCAAGCCCGTGTACAGGCTCTACTCGACCGCGACGGTGACATTCTGGTGGAACATATCGCCCAAGAGCTCAAGCAAACCATGACGGATCATTGTGGGGTCTTCCGCGATGGCGAGCGTTTGCAAAAAGCCATGCGCGATATCAAACGCCTTCAGGAACAGTTTGGACAGGCCCGGGTGATGGATAAGAGCAAACGGTTTAACACCGACCTGCTCGCGGCTATCGAAGCTGATCACCTTCTCACCTTTAGTGAAGTGATTGTGGCTGGTGCGCTTGCCCGGACCGAGAGCCGTGGCGCCCACTCGCGCACCGATTATACCAAGCGCGATGACGCGCATTGGCTCAAGCACACCGTCGCGCACAAGGGCAGCACCGCTGAACCACAGTTAAGCTATAAAGAAGTCTTCATTGATTGGGAGAAGTATCCACCACAGGAGCGGAAATATTGATGTGGGTGCGATGAAGCGAGGAAAAGGACAGCATTATGTTTGATTTATTTCAACGCAAAGCCTCAGCGGAAGTGAAAGCGCGTGCGAGTTGTACCGTTCGTGTACAGCGCTTCAATCCCGATGTGGATCGCAAGCCCTACCTGCAAGAGTTTACGGTGCCGATGACGCCGGAAACGACCTTGCTCGATGCGCTGCACTATATTAAGACAGAAGTGGATGGCAGCCTGACCTTCCGCCGTTCCTGTCGCCACGCCATCTGCGGTTCATGCGCCATGAATGTCAATGGCAGCAACGACCTTGTCTGTCATCGCAACTTGGCCCAGAGTCTGGATGCGAGCGGCACTGTGACCATCCGCCCGCTGCCCTACTTACCCATCATCAAGGATTTGGTCGTTGATCGCAGCACCTTTTGGGCCCAATATGAACGGGTGAAGCCGTGGCTCGTCCCGCCTGAGGATACGCCCGAGAAGGAATTTCGCGTCAGCCCAGAAGAGGTGGCGGCGATTCATAATGCCGAAACCTGCATCATGTGTGGGGCCTGTTACTCGTCCTGCCAAGTGGTAGCGATGAACAAGAAATACATCGGCCCCCATGCGCTGCTCAAGAGTTTCCTGCGCACCCTCGATCCACGCGATACTATCCCTGGGGAACGCCTCCAAGAGGTGGGGACCGATGAAGGGGTCTATCGCTGTCACACGATCTTTAATTGTATTGACGCTTGTCCCAAGGGGCTGAATCCCACCGAGGCGATTGAAAGCCTGCGCAAGCTAGCCCAGCGGCGCATTGCTTTTGAAGAAGAACGGGCGGAGCGGCAGAAGCAGCTCACCGCGTCAGCAAGTAGCGGGCCAACCGCGTAGAAGGAATTTACCATGTATCTATCCACCGGTTTTATCAGCTTCTTCCTGCGCCGCCTGACGGGGGTTGCGCTGGTCTTCTATCTCTTCCTGCACATGTGGGTGATCGGGTCGGCCACGCAGGGAGCCGCGGTCTTTGACGAGCGGCTCAACATGGTGCAGACCCCCTTCTTCAAGGTTGCGGAGGTTCTGCTGCTGGCGGCGGTGGTCTACCACGCCTTTGATGGCATCCGCCTGTTGCTGGTGCACTACTTCAATATCACCAGCTACCGCAAAAGCCTTTTCTATGCCGCCTTTGCCATTGCCGCGCTCCTAACGATTGCGGGTGGCATCCCGATCTTGCTCTTTATGCTGGAAGGATAGGAGGGTTTTATGCGTGTCTTTCAATTACAACGCATCAGCGCCATTGCGCTCTTGGTCTTCTTGACCATTCATATGATCGTAGTCCATTATCCACCGTTTCATATTGACTTTGCCCGCATCACGGAACGGATGCAGGACCCGGTGTGGAAGGCCATCGACATTGCCTTTCTCTTCTTTGTGCTGATCCATGCCTTGACGGGTGCCTATGCCGTGATCATCGACGTGGAACGGTTTAGCCGCTTCAAGCGCGTGCTAGCAGGTGCTGCGATGCTGGCAGGCATTTGGGGTATGTATTATGGAACGATCACCATTCTTTCCTTTCAGCCTCCCCTTTAGCCGCCCTATGCGCATAAGCCCTAGAGAGACTACCCCTCATGGCACCAGCCATCCGCGATGTGCGCCGTTCATGCCCATCAGGGAGACTGGTGCCATGGCCTGCCGCTGTCGCGATGGGCGATCACGACTTAGTATCTATCCTGAAATTTCTGTGACCGCCTCACGCGACGGCAGGCTGGACGGGAACCACAACCAATTTCAGGCTAAGTTCTTAGCCTAGATAACGCAGCGCGGCTGCTCTAAATTCCGCGGCGCGTTCGAGCACAATCTCCACATCGTCATTGATCGTCACGCCAAATGCCGAGCCGAGACCGGGGTCGGCAACGCCGATGCTAATGTTCATTGCCCGGGCCAGCAGATCATCGGTTTGGGGCAGCATCCCTTTGGTATACTTCATTGCACCGCCCCGATCCGCATAGTGGGGGCAGGTGAAGGAACACCAGTTCGGGTTGACCAAGCGCTGTTCCAATAAATGCTCCATATTGTTATAGACATGCCAGCCCGCCTCGGCAATCACCTTGTTGTTGAGTTCCGCCGCCACTTTCCGCGCAATCGCTGCCGTGGGGAAGATCACCGTCAACATCGTCGCAATATCGCCAGCCGGATCGGGCAAGAAACGGAACTGCAAGCCGGGGAGGTCGGCAATGGATTCGTGAAAGAGCGCTTTATTACGACGGAGGTGGGCCACCAACTTGGACATCTTTGCTAATTGGGCTAGCAACACAGCCGCTTGGATCTCGGTGAAGCGAAAATCGAGGCCCAGAAAAGGGCGTTGGCCAACTTCCACACCACTGCGCAGCGGCAGATGCCCTTGGTCATGAAAGGCAAAGCAGCGCTTATAGAGCGCTTCGTCTTTCATGATGAGCATCCCACCGTCGCCAGCCGTAATCGTCTTATAGACATTGAAGCTGAAGGTACCAATGTCCCCAACGGTGCCAATAGCCTTGCCTTTGTAGGACGCGCCAAAGGCTTGTGCACAATCTTCAATCAAATAGAGGCCATGCTCGTCGGCAATGGCTTTGAGTTCATCGAGCCGTGCCGGGTTCCCCATCATATGCACAACCATAATGGCCTTGGTACGCGGGGTGATCCGTCGGCGCACATCGGCTGGATCGAGGTTGAAAGTTTCATCGATCTCGGCTAATACAGGTACGGCATGCGCATAGACAATCGATGAAATACTCGCGACAAAGGTAAAGCCGGGCACAATCACCTCATCGCCAGGGCCGATACCAAGCGCAGCGAGCGCAATAAAGAGGGCAGAAGTCCCCGAATTGACGGCTAGCGCATACGGAACACCAGATTGGGCGGCAATCCGTTCTTCAAACTTGCGCACCTTCCCCTGGAAATGCGGGTTATGTACACCGGCGGGCGCAACGTCGTAGCGATATAAATAGCCAGAGCGTAACACCTCTAAGACTTCTTTGATCTCCTCTTCCCCAATGAGCTCCATTCCTGGTCCTGGCATGTAACATCTCCTTCTACTTTACAAATGATCATTCCCTTATAGCTGCGGCATCAGGCCGAGCGTGGTGCGGCGGTTGAATTGCGAATCACTAATTTCCCAGCCAAGAGGGGACGCGCGGGCGGCTTTTCTCCGGCCAACAGGCATAGCATCATCGCAACAGCCTGTTGGGCAATTTGGTCGGTTTGTTGGGCGATGGTGGTTAATGCGGGCGCGAAATAGGAGGCTAGCGCGATATTGTCGAAACCCAAAACTGATAATTTCTCTGGGATCTGCACCCGCGCCGCGCTGGCCCGGTGGATCACACCGAGGGCCGTAATATCATCAAAGCAAAAAATAGCAGTAGGCGGGTGATCGAGGGTAAAGAGCTGCTCAAAGCCAGCCACACCACTATCGGGCGAGCTGGTTGTAGGGCGAATGACCAGCACTGGATCAAGCGTCAGCTTATGCTCTGCTAGGGCTTGTTCATACCCCGTCCGACGCTCGGTATCATCTTCACGCGCTTTGTGACTACCAATATAGGCAATGCGGGTATGACCAAGCGCGAGGAGGTAATTCATCCCCAGGCGAGCGGCGGCAATATTATCCGTGCCCACAGTAAAGGGATATTGTTTGCGATTCACCAAAACCACAGGGACACCCATCTTCTCTAACATGGGCAGGGCGTCGTCATCCACCACCATATCCGGCACGATGATCCCATCGACCCGCTTATGACGCAGCTCGGTGATCGCGGCCAGCTCTTGTTGTGAATCGGCATCACAGTTGACGAGGAGCAAGGTAAAGCCCATGGTCAGCACAATTTTGTCAATGGTACGGACTAATTCGGCAATGAAGGGGTCGGCAATATCCCGCACAACTACCCCCAAGGTGTAGGTACGGCGGGTGGCTAGTCCCCGGGCAATGGCATTGGGCAAATAGCCCATCTCTTTGGCAAGTTGCTGGATCTGTTGGCGTGTTGCCAACTTGACGCGTGGACTATCGGCCAATGCACGCGAAACGGTTGAGAGGGAAACGCCCACGATATCGGCTAGATCCTGCATCGAAACTTCGGTAACGACCTTATCTGAATCCATATCTATCCCTGTACAGATCTCACAGAAAATACAAGCGCTTGTTTCTCACTTTATCACATGAGCGAGCAGGCATATCACACCAAGATCTGACTGGTTTTGCAAAAGCAGTCAGATCTTGACGGCTTCATCTCACAGAATAACAAAAACCATCCTCAACAAAGTAATAACTACGATAGAAATCACACCTTCTCACTGGAATTTCAACATCTCCGAGTATACTAAAAATACAAGCGCTTGTCAAAGAGCTTTTTTTCATTCACTCATTTTGCACTGTTGACGCTCGCTTGACGGTCTGTTCACGTAGGGTTGACGGCCGTTGCATAAAGTAAGGCTATCCAACGTAGCCCTCAGTCACGAAGGTTACAGCAGATCGTCATCAGGACAACCGTCACCGGTGGTCGGTGTCCTCCAGCAAGCAAGAAAGTAGCTTCTTATGCATAACAACTACCTCACATCCGGCCTGAGTTTTGCTCGCTCCTGGCTGAGCGTTGGGCTTCTTATGATCGGCTTAGTCGCCCTAACCGCCTGTTCAACCGCCCCCCAGTCATTGGCCGGGGCGGCGATGGCCCAACCGGAACCGCCCCCGGCAGTTGCCCCTACCCACCAGACCGTTGCCCTGTCGGGATCGGCCAGCGCTACCCAGCAGAACCTGCCAACCTCGCTCACCGATGTGGTAGCCGTGGCCGCTGGCTCTGAGCACAGTGTGGCGCTCAAGCGCGATGGCACCGTAGCCAGTTGGGGCAAGACACCGCCCGCCCCCACCGGTCTTAACAACGTGGTAGCAATTGCCGCTGGTCGCTATGGCACGCTCGCCCTCAAAAACGATGGCACCTTGGTCGGCTGGGGGAGCGCGAACTTTGGCCAGTTGGACATTCCTGCCGGGTTAACCGGCGTGACGGCGATGGCGATGGGGGATATTCACAGTGTGGCCGTCAAGCAAGATGGCACGGTAGTGGTCTGGGGGCGCAGCCTCAATCCGCAATTAAACCCGCCCGCCGGTTTGAGCGATGTGGTCGCTGTCTCGGCCAGTATGAACTATAATCTGGCGCTCAAACGGGATGGCACGGTGGTGGCGTGGGGTAGCAAGGGACTAGCCGGTTTGAATGTTCCCGCGGGACTAAGCAATGTCACCGCCATCGTAGCTGCCCAGTCGATCGCCTTGGCGTTGAAAAGTGATGGCACGGTGGTAGCCTGGGGTTCGGACAATACGATGAAACCACCAGCAGGGTTGACCGACGTGGTCGCCATTGACGCCGACCAATATCAGGCCGTCGCCCTCAAGCGGGATGGGACGCTGGTCAAGTGGGGTTATCTCTATTTACAAGGTATCCCGAACTACATGCAAGGCGTAAGCGCCGTGGCGCTGGGCAATGAGCACATGATCGCTGTCGTTCCTGACACCACTGCGCCGGAGACCTCGCTCAGCGGTGCGCCCGCTCAGTTAGGTCTCAACCCCAGTGTCTTTGGCCTGAGCGGGTGGGATAATATCCCGCCGGGCATTGCAGCGCCTGCTCTGACCTTTGAGTGCAGCTTGGATGGCAGTGACTTTGCGCCTTGCACTTCGCCAGTCAGCTATAACAACTTGGCACCCGGCAGCCACACCTTTGCCGTGCGCGCCAAGGATAACGCCGGGAATGTCGATGCCACGCCCCTCAGCTACAGTTGGGGGATCGCGGACTGCGCCGATCGCTATACTGTCACCAATCAAGCATCGCTCCAACTGGGGCTGGCCTGTTTCAAGCAACGCAGTACCCCAGGAATCTATACCCTTCACATCTTGAACGATATCGGCTTGAACAGCACTCCAGTGATCGAAAACACCACCGCCAATGTCAGCCTGCTAATCGACGGCCAGGATCATGCGTGGGATGGACAGGGGCGTAGCTTGAATGGGTTACAGGTCAACCCTGGCACCACCGTGACAGTGCAACGCCTCACCATCCGCAACGCCAAAAGTCCAATCTACGATGCAGGTGGTCTCTTCAATCAAGGCACCCTCACATTGGAAACTGTAACAGTGGAAGGGAATTACTCATCTTCGTTTGGCGGCGGCATCGGCAACCACGGCACGTTGACCGTGCGCAACAGCACCATTCGCAATAACCGGGCCTTTGGCGGTGGCGGTGGCATCGGCAACTCGAAGGGTACGACAACAATTGAGGATAGTGTGATCATTGAGAACCGTGCCGCAGGTGCTGGTGGTCTGTATAATATGAATTACGGAACGACAACGCTACGCAATGTGCTCTTTAGCGGCAACAGCTCGACTGAGATCATCAATGTCACAGGCAGCACAATCAATGGTGCGCCCACCTATGCCCCCATTTGCTACTGGGTGGAAAATTATCAAACGGGACAAGTGTTGACGGTGCCAAACCAGAGCAACACGCCCGGTACCGCCCTGGTGGCGTCGGGCAAACAGATCCCGACCACTGGCGAGCAATTGTGGGTGCGGCAAGGAAATGCCTTGATCAGCCTGCCGACCGGGCAATGGCTTACCGTAGGGGAAGCCGCTAATGGAGTGACCCCTGCGGTGATCCAACCCCAGATGCCAGGGGCAGCCAACCAATCTTGGGTCATTCCTTGGTATGGCGATGGTGCCTATAGCTTCGGTCGGCAAATGCTGGATAGCTACACCCTCGCGCCGATTGATCAAACTACAGAACAAACGCCAGTCGTCCTCCGCCACCCAGACGACTTCCGCTATAACAACTACCAAAATAAACGCAACAAGTGGTGGTTACGCCAAGCGCCGCCCATGGATTGCCTAGCCGCCAAACCGGTGAGCGCCGCCAATGCCGAGAGCACCCCGGCCATCAGCGAAATCGAAGCACCCCTGTCGCTCGAGGAGCCTTCACCGGAGTTGCTGGAGCAGTTCAATGCCATGCCGCAGCCAGAAACCCTTATGGGGGAAGAGACGAATGTCCTAAGCACGGAACAGCCTGCGGATGAAAATGCGGTACAAGCGGCGCGCATCTTCCTGCCGCTTATACAGAAGTAGTAGAGCGTAGATGAGCCGCAAAGAATAATCAGTGTTTAGCCCAGCGAGGAACTGTGTACAGCAGTTCCTCGCTTTGTTTTAGCAATCCTGGAAGCACATAGGAAAAAGAGGAAAGCGACAATCCTCTTTGTGGCGCTGCACCACATATGAACCACGTTTGATCCACAGCCCCAGTCTAATGTTCTATATACCAGAAAATTCTCCTTGCTGGCACGTACTATTCGCGAACGGCAATGGCAGATAGGCCGTGGGGCTCGCCATAGCAGGTAGATCAGCAACTATCGGATCCCCCGAGCCATGGCTTAGTGCCGCCTCACCCTGGGACGGCTAGCGCGATCAAGCGTGTGCGCACCAAGAAAGCCGTTATTTACTTTGTTTGTCGGCCTGACCCACATTGAGGCCACCTTGAAGCCACGTAAGGCTGCTAAAGTATAAGTTGTATCAGCCTGATACATACGTAAGAGTAGGCAATTATCAAGTTTTCTGTATGAAGAAAGGACGCACGATGAAACACGTGACACTTCTCTCAACCCCCGAGCAGCGCAATTCGTCACCCCGAATGGTTGCGCCTGTCGGTGGTTTAACCGTCCGCACCAACCTACGGGCCGGATCAGCGCTAGACGACTTGGGTGCCAAAGCGCAGGAATTGTGGAACAGCCTGACCAGCGCTCTAAGTAGTTTAACCAGTGATGCTACTACTACCACCACCACTACACCCCAAAGCTGATCGCCCTCGCGCTTAGCATCATTCAAGAAAATTTATTGGCGACAGGCTTCAGGTTTCAGGGACAAAGAAAACGATAGCCAATGCTAGCCTGAAACTTGAAACCTGGGGCCTATCCCCTGAACAATGCTGCACAGAGTGCGCAGATATTGCGCGTCCAAGATCCGTGCAGGCGCCCAATGACCATAGGAGCTAACCATCTGTAAGCGTGGACCTCATGTACATCATTAGCAAACAATTTCATTTTAGTGCGAGCCATCAATTGATCGGTTTGCCCCCCGAACATCAATGTGCCCGCTTGCACGGTCACAACTATATTGTGGAAGTCGTTTTACAAGCCGAATACCTGAATCAACACTCTTTTGTCGTAGATTATGGCGAGCTCTCTCCCCTCAAGCACTATATCGACACGCGGTTTGATCATCGCCATCTTAACGATGTGTGCCATTTTCAAACAACGGCGGAAAACCTAGCCAAACATCTCTTTGACTTTTGCAAAGCGCAGTGGCCCGAAACCGTGGCCGTACGTGTGAGCGAAACCGCAAAAACCTGGGCAACCTACCGAGAGGATTAAAGATGGTCGACTATCAAAAGCTATTAGACATTGGCCGCGAGTTGCTGGTTGCCATTGGCGAAGATCCCGAGCGCGAAGGCATTAAGGAGACGCCACGGCGTTTTGCCTCCTATTGGCGCGAATTTATTGACCACGACGGTGGCAACATCGAAGTTGATTTTGACCTCATCGATGCCGATCAATTTGTGGTCGTCTCGGGCATCCGGGTTTGGTCCATGTGCGAACATCATCTGCTGCCTTTCTGGTGCGATGTCTCCATCGGCTATATCCCCGACAGCAAATTATTGGGCCTCTCCAAATTTGCCCGCATTGCCCACCAATTTGCCCACAAACCCCAGATCCAAGAACGGCTTGTCCACGAGATCGCCGCTGAGGTCACACGCGTGACCCATACCGATAACGTTATGGTCTTGGCAACCGGCGAACATCTCTGCATGAAGATGCGTGGCGTCAAGTCGTCGGGACAGATGACCACCATGGCTGCGAAAGGGGTCTTTAGCAAAGACGCCACAATCCGCGCCGAATTTATTCAGATTATCAATCAAAACCTCAGGGCATAGGCTTCATGATTGGCTTTCAGCTCAGCGAAGAACAAGCACAACTCTGTCAAGTGGCGCGCCAATTTGCCACCGCCGAGATCCGCGCGGCCGCGGCAGCGTATGACGAGCATGAAGAGACGCCCTGGCCGGTGCTCAAAAAGGCGGCCCAAATGGGGCTGACCACCTATCGCTACCCCGAGCGCTATGGCGGCGGCGGGATCGAAAGTCTGGTCACGGCGTGCCTGATTACCGAAGAGTTGAGTTGGGGTTGCGCCGGGATTGCCAATGTGCTCTTAGGCTGTGACACCGTGGCCCTGCCCCTGTTGTTGACAGGCACCGCAGCCCAAAAAGAACGCTATCTCCCGTGGCTATGCGATACCCGCCAGACCAAACTCTGTGCCTTTGCCCTCACCGAAGCAGAAGCCGGTTCCGATGTGACCGCCATCCGCACCACAGCAAAACGGGAAGGTGATAGCTATCTGCTCAACGGCCAAAAGCGCTACATCACCTTTGGCGGCATTGCCGACCTTTATTTGGTCTTTGCCAAAGTTGAAACGGCTGGCATCACCGCCTTTCTGGTGGAGAAGAACACCCCCGGGCTCACCGCGGGAAAGAACGAGCGCAAGCTGGGCATGCGCGCCTCGGCGACCTGCGATGTGTTGCTCGAAAATGTCCGGGTGCCAGCGGAAAATCGGCTGGGGCAGGAAGGCCAAGGGTTTTACATTGCCATGAAAACCTTTGAGTACAATCGGCCCCTCATCGCCAGCTTGGCCTTGGGCGTGGCGCGGGCCGCGTATGAATATGCCCTGGCCTATGCCAAGCAGCGGGTTCAATTTAACAAGCCGATCATCGCCAACCAGGCCATCAGCTTTCTGTTAGCCGATATGGCGACGGAGATCGAAGCGGCACGCCTCCTCATCTGGAAAGCGGCTTGGTTGATCGACCAAGGGCAGAGCGCCAATGCCCCAGCCAGTATGGCCAAAGCCTATGCCGCCGATCTGGCGATGCAGGTGACGACCGATGCCGTACAGATCTTGGGCGGCAATGGCCTGATGCGTGACTATCCGGTGGAGAAGTGGATGCGCGATGCCAAGATCCTCCAAATTGTCGAAGGCACTAGCCAGATTCAGCGCATGATTATTGCCCAACTCTTGGCCGTGGGCCAGCCATAAAACCGGCGCGCCGGTCAGGCTACCCATATTAACTATACTCATTGCTGCACCTATTCTTGTGAAATGATCGCAGGGGACGAACTACATGTCTGTGCAAGAGAGCATAATCGAACGATGGCCGCACCAGACGGAGGGCGGGCAATCCATGGTGCCAGTTGCGCCGCAACTGAGCGACTTATCTGACCGATGCCTCCATCAAGTCTTTGAGGCGCAGGCCGCGCAAACACCCGACGCCATTGCCCTCCGCTTTGGCAAAGCAACGCTCACCTATGGTGAACTCAATCGCCGAGCGAATCAATTAGCCCACCATCTGCGGACGTTGGGCGTCGGGGGGCCTTTAGGCACCGAACTCCTCATTGGCCTCGCGGTAGAACGCACCATGGACGCCATTATCGGCATGTTGGGTATCCTCAAAGCCGGTGGTGCCTATGTCCCCTTGGATCCCGCTTATCCCCTGGAGCGGCTCACTTCCATGCTAGCGGATGCAAAAGTAGCCATGTTGATCACGCGTGCGGATTCACCGTCACCCTTGGCGGCCACGTTGGCGAACCAACCGGTGACGATAGTGCAGCTAGACACGGATGCGGCGCAAATTGCTGGGTACGCCACCGACAATCCGCCGTTCCAGGGTACGCCGGACCAGGTTATGTATGTGATTTACACTTCTGGCTCGACTGGCAAGCCCAAAGGGATCATGGTCACCCATCGCAACGTGGCCCGCCTCTTTCCGGCGGTGCGGCCTTATCTGGCCTTTGATCACACCGATGTCTGGACCCTCTTTCACGCCTATTCTTTTGGCTTTTCCGTGTGGGAAATCTGGGGAGCACTCTGGCACGGCGCGCAATTGGTCATTGTCCCGCCCGCCGTTAGCCAAGCGCCCGATGAGTTCTATCGGTTGGTGTGCCAAGAAAAAGTAACCGTGCTTAGCCAGACGCCCTCAGCCTTTAGTCTCTTTTTGCTGGCGGATCGCGCCACCAAGCAACGCGCCGAGCTAGCCCTCCGTTATGTTGTCTTTAGCGGCGAACGGCTTGACCCTGCCCTGCTAAAGGCTTGGGTGGCGCGCCATGGCGACGCCCACCCCCAGTTGATCAATATGTATGCCATCTCGGAGACCGCTGGTGAAATCACCTATCAACGGCTCACCGAGAGCGACGTAAGCCAAGCCGCGCCCAGCGTGATCGGCGTCCCCCTGCCCGACGTTGCCATCTATCTCTTGGATGAGGCGGGTCAGCCTGTCCCCACTGGCGAGGCAGGCGAACTCTACATTGGGAGCCCCGCTGTAGCCCGCGGCTATCTTAATCAGCCCGAGTTGACAGCCCAAAAATTTCTGCCTGATCCCTTCCAGGCCGAGCCAACCGCACGCATGTACCGCACCGGCGATCGGGCACGCTATCTGCCCAATGGTGAACTTGAGTTTCTGGGGCGCATGGACGACCAAGTCAAAATCCGCGGCTATCGTATCGAGTTAGGCGAGATCCAAGCGCTCCTGGCCAGTCACCCGGCCATTCACGAAGCGGCGGTGATCGCCCGCACCGATACGGCCAGCCAGCCCCAGTTAGTAGCCTATGTGGTGCCCGCGGTCAATGGCCTGGAACCCCCACTGACGACCAAAACACTCCAGCACTATCTGCGCGCAACGCTGCCCGAGTACATGGTGCCGAGTACGTTTATGAAGCTCGATCAACTCCCGCGGTCCCCCAATGGCAAGCTGGACCGCCAGCACCTCCCCCATCCCGATCAAGGCGCGGCGCTGGATGCCCCCACTGGCTATGTGGCACAAAGCGCAGCCGAAAAAGCCTTGGCCCAGATGTGGGGATTGGATACCACAGCAACAGTGCCTACTACACCAGCGATGCTGCGTCCGCGCAACACCGTCAACGCGGCCAATGACCCTTCAACCACACCCCAAACCCCAGTCGAGAAGGCTATTGCGCAGATCTGGGTTACGTTTTTGGGCCGGTCGCAAGTGGGCTTGCATGACGATTTTCTCGAGTTGGGCGGCAACTCGTTATTGGCAGCGCAGATTCTCTATCGGCTCAACGATGAATTTCAAGTGAATCTCTCCATGCGCCAACTGCTGGACACAAGCACCGTCGCCGGTTTGGCTGCGTTGGTCACCCAAGAACAAGCCGCCCAGGTGGACAGCGACGACTTGGCAGCCCTCTTGGCCGATCTCGCGGCAATCTCCGATGAAGAGGTGCAACAACAGTTAGCAGTACCTCTAGGCAAGTCGCGAGCGGACAACCCCGCCATGCCGGAACAGGGGCAGCATGAAGCCTATATGCGCTTAGCCATCAACAAAGCCAAGGAAGCGATCCATGGCGGCCAAGCACCCATTGCAGCCTGTATTGTTAAAGATGGCGAGGTCATTGCCTGTGTCCATAATACAGTCGCTCACGATGTCGATGTCACGGCGCATGCCGAGATGCAGGCCATCCGCGCCGCCTGCCACCACCTGAATACCACTGATCTCACGGGCTGTGTGCTCTATTCGACCCTGGAACCCTGCCCCATGTGTTTCAGCGCCAGCCAGTGGGCCAAGCTGGACACGATTGTCTATGGGGCGCGACGGGAAGATGCCGAAAAGGTGGGTTTGGGCCAGAACTCGATCCCTGCCCAGACCATGAAACAGCTCGGCCAAAGCGCCATCACGCTCGTCGAAGAGACCTTGCGCGCTGAGAATGTCCAGCTCTTTGATTTATGGCTGGGGACAAAAAATGCGGCCCATACGCAATACGATGACATTGCTACCCAATTCCAGCAGATCAAGAACTCGCCGGTCAATACCCATATTACCGATTACACCTTCTTTTCGATGATCGGGGAGCAAGCACGGGGAAAAAGAGTCCTTGATCTCGCTTGTGGTGAGGGGCGCTACTCCCGAATGCTCAAGCAAGGGGGCGCCGCGCAGGTGGTGGGAGTCGATATTTCGGCGCAAATGATCCACTTGGCGGAACAGCAAGAGCGCCGCACACCGCTCGGCATTGAGTATATCTGTCGCGATGTGTTGGCACTAGGAAAAATTGGAGACTTTGATCTAGTCGTTGCTTCTTTTCTGTTGAACTATGCCCAAAGCAAAGCGGCGCTGATCCACATGTGCCAGACGGTTGCGGCCAACCTCAGGCCCGGCGGCCATTTTATTCTGATCAACGAAAATTTCAATCAAGCGCCCCAGGATTTTCATGGGTACGAACGCTATGGCTACACCAAAACCATGGTTGAGCCCTACCAAGAAGGAGGCGTTATTACCTATGCGATGTCTACAGGCACGGAAACGCTCCAATTTGAAGGGTATTACTGGTCACCAGCCACCTATCAAATGGCCTTCGCCGCGGCAGGCTTCACCGATGTCCAATGGCAGAATCTCCGCTGCTCACCCCAAGGTATTGAGGAGTATGGTCAGCGCTTTTGGCAAAATTTTATCAACAATCCGCCCTTTATCGGGATCATTTGTCGGAAATAGCACTAATGAACCAACCACTACATGAATCAGATCGATCTAACAGTGCCGCCGAATACTTTGATGTGGTCATTTTAGGGGGCGGCTTTGCCGGTGGAACCTTGGCGCTCCACCTGACACGCCACCTGCCCGAGCTTACTGTGGCCGTGGTCGAGCCCAATCCACAGCCACCACGCTTTGCCCACAAGGTTGGCGAATCGAGCTTAAGCCCACAAGGCACCTATCTCGTACAATGGCTTGGGCTTGAACAGTATATGCATCAAGCGCAGGTCGAGAAGTTTGGCACCCGCTACTTCTTTGGCAACACCACCGGCCCCTTTGCCCAACGCCCTGAAATCGGTGCCCGCCACGCCGTCACCGACTATCCGATCTATGAATTTCAGGTAGACCGAGGCAAGTTAGAGGCCGACCTCCGCGATATGGTTAGTGTGCGTGGGGTCACTTGGCTGACTTATCAGGCAACCGCTGTGCAACTCGGCGAGGGCAACGCGCACCACACGATCCAATTACAGAATCGGACAAGCGGGGCCGAAAAAACGCTCTGTGCCCGTTGGGTGATTGATGCCAGCGGACGGCGGCGGCTCTTACATCGCCAGCGGGCTCAGCAAACTGGGGAACGTGTTGTGGCGCCCAATGGTCGCTGTAGCGCATCCTGGTTTCGCGTGATGGGCTGGATCGATGTCGATGATTTTGTGCCAGCCAGTGACACAGCTTGGCATGAGCGGGTGGCCCCGAAACACCCACGCGGTATCCCCTTTGGCCGCGTCAACTCCACTACCCATCTCTGTGGCACCGGCTATTGGGTCTGGCTCATCCCCCTCCCCGACGATGGCATGAGCGTGGGCATTGTGGCCGACGAGTCGATTATTCCTTCTGAGCACTATAACACCGCCGAACGGGCCTTAGCTTGGCTGGCAAAAAATGAGCCAGCGGTCTTTGCCGCGGTAGAAGAGCGCGAGATGCTCGATTTTCGCACCCTGCGCCGCTATTCATACCCAGCACAAGAGTTCATCTCAAGCCAGCGTTGGGCTCTCATTGGCGAAGCGATGGGCTTTGCCGACCCCTTCTATTCTCCCGGTGGGGACATGATCTCCCTGCATAATCTGCTGGTGGTGGAAAGCATTCGGCGCGAACGCAACGGCACCCTTACCGAAGAGACTTGTCAGCAGCTCACCGCCAGCGTCCGCCAAATCCTGGCAACGATCACCGATGGCATTCAGTCGATCTATCCCTGTTTGGGCGCGTCGCGCGTCGCCGGGGCCCATGTTGTTTGGGATTTCCTTTCCCTGGTCATACCAATGACCTTGGTGATTCGCAATTTTAACGCGGAGGTGTACGACTATCTGGCAAGTGAAGCAGGTCATTGCACGATCAGCCAGATGGCTGCACTCCGCCAAGAGCTCGATCCACTCATGCTCTCTTGGGTACAGAGTGATCAAGCCCAGTTGCCGCTCAGCACCATCCTCGACCATACGGAAAAGATCGGACAACTCACAGGCTATCTCTGGAGCCAAACGTCCGGCAAAGATCTTCCAACCCTGGTGGCCTATCTACTTGATCACCTGAAGGCCATTGCCAACGATTATCACACCAAAGGGCTGGCTTGGGAGCTCTTTGATGCAGAGCAGGGCGCATCAGTAAGGCAGTAAGACAGTGGGACACTTTTTACTGGCCACTGTCTTACTGCCTTACTGTCCCACTATTTATACCGCGAATTACCAGAAGCAAGTCGTTTACAGGAAATTCTTATGCAGCTGAACATGCCGTCCAATCTGATGGAACAGATTGCGCAGCTCTCGCCCGAACGGCGAGCCCTACTAGAGCGCAAGCTAAAAGAAAAAGCGCAAGGAGCCAGCAGCCCAACGAACCCAATCCGCCATAGCGAGCGTGCGGCAGCCCCCCTTTCGTTTGCGCAACAGCGCTTCTGGTTTTTCGAACAGCTAGAACCGGGATGCCCTGTATATAATGAGTGGACCGCAACCCGACTCCACGGCCCACTGGATCGCGCGGTATTAGAGCAGAGTATCCAAGAACTTGTTCGTCGGCACGCGGCGCTGCGCACGACCTTTACCCTCCAGGATGGGCAGCCAGTCCAAGTGATTGCGCCCACGGGCGCGGTGCCGCTCACCGTGCACGATCTTCAGCATCTTTCCATCACGGCCCGCGAGATCGAAGTCGAGCGCTTGGCCCAGGCCGCCACCCAACAGCCCTTTGACTTGACGCAAGGTCCGCTCTTGCGGACGACCCTCTTTCAGCTGGGCACACAGGAAGCCATCCTGCTCCTGACTTTCCATCACATCGTGACCGACGCTTGGTCGGCCACCGTGTTCTATCGGGAACTGGGTACGCTCTATGCCGCGTTTGCGCAGCAGCAGCCATCCCCCCTGCCGGAACTGCCCGTGCACTATACCGATTTCACCCTTTGGCAACGGGAATGGGCCCAAAGCCCAGCAGTTGCACGGCAGTTAGCCTATTGGCAAAAGCAGCTAGCAGACCTATCACCCCTTCAGCTACCGCTGGATCGGCCGCGTCCCCATAAACAGAGTTATCGCGGTGCGCAACGGGCCATACCCTTTTCGGCACCGCTCACGCAAGCATTGCAGCGTCTTAGTCAGCAAGCCGGGGCCAGTCTCTTCATGACGCTGTTGGCCGCCTTCCAAACCCTTCTGTACCGTTATACTGGGCAAGAGGACATTGTGGTCGGTGCGCCGATTGCCAATCGCAACCGGCCCGAGATCGAGGGGTTGATCGGCTGTTTTACCAACACCCTTGTCTTGCGGAGCGATCTGGCTGGGAATCCCAGCTTTCGCACCCTAGTAGGGCGGGTGCGCGCCACGGTGTTAGATGCCCTAGCCAATCAAGAGCTGCCCTTTGAGAAGCTGGTTGAGGAATTACAGCCAGAGCGGGATCTTGGCAGTACGCCACTCTTTCAGGTTCTCTTTGTCTACAATAATACCGCGCTCGATTTCGACCGCTTTGGGACCGTGCGCGCTACCCCAGTAGACTTTACCAGCACCGTTGCGCGCTTTGACTTAACTCTCTCTGTTATGGAACTTGCAACCGGTCTCCAGGTGGCGCTGACCTACAACACCGATCTCTTTGCGGCTACCACCATTGACCGGATGGCCGGTCATCTGCAAACGTTGCTGGCTGGCATCGTGGCCGATCCTGACCAACCCATTGCCAACTTGCCCTTGCTAACGGCCCCGGAACGCCATCAACTGCTGGTCGAATGGAATGATACAGCAACCGCTTATCCTAAAAATAAATGTTTGCATCATCTCTTTGAGGAACAGGTTGCACGCACGCCAGATGCGGTAGCGCTTATCGATGCCGAACAACATCTGACCTACCAGGCAGTGAATATGCACGCCAACCAGCTGGCGCAGCATTTGCAAATGCTGGGCGTTGGTCCTGAAGTCCCAGTGGGTATTTGTGTGGAGCGCTCCGTCGCAATGGTAGTAGGGTTGTTGGGCATCCTCAAGGCGGGTGGGGCCTATCTCCCCCTCGATCCGGCCTACCCATCGGAACGGGTAGCGTTCATGTTGGCGGATGGCGAACCATTGGTGTTGCTGACCCAAGAATCGCTCCTAGCAACGCTCCCCCCATCGGCAGCACAACTGATCTGCCTCGATAGCGATTGGCAGGCGATCGCGCAACAGCCGACGACCAACCCCAGCAGTGGCGTAACGGCTGGAAACCTAGCCTATATCTTATACACCTCTGGCTCAACTGGGCGGCCTAAAGGGGTAGAAATCGAACATCACAGCCCGGTAGCGTTGATCGACTGGAGCCGTGAGGTCTTTACTCCAGCGGAGATTGCCGGGACCTTGGCCTCGACCTCTATCTGCTTTGATCTTTCCGTCTTTGAGTTGTTTGTTCCCCTGAGTCGGGGCGGTACAGCCATTTTGGCGCAAAATGCCCTGCAACTGCCCACCCTACCAGCGGCAGCGGCGGTGACACTAGTCAATACGGTGCCTTCGGCCATGCTTGAACTGGTGCGCAACCAAGCGCTTCCGGTCAATGTCCGTGTGGTCAATCTGGCTGGTGAACCGCTAAAAAATGCCCTGGTCCAACAGATCTACCAACAGGCCCAGGTCCAGCGCGTCTTTAACTTGTATGGCCCTTCCGAGGATACCACCTATTCCACCTATACACTGGTGCAGAAAGGCGCTACCACCGAGCCGACGATTGGACGACCACTGGCGAACACTCGGCTCTATATCCTGGATCGCCACGACCAGCCGGTGCCGATTGGCGTCATCGGCGAACTCTATATTGGCGGCGCCGGGTTAGCCCGCGGCTATCGCAATCGTCCCGAGCTCACCCAGGAGAAGTTTCTGGCGATGAGAGACAGTGGACAGAGGTCAGAGAACAGTAGAGAGAGGTCAGAGGACAGTGGGCAGAGGGCAGAGGAGAGTGGGCAGACCAACGACGAACAAGAAGAGTCTCTAGCCGCCAGTCACCGCCTCTACCGGACTGGCGATCTAGCGCGTTATCGGGTGGATGGGGAAGTTGAGTTTTTGGGACGGCGTGACAACCAGGTGAAGTTGCGCGGTTTTCGCATTGAGCTGGGCGAGATCGAAGCGGCGCTCAGCCAACATGCCTTGGTACAAGAGGCCGTCGTGGTGGTGCGGGAAGAGCAAGCCGGGGCCGGTGCGGCTGGGCCAAGATTGGTGGCCTATGTGACGACGAAGGGAATGTCGTCGGCAGTGCTTGAAACTGCGCTGGCCGAACACTTGCGGCGACGCTTACCCCACTATATGGTGCCAGCGGTTTATGTCCAGCTAGACGCGTTACCCTTAACCCCCAATGGCAAAGTTGATCGTCGCGCCCTGCCCACACCTGATGTAGGGGCAAGACCAAGAAGTGAGACCTTCGTGCCGCCGAACACGCCGACAGAAAGCCAAGTTGCGACGATCTGGGGTGATCTTTTGGGCCTGACCCAACCGAGCATTCGTGATGACTTTTTTGCGGTGGGGGGCCATTCCCTGTTGGCAACCCAAGTGATCAGCCGCTGCCGCGAAAGCTTCCAGATCGACATTCCCTTGCTAAGCCTCTTTGAGGAACGGACCATCGCGGGCCTGGCCAACCGGATCGAAGAACTCCAGCTTACGCAAGCACTACAGCAGCAGGTGACGATAGCAACTGAAGCGCGGGAAGAGATCCTTCTATGAACAGTACCTTTGCCTTCTTGTCGGCACTGAACCAACAGGGCGTTAAACTTTCGCTTGTGGACGAGCAGTTACGCGTCAATGCCCCCCAAGGGGCCTTGACACCCGAACTCACTGCGCAGCTACGGGCGCGCAAGGCCGAGATTATAGCCTTTCTCCAAGCCCATCAAACAGCCGCGGCGACGCCATCGATCCAACCTGTGCCGCGGCATGCGCTAGCGGCCCATGAGACTCCCGAACCATTGCCCCTCTCTTTTTCACAACAGCGGCTCTGGTTTTTGGAACAACTGGGCAGTGGCGCGACCTATACCATCCCCGCTGCGTTCCGCTTGACCGGGCCGCTCGACGGGGCTGCCCTCCAGCAGGCACTCACCGAGATCGTGCGGCGCCATGAAAGTCTGCGCACCAGCTTTGTGCAAAACGCCGGGCAGACCAGCCAAGTAATCCAGCCACCAACCGTCGTCGCGCTGCCGCTTATCGATCTACAAGCGCTGCCACAAGCAGAACAAAGCGACGCAGTCCAGCAATTGGCGCGCCAGGAGACCCTACGCCCTTTCGACCTAGCCAGCGACTTACTGCTCCGCGCCACCCTGCTACGCCTATCTGGGCCCGCGGCGACCCCGTCTCATGCCACCCAGCACCATGTTCTTCTCCTAACCCTGCACCACATCGCCGCCGATGGCTGGTCGCTAGGGGTGTTGCTGCATGAATTGGTTGCGCTCTATGGGGCCTTTGTCCAGGGTAACCCTTCGCCTTTAGCCGCATTGCCCATTCAATATCCCGACTTTGCGCTTTGGCAGCAACGGTGGCTACAGGGCGAAGTGCTGGAAAAACAGCTCACCGATTGGAAACGACAACTGGCTGGCGCGCCGGAACTGCTCCAACTACCCACCGATTTCCCGCGGCCACCGGTACAGACCTTGCAAGCCAGTAAGATCGATTTTCGGATCGATGCCCATCTTATACAGCAGTTGCACCACCTGAGTCAGCGCGCCGGAACAACGCTCTTTATGACGTTGTTGGCGGCTTTTCAGCTATTGCTGGCACGCTACAGCGGACAGGACGATATTGTCGTGGATGTGCCGATTGCCAACCGCCAGCAGCAGGTGCTAGAACCGCTGATTGGCTTCTTTGTCAATGACTTGGCCCTCCGCGCCAACCTAGCCGGGAATCCCACCTTTTTGGAACTGTTAGAGCAAGTGCGCCAGACGACCCAGCGCGCCTATGCCAACCAAGATCTACCCTTTGAACGCTTGGTCGAGGCACTCCAACCCCAACGCAATCTAGCCTATAATCCTGTGGCCCAAGTGGTTTTCGCGCTGCAAAATGCCCCAACCACCACCTTCGCCTTGCCAGGTCTCCAGATCGAAGCCCTGGACTTAGCGATACAACAGACACGCATGGATTTGGAAGTTCATCTGTGGGAACGGGATGCACAGGTGACGGGCTCCTGGCTCTATAACACCGCGCTCTTCACCCCGGCCACCATCGAGCGCATGATTGGTCACTACCAAACGTTGCTGGCTGGCCTTGTCACCAACCCCGATCAACCCATCGCCGAGCTACCCCTGCTCACCCCAGCCGAGCGACACCAACTCCTGATCGAATGGAATGCCACCGCGGCACCCGTTCCCACCCAATGTCTTCACCAGCTCTTTGAAGAACAAGCTGCCCGTACCCCCGATGCCGTTGCGGTGATCTTTGCCGAAGCGGAGAGGAATCAGTGGGCAGTGGACAGTGGGCAGAAGTCAGAAGTCAGAAGTCAGCGGGCAATGGACAGTGGGCAGAAGATAGAAGACAGTGGACAGTGGACAGAAGCGACGCGACATGGGCGGAAAGTCTCCGCTCTTCAATCGCTCACCTACCAAGAGCTGAATGACCGCGCCAACCAGTTGGCTCATTACCTCCAAGCGCAGGGCGTGGGTCCCGAAACGATGGTGGCACTTTGTCTAGAACGCTCGCTAGAGATGGTGGTGGGGATGTTGGGCATTCTGAAGGCCGGGGGTGCCTATGTACCGCTGGACCCCGCCTATCCAGCCGAGCGTATTGCGTTTATCATTGCAGAGATCCAAACACCGCTACTCTTGACCCAAGCCCAGCTCCTGGCCGATCTGCCCCAACAGGGCGCGTGCGTGGTCACGCTGGATCAGGACTGGGCAACCATTGCCAGCTATCCAACCACCAATCCGAGCAGTAGCGTTGCGTCCCATAACCTAGCCTATGTAATCTACACCTCCGGCTCGACGGGCAAACCCAAAGGCGTGCTCATTGAACATGCGTCCGTGGCCGCCCACTGCACCCAATACCAGCGCTTCTATGGGCTTACCCCTGCAGATCGCTCACTTCAATTGGCTTCCTTCCACTTTGATGCTTCGGTCGAACAGATCTTCCCGGCGCTGTTAACTGGTGCGAGCGTCGTTGTGCCCAATTGGGATCTCGATCCCGTGCGCTTTTCGCAGCATCTCCAGCACCTTGGCATTACGCTGCTCGATCTGGCCGGTGCCCACTTGCGGCTGCTTCTTCAGGAGTGGATCAAACAACCAGCATTGATCGCGGCAAGTGCGCTGCGGGTGGTGGTGGTCGGGGCCGATGTTATGCCCGTCGATCTGATCACGCTTTGGCGGCAGACGCCCCTGCACCAGCAGGCACGCCTCTTTAATGTCTATGGCCCCACCGAAACCACGGTCGCGGCGACAGTCTTTGAAATACCCGCGGATTTTGATGCCAACCAGCCACGCATCCCCATTGGGAAACCACTGGCAAACAAGCAACTCTACATCTTGGACCGCCAATGCCAACCCGTACCCATTGGCATCCCTGGCGAGCTCTACATCGGTGGCGTCGGCCCAGCCCGCGGCTATCTCAAGCGACCGGAACTGACCCAGGAGAAGTTTTGGGAGAGTGGGGGCAGGGGAGAGAAGACAGGGGGCAGAAGACAGGGGACAGAAGACAGACAAGAGAGCATGGCCTCCCGTCCCCACGCTCTAGTCTCTACGCTCCCGCCTTCCTCCCGTCTCTACCGCACGGGTGATCTTGTGCGCTGGCTGCCGGATGGGAATGTTGACTTCTTGGGACGGATCGATGGCCAAGTGAAGATTCGCAGTTTTCGGGTTGAGTTGGGGGAAATTGAAGCGGTCTTGCAGCAACATCCGGCAGTACAAGAGGTGGCAGTGACGGTTTGGGAGGATGAGCAGGCGCAGAAGCGGCTGATCGCCTATCTAACACCCCCATTGCCTGATAGCCTCATTCCTGAATTGCGGGCCTACTTGAAAACCAAATTGCCCGCGTACATGGTGCCCGATGCCTTTATGCTGCTGGCCGACTTCCCGCGGACGCCGATTGGGCTTCTCGATCGGCGGGCCTTGCCGGCCCCCAATGTGCGCCCCTCGCCTGCGCCCACTACACCACCAAGCAATCTCACCGAGCAGAAGCTTGCCACTGTATGGGCAGCCCTACTACAACACGATACCATCGGGATCCACGACAACTTTTTTGACATAGGCGGCCATTCGCTGTTAGCCATGCAACTGCACAGCCAGTTACGGGAAGAATATCCCACCTTGCAACTGATCGATCTCTTCACCTATCCCACCATTCACACCTTGGCTAGCTATCTCGGCCACAGCCCCAACGTGGGAAGCCAGCCGCAAGCTAGCGAGGAACGGGGAGCCAAACGCCGTGCCCACCAAGCCGCCCGCCAACAACAGCGTCAGGGTGTGCGCGCATGAGTGAGATTGCATCTTTCGGCATAGCCATCATCGGGTTGGCCGGGCGCTTTCCACAAGCCCCCGATCTAGAGGCGTTTTGGACCCTGCTCCAAGCCGGGCGGGAAGCCGTCCATACTTTTACCGACGAAGAGCTATTGGCGGCTGGCGTCGCTCCAACGGTGCTGGCTCATCCTGATTATGTCAAAGCGGGGACGATCGTGCCGGGTGTGGACCAATTTGACGCCAACTTTTTTAAGATGAGCGCGCTAGACGCCAAGGTCGCCGATCCGCAACAACGGCTCTTCATGGAGTGTGTCTGGCAAGCAATTGAAGACGCAGGCTATCCACCAGAGAAGACAACGGCGCGCATTGGGCTCTACGCGGGGGTGGGCGAAAACAGCTACCAACGTCACTATCTGGAACCCAATCGGCCCATGCTGTTGACAACCGTCGGTGAGTACCGGCTTGCCATGCTGAACAGTGCCGATTTTCTGGCTACGCATACGGCCTACAAGTTGAATCTGACGGGGCCAGCGCTGACCGTGCAGACCGCTTGCTCGACATCATTAGTTGCCGTCCACATGGCCTGTCAGAGCTTGTTGAACTTTGAATGTGATCTCGCTCTAGCCGGTGGCGTCTCCATTTTCTTGCCACAAGGCCAGGGCTATCTCTACCAAGAGGGCATGATCCTCTCGCCCGACGGCCATTGCCGCGCCTTTGACGCCCAAGCCCAAGGCACCACGGGTGGCGGCGGCGTGGGGGTGGTGATGCTCAAACGGCTGGACGAAGCCCTGGCCGACGGCGACACCATTCACGCCGTCATTCTCGGTTCAGCCATCAATAACGATGGCGCGGACAAAATCGGCTTTACCGCGCCCAGTATCAGCGGCCAAAGTGCGGTGATCAGCGAGGCCCTGGCCGCCGCCGGTGTCCACCCGGCGGAGATCAGCTATATCGAGGCCCATGGCACCGGTACGCCTTTGGGTGACCCAATTGAAGTGCAAGCATTGACCCAAGCCTTCCACGCCCAGACCGACCAGCGTGGCTACTGTGCCATTGGTTCAGTCAAAACCAATATCGGGCATGCCGATGTCGCGGCGGGAATCGCGGGGCTGATCAAAACGGTCTTGGCCCTGAAACATCGGCAGCTCCCCCCTAGCCTGCATTTTATGACACCCAATCCCCAGATCAACTTTGCCGACAGCCCCTTCTTTGTCAATGACCGGCTGCGCGATTGGGTAGTCAACGACAATGCGCGGCGCTGTGCTGGGGTGAGTGCCTTTGGCATTGGGGGGACAAACGCCCATGTCATTGTGGCCGAAGCCCCGCTAAGTGCTCCTGGACAGCAACACGACAACGCAGCCCACCAGCCCTGGCAACTCTTGCGGCTATCGGCCAAGAGCCCCGCAGCGCTCGAGCAGGCTACTCATCAGTTGGGCCACGCGCTGTGCAGTCGGCCTGAGCTAGCGTTAGCCGATGTAGCCTATACCCTCCACGTTGGCCGCCAAGACTTTGCCTATCGCCAAATCGTAGTCAGCCCGGATCGCCACGCGGCGGCCCTGCAATTGGCTAGTGCCGAGCCGCAGCAGGTTTTCCACCGCCAAACACCCGGGAGTGCGCCGACGCTCGTCTGGATGTTTCCTGGTGGGGGTGCCCAATATCCTAACATGGGACGTTCTCTATACGAAGCAAAGAGCAGCGCGGCCCTCGCGCCTTATCGCGCTGCGGTGGATCGGTGTCTGGAATTTCTGAGGGCGCGCTTTCAGCTCGATCTGCGTCCCATGCTCTTTCCACGCGCAGATCAGCTCGCGGTAGCCCATGAGTTGCTCGAAAAGCCATCCTTGGCCTACCCCGCGCTCTTTACTACCGAGTATGCACTGGCGCAGCTCTGGTTGGCTTGGGGAATCGAGCCAGCAGCCATGATTGGACACAGCATGGGCGAGTATACGGCGGCTTGTTTGGCCGGGGTCTTTTCCCTGGAAGATGCCTTGTCGATTGTCACCTGGCGCGGGCAGCTCTATGAGACAATGCCACCAGGAGCTATGATCAGTGTCTATTTGTCAGCCGCGGACTTGCAACCGCGCTTGACGGGTGGGCTAGCCATCGCCGCCATCAACAAAGCGAATCTCTGCACCGTCTCTGGGCCGGTTGCGGCGATTGAGCGGTTGAGCGAAGAACTAACGCAGGCGGCCATCACCTGGCAGCGCGTCAAAATTGCCTTTGCCGGTCACTCGCCCATGCAGGAAGCGATCTTGCCTGAATTTCGGCAGCGCTTACAACAGGTGCGTTTTGCCCCGCCAACGCGGCCCTTTATCTCCAATGTTACTGGCACCTGGATTCGGCCCGAAGAGGCGATGACCCCGGAATATTGGGTACGCCACCTACGGCAAACCGTCCGCTTCGCCGCGGGTGTGGCGGAATTGGGCCAGGAACCGCAGCGCATCTTTTTGGAGGTTGGCCCTGGGCAGACGTTGCAACCGCTTGTGCAGAGCCAGCCAGCACGCCCCACCAACCACCAAGCCTATACATCGCTGCGTCATCCAAAGGCCACGGTCTCCGATCTCCAGCATCTCTGGCAGACCGTAGGCCATCTTTGGCTCAACGGGATCGATGTAGAGCCGACGCGCTTCTATGCCCATGCCAACCACCACCGCGTGCCGCTGCCAACCTATCCCTTTGAGCGGCAGCGTTATTGGGTTGACGCCCCACGACCAGCCCAATCAGCCACCATACCCTGGGTTGCCAACGCCAGAGAAGAAGCAGCGAAACAAGGGACCGTGGTGGTTCTGCCCACCAGCAATACGCCTCACCCCCAGCGGCCACTCTCACCGTTGGAGGCCGAGATTGCCGCGCTCTGGTCACAGAGTTTGGGGATCACCGCGCTGGGGCCAGAAGCCGATTTCTTCGCCTTGGGCGGAGATTCGCTCTTGGCAACACAGATGGCCGTACGCTTACGCACCCAGTTCAACCTGCCGTTGGATACGCACAGTCTGTTACAAGCGCCAACGTTGGGGCAGTTAGCCATGCTGATCGCAGAGCAACACAACCAGCCCGCAACGCCAGCGCGGCTGCCCGAGCTGGTGGTAGAGCTGCAAGCGGGCAACCCAACCCACCCACCGTTGATCCTCCTCCATCCAGTTGGCGGACATGTCTACTTCTATCGGGAACTTGTGCGCCATTTAGACCCACAGCGGCCCGTCTACGGCATTCGCGCACGGGGTGTAGAGGGCGAAGCCGAGCCGCTTACCAGTGTCACGGCAATGGCACAGCTTTATACTGCCGCCATTCAGGAGCTACAACCACAAGGCCCTTATTACTTGGCCGGTGCCTCGTTTGGCGGCACCCTGGCCTTTGCCATGGCACAACAGCTCTTGGCCCAAGGGGAGAAGGTCGCCTACGTCGGGCTGATCGATACGCCAAGCCAAGGCCACATGCTCGCGCCCTTTGAAGAGACGGTGGATATTCTGTTTTATATGTTGAAGGTAGGCGAAGCAGCCGATCTGACCATCGAGACGCTGCGCGCCATGGATGAGGAGCAGCTATTGACCTTTTTCCTGCACCATAGCCGTTGGCCCTTTGCCACGCCGCAGGAGCTGAAAACCATGCTGAAGCTCTTCAAGGCCAATGAGCACGCCATGTGGCATTACAAGCCAGCGGCCTATATGGGTAAGTTATATTATTTTCTGGCGCGGGAACGGGCGGCCTTCACGCCCCCAACGCCCGCGCAAGGGTGGATTGAGTTGGCGGAGGAAGGCATTGAAATCTACACCGTACCCGGCAACCATCTAAGCATGAATGAGGAACCCCATGTGCAACAGTTAGCGCGTTATTTAGAACAAAGCCTGCAGCAGTCTACCAACCGGGAACCAGTACATTGATGGAGTCATGAATCATGAATATTTTGGGTATTAATTCCGCCTACCATGAAAATTCGGCTGCGCTAATTGTCGATGGACAGGTGCGTTGTGCCGTCGAAGAAGAGCGCTTTAACCGTATCAAACATGGTGCGGAAGCACGGGTCGATAACCCGCACGAGCTACCGGTCCAGTCGATCCAGCATTGTCTGGCGCAGGGCCAACTCCAGCCAAATGATCTAGACGCCATCTGCTTCTCCTTTGACCCGGAATTGCGACGCCAAGGCTGGCAGCCTGATCCCTACGCGCAGGCCAACGATTGGGGTCACCCTGTTGGCGAAGCGATCTTCTATCAGGCATTACAAAAGGTGCCAGCGGCTTTGTCCGCCTTGCTCGGGTTCGATGTCACGCCCATTTTTCACTGGGTGCCCCATCACGTCGCCCATGCCGCATCGGCCTACTATCCTTCGACCTTTGACCCCGCGGGGATTCTGGTGATCGATGGCATTGGCGAAGATGCCACCGCGCTCTTGGCCTATGGCAGTGGGACAACCATTGAAACCTTGCAGCGGATTCCCATGCCCCACTCGCTTGGCTTTTTATGGGAAAAGCTGAGCAAATTCTTGGGCTTCTCGGAATATGACGCCAGCAAGGTTATGGGGCTGGCCGGTTACGGTAATCCCCTCACCTACAAAGCCCAGTTCGATGCCTTTCTGCAAGTCCATCGCGATGGCACCTTTCAGATCGACGACCAGATCCTCCAATTCCGCCAGCCGAACTTTGACAGCTTACACGCGCTCTTTGGCACTATCGACGATGTCGATGAGCCAGGGCATCGCCAAAAGGGCCGTGACATTGCCGCTACCCTGCAAATGGTCACCAACGACATTATGTTGGCATTGGCCCACACGCTCTATGCCCAGCACCCCTGTGACGCGCTCTGCATCGCGGGCGGGGTGGCGCTCAATTGTACAAGCAACTGGCTTGTGAAAGAACAAGGCCCTTATCAACGGATCTACATTCCCAGCGCGCCCAATGACGCCGGCACGGCCATTGGTGCCGCGCTCTATCACTATTACAATCCACCAGTTTCGCCAACTAGCAGCCAACCAAAACCAACCAGGGCAACCGAAGTCATGCCCCATCCGTATACGGGTCCCAGCTATACGAACGCCGAGATCCAGCAGTTGCTCCAAGCCCAACCGCGCCCCTATCGCAAAGCCGCCAATGTCGCGCTCGAGGCAGCAGAGATGATTGCCAGCGGCAAAATCGTCGCCTGGTTCCAAGGCCCCATGGAATTAGGGCCGCGCGCCCTGGGCAATCGGTCGCTGTTGGCTGACCCGCGCGATGCCAATATGCGCGAGGTGCTCAATCGCAAGGTCAAACATCGCGAGATCTTCCGGCCTTTCGCCCCGAGTGTGTTGGAAGAATTTGCCGACGACTGGTTTGTCATGGGCAAATTTTCCGAAAGCTATCGCTATATGCTCTACGCTTGCCCCGTCCACGAGGAGAAGATGAACCAGATTCCCGCGGTGGTGCATATCGATGATACGGCCCGCATCCAAACGGTGGCGCGTCGAGTGAACCCCAAGTATCACCAATTGATCGCCCACTTCTATGCGATCACCGGGGTACCACTGGTGCTCAATACATCCTTTAACGACAGTGAACCCATTGTCTGCACCCCCCAAGATGCGCTCAATACCTTTAACAAAACCCAGATCGATGTCTTGGTTCTGGGGGACTATATTGTGGAGCGTCTCCCCGTCGCTCAGGAGAATGGCGCCGCCAAAGTTCGCGCGCCACACAGCAATCCAGCGCTCGAACCTGTGCTGTCCGCTGATTAGTCCGGCAGAAAAAGTACGTGATTCGCAAGGAGATCAACATGGATACCATTCAGTCTGCATTGCAAGCAGCTGTCCAAAATAAACGCCTAAGCCTCATCAATCAATACCCGGTGCTGACCGACAAACTCGACTACCGGGCGATTGACCAAGTATTTCCGCTCTTTGCCGAGCAACAATTCTTTTTGGATGAGCTCAGGCAGGACAAGATTCAAAAAGCCGAGGTGCTTGAGATTGGGTTGGGCTCGGGGGTCTTGTCAATTGGCGCGGCGCGGGCAGGGGCCAAACGGGTCACGGCCCTTGAAATCAACCCGCGGGCCAAGAACTTCGCGGGCTTCAATTTTGTGCTAAATGGGGTAGAAGATAAGATCACCATTCTTGATGGTCATGCCACCATTTGGCAACCCGTCCATGGCCGTCGCTTTGACTATATTATCTCCAACCCCCCGTTTGAGCCGACGCCACCGGCCATGGACTACTTTTATCATTCCGCGGCAGGTCCCTATGGACTCGATTTTCTGGACAAGCTCTTTGCTGGGTTGGATGACCACCTAGCCGAAGGGGGCCACGCGCAGATTGTCACGGCAGCACCGGGCAATGAGCAAGCGCCTACCCTGCTACTCGATCTGATCCGCCAGCGGCTTGCGGGGTCGGCCACGGTTCTGTTAAACCCCTATCTCATGACCTTTGATGAGATCATGGATCGGTTGGCCGAGAAGGCCATGGGTACCGACGAAGATGTCGAAGGGCTACGGCGTATGGCGCGTGCCGACGGCATCACCCATCTCCATCTCTGTGTGTTGCACTATGAAAAAGGTACACAACAGCTGACCGTCCAACCCGCCCAGAAAGTCTATGCGCATTATTGGGATATTCCCGCCCCCGAGTATGCCATGGTTTAGCAACAGCCAATGGACGGAAAGGTGACGTTGTGCTTCGTGCGGCGTTACACACTTGCACAAGACCTGACAGGTTTGAAAAACCTGTCAGGTCTCTGGTGACACCGACCCACAGGGTAACGCCTTCTAGGAATAAAGGGAGAAGTTCATGCCAGCTATTCTCACATTAACCGCCGCGGGTGCGGCATTCTTTGGCGGGGCGACCGCCTACAACAGACGTGCGCGCCCCCGGAGCAAGGTATTGGTCCAAGCATTGCAACCGCCCGCCGTGATTGAACCCCACCCGCCCACCCCGCTGGCAGCGCTCCGCCAACAGGGGCAGCAGTTGCAAAAGTCGCTGGCGGTTTTGCTGACCGATTTTGAAGAGGAGTATCAACGGGTCGTTAAAACGAAGATCGATCCGCTCTTCGGCGCAGTGCGTACCGAGCAGATCGAAGCGTTAAAAGCGCCCGACAGTGCCCTGGTAATTACGCCTTATGAACGCTACATCAACCGCAATCTGGGTATTTCGGCGCTCATCACGACAGCCGCGCTAGTCACCACCAGAATGCATCCGCTCGTCCAAGCCGCGGCGACTATCCCCCTCGTTTTTTATGTGGTCAAGGGGATCTATAAAGTTGCCTATACCTCTTTAGTCCAGCAACGCAAGCTGACCCTGCCGGTGCTGAGCGCGGTCAATGTGACGGCGCTATGGCTAGGTGGCTACTACCTCATTGGCGGCGTGATCTTCATGCTCATCTACCTGGGCATGAAGCTTTCGTTCATCACGGAAGATCGCTCCCATAAGCAATTAGCCAACATCTTCGGCCAACAGCCGCGCAAAGTCTGGGTGCTGAGTGATGGCGTCGAGGTGGAAATCCCCTTTGAGCAATTGCAAGTAGGGGATATTCTCGTCGTCGGGGCGGGCCAGATGATTGTGGCCGATGGTGTCATTATCGAAGGCTATGCTTCGATCGACCAACACCGCCTGACCGGTGAGTCACAGCCCGCCGAAAAAGGGGTAGGAGAGAGCGTTTTGAGCGCAACGGTGGTCTTGGCCGGTCAGATCCACGTCCAGGTCGAGAAAGCCGGCAAGGAGACCGTCGCAGCCCAAATTGGGGAAATGCTGGAAAAGACCGCCAGCTACCAGATGGATATTACCACCAAAGCCTATCGCATTGCCGAAAGTTCGGTGATGCCAACGCTCCTGGCTGCGGGGGCAGCCTTGCTAACGGTTGGCTATTCGGGCATGGTGGCGATCACCAGCACCATCTTTGGCTTTAACCTCCGCATCAGCGGGCCGATGGCTTTGCTCAACTATCTGAATGTTGCGTCCCGCCAACGCATTCTGATCAAAGATGGCCGCTCTCTCGAACTGCTGACCGCGGTGGACACGGTGGTCTTTGACAAGACCGGCACGCTGACGCTCGATCAGCCCCATGTGACGCAAGTTCACACTTTTGGAGAGCTGGATGAACAGAGTGTGCTGCGCTACGCCGCGGCGGTTGAACAGCGCCAATCCCACCCCATTGCCCGCGCGATCCTCGCCCATGCCAAGGAGCAAGCGATCACGTTGCCCAAGCTCGACGAGACAAGCTACGAAATGGGCTATGGTCTCCGTGCCGGGATCGAAGGGCGGCTGATCCGCGTCGGCAGCGACCGCTTTATGACCATCGAAGCACTGCCCCTGCCGGATGTGCTGCAAAGCTTACAGCAAGCATGCCACGCCCAAGGCCACTCGCTAGTCATGGTCGCGGTGGACGATCAGGTTGTCGGTGCCATTGAACTCGAGCCAACCATTCGCCCCGAAGCGAAAGCTGTGATCGACGAGTTGCGCCAGCGCGGCCTCGATTTCTATATTATTTCCGGCGACCAAGAGGGCCCTACCCGCCAGTTGGCGCAGACGCTGGGCATCGCGAACTACTTTGCCAATACCTTGCCGGAAAATAAAGCCCAGTTGGTGGAGCAACTTCAACAAGAAGGGCGCGCCGTCTGCTTCGTGGGCGATGGCATCAACGATTCGATTGCCCTCAAGAAGGCAAATGTTTCTGTCTCGCTGAGTGGGGCCACCAGCATTGCCACCGACACCGCCCAAGTGGTGCTCATGGACGCGACCCTGCAACAGTTGCCGCTGCTCTTTCGCTTGGCCGCCGATATGGACACCAATTTGAAAACCAGCTTGGCCTTGGCGATTGTGCCTGGCCTCGGCATTTGGGCTGGCGTCTTCTTCTTCCACCTAGGTATCTTGGGCGCAGCGGCCCTCTATGAAGCGAGCCTGTGGCTAGGGATGGCGAACGCCTTCCGGCCACTGCTCACCTATCGGACAACCGCGGAGGAGAGTTAGGCAGTGGCGGATTTTCTCCCCCTTCCGCTAACCTTAGTGCTTACGCAAACCGTGTGTGACTAGGCCAAACCTGGCAGGTTTTCGAAAACCTGTCAGGTTTGGCCTAGTCATCGCTCTTTTTTGAATAGTTTCCAACCCTACCATAACAAGGAGAAATTAGGATGCATCCATTGAAACCAAACATACGCCAGCAAGTTGCAAGCGTAATCCTCCTGTGCGCCCTTTGGCTCACCGGCTGTGTCGCCCCTGCACCCACCGCCGACACAGGTGCTACGAGTACGACACGCACGCGTCTGATCGTCGGCGTTCCCTATCTGACCGACATCCTCGATGGTCAACAAGCCTATGATGGGAGCCCAGTCACTACCGAGCAAATTGGACAGGCGCTCCTGCGTCTGGACCCCGAAACGGGCGAGTTGATCCCCGATTTGGCCGAAAGCTGGGCCTTCTCGGCGGACAATTTAACGCTGACCTTGACGCTGCCCGCCGATGCGCTCTACGCCAATGGCGACCCATTGGACGCGCAAGCCGTGGCCGCTGCGCTCCTGCGTAACAAAGAAGTCAGCCCCTACGCCAGCGACTTTGCCGCGCTGACCGACGTACGCGCGGTGGATGCAACCACCGTAGAGCTGATCTTCACTGAGCCACCAGCGGCCTTCCTCACTGTGCTCAACAGCTCGTTCGGTGGCCCATGGGATGTGGCAGAAGCCACGAAGATCGGCAATGAAGCCTTTGCCACAGCACCCGTGGCCAGTGGGCCGTTGCAGGTCAAAGCGTTTACCCCCGGCGGCGAACTTCTTTTAGTCCGCAATGAGAATTATCAGACTAGTCTGCCCCTCGTCGAGAACAAAGGGCCGCTCTATCTGGAAGAAGTGTTGGTGCGGGCGATTCCCGAAGATGTAACCCTAGCCGGAGAACTGGAGACAGGTGCGATCGATCTGGTGGTCAATGCACCGGCCTCGGCCATTGAACGGCTACGGGCCAATCCGGAGATCGAAGTTTTGGAAAAGCAACGCCCGGGCAGCTTTGGCCTGTTGATGAATCTGGAACATCCCATCTTCGCGGATCTCCTGGTACGGCAGGCGATTGCCAAGGCCGTTGATCGGGAAGCATTGGTTAAGGTCGTGAGTGGTGCTACACCAGTCCATGCCTTTATCACGCCAGGCATGGTCGCCTATAGCGCCGAGGTGGAGAGCTATGCCAAGGCGTTACATCCCCATGATGTGGCGGCTGCGCAAGCGTTATTGGCCGAAGCGGGATGGAGCGATAGCGATGGGGATGGCATCGTCGAGAAAGACGGGGAACCCTTCGCGGTGGAATTCCTGATCGAGACCAACGCTGTTGCCCAAGAGCAAGCTGCCCAAGTGCTCCAAAGCCAGTTAAAAGAAATTGGCATTGATGTACAGATCAGCCAGCAAGAGCGCAATGCCGTCTGGGAATTGAAGGGGGCCGGCGACTTTGATCTAGGCTTCGAGAATTATGGCTGGCCCGATCCTGATATTCTTTCCCTCGTCCTGGGTGGGGCGTTCTGGAACCATGCCAAGTTTAATAACCCTGCGGTAATCGACGCGCTGACGGCGGCCCGCTACATCATGGACCCGGCAGAACGCACCGCGGCCTATGCCGAGATCCAGCACCAGTTGCTCGATGAGGTCGTCGAAATTCCACTCTGGCAAGGGACTTTCTATGTGGCCGTGCGCAAGAATGTGCAAGGGCTGGTCTTCCCCGAAAATTTCCGCGTCTATTTGAATGATGTGACGATCGTGGAATAAGGAGAGAGAACGTAGGCACGTAGAGACGCTTTGCCAAGGAGATAGGAACAGTCCACACCTGGCCGGTTTTTGAAAACCTGTCAGGTGTATACCCCTAGACGCCTTTTGCGGCTGCGTTCCGCTTCACCTAAGGGTACGGAGGAAGATCTCGACCCACCAGCGTTGGGGGGCCACGATGGTCGGCAACTGCGCCAAGGGTGCCCAGAAGAGGCGGAAGCGATGATTGTCCGTCTCGACCCACCACGTTTCCGGCGTGACACCATGATAGGGAAAGTGGTAGAAGTAGCGCATGACTTGATTGGTCAGCATGGCGGTGGGCACCCAGCCGGTGATCTGATAGCTCACAAAGGGCGGAGAGCTCCCTTCCTCCCGCTCTTGGTAGGTAACATGGGCAAAGTCTTCTGTCCAGCGGTCACAGACCACCCGGACGCCATAACGGATCGTCGCCCAATCAAAGCTGGTGCGATCCGGGCGGGCGTAGACGTGGCTAGTGGTCAGAAGCAGGTACTGGTTTGCCGACAGCGGTTCCTGGGCGGCCTCCAGAAAGTGCCCAACGGGTAGATCCAGTAGCCCTGTTTCCTCCAGCGCTTCGCGTGCTGCGGCCACGGCATGGGGTTCATCCCTCTCTACAGTGCCTGCGGGCAATTGAATCCCTGCGCGCGGGTGCTCGAAGAGTAACAGTTCCGGTCCAGTGGGCGTGGAACGGGTGACAAAGGCAGTGACTTTTTGGGCAACGGCAGCCATACAGATTATTCCTAGCCAGTAGCATGGTCTCAGGTCGTGAGTTTTCATCAGTAACTTCCCGTCTCATTTTACCACAGTCCCTTTCCACAGAAGCAGCCTACTTGTTCAAAGCCTCATAGAAGTTACGCAGTTGGCTGGGTACCTAGAGACCTGACAGGTTTTGAAAACCTGTCAGGTCTGGTCCACGTGCGTAACTCCTAGCCTCAGTAAAATCCGTCAGTCATGGTTTTTAACCGTGCGCTTTTATCTGCGCGCTGACCCTGCCCCGTCTGATTTACAAGCCGCGCGAACCGACAAGGACAAATTGATACTTGACATTGTACCTAACTACAGGGTTTATGATAGCGAGTAGGTGAGATGCTGGCCGAAATGGCAAGGTCACTCCATAGGGCAGCCTTCTCACGGTTTGGCACAATCGTTATGGGGTTAGGTAGACTGAAAGTGAGATACCCATGCGCGGTTTGACCCGTGGCAAGTTAGCACAAGCAGTTGAGGTGAATAGCGAAACACTCCGCTATTACGAACAGCGCGGGTTGTTACCAACCCCGCCACGCCGCGCGTCCGGCTATCGTGTCTATCCGCCCGAAAGTGTTGAGCGGTTGCGCTTTATCAAAGGGGCACAAGAGTTGGGCTTCACCTTAGAAGAGATCAAGGAATTGCTCGCTTTGCGCGTCGATGAACATGCTAGTAAAGGCGATATTCGTCAGCGTACTGAGCAGAAAGTCCAGCAGATCGAACGCAAAATCCAAGCACTCGAACAGATGCGGGATGCCCTGACCGCGTTGGTCCAGCAATGTAGTGGCGAAGGCCCCCTCAGCGACTGCCCGATTTTAGAAGCAATGGCCAACCAGGCGTTTCATCAAGAGCCATGACTTCTTCCGCTACGCAGCATCTGTGGCCGACCTTCTGCCCCTACTGTGCGCAACTGCCCCGGATCGATGATGACCAAGGAGGGTCATTACAGCACTATGCATCATTTATTGAACAACTACGCGGTGACCAAGCAACAAGCATTTGCGCTACACCGCCGTACTTTTTTACAGCTAGCCGGGCTGACATTGGCAACAGCGGGTATGAGCGCTTGTGCGGCGCGCAAAAATAGCAGCCCACCGACCACCACGCAGGCCGCCGATGTCGAATTGGCCTTGACCGCGGCACCGGCCACGGTGGCGATCCTGCCAGGAGGCGAGACCAACGTTTGGCGCTATACGGGCGCGGTTTTGCAAGGTGATTCGGCCGCGTTACAGTTATTGGAAAAGAGCTATCTCGGCCCCATCCTTCACCTGCGCCAAGGGCAGCATGTACGGATTCACTTTACCAATGAGTTGCCTGAACCCAGTGTCATTCACTGGCATGGGCTCATCGTGCCCGAAGCGATGGATGGTCATCCTCGCTATGCCATCGATACGGGCGAAAGCTATGTCTATGAGTTCACCGTCCAAAACCGAGCCGGCACCTATTGGTTCCATCCCCATCCCCATGGCCGGACGGGTGCGCAGGTCTATCAAGGATTGGCAGGGTTATGCCTTGTCACAGATGACGAGGAGGCCGCCTTGGATCTACCCCGCGGGGCCTATGATATTCCGTTGGTCATTCAGGACCGCCTCTTCGATGAGCAGCAGCAGTTTGTCTATCAAGCGACTGGCACAGGGATGAGTGGTATGGATCATGGCGGTATGAATCATGGCAGCACCGATGAAGCCAACATGGCGATGATGATGGGCCAACTGGGGGATCGGATCCTGGTCAATGGTCGGCCCGATTTTACCCTGGCTGTGGCGACGCGCGTCTACCGGCTGCGGCTGTTGAATGGTTCCAACTCGCGTATTTACAAACTGGCCTGGGATGATGGCACACCATTGACCGTCATTGCCAGCGATGACGGCTTGTTGGAACGCCCGGTCGAAAAGCCCTATGTCACCTTGCCCCCAGGCGCGCGGGTAGAGCTTTGGGTAGATTTTCGGGATTTAGCCGTGGGCAGTCAGCGCCAGTTACAGAGCCTAGCCTTTACCGGGGTTGAAATGGGGGCGATGGCCGAGGTGAGTCCTTTGCCCCAAGGAGCGGCTTTTTCTGTGCTTACAGTCCATGTCAGCCAACAAGAGGAAGAGGAGCGTCAACTGCCCGAACAGTTGACCACCATCGAGCGGCTTGATCCGGCCCAAGCGGTGAATGCCAACGCGCCCCGGCGCTTTGAACTTTATATGGACAACATGCGCTGGCTGATCAATGGCCGTACCTTTGCCATGGAGGACGTAGCCGCCGACGAACAAATCCCGCTCCAGCAACTGGAACTTTGGGAATTTGTCAATCTCCCTGGCCGTGGGATGATGGCGGATTTTATGGCACACCCCATGCATATTCACGGCGTCCATTTTCAGATCGTCGCGCGCGAGGGGGACCCCGCCTATGCCGCGAGCGGGGAATCGCTCCAAGCGGGCCATGTGGACGAAGGCTGGCATGATACCGTCTTGGTCATGCCGGGTGAGCGTGTGCGCCTCCTTGCCCAATTTACCGAACCCGGTCTCTTTGTCTATCACTGCCACCTTCTCGAACACGAAGATCAGACGATGATGCGTAACATCCGCGTGGCGTAGCGAGACAGTCGCGCTGACAGGGAAACCCAAAGAGGCATAGGACGCGGATTGACGCGGATACACGCGGATTTTTCTTCATCCGCGTGTATCCGCGTCAATCCGCGTCCCCTTCTTCCTCCCCTTTTACCGCTCGCCAAAAAAGTAGTGGACCGCGTCGAGTTCCGACGCTTTGAGCGATACACCAGCCACATAGGTGCGCAGCGGCGTCAGCTCATACGCCACCTGGCGCAAGGAGATGACCCCATCGACAATCACGGCATAGTGGGCGCTCTGATCGGGATCGTCCCGACGCCGATAGGAGACGCTTCCGGGGTTGAGCCAAAGCCGCGCGTCAGAGAGATAGCGGACTGATTGACGGTGGGTATGCCCCATGATGAGCCGGTTGATTGCGGTGGCACGTTCATGACCGACAAGCTGATCCAGGAAATGTTGATAGGCATGGCGACTGACGATCTCATTGTAATCTTGGTAGAGATGCGTCATGCCATAGAAAATTGTATCAAGCGCAAAGGTGATGGCCTTGGGCAACTGTGCTAGATAAGCAATGTCGTCATCATCGAGCAGGCTGGCATTGTGATGAACCCACGCGCGTTCCGCCACGGGGATCGTCGCCCCGATACGGCCTTCGCGATAATTATGTACGACCCACGCGTCATGATTGCCTTGCACACAGGCGACTTGATGACTACGCATCCATTGGATCACTTCCTTGGGATACGGTCCGTAATCGACCAAATCACCTGCACAATAGATTAGATCGCTGTCGTGTTCGGCCCGCCAGATGGCTTCTAATGCGTAAATGTTGCTATGAATATCCGAGAGGATGAGGGCTTTCATGGAATCTATCCCTGCTTTTGTGGCTGAACGCCGTGCCAAGCAACCGGCAGCGCGCTACTGATTGCGCCTTGATCGGGCTAG
>JAHBVH010000061.1 GCA_019637645.1 Caldilineaceae bacterium
GCTAGGCGGTGCAACGGCACAAATTCATATCATTGCTGGCTATGAAGCGATTGTCCTGGCTGGCTGGGCTGCCGACGAAGCAGTGATCCAGCTCGCGATCAGTCTCACGCGCCGGGCAGCTGGGAAGCGAGCCGTCCAAACGGCGTTATGTGTCAAGCGGGGCAGCGCTAACACAATGTTGACAGAGCGCATACTTGACGATAACAGACCGCAAGCGTGCAACTAACGCAAAGCCGATAGAATAGAGAGCATAAGACTTGCACAGCGATGGCCCTAGCCAGCAGTTAACCGGCCAGTGCCATCCACCACCAAGAGAGCGTTCGAAGGTAGGAACAAGTTGCCGACAACTAGCCCTGCCGGCAGGACGCCCTTATACGAACAATAGCAAAACCGCTCACTTGTAACAAAAGTAAATAGCGAAATCAGTAGTCAAAGCGAAAGGATTACTCCGTATGCGAACCAATACCTATAACACTGTTCTGCGTGACTTTGCGACCATGGCCAATGCGATGAACCGCGCCTTTGAGCGCAACCAACCGGCCTATGATTATGCCCGCAATGGCGGCAGCAGCAGCGAAGCCAACGGCGAAAAAAGTGCGCCAAAGTTGCGCCTACCGCTTGATGTCGCTAGCCACGAAGACGCTTTTGTCATTACCGCATACATCCCTGGCATCAACCCCGAAACCGTTGAAATTACGTGGGAAGGGGAAGAGCTAACCATTCGTGGTGAGTTCCCGCAGACGGAGGAGAAGAATTGGGCCAAGCGCGAACTCTTCCGGGGTGCCTTTGAACGCCGTCTCACCTTCAATGTGCCCGTCAATGCCGATGCCATTGAAGCTACCTCTGAATATGGGGTCCTGACTCTGCGCCTGCCCAAGGCAGAAGCAGTACGCCCCAAGCAGATCAAGGTGGTTACCAAGTAAGCAAACGAGGTAAGCAAACAAGTTGGCGATGGTATGGCTGAATAGAGTTGTTTAGCCGCCCTCATCAATAACAACAGAAAAGCCCCTACCACACTGTGGTAGGGGCTTTTCTGTTGTTATAAAATCCCCTCACATCAGCGCGAGTGGGGCAATAATAAAGAGCTGCGATTGGCCTGTGCATCGGCACCCAAGCGATAACTGCTGCTATCGACTTGATTCGTAGCCGGTTGATGCAAGGCTGCCTGCTCATCGGGGGCCTGCGCATCACCACCCCACAGCAACGGTTGTTCCTCATCATCGGTCGGCTGGCGACGCGCCTGGCGCTTACGCCGATACCAAAGCAGGCAGCCGATATCCAGCATCGCAACGCCAATCACTGTCCACCAAACTTCTTTACGTATGCCACTCATTGGTTGGAACGATACAGGTTGGGTCGGCGATACAGCCAGAGGGAGTTGTTCATCAGCCACCGATTGCACAACCGGCGTCGCTGGGGAAGAGAGCGGTGATAAGGCATGGCTGGTGCCATATCCCGATAGAACTAGAGAACAAAGCATAAAAAGCTTGCATAATTTCATGACAGTTTTCCCTATAACACGAATCATCAAAACGCATCTTGCTCCGCATAACCATGCGCTTAAGAGATTAATCGTCTTAAAGGTAACTTTCCTTCATGCAAGCTACTTGCAAAAATGACAGCTTGCGCGCAAAAGGGCAGAGACTAACTAGATGGGCTACCACCAAAGGAGCGCCCTACCATCCCCCTGGCACAAAGGCTAGGAGTGCTAAAGAGAGCACGAGAAAAGCAAAGGCTAAGCCAAGATAATAGTTGATCTCGGGTCTCATCACCCTCTCCTTGCCAGTGCTACAGATATCAGCCAATGAAGAACGGGGCTGAGGGTAGCTTAGCACATGGCTGCCACCGCTGCATCCGTAGAAAGACTCATTTCTATAGGACTTACGCGCGACCTAACCGAATAGACTTGGCAAGCCAGGCCCTTCTGAATCGGAATTCCCCAAAACGCAAAAAGCACACTGGCAAAGTAAGCTCGTACCTAAATCCGATGAAGCTATGTTATAAGCACTACCATAATAGCGTCAGTACGTCTAGAGTTCGTCGAATATTGAAGCATCATTCCGCCCATCCAATGTCATGTAGCCGATACAATGAAGAAGCGAGCGGTTGCGGAAATCAATCGCTCGCTTCTTCATCGATAAGGGATTGAGCTAAATGATGTCATCAGCGCTACTGCTAGACGAACGCGCGGAAGCCCTGCTTATCCAGTACAACGTTCTCTTCTGCGCCCTGCTCACCGCTAGGCGGCGTGGCTGCTTCCGTTGCGGCCGCGGTAATAGCAGGCGTATCCACAGCACTGGCAGACGGTTGCCGTTTTTCCTATTTCCCTCGATAGTATGGATGGTTGCCGTCTTTTTGTTTTTCGCTTGGCATCCGTCTAACCCGTAACATGGAGCTTTGTTGCCAGGGTGACAGAGATTAGGTCAGGGTAAAAAACGGCAACGTTCTATAGAGTAGTTCGGCGGTTAAGAGAAGCTCGCTGGGAATGCGAGAATGTGATTGACTACCATAACGAGTCATGATATTATCATGGCATGATAGAGTCATTTGCGGATGAAGAAACTAAAAAGATCTTCAATGGGCAAGTTTCACGAAAGTTGCCTTCGACAATCCAAAGAACTGCCCGTCGCAAGTTACTTTACTTGGAAGACGCTGAGGATTTGCAAGATTTGCGCTCGCCACCAGGAAATCGCCTTGAGTTGTTGCGCGGTGACCGTGTGGGACAATACAGTATCCGCATCAACGAACAATGGCGCATTTGTTTCTATTGGGAAGCAGGGAGGGCGAAGCAGGTGAGGATTGAAGATTACCATGATTAAACAAAGCGAGAAGAATCAAGAAGAACGTCTCCCGCCTATCCATCCTGGAGAGGTACTTCTAGAAGATTTTATGAAGCCACTTGGCTTAAGCCAGTATCGACTTGCTCAGGACTTAGGCGTTTCAGCGCTACGTATCAGTCAAATCGTGCATGGCAAGCGTGCGGTAACGGCAGATACTGCTTTGCGTCTTGCGCGTTACTTTGGAACGAGTGCGAATGTTTGGATGCGCTTGCAGGCTCGCTACGATTTAGAAGTGGCAGAAGTGGTTCTAGCGGAACGTGTGAATCGTGAAGTTAAGGTTCGCCAGTCAGTAACGCCTTTGCCCATATAGCTTAAAGAGGTATGATTCAGCATCGCACTTTATGACGAACATTCTTAACCGCCGAACATGCGCTGCACCTGATTCGCTGTGCTCAGAGATAATCAGTGCGGTTTACTTCGGCCAAGCGATCTCATTGACAATCTCTTTGTGCATTTGATGCTCACAGGTGAGCTACGGGTTCAGCAGCAACCAGCCACCTCCGCCTTAGCCTACCTGTACTATACTCATCACAGGTTCCATCCGTTTCGCTGGAGAGAGGTTTTATGCGTTTCGCAACCTACAACATTTGGAACTCACCAACGCTCCGCGATAAGCGACACGAAGCCCTTATCACCGCTCTTCTCCAGCTTGGTGCTGATGTTGTTGCCATTCAAGAGGTGCCAACGGCGTTTGGCACAGATACGCAAGATGCAGGCGCCGTTCTTGCGAAACAAAGCAACTATCCATATAGCTATTTTCGAGCCTACCCTCATGACCCGGATGAAGGACTTGCGCTGTTGAGCTGTCATCCGTTGAACGATGTCGGTGCGGAGTGGGATGAGCCATGCTCAAAACTGCCTGGTTGCGCCATTGGCGCGGCGGTACTGATTGCCGGTTATCACTTCTCGCTGGTGAATCTACATCTTGACTGGTCAAGCATTGCGGTACGCGAACACCAAATCACACGGCTCGTCGCATGGCATACCGCGCGTAAAGCTTCAGGCAGTTTCTCTTTGCTGTGTGGCGATTTTAATGCCATACCAGAATCAAGTATCTATCGATTCTTACAAGGGCAGCAGTCGCTCCAAGGTGTTGAAACCCAGCCGTGGATTGACCTTGCTGCATATGACGCGTTCGTCAAAGGGAAAGCACCGGTAGCAACACTTGACTTTATGACCAATCCTCGGTGGGCGAACACGCCAAGACTTGACGTACCAATGCGTGTTGACTGGCTGATGCTCGGCGCTGAGATAGCGCAGGAATTACCACGAGTACAAACCATTGAGGTATTCGGTGTCGAGCCTCTTGCGCCAAGCCATGTTGTGCCAAGTGATCACTATGGTGTCTATGCTGATCTTTCATTCACATAGGTTGCCAGTAGCTGACGCCGTCCAAACGGCCAGTAAGCCCATGGGCTTACTGGCCGTTTTTTTGAAATGCACAAGCACCCCACGCCCACAGCGGATAGCTGGACTATTCGGCTTCGGGCAATACAAAAAGGGGTAGTGCTAATGGCGGAAAGCTAAAGTGGTCCCCAATGGCAATCTGACCAGCCAAAGAGATGCGCGTAATCTCTGGATCTACATGAACTATGACGATCTAAATCGGCTGACCAGCAAGCGCAAGGACAGTACGAGCGGTCCGAAAATTGCCGAATATCTCTACGACACCTTGCAGCAAGGACAGCTCTACGCCAGCAAAGCCTATGACGCGTCCGGCAGCAGCGTGGTGGCAGAAACCCAAACCAGTGCCCTGGACACGCGCTACCGTCCCACCGAACGCAAATGGTAGCAAGCCCCATGCTGTCACTGCGGCTTTTGGTTATGCTTATGGCTATGACGCCAATGGCAACCAGACCAGCCGTACCATTGGCGGCGTCACCTACACCTTCACCTATGATTACGAGAACCGCTTGGTCAGCATCAGCGGGGGTAGTGTCAGCGCCACCTATCTCTATGATGCCGATGGCAACCGGGTTAAAGGCACAGTGAATGGGATAACCACCATCTATATTGAGGGCATCTATGAGTACCAAGGGGGTGCCACTACCAAGTATTACAGCGGAGCGAACGGCACGGTGGCCTTGCGCCGGACTAGCTACGCCAGTGACAACGGCATCTTCTACCTGCTGCGCGACCATCTCAATAGTTCCAGCGTCATCCTGACAAGGAGCGGAACAGTTGCCAAGCGTGAATTCTACTATCCCTTTGGTGGCAATCGCGGGTCAACCTTTAGCAGTCTCACCACCCAACACTTCACTGGCCAATACCCCGAAAGTGCCTTACCCGATTTAGAGAAGTAACACCGAAAAATTATACACTGGTTTATCTGTTAGTGCGATTGGTTCTTTTCCTGACCCGCTTATTGGCTCAGTCCACAGTACGGTCGAGAATAGTTGGGTGTTGGGTGTGAACCTGATTGATGTGCTATTTTATCCAATAGGATTGTTCCTTGATAAAAATCCGCCAGCGGGCACGTCAGTGAACATATCTGGGGTAGAGATTAATTAGGAACAAGTCTAATATTCAGCAACTGCTCCCGTGGGATGCGAAAGCGCAGCAAAAATGGCTAGCTGATCATCCCAACGAGGAAATCTGGAACACGCTAGGGGGCAGCGCCTTGTATACAGAGCCCTATCGAACCCCAGCCGGAAACGTACTGATCCCGCTCCTTTCGGACAAGCTTGATCAGCTCCAACTGCTTAATTGCGCCTTGGATATGCCATAAAGATAAACCCTATCGACCAATCGTCCATCTACACTAACCTGTCCACTTGCAAACGAAGAGGTTTACGGTAAAGTGTGGGGAACCAAAAAGCGCCTTGACCAAGACCCGAAAGTCTCAATCAAGACGCTTTTACGGTGTACCACCACTGGTGCGACAGGCTTCCCGTCACAATAAGTCGGGGAGAGAGGATTTGAACCTCCGACCTCTTCGACCCGAACGAAGCACGCTACCAAACTGCGCTACTCCCCGACGACAAGATGATATTATACTGAACTTTTGCTATTCTGCCAAATTTTAGGCTTGCCAGAGCATATATCTGTCAGCCAAAGCTGAGTGAGAAATGGCGAAAAAAGTACTTTGCAGAGCGCTATAACTATGCTATAATCGGAGCCATAACCGTCGGTTGGTGCCGGATCGCCTCTATTCACCAGTGCCCATAGTGAGCGCATCAGCAGGAGAATAGCTTATGGCATGGCGAGGTAGGTAGGAAAGTGATTTGTAGTTCCTGCATACTCTTGTGATATACTATCCAGTAAAGCCTAATTTTCTTTCCAAGGTGGTGCGCAAATAGTTTGTGCTAGGTGCCAAAGTTAGGCGATTAAGCTAGGCTAATAGGTAAGCTAGGCCAATAGTATAGCTAGGCCAATAGTATAGATATGAATGCCCACCAACCGCAGGAAGTGAAGATCCTTTGCGTAATCATCAGTGATACAGTGTTGTCGTCGCCCTATAACCCTATCCCCAAATGAGGTGGCGGCCACCTGTTGGACCGATAACGCCAAAGCGAAAACGTTGATCCGCAATTTCGCTCGATCCGCCCACGCTGTGTTCTAATCATTACCCAGTGGAAATCAGGAAAATGATACCGCCCATGCAGATGCGGATTCGGGCTTGACGATAAGCCGGGGGAAGAGTAGATGATAGAAGTCGTAATTGCCAGCATCCGAGTGAGCTTGATGTCGCAGAATCGCATTGTTGAACTGCGCGAAGAAGGAGGCGACCGCATCCTGCCCATTTGGATCGGTCCCTTTGAAGCCGAATCGATTACGCTCCAGTTGCAAGGGGTTGATGTACCACGTCCGCTCACCCATGACCTGCTCAAATCAGTTATCGAAAGTTTGGGTGGGGAAGTACTGCATATTTTAATTAGCGGTTTGGAAAAAAGCACCTACTATGCACGGATCGTGCTTGATGTCGATGGCGATACGGTTGAAATTGATAGCCGTCCGAGCGATGCTATTGCGCTGGCGGTGCGGGTCAATTCGCCCATTTATGTAGCCGATGAAGTCATGGATCAGGCTGGGCTACGCCCCGAAGAAGAGGTCCAACTGACCGGCGAAGATACGCCAGTGGGGGCCCAAGAAGCCGCCACCGACGAAGACTTGGGGGCCTTCAAAGACTTTGTCGAAGGGCTTGACCTCGATACGCTCCTCGGCAAATAATTTTGTAACAACGCTATATTCTGGCATATCGGCGGCGAAGCTGGGTCCAGCAGCGCCGCCGTTTTTTGTCGCAAATTTTGAAGAGATTATGAGTGAAATTGAACGCCCAGATCGATCTATACCAGCCAATATAGAAGCCGAGCGCGCCGTGCTGGGCTCCTTAATGATCGATCCCGATGCGATTATTAAAGTGGCGAATTTTCTACGGCCCGAAGACTTTTTCCGGGAACGCCATGCCTGGCTCTACGAGGCCATGCGCGCCTTAAATGAACGCCGCGAGCCCCTCGATTTTGTAACCATCGTCGACGAATTAGAGCGGCGCGAGCGGCTCGAAGAGATCGGTGGACCAGCCTATCTGACGGATCTCATTGCCAGCACGCCCACCGCGCTCTATATTGACCACTATGCCCGTATTGTCGAACGCACAGCCGTCTTGCGACGGCTCATTGCAGCCGCTGGCAAAATTGCCGAATTGGCCTATGATGAAAGCCAAGAGGTCGATGAAGTCGTTGACCGCGCCGAACAAATTATCTTTGGTATTAGTGAAAATCGGATTCACCGCGATCTAACCCCCATTCGCGCGGTCATGACCCATGTGGTCGACCGCATTGACTTTCTCTCGCGCAACCAAGATACGCTCATGGGCGTGCCCACGGGCTTCACCATGCTGGATCGGCTCTTGGGTGGTTTGCAAAAGAGCGATCTGATTATTTTGGCGGCCAGACCAGGGATGGGGAAAACGAGTCTCTGTCTGAGCATTGCCCAAAATGCCGCCAAACGCCATGCCACGCGGGTAGCCTTTTTTAGCCTGGAAATGAGCAATGATCAGCTGGTTCAGCGTTTATTAGCCATGGAAACCGGCATCGACAGCCATCGTCTCCGCTTGGGCACCATCCATGAAGAAGAGTGGCCGATCTTGCTTGAAGCAGCCAACATGCTGGCGAACACCCACATCTTCATCGACGACACACCAGCCGCTAGTGTCACCGACATTCGGACCAAGGCGCGCCGTCTCTATGCCGAAGATGGGTTGGATCTGATCATCATCGACTATATGCAGCTGATGACCGGGCAAAGCAGTGGCCGCAACGAAAATCGCCAACAAGAGATCAGCTTTATCAGCCGCTCCCTCAAAACCCTGGCGCGTGAACTGAACGTGCCGGTCATCGCCCTCAGCCAGCTCAGCCGCGCCGTCGAAAGCCGCTCGGATAAACGGCCCATGCTCTCCGATCTACGCGAAAGTGGCTCGATTGAACAAGACGCGGACGTGGTCCTCTTTATCTATCGTGAAGATTACTATATTGAAGACACCGACCGCCAAAATATTGCCGATATTCTGGTGACCAAACATCGCCACGGCGCGACGGGCACCGTCAGTCTCTATTTCCGCAAAGAATTGACCCAGTTCCGCGATTTGGAAATTCAACGAACCGAGCTAGAATATTAGGATGCAGAACAAGGGTTGCCGCGGCAGCGCGTAGCAAGAAACCATAAGGCAGAGCGTTTATGAAAGCAATGGGATTTGTCGGGTTTCCCGATGTAAAGATGAAGGCCGTGGTGATTCCGGATCTCTTTTTTACCGATCTCCTCCCCCAAATTGACGATCTGGCTGAACTCAAACTGACACTCCATTGCTTTTGGCTCCTGAATGAACAAAGTGGTGAGTTTCGCTATCTACGCGGCGAAGATCTACGCCAAGATACTACGTTGCTCCAAAGTCTGGCCTTGGACAATGAACTCCATACGCCGCTCGCTGTTCTTACCCAGGCGCTGGAGCGTGCCGTTGCGCGGAATACCTTGCTTCGCCTGGAAATTGAATTTCCCGACGCCAATACGCCTGAGCAAATGCTGGTAGAAGATTGGTATTTTATGAATACAGCCAAAGGCCGCCAGACACTGGCCTTGGTCCGCCAAGGGAAACTCCAAGAGTTGCAATCGGCCATTCCCGAAGAAGCCCGGCTGCGCATTGAACGGCCCAATATCTTTGTGCTCTTTGAACAGAACATTAACCTGATGACGCCCTTGATCGCCGAGCAACTACGCGATTTGGAGAAAACCTATCCACCGCCCTGGATCGAAGAAGCCTTTGACATTGCCGTCAGCCGCAACAAACGTTCACTGCGTTATATTCAGGCCATTCTCAAACGTTGGGAAACCGAAGGGAAGGACGAGACTCAAGATGAAATCGTTGGCAGCGATGCTCGCTCCCAATCACGGCGCCGGGATCTTCCCGACGAATTCGCCGATGTCATCCTTCGATAAGCCCATGGCTGGTCACCAAGCGGGTGAGGGGCGTCCCCTAAGTAATCGCCCGACCAACCCGGCCACGCCTTGTCCAATTTGTGGTGGGATCGGCTTCTATGTGCCCGATCTGCCGCTAGGTCACCCCGATTTTGGCAAAGCTGTCCTTTGTCAATGTCGCGAACAAGCGCGGCTCGAACGCCAGTTGCGTTCACTCAAGCGAGTGGGCACGTTGGAAATGTTGGATCGGCTGACCTTTGCCAATTTCATTCCCGAGCCGACCCACCTGTCGCCCGAGAAAGCCCACAATCTACGCCGCGCCTATGAGACCTGCCTCCGCTATGCCCAAGAAGCCGATGGCTGGCTACTCCTCACCGGCACCTATGGCTGTGGCAAAACCCATCTCGCCGCGGCCATTGCCAATGCGCGCTTGGCCCTGCGCGAACCGGTGCTCTTTATGGTCGTCCCCGATCTGCTCGATCATCTGCGCTCGGCCTTTACCCCCCAAAGCGAGGTCCGCTACGACGATCTCTTTGAGCAATTGAAAACCACACCCTTGCTCATCTTGGACGATCTCGGAGCCCAAAGTAGCACGCCTTGGGCCCAGGAGAAGCTCTTCCAACTGCTCAACCACCGCTACAATGCCCACTTGGCAACGGTGGTAACGACCAACCAACGGCTGGAAGACCTCGAGCCGCGGCTACGCAGCCGCTTTTTGGATGTCAGCTTGGTCAATCACTTTGCCATCATCGCGTCGGACTTTCGTTCGGGCAGCAACCCGGCCCAAAGCGATCTCAGCTCGTTGGTGTTACACCGCGAGCAAGCCTTTGACAGCTTCCAAGTGCGCCGCAATAATTTGATGGGTGAGGAACAGATCAATCTCCAGCGGGTCTATGAGGCTTGCCTAACCTATGCAGAGACCCCAACCGGCTGGCTGGTTTTATCCGGCGTCAATGGCTGTGGCAAAACCCATCTCGCCGCGGCCATTGCCAACTATCAACTAGCCCATGGCCAATATGATGTCATGTTTATCGTCGTGCCCGATCTGCTCGATCACCTGCGCGCGGCCTTTAGCCCGAACGCTGCCACCTCCTATGATCGTCGGTTTGATGAAATCAAAAAGATTCCCTTGTTGGTCCTCGACGATCTAGGCACGGAGAGTGCCACGCCCTGGGCGCGCGAAAAGCTTTTCCAGCTACTCAACTATCGCTATAGTGCGCTTCTCCCCACTATCATCACCACCAGCGCCGAACCCCAGCGCATGGAACCGTGGCTGCGCACTCGGCTCTTTGATGTCAGTCGCTGCCAATTCTGGCAAATTATTGCCCCCGAATACCGGGGGAACCGCCCCCAACCAGCCCAACGCCCAGCCCCTACGAAAGGGACAACTCGCCCCAGCCGTCCACGCGGTCAATGACTAGGGGAATGAGAGCAAACTAGACCTACAGGTTTTCATAGAGAAAGTAAATCGGTAACCACTTTGGCTGGGTCATGGACCCGGCTGAAGCTTCTTTTACCGAATTCAATGGTTAATTCTTTATAAAAACCGGTCAGGTCTCCAGTGTGCAAGGATGCCCGCTCTTTGTTTGCACCCTACCACAGTTTGGCAACTTTCGGAACACCGAGTAAACTAAGCTCGTCTAGAAAATAAAAGTGGCTTTGGCATTTTCTGACCTGTAGAGAGGACGAGAGGTATAAGGAGCAATGAAGCATTTGCAACGATTTTCCACCTGGCGCATCATCGGTTGTCTGGTCGTCATGCTACTATTAGCAGGCTGTCCCCAAACCAATGAGCCCGCGCCCCTGCCGCCCACCCGAACCCCAATGCCAACCTTTACGGCAACGCCGGAAGGACCCGTTGTTGACGTTGCGGCCACCGAAGCAGCCCTAGCCGCCGCGGCCACCAACGCGGCCGTAGAACCACCAACGGCCGCACCTACAGAAGCACCAGCGGAAGCACCCACCGCCGCCGAGCCAACCGCCACGCCGACGCCCGACGCCGCCGTGGCCACCGTGAGCCAAGCGATCAATGTACGCGGTGGGCCTGGGACCAATTATCAAATTATTGGTGCGGCCCAACCAGGCACGCAATTTACCATTCTCGGCAAAGACCCAACCGGGGCTTGGTGGCAGGTCAATTACAATGGTCAAAATGGCTGGCTCTTTGGGCAATTAGTCAATGCCCAAAATACTGGCGCGGTGCCAGTGGCCCAGAATATTCCGGCCCCGCCACCACCAACGGCCACGCCGATCCCCCAGCCAACCCAACCACCGGCCCAACCCACACAGGCCCCACCAGCGCAACAACCAACCGCCGCACCACCACCAGCGGCAAACTATAAATTTAATGTTGTGGTGGTGGGCAAGTGTGAACGACAGCCCGCGGGGAACTGGTTCGAAGGCAGAACCTATATTGGTGGTCAACCCGCCAATGGCTATAAGGTCGTCTTTAGCTACGCACCCGATGCCGCGCCGATTACCGCACCGGTGATCTCGGGTCCCCATCCTGGCTACCCCGGCTGGAACACGGGCTATTATAGCCACATTATCAATGCCACCGGCCCCAAACCAGGCACTTGGTATGTCTGGATTGTCGATGATAGTGGCAACCGCATCTCCGAAATTGGGAATTGGACGAGCACCGGCCCCGGTGAAGGGTGCAACCAAGCGGTCGTGGACTTTGACAGCCGGTAACGTCCCTTCATGCCGCGCTTGACCATCGCCCTTCGTCAAACGATTGCTCTGGGGGTCAGCCTGCTCATTTTGGGTGGGCTGACTTTTTTCAGCCTGCGCCTATCGCCGGTCCGCGCTTGGCTGTGGCAGCAGACCGGTGAGGAGCAATGGGCCGCCCAACTCAAAGGCGCTACCGATCTCGCCGCGGATTGGGTACGCCCGCGTTTGGCCCTAGCGCCTACCGCGGTGGAGCGTACCCCGGCCATTTCGCCCTTTGGTATCAATGTCTTCTTAGAACAAGAAGTGGAACCGGCGAAACGGGAGCTAGCCGTACAGCTCGCCGCGGCCGCCGGTTTTCGCTGGCTACGCCAAGAGTTTACTTGGGAAGATATTGAAATCCACGGCAAAGGCGACTTTGAAGATCGCCGCCATCTGCCTTATCGCTCGGCCTGGGACAAATACGATCAGATCGTCGCCCTGGCCGAACAATACAATATGGCGATGATCGTCCGCCTGAGCAATCCCCCCACGTGGACACGCGCCCTGACCGACACCGTTGGCACCTACGCACCCCCGGATGATGTGCAGGACTTTGCTGATTTTGTTGGTGCCGTGGTAGAGCGCTACCGAGGCCGGATTCACTACTACCAACTCTGGAATGAACCCAATATCTACCCAGAATGGGGTGTTTATCCCATCAGCCCCGAAGCCTATACGCAATTGCTCAAAGCGGGCGCAACCGCGGCGCGCGCCGCCGACCCCAATGTAACGATCATTGCGGGGGCACTCGCGGCGACCATTGAGCTTTCGCCCAACGCTGCCGCTGGGCAGAACAATCTCAGCGATCTGATCTTCCTCCAGCGCATGTACGATGCAGGCGCCGCGCCTTATTTTGATGTGGTTGCCATGCAAGGCTATGGCCTGTGGAGTGGTCCCACCGATCGGCGCCTGCATCCACGGGTGCTTAACATTGCCCATCATCAATTTATCCGTGATCTCATGGTGCAAAATGGCGACGCGCACAAGCCCATCTGGCTGGCTGAAATGAACTGGAATGCTGCCCCGCCCGGGGTCAACCCAGTTTATGGTCAAGTAACCGAAGCCCAACAAGCGCGCTACTTGCCCTTGGCCTATGCGCGCCTCCAAGCCGAGTGGCCGTGGATCGAGGTTGCCAATACCTGGTATTTGAAACGCGCGACGGATGAGTGGGAAGCCGCCCAACGCCCCGAAGCCTACTTTCGCCTTCTCCGCCCCGACTTTACGCCGTTGCCCGTCTACGACGCCATGCAACAGTACTTACAGAGCCAACCCTGAGGATAGCTATGGATCGATCTGCGGTTGCCCCACGCCGGTCAGTTGACCAGGAAAAGCTGCTGCTGGCGCTTATTCTCTTGCTGGCCCTAGGGCTGCGCTTCTATCAGTTGGCGGGCTCCAGCTTGTGGAGCGATGAGGGCAACACATGGGCTTTGGTGGCGCGCTCCTTTGGGCAGATTGCCCGCGCGGCCGCGGCCGATATTCATCCCCCCGGCTATTATTGGCTGCTCAAAGGGTGGACGGCGCTGGTGGGCAGCGACGCCTGGGGCATGCGCAGCTTCTCCGCGGTGGCAGGTACCCTGCTTGTTTATCTGGTCTACGGCCTGGGCCGCCAACTGGAACGGGCACTGGGTATGCCACGGGTCGCCTTGGTGGCCGCCTTGGTGGCCGCGCTCAATCCCTTCCTCATCTACTATAGCCAGGAAGCACGCATGTATCAGCTCCTGGCCCTGGCGAGTGCCGGTCTGGTATGGGCGCTCATCCGCTGGCAAGAAGCAGACCCGCCCAAGCGGGTTGCCCCAGCCATCCTGTACGTTGGCTGGGGCATTGTTGGTTTATGGACCCACTATGCTTTTCCTGTGGTTTTGGGGGCGGCAGGAGTGGGCTTTTTGCTTACCCTCCTATCACCCACATCTCCACCAGCGGCAACACAACCACCGAGCCGCTGGCAGCGCTTTTGGCCCTTTGTTGGGCTAAATGCCCTGATCTTGTTGGCGTACCTGCCCTGGCTACCCACCGCCATTGCTCGAGTCCTTCAATGGCCGAAAGGGGGAATCGCTACGCCCTTTCTCACCGGCCTGGAGCTGACCTTCCATAGCTTGGTCTTTGGCCCGTTGCGGAGCTTGCCAGCCGTACAACAGCCGTGGCTCTGGGGTGCATTGTTGCTGCCGCTCCTTGGGTTGGTTAGCCAGTGGCGTCAACGCCGGCTTTGGTTGATCGGCGTTTGGTGGCTAGCGCCATTGCTGCTGATGTTTGGGCTGGGGCTCTTTAGCGACGCCTTTCTGAAATTTCTCTTGGTGGCGTCACCCGCGTGGATCCTGTTAACCGCGGTGGGGGTATGCACGTTGCCAGGACGCCGCTTTTGGCAAGCGGGTCTGGTTGGGGCAGCGCTCCTCTTGGCCGGGTTAACGCTGCCAACCTATTACACTTCCCCTACCGTACGCGACAATTATGCGGGCATTGCGGCCTATCTCCAGGCCACTGCCGATCCCACCACAGCGCTGGTGGTGCTTGATGCACCAGGCCAACAAGAAGTGTGGCGCTATTATGACCCAGGCGTGCCCATCATAGCCCTCCCCCAAGAACGCCCCCCGAACCGAGAAGCAACCCTGGCTACACTTAGCCATGCTGTGGCCGATCGCACTACCATTTACGCCCTCTTTTGGGCCACGGATGAGGCCGATCCTGACGGACTGGTGGAGGGCTGGTTGGCCCAAGAAACCTTTCAGGGCTTGTTTAGCTGGCAAGGCAATGTCCGTTTTGTCACCTATGCGCGCCCGGCCAATCTCCACTGCACCCTCTTGCCCACAGGGCTTCCCACTGGGGCGCTCTTTGGCGAAAGTATCCAGTTACAAGCCCTTTGTCAGCCCGCGGTGGTGCAGCAGGTGGCGAGTGGAACGGTCGCTTTGGTGGGGCTACAGTGGCAAAGCCGCGTCCCTTTACACCAACGCTATCAGGTCACCGTCCAAGTGCTTGACGCGCAGAATCGTGTCCTTGCCCAGCATGACAGTGAACCGGCTGGGGGCTCGCTCCCCACGGATCAGTGGCCGGTTGGGGAGACCATTCATGATAATCATGGGATCTTCATTCCGCCAGGCACACCGCCGGGCAGCTATCGGCTCTTAACGGCCCTCTATGATCGCAATTCGGGCGAACGCCTACGGCTAGCGAGTGGTGAGGATGCGCTCATGCTTGGTGATTTACAAGTTATTCGCCCAACGATTGCCTTTCCCCCAGCATTGCTCGATCTCGCCCACACGGTCAACCGTGCCCTTGGCCCCATCACTTTGGTGGGCTATGATGCCTACCGCAAAGGGATGGGGCATACACCGGAGACACCGTTAGCGGCGGGCGATGTGGTGGAGTTCACATTTTACTGGCAGGCGCCCGCACCATTGCCCGCGGATTGGCCAGCTGCCGCAAGCTATACCTTGACCCTTGGCGACCAAAGCCTCACCCAGCCCTTGGCAGGGGAGGCTTATCCCACCAGCCACTGGCAAGCCGGTGAGTTGGTTCGCAGCAAAGCCGAACTCCGCTACACTGGTGAACAATACCGGCCACGGCTGCAAAGCGATACCGATAGCCTCACCCTTGCGCCGCTGCCCGGTGCCCCCTGGTGGTACGCGGTTCTGATGGGGAAATAGGATGCGCGCCCCAAGGGCACCCGCCACGGAGCAGTGCGGATCCGTGGCGCGCAAAAGGATTATAGGCTACGCATGTCAAGCCTATTCAGTTTGACATAGTACTATGTTTGTTATAGCATAGCAGAGGAAGCGACCGATGCTGTATCGCAGCAACGGTGGGTAGCATCGGTTATGCCGCTATGGACTACCTAGAGAGGCGGTAGGGGATGGAAGTCGTGGAACGATTGATAGAGACCCGACAGGATCAATCCTATTACGAACAGAGTACACTAGTGCCAGCAGGCGTTGATCCCAATCTTTGCCCTGTGGAAGTGGCTGCGCGCATTATTGGCCAAAAGTGGACGCTACAAATTGTCAAGACATTGCTGGATTATCATTCGCAGCGCTTTTGTGAGTTGCAGGATGCCCTTGGCGGGGTCAATCCAAGCACATTGAGCAGCCGGTTGAAGATGCTGGAAGATGAAGGGCTCATCCGGCGCGTCCAAGTGAGCGCCATCCCGCCCCATGTCGAGTACAGCCTGACGGACATGGGCTGCCAACTGGAATATGTAATCCGCGAGATCAGTAAATGGAGCCGCTCATGGCTCTGCACAGCGCAACGACTTCAGCAGTGGCATGACGCCAACGAAGAACAGTAGGGACAAAGGGCATGATCGTCAAAGGCTTAACGGTTGGATTGCTGCAAGAGAATTGCTATATTTTGGGCTGCGAAGCAAGTCGCAAGGGGGTCATTATCGATCCTGGCGATAATGCGCGGGGGATTCTGCGGGTTGTCCAACAAGAGGGGTTGACGATTGAAAAGATCATCAATACCCATGCTCACTTTGATCATGTCTTGGCTGTGAATGCGGTCCGTGCGGCCACGCAAGCGCCTTTCTGCCTGCATCCGGCAGATTTGGGAGTATTGCGCGACGTGCCAGAGCGGGTCCGCCTTTGGCTCGATTCCGAAGTCGACCCCGTGGCCGAACCGGATGAATTCTTAGAACATGGGCAGGCGATCCGTTTTGGCGAATGCGTGCTAGAGGTACGCTTTACCCCCGGCCATGCACCCGGCCATGTCGTCTTTGTTGATCATGCAGGGCGGCAGCTCTTTGGGGGTGATACGCTTTTCCAAGGCAGTATTGGCCGCTATGATCTGCCAGGGGCCGATGGGCCAACCTTGTTGCGCAGCATCCAACAACAACTTTTTACGCTGCCTGATGATTATGTGGTCTACCCGGGCCATGGCCCAGCCACTAGTATTGGGGAAGAACGCGAATTTAATCCCTTTGTTGGTGCTGAAGCGGCGGGCAACTAACGCCATGCTCATCTACCACATGACGCCAGCGCAGAGCTGGCATACGCACCCACCAGCCACCCCCTATAGCGCGGATAGTTTGGCGACGGAGGGGTTTATTCACTGTACGCGCGAACCCGAACGACTTTTGGTGGTGGCTAACCGTTTTTACCGCCAGCAACCGGGCGATTTTGTGATCCTATGTGTGGAGACCGAACAGCTCCAAGCCGAAGTACGCTGGGAATTGGCGGATGGGCATCTCTTTCCCCATATTTATGGACCGATTACGCCAGCCGCCATTATGAAAGTGATTCCGTTTCCCAGGAATCCAAATGGCGAATTTTTAACGTTCTATGGATAGACAGGGTAAACTATAGGATTTCGCGATCTATGTCGATGCTTTCTGAAGGGTTTCCTGGTTGGTTTCGTTCTAAAGAGAACCAACCAACTGATGAGCAGGCACAACAGCGCACAACGAGCAGACCGGGGACCACGACGGGCGGTAAGATTGACCAAGAACCGGTCGTAGTTTGGGTAGCCGCCAATGTAATGGAAGCCCAAATTGTGAAAGGCCGCTTAGAGAGCGAAGGGATTCCGGCAATTATCCGCGGCGAGACACTAGGGGCAATCTATGGATTGACCACAGGCACCTTGGCCGAAAGCGCGGTTTTAGTACCGGCAGCATTGGCCGAGAAAGCCGAAGCACTGCTCCAAGAGAGCACCGTGTGGGAAAACGACGAGAGCGAATAACCAGCAGCCCATGACAATGATGTCCGTTGGCCGCTCGGCCCGCATACCAGCCGTTTGGCCGTGGCACGACAGCTGCAATCAGGAGAGAACTAAGGATGGCACAGGAAGTATATCGACCAACAATTCCAGCAGACTTACACGAAAAGAGCGCCACGAAGTATAATCATAAATTCCTGGTGGGCGGGGCGTTGATTCTGCTCTTCGTTGGCTATTTAGGCTACCAAATCGTACGCGCCACCCAGACCACCGGCGCTTATTATATGACGGTCGCTGAGCTTTACGACCAAGGGCCCCAGATCGTTGGGGAGCGGATTCGCGTTAACGGCAATGTTGTCGAGGGCAGCGAAGATTGGGACGCCGAGAATGTGACCCTGCGCTTCTCCATCCAAGATGAAAGTGGCGAAGCGCTCCCGATCGTCTTTTTCGGCCCTCGCCCGGATAACTTTCAACGCGCCGCTTCCGCCATTGTGGAAGGGGAATTGAAACCGGACGGGACCTTTGAAGCAGAAACGTTACTACTCAAGTGCCCTAGTCGCTATGAGGAAGAGCCGGAAGAAGAAATCTTCATTAGAGCCACCCATTAATGGCTGCCGAGCAGGGTGTTGTGAGCAGGCGACAACAGAATCGGCCTAGTCGTACTCTTTCGGCTAAGTCATTGTAGCGCGTTGGCAGCGATGGCTGACCCAAGGTTGCTCAATCATAGGCAACAAACCGGGCCTGCATCCAGCAGCCGGTTTGTTGCTTTTTATCCACTAATCATTAGAAGTTGCTTAGAGTTTATAGAAACACGAACACGCTTCTCGACGCGAATCACTGTGACAAAACCAAATCCGCCGCTGATCGGCGTTCACAATTTGTACAAACGGTATGGCGCTAAATCGATCCTGAAAGGCGTCAACTTAGCCATTGGCGAAGGCGAAGTGGTTGCCTTGCTAGGGGCTAATGGGGCAGGTAAGAGTACACTACTGCGCATTATCGCAGGCTTGCTCAAGGCGGATCGGGGTGATATTCTCCTCAGCGGCGTCCCCATACAGAAAGCTAGTACGGAACTACGTCGTTATATTGGCTTTGTCAGCCATGCACCGCTGCTCTATGAGCACCTGAGTGGATTGGAAAATCTTACCTTCTTTGCCGAGCTCTATGATCTCCAACAGCATACAGAACGCATTGAAGCGACACTCCAAGCCGTTGACCTTTGGCGACGCCGTCACGATTTGGTGCGTACCTACAGCCGCGGGATGCAGCAACGGCTGGCGATTGCGCGCGCCATTCTACACGATCCGCCCGTTCTGCTATTAGATGAGCCGGATACTGGTTTGGATCAACAAAGCTCACATATGTTACAGAGCATGTTGGCACAACTCAGTGACAAGCGCCGCGCTATCCTGTTTTCTACTCATAATTTGGACCGAGCACTGACTTGGGCCAATTCGGTGGCCATGCTGATCCGTGGTACAATCACCGATCATGCGTCAACGACGATTTTGGAGAGTGACGCACTGGGACAATTACATATCGCGGCAGGTGTCAAAGAATGAGCATATCGCTGCCCACCGCTGCCACGGCAGAAGCAGCAACGGAAACAAATAGAACAAAGAGCGCCTTGCACGCAACAACGCCATTGGCCTTACCAGCCGTGCAACGACTGGTGACCCTCCCGGTTGTGATGCGCACCGAATCCAGCTTTGGGCGCTACTGGCGGAAGGTTGGGCTGATCATGGCCAAGGATCTGCGGATCGAATGGCGCGCCAAAGAAATTATCGTGATCATGATCGCGTTTAGTGCGTTGGCCGTGATCATCTTTGGGATGGCCTTTGATCTGCGCGTGCCACGGGCAACGATGGTTGCACCCGGTGTGTTATGGGGCGTCCTACTCTTTAGCGGCACGCTGGGGCTCAACCGCAGTTTCAGCACCGAAGCCGATCAGCAGACGCTGACAGCGTTGCTGTTGGCTCCCCTGGAACGCAGTGCGCTCTATGTTGGCAAAGTCGGTGCAAATCTGCTCTTTATGCTGACCATGCTGGTGGTCTTGATACCGACCCTGCTCTTTATTTTTGATGTCAATCTGTTTCAGCCTTGGATCTTGATAGCGCTCTTGATGGGCGCGCTTGGCTATGTGGGCGTGGGCACCCTCTTTGCCGCGCTCACGGCCAGCATCCGTGCCCGCGAGAGTCTGCTGCCGATTTTGTTGTTGCCGGTCATGGCTCCGGTCTTTATGGCCGGGCTTAAAATAACCGAAAGCACACTCGACGGGCGCGATTGGACGCACTTTCAGCATTGGTTAGGCATGCTGTTGGCCTTTGACCTTCTCTTCCTAACCACTGCCTTTTTGGTCTTTGATCTGATTTGGGAGGATCTGTAGGGATTGCGTATGAGCACTAGTACACTCACAGCAACCACAACTTCAGCGGGCAACCGCCGCCAAAGCCACCATATCAGCTGGCTGGTGCTGGGTATCGCGACGGCGTTGGCGATGGCCGCGGTCATGGCCGCGGCTTTGCTCTATGCCAAGCCAGCGGTCAATCTCGCGGGCGATGAGCAAGCTGCCCAGCGTATTTTTTATCTGCACATGGGCTCGGTCATCGGCGCGTTAGTGGCGTTTCTCATGTCTGTCGTTGGGAGTCTCGTCTATTTGATCAAACGCGATCTGGATTGGGATCGGGTGGCCCAAGCCAGCGTCGAGATCGGCATTGTCTTTGGCCTTAGCCTGACTCTGGCTGGCTCGATCTGGTCTAAGCCCACCTGGAACACCTATTGGACCTGGGACCCACGCCTCACGACGACGACCTTAACCATCTTAATCTACATTGCCTATTTGCTCTTTCGCCATGGGATTGATAGTCGGCGTACCCGCGCCCAGTTTAGTAGCATCTATGCCCTCTTTGCCTTTTTGAGCGTGCCGCTCACCTATTACAGCGCACGCTGGTTTCGCTCGATCCACCCAGTTGTTTTTAATGGGGCAAACCCCGACGCCCAAGGGTCTTTCAATATTGGTGCGACCATGACCCAAACGCTTTGGATGGCGACCATCGGTTATTGTTTCTTATTTAGCGCCTTGTTGATCTTTCGCTGGCGTCAATTGCGCATGGAAGATCGGATTGCCGCCCTGCGCGAGGAGGTAGAGTAGGATGGTTTATTTAGCGGCGGCCTTTATTGGGCTTTGGCTATTGGTAACGCTCTATGTGGTTTATCTCGGCCAACGCCAAGGTCAATTAGAGCAGGAATTGCGCACGCTCGAAGAAGCTGTGGGCGAGCGCGAGCGTCAGTAGTAGCCTAGCTTTTGCAGCCAACTAACGCCCCAGAATGGAGCTATCGTTGCGGCGGCAAAAGCGGCTGTTGATCGGGAGAGTAGGGTATGACTGAAATGGCTCAACCAGACGCCAGTGTGACCTTGTCACCAGCGCCACAGGGTGCGCATGTCCAACCACAGAACCGGCTTGTCGTCTTTTTGCATGCCTTGGCATTTGTGGTGGGATTTTCCATTGTTTTTATCTTCTTGGGCGTTGTCGCTGGCTTGCTGGGCTTTGGCATGGAGCAGAATTTTCGTCAGCTGATCCCCATACTCCAACGGCTGGGGGCAGTTCTGCTAGTTCTCTTTGCATTGACCACGCTGGGCGTCTTTCGCTGGTTGGCCCAGAAGATCCGGCAAGATGGGCAACTCCAGCAAAATCCAGCGGCGGTTGCGCTGCTCCATATCTTTGATTTTTTCGATACGTTGCTCTACACCGAACGCCGGGTGACCCAAATGCATACGGTGAATCGCAATTGGGGCTACCTGAGCAGTATCCTCTTGGGGATGAGTTTCAGTGCTGGTTGGCTACCCTGCATTGGCCCCATTCTCTCGAGTATCTTTGTATTGGCAAGTAGTAGTAGTACGGTTGCGCAAGGGGCCGCCTTGTTGGCGGTCTATAGTCTGGGCCTGGGAATGCCCTTTCTGATCGCTGGGGCAGCCTTTAGCCGGGTAACGCGTTGGCTACGCCGGCTCAACCGTTATGCCAACATCATTAGCCTCGTCAGCGGTCTTTTTCTGTTGTACGTCGCCTATTTACTCTGGGGTGGTGCGCTAGCCACCTTGACCACCCAGTTAAACTTTCTCAATCTCTGGGTCTTTGCCATTGAAGATTGGGTAACGGTGACCTCAGGCACCGGCGGCGATATCATGAGCCTAAGCTTTGCTGCCGCCGCGCCGCTCGCCTTTATCGCAGGCTTTATCAGCTTTATCAGCCCGTGCGTGCTGCCCTTGGTCCCAGCCTATATTGGCTATTTAAGCAGTGCTGCGGTCGGCAGTGGAAAAGCCTAAGAGACGGTTTGAAAAGAGTCCTTTTACACCTGTCAGGTGTAAAGACAGCCTTTTCCAATCGTCGCTAACCGTGGTCATACCGTTCAGCGTCGCTTACTGATACCAACTTTTCATGCAAGTCATTTTATATAGTAAACCAGATTGTCCTCTGTGTGAAGATGTCAAGGCGGATCTGCTCTCGATCCAGGTGCAACTTGACTTCACCCTCTTTGAACGCAATATCGAAGAAGATCCCGAATTGTTTGCACGCTTCCGCTACCTGATTCCCGTGGTCGATATTGAACATCACGCGTTGCTCTATCCACCACATACATGGCACGCGATCTACACAGCGCTCCGCACGGCCCAGCAGCGCGACCAAGCGCATCGGGCGCAGCAACAAGCGACGCCGTCGCGCGGAAAAGGGCAGAACGAATGACCACGCCAACGACAGACACCCTCTCGCCAACACCGCCACCACCAACACCGCCGCCCACGCCACCACGCAGCCGCTTGGTCGTAGTGGTCGATGGCTTGATTCAGGGGATTGCGCGCCATTGGCTAGCCATCTTTAATGGGGCATGGGGTCTCTACCTCTTTTTTCCCCTGGTCGCGCCGGTGCTCATGGCATTGGGTTGGTATACCCCGGCGCGCCTTATCTACGCGCTCTACTCGTTTACCTGTCACCAACTACCCGACCATAGCTACTTTCTCTTTGGGGCCGATCCTGTTCCGTTGATCCCAACGCTAGAAGCCGGTGGCATGGCCCCCCATTTGGATCTGGTACAGCGCCGTCAATTTATTGGGAACGAAGCCCTCGGGTTTAAGGTCGCCATCTGTCAGCGCGATCTCGCCATTTACGCGGCGGTATTCCTGGCTGGCTTAACCTACGCGTTCCTACGCCCGCGGCTGCGCCAATTGCGGTTGTGGGTTTATCTCATTTTGGTGCTGCCCATTGCCATCGATGGGTTAACCCAATTGGTTGGGCTACGCGAAAGTAATTGGGAACTACGGACGCTCACGGGTGCGCTCTTTGGGGCGGCGTCGGTTTGGTTTGCCTATCCCTATGTCGATGATGCCATGCAAGAGGTGTTAACGACCATCCCACCCCATCGGTCAACATTGTAACGCAATTTATCTCGGCTGCGCGAAGTGGCCCCCAAAGGGAAATGCCCCCTACGCCTCCGCCAATTCGACAAAAACACCGGGGCGCGGTATACTATTCGCTTGTGAATGAAGCCCGGCAAAGTGCTGGGCAAAGTGTTGGTTTGGGATTGCTTTGTACACACCACCACACGGTTGCTCAGATCACTTGACTTGGATCAACGAGGGCGCTGTGGTGTTTCTGGATAAATAATGATCGTCTGTTTGTGAAAATTAATTTTGAAATGATAGAGGATACCAAGCATGGCAAATATTAAATCAGCCGAGAAGCGCAACCGGCAGGCACCGAAACGCACTGCCCGCAATCGTATTGTACGCGGCAGCACCCGCACCGCCATCAAGAAGGCGCGCACCGCCATTGAAAGCAATGACGCCACTTCGGTTGAAGCCGTCAAGAGCGCCATTCAAACGCTGGATCGCGCGGCAACCAAGGGCGTTATCCACAAGAATAACGCTGCCCGCCGCAAGAGCCGTCTGATGCAAGCGCTCAATAAGTTGCAAGCCGCGGCCTAACGCACCACAGGCAGAGCAAAATCAGATGTGAGCCGCTCACATCGATCAAAAAAGGGAACGGAGCAGATCCGTTCCCTTTTTTATTTAGAAGTTGCGCACTTGGACAGACGCTGACAACTTTTGCAAAGCTGCCAGCATTGAGCAGCCGCTAGCGAATGATTGGCAAGAAAAGGGTAGAGAGCGAGGGTAAGCTTCCCCCTAGTGGTGTGAGCGTTACATCCGTCTCGCCGCCAATATCAGGATCATCGGTCAGGAGTTGACCAGTACCATTGACAACCCCACTTTCGACCGTAACCGTTGCCTGATTCCGCACGACTTCGGTCACACCTTCCCCAATGCGCATTTGGTAACTAATGAGAACGCGACCCCCCGCGGCCAGGAGCGGAATCTCGACCCGCACGGTGGTGTCATTAGGGTTGTTGCCTTGCATAATGGCCCCGGCGCTCGTAGCAACAGAACCAGGCACCAGGAGCAACCCTAGATTCGGCGGATCGACAACCTGTAAACCGCCAGCGGCCCCGTTACCCGTATTTTCGATCAGGAGACGATAGATCAAAATATCACCAATCGAAACAACGTCATTTTGATCACTGTCGATAAACAGATAGTCAGTCAACGTGGCGCGTAATTGGGCAAAGAGCTGTAAAGGGGTACGCGTGGCATCGTTTTCAGCCACAGTATCTGGATCATTCGTGGTCACTTGGCCAAAGTCCGGGCTACGGACCAGCCCTTGATTGGAAATCATAGTCAGCGCCGGTGGCAAGGCAGCGTTGATCAACACCCGGAAGCGTAGGGTCACCATCGCGCCATTACCCGCCAAGTTGCCTAACGCCACCTCAACCGCACCATCGGTAGCTACATTACCCTGCAGGACTGTTCCTTGGCTGGTCTGGATACCAGGCAACAAGGTCGTAGACGGATCTGGGGTATCGGTAAAGACCAAAGCGCTAGCGCCAATACTGCTCTGGTTACGAATCATAACCTCGTACTCGAGCGTATCGCCTGGAGAAGGAATGCCATCACCATCGGCGTCGATCGCCAAGGTGTCACGTTTGGTCGCCACAATTTGGAAGGTACGATTGAGGGGTGTCGTTATCGTGGCTTCGTTGTTCACCGGTGTGGGATCAACACCATTACTGCCATCATCAGCAATGGTTGCGCGGTTGACCACGCTAGTGACCCCCGCTGGCAGCCCTGTATCGACTAAGAAAGCAAGCTCGACTTCAGCTTGGGTATTAGCAGCCAAGGTACCCACAACCCATTGGCAAGTTGTATTGTTACAATCCCAGCCAGCGCTACTATTCGCCAGATCCACCGTGGTATGCGCAGGAATCAGCTCGGTGAGCACCACCCCAGTGGCGGCCTGATTACCCTGATTGCCATAGAGCAAGGTATAGGGTACGATCCCTCCTGGCACAACCGCATTCCCACCATCACTTTTGGTGATAAAGAGATCGGGTGCCGCGTTGACGGGGGTGCTTTCACTATCACTGTCCACCTCGGTCAGCAAGGGCAGGCCAATCGTCGCCCGATTGGTAAGGGCAGCCACACCGGCGGGGAGAGGTGTATTCACCCGCACAATAAAGTTGACTTGCCCACTCCCCCCACCAGCAACCGTGCCTAGGGCATAGGTACAGGTTGCACCAGCTTGGGTATTCGGTGTGCAACTCCAGCCACTGGGCCCTACAAAGGTCGTGTGTGTGGGCACTTGCTCGGTCAAGACGACAGCCAAAGCAGGCAGGAGGGTATTGTTGGCATAGGCCAGCGTATAGGTAAGCAACGCTCCCGGCTGAACAGTGACATCCCCATCCCTTTTGGTCAGGGTCAACCCAATGGCATTGTTCTTATTGGTAAAGGTGCAAGTGATCGTCTCGCCAGCCTGAATGGTGATATTGGTGACCTCGCCACTATTGCTACACGCAGTTTTTGTCAGCTCCCAATTGGCAACAGCTTGCTCTATAACGCTGTAGCCCGCGCCTGGGGGTAGATTCGTAAAGGTCTGTATTTCGCCATTTTTCAGGCCAAAGGTTTCAGGTGACAGACCGCCGCCTACCGTAAAAGGAAAGGTCTGCTGCGTCAGATCGGGGTTGGGACTTGTCACTTTGCGCACCACAAGCTTGCCAAGTTTGGTATTGGTAAAGGTACAGGTGACCGTTTGCCCAGGATGAATGGTAATATTGTTCACAGGGCTGCCATTGTCACAAGTAGCACTGGATAGTACCCAGCCAAGCGGTACCGTCTCGGCAAGGCCATAGCCTGAACCAGGGGTAAGATTAGAGAAAGTACGCGGTGAGCCAGTGTTGTACAAGGTAAATGAGGAAGAAGGTAAGCCACCACTGGTTGTGAAGTTAAAGATAGTAGTGGTGTCCGAAGCAGGGTCGGTCACCTTGCGGACCACGAGCCGCCCTTTTTTCTGATTGACAAAGGTACAGGTCACAATTTCATTCGCTGTCACCACAATGCCCTGGCGCGGATCACTTTGGGCATCATCATCACAGGTGGCGCTAACCAGCAACCAACTGCTAGAGACGTTCTCAGTCACCTTATAGCCATTGCCTGGGGCAAGATTGGGGAAGAGCTCTTCCTCATTATGGCGCAGCGAAAATCCAGTACTACCCAGCAGGCTATTACCCTGAAAGGCAAACGCGGTATTATCACTCCCCGTGGTTTGCACAATTTTCCGAATCACAATCGCACCAGACGTGGGGGTAGTCTGGCCATTGGCATCTCGGCTGCCTTGCACAAAGGTACCAACCGCTATCAAAAGTAGATAAAACGCGACCTTACCATAGCGCAAGAAGAAATTTTGTGTATAGAAACGCATAGATTCATCCCTGAGAAAAAAGCATCACAACCTTCACAGTCATCCCTACAACTCATACCTACAAACGTAGGTGACCGCTATCGTTGTACGCAATAAAAAGTCTGCCGCAGCGAATATGGCGCAGATAACCGGGATAACCGCCGAGCTTATGGTATAGACAGCGTGCGTGGAACGGTTTAACATACCCAGTTGGTGAGCATCAGCAGGCTTATCAAAAGCAGAAAAGTTGCAACTTGGCCTAGCTACCAAGCTTCTGGCAGAAGCTTCGTGGCGCTTCGATTGCAAAATAGCTAAATCAACAAATTCACCGTCATTTTTCCTATTGTTTATCGTCATTATTATCTAGAATCCTTCGCGATGATCGTTACAATTTGGCCTCCTTTCCTGACAAATGGAGTACGAACACCATCTCATCGCCCCAAGCCAACGCTTCGCCCATTCATTGGCGCTGTTCACGATCGCCGTCACACCTATTCCATTGCTCATTGAGGCATGCCATCGACAATTTGATAGCATCCAATTTATGACAAGTGTGAAGGATTCTCCCTGTAAAAACGATTAATAACAGTGGTAGCACAATAGACGCAATAGACTATTGTATAATGCACAAACCGTGCCCATGATGAGTCAATTGACTTACATAAATTATATGACGAAATTTTCCAGAAAAAATTATGACGGATTTTGAACAGCCCATTGGCCCCTTCCGCCTCTCAAGCGAAATCGGGCGGACCCCCATCTCCAAGAAGTACCGCGCCACGGATACACGGAGTGGCGAAACTGTCGTCCTCTCACTGCTCAATGCAGAGATTGCCCAACAGCCAGCGCTGGTTGAGCAATTTCTCATCATTGGGACCCAAGCCATGCGTCTGCGCCACCCCGGGATCGTGCCGGTGGTGGACGCGGGCGAAGCCCAAGGGTTTGTCTATATTGCCACCCAGTGGGTTCAGGGACAGACACTGAGTGAACAGCTACGTCAGGCTGGGCACGCCATGGATGTCGAAACGGTCGGCTATATTGGAAAACTTGTTGCCGCAGCCCTCGACTATGCCCATCGTCAAGGGTTTATTCATGGTCATCTTACCCTTGATCACCTTTATCTCACGGCGGAAAATAGTGTCTTGGTCACGGGCTTTGCCGAAGCAGTACGCGTGCAAAAAAACGCGGCGACGCCCCAAACCAATGAACAATCCAGCGAGCCAATCCTCAACCCGCTTGTCTTTATTTCGCCCTTTATTGCCCCAGAACAGGCCCAAAGCGGTCAGCCGATCGATCAGCGGGTGGATATTTATAGTCTGGGAGCAATTCTCTATACCCTGCTCGTTGGACGCCCGCCTTTTCTGGCCGAGGGCCAGCGTGAACTCCTCAGCCAGATTGTCGAGCAGCCCCCAACGCCACCAGAAACACTGGCACCAGCACTCCCGGCAGCGCTTGTCTATGTGCTCAAATCTGTCCTAGCCAAAGACCCGGCCAGTCGCTATACCAGCGCCGAGGAGTTAGCCGACGCCTTTTTACAAAGCAGTCAGTGGCACCTGCCCGTGTGGGATGAAGCAAAAACTGCCACCCGCAAGCGTCGCCGCGCCACCAAGGTTCCCTATTGGCTCTTGGTGGGCTTGTTTGGTCTGCTCTTGCTCGGCGGGATGGGGCTAGGCTGGTTTGGGGAGCGCTTTGCCTTTTTGCAAACCGAGAATTCCCCGAGCATTGCGGCCCGCTTGCGCAGTCTGATCCAGCCGCGTGCCGAAGTGATTGTGGCGTTGACGGCCAATCCACCCCTAACGCCCACCAACACCACGCTGCCCCCCTTCCCCAGCAGCACGCCCATAGCACAGCCCCAAGAAATGGCCCTTGCGCCCTTCCTGAGTGATACGGCAACCATTACCATCGCCACGGTGATAACCACGCCGGAACTCATCACGACAACCGCAGCTATCACGGCAACCCCATCGGCAACGATCATGCCAACCATAACCGTGAGCACGGGGGCGGCCAATGCAACGCCAACAACTACAGCAGACACAACCCTGATTTTGGATCCGCTTGGTCTATTAACCGGTGATATCAGCCCAGGCAATGTCGTTATCCATGGTATCGCCGCACCAGGTACACAGATTCAATTACAGATCAATGGCAGCGATAGTGGCAGCACGATTAGCCGAACAAGCGGCAGTTGGTCGCTCATTGTCCCCCTTACCCAGCCAGGCGCTTATCTACTCAGCGCCCAGAGTGTCGATAGCCGTGGTAATGTACTGGCTACGACCCAACAATCGATCACGGTAGGCGTCACAGAGGAGCGAGTAACAGCCCAATCTACCGCAGCCCCGACAGCGACGCGTACCCCCGTGGCTACATCAACCCGTCAAGCCACCGCGACCATGACGGCCACAGTGACGGCCACAGCCTCGTCGACGCCGGTGCCAACCCACACAACCCAGCCGACGGCCACATCAACATCAACATCAACATCAACATCAACGGCCACGTTAACAGCACGCCCAACCCAGCCCCCGAACACGGCAACCAGTACAGCCACCACCACCCAGACCGCGAGCCCGACCGCAACGGCGAGCAACACCCCCAGACCGACCGCCACGATGACCCGAACCGCGGCGCCGACCGCCACGATGACCCGAACCGCGGCGCCGACCGCCACCGCGACAGCAATGCCCACGGCAACGAGCACGAACACGCCCAGACCAACGGCCACAGAGACACCAACACCGCTGCCAACCAATACAGCAACCAGCACAGCAACCGACACACCGCTGCCAACCGCAACGGCTACGGAAACAGCCATACCAACGGCGACCAACACGCTAGCACCAACTGCAACCAATACACCCATACCAACACCGACCCAGACGCGCACGCCCACCCCCACGAATACGCCAGAACCAACCGCAACCCCAACGCCTGTCGTAGGCGCGATCGCACCGATTGCGCCAGACAACGGCGAAAGTGGTAGCGGTCAGCGGACCTTTAGCTGGTCCGCTGACTTTACGCCTGCCGAAGGCTATGCCTTTGAATTAGTCTTTTGGCGACCAGGGCAGAACCCCATGATCCAAAGCATTGGCATGGCTGCGCCAACCACCAATCTCAGTGTCAATCTAGATTTGGAACGGCTCGATGATCAACTGGGTAGCTTGTTCGATGTGGGCGAATATCAGTGGGGCGTCTTGTTAGTCCGCACCACACCAGCCTATGAGCGCATTCAATATCTAGGGAGTGGCCGCAGTTTCACCTACGCGCGAAGTGGTAACTCTAGCCCAGGTGGGCCATCATCAGGGGAATAGGATGAGAGTAAAACGGATTCAGCTTCAACCATGGCTTACGCTTGTCGTCTTGACCAGCATCGGCATCTTGGGGTTCATGACTAGCCAACTGGTTTGGTCCAAACCGCAGGCAGCCGCGATTACCCAATGGCAGACGACAGCAACTCTTCCCGAAGGGATCGCCAGCCGCAATGCTGTTACCCATGGGAACTTTGTCTATGTGGTTGGCGGCAAGATCGCCAACGAAAACCCAACCGCCACCATCTATGGCGCGCCATTGACCACCGCTGGTGGCCTAGGCGGCTGGGCCGTGATGGGCCAATTGCCCACGCCGCTCTATCTCCACGCCGCCGTCGTTGCCGGGGATGCTCTCTTTATTGTCGGCGGTTGGGACGGGCGCGGCACACGGAGCGAAGTTTGGCGGGCACCCTTTCTGGCCGATGGTCGGATTGGCGCTTGGGCCGCCATGCCCGCCTACCCTATCGCCTTGGACCTGCATGATGCCGCCTTTTTGAATGGACGCATCTACGTTGTCGGCGGCTGGGATGGGGTGCGCGCCCAACAGGCCATCTACGCGGCCACGGTTGAAAGTAATGGCTTGGGTGCTTGGCAGAAGGTCGGGGATCTACCACAGCCACTCTACCGCCTAGCCATCGCCGCCCATGGTCAACAACTCTATGTCACTGGGGGCTATCAGGCCAACGAAGTCACTTCGGGGGCGGTCTATATAGCCAGCCTCAACAGCAGCGGTGCTATTACCAACTGGCAAACCACACCATTGCCGGTTGCCCTCTATTATCACAAAGCCGTCATCTACGCTGGGCAATTGGTCGTGTTGGGTGGCCGTGATAACACACAAGTCTTCAACCAAGTCTATGCGGCAGCGCTCAACGGGGATGGCAGCATAGGCACCTGGCAAGCCGCGCCACCCCTACCGGTTGCGATCTACCGTATGGCCGCCGTTACCGTCAACCGCTACAGCGGTCAATACATCTTTGTGCTGGGCGGCGCACGCAGCGAAACTGACTATCAAAGTGCGGCCTATCATTCCGACGCGCCAACCCCACCAACGCCCACCCCCACGCCGACCATCACCCCCACACCAACCCCGACACCAGGTGTGGTTGTGGCCTTAGCCAGTGAGCCACCCCACTGGATCGCACCCGGTGAAGTGATCACCTATCTCATCACCTACCACAATCAGGGGCCGGTTCCGGTCTCCGCAGTGACCATTGACAACCGCATTCCGGACACGGTCGAATTGGTACCAAACAGCATTCGCACCACGCAAGGAAGCTCGACAACGACGGGAACACAGCCGGGGGCGCAAATCACTTGGCAACTTGGCAATGTCAATAGTGGCGCAACTGGGCAAGTTTCCTATCAGGCACGCCGCTCGGTGTCGCCCACGCCAGCCGTCCCGCCAGCCTTGACCATCGAAGGGGCGGCACCAGCAACAGCTGAGGCTGGCGAAGAGATCACCTATGCCTTTACCCTTGCCAATCACGCGCCAACCGCGCTCTCCAATTTGGTGGTGACCAATGTCCTACCACCTGGGGTACGCTATGTTAGCGGCGGGGATGGCGCGCCCATCAATGGGGTGGTGCGTTGGTCGCTGCCAACCCTGGCAGCAGACAGCAGCACAACCGTGACGGTGGTAGTTGTGATCCAAGAGAGTGCTGCGAATAGCGACTATCGGGTAGCGACCCAAGAGGGAACGACCGCGCGCGGACGAACGATTTTGATCACCAAGGTAGATGGCCGTACGCCAACCTATGGGGATGGCGTGACGATTACGAACGCCGGAGCACGGATCACGTGGAGCAACCAGGGAGAGACGACTAGTGCCACTAGCCAAGCCGTTTCTAACCCCGCCTTTGTGCTTTATTTACCGCTGATCCGCCAATAGCCTGGAGCAGTTACAAGAAGCCGTTTAGCGACGGATTGAAAAGAGGTTAGGCGCAGTCCACACCTGAGAGGTTTGAAAAGCCAGCAGAGCTACTCTTGTGTAGGTCTGTCCTTTGTGGGCCGCAAGACTAGCTCTGGCTGACAGTAGGTTGCCACTCACCGGCTTGCTGGGCATAATCGCACAGATCTGACAAGGGGCAAAGCCCACACTTGGGAGTGCGTGCCTGGCAAATCTCTCGCCCATGGCGGATTAGGTTCAGGTGGAGCGGATAGAAGGTAGCTGGCGGCAAAAGTGTTTCCCAGAGGGCTTTTACCTTTTCGGGCGTGGCGTGGCGTGGGCTAATGCCAAGGCGCTGACTAATCCGCTGGACATGCGTATCGACCGGAAAAGCAGCCCCATTAAAGCAAAAAAGCAGAACAATACTAGCCGTTTTGTGACCAACACCTGGCAAAGCGGTGAGGTAGGCAAACGCATCTACCACGGGCATGGTCGCCAAGTGGTTCAATTCATAATTGCCCTGGTCATGTTTGATCCGTTCTAGGGTCGCCACCAAATGGGCAGCTTTTTGGTGGTACATGCCAGCCGGGCGAATCGCTTCTTTGATGGCGGCCAGCGGTGCGAGCCGAACCGTGTCCCAATCCTCCCCGAAACGAGCCTTTAGTTGTGCAAAAGCCCGGCCACTATTGGTATCATTGGTGTTAGCGCTTAAAATAGTAAGAATTAATTCGTCGATTACGTGAGGGCAGGGTGTCCATGCTGGCTCACCAAACCATAGAGCGAATCGTTGATAAACTTGTTGGGCTTTTACTTGCTTCTCCAATGGGTTCTTCCTCACTTGATCTCCCTGAAAGCAGAAACCAACTATGGGTCGGTTTTGCGCTCATTGCGATAGTTTTGCCGTAGCGCACCGGTCCTAATCTTTGCCGATCCGCTTTCTGAGATGCCAGCAATTGGGCGGCTGGCTCAGATATGGATCATGATAGAGCGTATGAGTGAGCTTGTGACAAACATTTTACCCCGAATGCTACGCCGCCTAGCGGTATGGTTCCTTTGGCTCTATGGCCTACTGCTTGTGGGCGGCTGGTTGCTTCACGATTTTGTGGGCGATCGACTCTGGTGGTTGGCGCTTTCGCTTGCCCTGCTACCGCTCTTCTTAGCACCGCTACTCCTCTTGTGGCCCTTGGGCCTGTGGGTGCGTCACCCGCACTATTGGCTAGGGCTGTTGCCACCCACCTTGCTTTTTTTTGCGCTTTATGGGCCACTGTTTCTACCCAAAGCGCCACCGCCCTATGCGACCGAAGCACCTACATTGCGCGTTATGACCTTTAACCTCTGGGGGGGCAGCTACCGTGCTCGCACCGCCAAAGTCATTCTCAATGCCGGGCTGCCGGACGTTGTGGCCTTACAAGAGTTAACACCGCGCATGCAGCGGCAAATTTTACAGACGGTTGGTCATGCCTACCCCTACCACTATTTTGATCGCACAACTGGTGCGCGCTGGTTGGGCATCCTCAGCCGCTATCCCCTAGAGTATCTGCCCACCGCAGATCTTTTGCTAGATCTGAGTTGTCGCCAATACCGGGTACGGGTGGATCTAGATCATGCTTTTCGGATCTATAATTGCCACCCACAGAGTAGCAATATCTTTTACTTTCCTGGCGATTTTACCATGATGACGCGCCAAATCGAAGAGACCTTTCGGCTGCGCACCTTGTTAAGCCAGCGGCTGGCCCAAGTGGTTCAAGCGGAGCGTGAGCCAACTCTGGTGGTTGGTGATTTTAATACCACCGACCAAAGCGATGCTTATCGCTATCTACGCACAGCCCTACTGGACAGCCACCGCGCCATTGGGCGGGGCTTTGGTCACACATTCCCAGCAGGTACGGGCTTCTTTCGCGACATCCCGATCATCGAGCGCCAAGTCCGCATCGATATGATTCTCTATACCGCGGACTTTGTGGCGCTCCAAAGCCAGGTATTCCGTGAACATGGGGAATCGGATCACTTGCCGCTGTTGGCGACACTGGGCTGGCGCGCCGTGCTGCCAACGAATGCGCTCTCCCAGCCGGGAATCCCCGTAAGCGAGCAATGAGAATGTATAATCGGCAGAGGGACGAGATTGGAATGCAGCGCAAAGCCTATTACAATAGAGCGTACGCAAGCAACGTCATCCACGGAACACCAAATTAATTTGGGCAGCCTAAGGCTGCATACGCCGCCTACACCCAACATAGATGAAACCGACTTCGAACATGTACGTCGTCTCGATCAACATCGCAACAATTTCGCCCACAAATCCTAAGCTATTTTGCCTAAACTTGCCGATTAGGTGCGAAGGATTTGTCTCTTTTTGGCGATTAATATTATAGGAGACTATCGTACAGTGTTTACACACAAAGGTAGCTCCGAAGACGACCTTTTACGACGCCTCCAACAAGGAGACCAAACAGCCTGGGTTGAACTCGTATCTGGCGAGCTAGGCAAACGTCTCTATAGTTACATGCGTCATAAACTGCCTACCGAACAAGATGTAGAAGAGGTTGTCCAAGAGACGTTTTCGGCAGCAGTACGAGCGATTCCTAATTTTGACGGAAGAGTAAAATTGTCGACCTTTCTCTTTTCTTTAGCACAACATAAACTAGCTGATTTCTGGCGGCGTCATCCTGATATGGAAGAACTACCCGAAACCTTGATTGACCCTGGCGTCAATCAGGATAGTATTGAATTTCTCGAAATTCTTCATCGATTGAAAGCCGAACATCGACAAGTCTTGCTCATGCGCTACCACATTGGGCTCGGTGTTGATGAAATCGCCAGTATTTTGGGGAAGACCTACCGGGGTGCCGAGTCACTCCTGAGTCGAGCCCGCGCGGAATTACGGCGCTCCATGAACCTGGATGATGAATAAACAGCCCTAACCAAACCAGGGCCGACACTGTGCCTTTGCACCCCGTACCCGTGTCCCTCCGCACGTGTTTTCCATCAATAGAACCCTAGCGCTAGGTAGCGGTAGGCCCAAAGCATTACTTTAGATACTATAAAGATACTATAAAGATACTATAACGTGCCAAGTTTGCGTGATGCGGAAAGATCAAAATTTACACAAGTTATTTAGAGCGCGTTTGCCCATTGCTACCCTCCCTCAAGAATTTGCAGATCGACTCACACAAGCCGTCCTTGATGAAGTAAAGCGGCTTCACCAAGCGAATCCCTCATCGACCCAGGCGGCCGATGAGGCGACTGGCAATGCCAAGCCACAGCAGCCTATGCGAACCGAAGAGCTGGCAAAACCGCAGCTGTCCACCGCAAAAACAACCGCGACCTTGCTTTTTTGGCTCTGGTTGAGTTTCGCGCTGCTGCCTGGGCTACAAGGTTGTGCGTTGACAACAGAGCTGTCGCGCACAAACTCACAGTCAGTCTTGGCAATGACGTTATTACCCCAACCCAGCCAACGCATTGAACATACGCCCCTCGCCGACGTTGCTCATTTGCCGCCGCTTGCCCCCATCCAGCCAACCTTGCCGATCATCGCCGGGATCCACCGAAACGCGAGCCTACGTCCAACGCGTCTCGGCAATGCGCCAGGCGCGGCGAGCTTTGCGACGGCGCCCACGTTCACCCCCTTATCAGCATCGGCAACCAGCAAAACGCAAAACCAACCGGCCTTGCTGCCCACCACCACCGTGATTACGATCACAATGCCCTATGAACAAGCCCTGCATGGAAAACCGGAGAAAGGGGAGGCAGAACCGACCACCACAGTACCCCCCATACCCCCGACCAACGAACTAGCGCCCACCGAGGTTGCGCCTCAGCCGACCAATCCGCCGCCCAAGGCGAGCCGGACACCAACCCCTACCGTCATGCCCACGGCTGCCCCGCAGACGCCACCGGCGACCTTAACCTCGGCGTACGCGGTTTTTGAGCCTACACCAACACCCGGGGAAGAGATACCCACGGCCACGACTATTCAGGCCCCTACGCCGACTATCTTTATCCAACCTTGGCACTCACCAGAGCCAGCCAATACCGCGCTGCCGCCAACCACACCCGTACCAGCGGAGACGACTGCACCCTAGGTAGCAACCGGATCAACCACCCCGCGGCCGATCGATGCAGCGCCACCAGAAACCAGTGCGGTTTTGCCTACGCGCCTCATGCCTACGGCGATGGACAGGGTGCGTGCGGTTCGATGGCTTCACTGCCATCACCAAAACTGGCTTTGCCCCAATTGCGTTCCAACGTATTGTCACAGACCGCCGCTTGGGGAGCAACCGCAATATTCACACCGCCAGCAATGTTACCCACCAAATGGTTGCCATAGACTTGATTGTCAACGCCATATTGAACGTCATCAACCAGATGGCCGCCCAAGCGGATACCGGCCCCAACATTGTCATAGATAAAGTTATAGCGGATCACATTGTTGCTGCCACGCGCCCCAATGCCAGCAGAATCCGGGTCCAGTTGGCCGGTACAGCTATTGTACTCAATCAAATTAGCGCTAGCGCCTTCTTTGACCTCGACACATTCATTGCCCTGCGTGTTGAAGACATTATGATGGATCCAATTCTCCGTTGAATGATCGGGCTCAGCCGTTGGGTTTTTGCCATCTCCCCATTGGGTGCTAGAGGTACCAATATAAATGGCCTCACCATTTTTACCACCATCATCAAATTTGAAATCAAATACACCACAGCTGATAAAGGTCGAATAGGCAATCTCATTGCGCTGGGCAAAGTAGCGCAACCGTACACACTCGCCACCGGCATTCTGAAAGAGCATATTGAGCACGCGGAGCCCAGTCACTCCCTGTTGGGGTTCCTTGCCTTGCCCATAGAGCAACTTATCTAGGTAGCTATCGCTTTGGCTAGGATCACCAACCAAGCCATCGATCGTGAAGCCAGCCAACGTGTAATAATCGTGCGTCAGATAGAAGATGATATTGCTGGCAGCGGCCCCATAGAGAGTGGCGCCTGGTGCACCCAGGATCGTAATGGGAGCATCGGCACGCCCATCAATGACCGAGACGACATTTTCAACATAATCACCCGCCAGCAGATGAATGGTATCCCCTGGCTGTACGACGTTAAGCGCCTGCTGGAGTGTGCCAAAAGCGGCGATGGGACTTTGCCCGTGATTCTGATCATCGCCCTGCGGTCCCACATAGTAATGACGGGGCAATAAGAGTGGCAGGGTGGCCGTCAGCGGTGTTGTTACTACACGCGCTGGTAAAGGTGCTGGTAAAGATAATGGTAAAGATAATGGCGTAGGTGTAGCGAGCAAAGTTATTGGGGTGTCTGGTGGCGACAAGTTTGCCAAGATCTCTGCCGCCTCTTCAGCCAGCTCGGCAACCACCGTCGCAGCATCTTCTTTACCCTGCCATAACGCCGCCAACGCTTCATCCGTAATGGCTTCCCAACGCCGGTAAATGGGATGCAAGGGATCAGTCAGAGAGAAACGGCGGTCAGTCGCTGGCAAAAAAGCCTGCTTATGCAGCTGTGGTAGGCGAGTAGGTTGCAAAAAGGCGGGTGAGCGCTGCAGATCGCGCAAGGCTGGGGTCATCTGCTGCAAATCGGTCATCAGGCTTGCACCCGGCCCCGCTGGCCCAGCCAGAAAGTTGACAAAGGCCCAGGCAGCCGCTGGGTGTTGGGTATTGCGCGCAATGGCGAAACAACTCCCGTCGCTACGATTCGCCCGAAAGTTGCCCGCGGGCAATTCGACTAGATCAAAGGAGAAATTCGGCTCTTGCAACAGGGCAGGGATACGCCAATGCCCCGCGATCTGTAGGGCCGCTTGGCCGCGGAGAAACCGATCCTCCAGCCCAGCTTTCTCGGCAAACGCGGGCATAACACCATGCACCAAGCTCAGATCCGCCAGCCATTGGAGCGCCGCAATGGCGGGTGCTTCGTCTAGGAGAAACGCGGTTGGCGCATAGGGATCATCAAAAAGATTGTGGCCGGTTGCCGTCCAAACCAGCAGCGGCCAGTAGGGATCAAAGCGTTCGATCCCGTACTGTTCGGGCTGCCCATCCCCGTCCGCATCAATCGTCAACTGTTGGGCGGTTTCCAATAGATCGCCCCAGGACCACGGCGCTTGGGGATAGGGCAAGCCAGCTGCGTCAAAGAGATCTTTGTTGTAGAAAACTGCCAGCGTGGCCGTGTCCAACGGCAAACAGTAAAGCCCCTGCGCCGTAGTACGGTAGAGCGCGAGCACAGCAGGATCAAAGGCGGTCAGCTCAAGTTGATCAGCAGCCACCCAAGGGTCGAGTGGCAACAACGCCTCTTGTAGGGCAAGGGTATAGGCCATCGCAGTGGTAGGATAGAAGACATCAGGGCCACGGCCTGTAGGCAAACCAATCGCTAACGCCCGCGCGTAGTCATCACTGTCGCGGATATCATCACTGTCGCGGATATTTTGCAGCTCGATCTGGATGGTTGGATGTTGTGCTTCAAAGGCGGCAATCAGCGGAAGCGCAATGGTTTGCACGCGCGCCGCATCCCAACGCAGCAGCCAACGCAACGTGACCGTGGGGGTAGCGGTTGGCTGTTGTGCCAAGGTGGGCGCACTGAACGATGGCTTGGTGGCGCGTAGCGAGAGAAAGGGTAATAGGAGGATCAACAAGAGCCCACTACGTAGCAGGCGCGGTAATCGTCGATAAACCATCATAAAAGAGAGGAGTGAGGGGCAAAGAGTCTGTCAGGTTTGGCAAACCTGACAGACTCTTTCGTTGGCGGTTGTGGGAACCACAGCGCCAACCCGATGACAAGAGCTCGATTAGCCGCGCAGCTTAGCGCCAGTCGCACTTTCCACGGTTCGGATAATGCGCTGACGCAGATGGCTGACTTCTTTTTCATTCAGACTACGTTGCAAGCTTTGATAGGTCAGCCGGTAGGCCATGGATTTATGCCCAACCGGCAACGGCTCGCCGCGGTAAATATCAAACAACTCAACGGCCACCAACCGCTCATCACCACCCTGCCGAATGGCCTGTTGCACTTGATAGGCGGTCACTTCTTCGGTCACCTCAAAGGCTAGATCCTCAACGACGGGCGGGTAGGTGCTGATCGGCTGCATTGGCTGCAATTCCCACTGCGGCTTCAGCAATGGCTCTAGCCGTAATTCAGCGATACCAATCCGGCTGGCCGAGAGCTCAAAGGCAGCACGGACTTGCGGGTGGAGCTCGCCCAACAGACCAACACGCCGGCCATCGACAAAGACTTCGGCACAGCGTGGACCAAAGCTGCCCGTATCGGGCCGCGCTTGGTACTCAGTACGCTGGGCGTCGTAGCCTAGACGCTGCAGAAGCAAGGCAACAACCCCCTTGAGATCAAAGAAATCTAGCTCTTCATCGGGCGCCTGGTTATAGAAGTTCACCACTTGGCGCGGGCCGGTCATCGCCAGACAAATCCGCCGATCTTCTTGGGGCAAAACCCCGTCACCGGCTTCGGGCAGATAGACGCGCCCCACTTCAAAGGTGGTCAGCCGTGGCGTATGGCGCAGATTGCGGGCCAGGTTTTCCAACGTACTCACGATCAACGAACGCCGCATTACCCGTCGCTCCGGCATAATCGGATTGAGCAACGTAACATAAGCAGCATCACCAGCACCATGCAGCTTGGCATGGCTTTCCGGGCTGGTCAGGGCATGGTTGATAATCTCCTGCAACCCGATCCCCGCCAGAATATCGCGCACGGTCTCTTCGGTGGCAAAGACATTGTGCCGCCGTTGGGTGGGCAAGACATCATCGATCAAGGTCGTGCCCACATGTTCATAGCCAATGATCCGCGCCACCTCTTCGGTGAGATCAGCGGGGATCGCCACATCCAGGCGGTGCCATGGAGCAATGGCTTCGATCAAGGGCTCATCGGGAAAACGGTGTAACGCAAAGCTTGCTTCGGCTGGGGCAGTAGCCGCCACCGCGTCCACTACCATAGCCTGAAAATCAAGGCGACGCAACGCATCGACAATCGCAGCTTGCGTCACCGCCATGCCCAGCAGGCGACGGGTGTCGCTAACTGTGGTATAGACTGTACGGGTTGGCTGAGGCACGGGATAGGCATCGACCATGCCTGGTACAATGCGTCCCCCCGCATAGCGACGCATCAGTTCGGCAGCCAGCCGCGCCGCAATCGGGTTGAGCGTGGCCGGTACGCCCCGGGCAAAGCGATAGCTAGCTTCGCTGGGGAGCCGCAATTGGCTGGCGGTACGCCGATTGTTGATCCCTTCAAACGTAGCCGATTCGAGCAAAATGGTGCGGGTTGTCGTACTCACTTCACTCTCTTGGCCGCCCATGACCCCCGCAATGGCAACCGAGCCCGCGGTATCGGCAATCATCAGCATAGAGTCATCCAGTGTACGCGGGAGATCATCCAAGGTGGTAAATTTCTCACCAGCCGCGGCTCGTTTGACGATGATCGTTGGCGTGGTATCGCCCACCCGTTGGGCGCGTTGCACAAGCACGTCATAGTCAAAGGCATGAAGCGGCTGGCCCCATTCCAACATCACATAGTTGGTAATATCCACAATGTTGTTGATCGGGCGCATACCGGCTTTGGTCAGGCGTTCTTGCAACCACTGGGGAGAAGGGCCAACCTGCACATCCCGAATTAGGAGGGCGGTATAGCGCTGGCAGAGGCTGGGATCAGCAATCTGCACCGCAACATAATCACTGACCTGGTCATCACCACTGGGCTGCCATTCAGCGCTGGGCAGTTGGAGCGGGGTATTGGTTAAGGCCGCGACCTCGCGCGCAATGCCAATCACGCTCAGGCAGCGTGCCATGTCGGGGGTCAGCTCCACTTCCAGCACTTCATCGCCCAAATAATCCCGCAAGGGTGTTCCGACAGGTGCGTCTTCAGGGAGCAGTAGAATCCCATCGTGTTCTTCGCTCATGCCCAATTCACGTTCCGAGCAGACCATCCCTGCAGAACGCACCCCGCGAATCTTAGAAGCCTTGAGTTGCTTCTTGGGGCGTGGTTTCTGATCACTATACGCATCTATCAAAACCGCGCCTTCGCGCGCGAAGGCCACCTTCAACACCGGTAGACTCGCAGCTTCGCGATAGGCATAGAGATTGGGGGCGCCGGTCACCACTCGTTCGGGGGCAGCTCCCCCATAATGCACATCGACCAAGACCAGCCGATCCGCGTCTGGGTGTGGCAAAACAGCCTGTACCTGCCCTACCACCAGCGTTTTTGGATCCCACCAATCACCAATCTGATGGACAGCCGCAATTTCTAGACCTGCTAAGGTCAACCGTTGTACCAAGTCTGGTGTGGATAAGGTGACGGCTACATATTCTTTCAGCCACGAAATCGGAACAAGCATTCAGAGTCTCCAATAATCATTGAGTAGTTCAGCGTCGCGTCGTCGTAGCGGCCACAGGTAATTTACACAGCCAATGTATGCGGTCGGTTTGGCCTACACGACCCTGGACTATGCGACGCTTAATCATTCGCAACAACAGAACGCTCGTTGATTTTGTTGGGTGTCGGACAAAAATATTCATGCATGACATCGTGGGCCAACGCGCGCCAGGTTCCCCAGCCACGGCGGTCGCCCATCATGTTGCGCATGTCCATCGTCAGCTGTAAGAGCTGGGAAGGCAGCATCGAACGAAACGCGTGAATCTCCTCATTTTCGGGCAGAGCCGGACATTGATTGCCACAGAAGAGATGAAAGACATAACTCGCGAACTTGACCGTCGAGCCTTCATGATGGAAACGATATTCTAACAACCCAACAAACTTGCGGATCTGCACATCTAATCCCGTCTCTTCCTTGACCTCGCGGAGGAGGGCTTGGTGGATACTTTCCTGCCAGCCAACGCCACCGGATGGCAACCGACAAAGATGAGCCGGATAATGTGCCTTGTTGTGCATCCATATTTTACCGTCTGGGTCCTGAATTGCAAAGACAACCTCGGCGCGACGATCACTATCGCTGCGCCAGCGGTAAGCACGAATATACTCATCCGCCTGGATATGGTAGCTTCTCCGCACTGGCGTACCATAGCGTTCGACAAGTTGGCTAACCTCTTCCTCGCAAATCATGGGCCGTGGCGAAGAGATCATCGCTTGCGGTAACGAACCAGACATAAGCACTACTCCTAATTCTGTTGACTAAACGATAGGATAAGGGTAAATGAGGGCTACTGGTACTGCACATAAGCAATGACGATCGATAAACGATACGATCGATTCAGCGAAAGGGATGTGGATGTCGCACACGCTTTGCCACCGAGTGCTTGTCACAGCTTTCAGCTGATTCATACACATGAAATCCAAAGCCAGCAGGATGAGCGATGCAGCCAGCGAAGCGAACAGCGCTTGCTGCACTAGGGGGGTGGATAGAAGTCGGCGGTTTATGGACCGTGCGCGGTGGTGCGCCAACGCCGATAAGCGCACCAAAACCCCAGAACGCAGAGGAATGCGATAGTTGTCAAGGAAATAACTTTGCCAGCAGTGCGTGGCCACGTATCTTCAAAACGCAACAGGATAAAGCCTTGCGCCACTGGCGGGACCGGCACCGTGATCCGCCCTAAGGAGCCGGTTAGCTCGGGTTCGATGGGTAGCTCTTGAATGGGCTGACCATGTTCGCCATCTAACAGATAGGCTCGCCACCCGGGATAGTAAAAGCGGTTAAAGATAATACGCTGATCATCACGCGGGTGGCAAACGCCCTCTTTCTTGCCTGTACAGAAGAAAACTTCTTCCATGATGGTGTTGTGGGCGACCGATCCTACCCCCAGCAACTCGTAATTGAGTGCCTTGTAATCCACATTGGTCGAAACCGGCGTCACCGGCTCCCCAGCTTGGGCCTGATTGATATACGTATCCGCCATGTCGCTCCAGGTTGGGATCTCATCCACCCACGCAGTGCTACCAGTCATCTCGTCCGAAGATTGTTGAAAGCGCATTAACCCAGCCAAGCTCACAGGACCTTCGGCTGGTTCTTGAATCTGTACTTGCAGATAAGGATAGCTACTCAACAGGATGACGGCGACCAATCCCAGCAGGGGCAACCCAGCCCGCGACGCGGACGGCACTAGGAGGTGATGAACCACCAAGCCACTCAATACACTGAGCGCAAGCGCGGTGATCGCAAACCAACGCCAAGGGAATTGGGCAAAGGCCAAGATCTGCCCAATGATCGGCAACTCCCACAGCGGCGCGCCCCATTGGAGAGCGACAAAGGTAGCCACCAACCCTGTCAGCACAAAACAACCGATCTCCCAGCGCTGCTTACGCACCAACGGCCAGATCAGGAGAATGCCCAAGCCCGCCAAGAGCAGCGGGGCCAGCCCCAGTTGAAAGCCCACCCCATCATCGGGGCCGATTTCACTCGTGCCAAAGCCCCAAAGGGGGCTAAAGAGTTGGTTCCAGTAGACAAAGTGCCCGCGAAAATCATAACGCCCATCAAACCATTGATCGGTGCGCACATATTGACGTTCCAACAGCAGCGGCAACAGGAAGTTCGCCGCCAATGCGATACCTGTCGCTAAGCCAGCCGCCGGTAACAAGGCACTGCGCAACCAAGGCCAGCGCACCACGCGATCCAGCAAGCCCAGGCTAAAGCTTGGTCTACTGTATACCAACCCTAGGCACAGTAGATAGAGCGCTAAGAGCGGCGTAAAGAGGACAAAGATCAGATTGCTCGTTACCAATAAACCAGCATAACTCACAGCAGCCCCCGCGTACCAACGATAGGCTGGGCGCAGCACACCCTGTCGCACAGTCCACAAACAGAGGGGCAACCAAACAAAGGCCATACTTTCGGCTAAGTTAGCCCGTACATAGAGGTTGAGCAGATGATAGGGGATATAGAGATAAACCAGCGCCGCCACAACTGCGGCGGCAGTTCCTTGCCAGGAACGAATGTAGAGATACATGGCCGCGGCACTGCCCAAAATGCTCAAGACAAAGACGCTTTCAATCGCAACGGTATAGTCAAAGTGCAAGAAATGGAGCAGGAGCTCGGCCAGAAAATGGCTCAGGGGGCCATAAATATTAAAAAAGGGATAGCCATAGCCAAAGGCAAAATCAGGACTCCAGCGGGGCCACCAGATACCATCTTGCACCGATCGGTTGTATTCAAAGAGAAAGTAGACATGGTGACGGGCGTCGTTTGCGCCCCAGAAGTAGCCAGGCAGGAGAAACGGAGCAATCGCGAAGAGGGTAAGGAGCAGGGTCATCCACCAGAATCGATCACGCCAGAGCGGAACTGTCATGGGCGCACGTTCATCGGGGACCGTTTCTGCCAAAGGCGGAAGATAGTTGGTATCAGGGAAGAGGTTAGTCGCCATAAAACACCAATTTATCGTCAATGCCACCGTCAACCAGCAATCGCGCGCCATCGCGCCAATCATAGTAGCCAAAGTGATATTGCAGATCGACTGCTGGTGCAATGCCTGTCAGATCAAGCTGGTAAGTATTGGTCAAAATCTCACCCGGTCGCCAAGTGGTGGGCGGACGTTCTGCGCCTAGCGGTTGCACATCCAGCTGTGCTGCCACCCGTAGCATGGTCCCCTCTTCAGCCAATGCCTGTAAAAAGACATTGTAATCCGCGGAGAGGGGTTGGATTGGTTGCCAGGTTACCGCAAGTGTGGCCTTTTGTTGCTGACGGTCTTCTGTCAACGTAGCCGACAGCACAATAAGCTCCTGTTGCCCTAACACAGCCACCGGTGCCGCGGGTGGCTGATAGCGTGTGAAGGTTGTCGTTAGATAGGGATAGCTCCCCATGACGGCAACTAACAGCAAAATGGCCCAGTGGGGCGGCTGTTGTAAAGCCGGGAACAAGGTCGGCAACAGCGCGGCGGTCACGGCGAGTAAGGGGGTTGTCAGCAGGAGTAGTTGCCACGGATAGGTCAATAGACGAGCCGCCCCACTGCTCTGCCAAAGCGCCGTACTACTCGCCAAGCTTAGCCACCCAAACAACAGCGCGCCCACTAAACTAAACCAGAAAAGTCGTCGAATGACGGCTGGCAAGGCCTGTGCGCCTTTGAAAAGCCAGAGCCACAAGCCTGCGCCACTACAAAGTAGCGCGACCATACTCAATTGAAAGGGATATTGATCTTGCCACCCCGGCACACTGGGGGCCACACCCCAAATGGGCCGAAAAAGCTGGAAGAACGCCACAAAATGCTCTTCAAATTGCACTGGTGAGGTCGCTTGCATCCCAAAGAGGGGGAAAATGGTTGCCAACGCCGCCGCACTGCTCAACAAGACCACCAGAACCGTCATCCACTGGCGTTCAACCACCAGGGCATAGCCCAACAAGAACAACGAGCAAAAAACCGCGAGCCCCGCCTGCGTTTGCCAAAGCCACCCCAGCACAACCACCACAATGCCCGCAGCACTGAGGGCCCCCGTTTGGGCATAGGTGCTAATCCCGGCCAAAGCTACCGGCAAAAGGCCAAGCACCAGGGCATCACTCAGGCTGCCACGAATATATACCGTGGCCAAAAAGGGTGGCGCCATCATATAGAGTAGCCCAGCCAAGCTTGCTGGCCGATCACCCAAGCGCGTCTGTAGCCAAATATAGGTGCCCAGGCCACCCAACAGAAAACAGATGATAAAGCTAACACGCACAGCGGTCACTGCATCGGTGCCAAGCAATAGCATTGGTTGTGTGAGCAAGAAGGTGGCTCGCCCACTGCCGCGCCACAGATCAGGTGCCACAGCAATACTAGCAAGCCGCCCCGGTTGGGCCACATTAAAGATGGGCGTGAAGCCTTCCAGTGCCTGCCAGTACCCAGGATAGGTGGCAGGGGCCCAAGCAAAGATGCTCAGAAAAAGCACCATCCAGAATCCCGGCCGTAACGTTGTCCGCTGTGGAAGCTTCATTCCCAAATTATAGCACGATGGGTCAGGGTAGTGGCAAATAAGCAGAGCAGAGTTAGCATATAATAGGATACCTTTACAACAAAAGCTCAAATTATTCGTTAGCGGATACGGCGACTCTCCAGATTTGCGTGCAGATCCAAATAGCGTAGCCAACCGCGTACGCGCAGCGGACCCAATTGATTATGGAGAATCTGGATCTCGTCAGCAGCCTTGGTCGCGGCCACGTGATCGACTAAAGCAACTGTCGTGTGGCGGGTTGTACGAAAGGCTTCACAAAGGGTAGCCCAATCAGCCTCCGCCGGTGGTTGATAATCATCGAATTCGTCATGGACAAAAGGCTCACCCAGAGCCACTCGTAGACGCCTTTGCCCCCAACGTTCGATGCCAGTCACATGGCGCAGAGTTGCGCGGGCTTGGGCACTGTCTTTGGCCGCCACGCGCTGCAGAATTGCTTCCCCATCTTTTTCCAAGGTCTGCGCCCATTCGGTCAGTGATCGTTTACGTCCAGGTCGTTCTAACACAATCGCAACGACCGGTTTACGGAGCAGGTCAACAAGCGCCATCGATATTCTCTCCCTGTGGTTGTTTTATCTTCTATTCCCCGTCTCTTCTATTCCTCATCCAGGGCGACACCCATCACCGGTTCGCGGTGGCCTAAATCCAACAGAACGCCACCCCCTTCCGCCCCCCCAGGATCGTCGATACGCGGGGTGCGCACCTGCTTAAGCCGCTGACGATGAAGATTGAGCAATTCGAGTTCGGTGATGTTCAGCCCATATCGATTTTTGGGATGATTGAGGATATCAAGTAAATCCAACGTAACGAGACGGTACAGCTCATCACCCGTACGAAACCGTTGCCACCCCGATGGCAGCAGCCGCACAAAGTCCTGACCTGCCGGGGTGGGCAGGCCAGCCAGGCGCAAAGGCAACACCGCGCGTTCCAACTTCCAGGCGATCAGCCACTCCGCACCCGAAGGGGCCGAAATGTCTCGCCCTAGTAAAAAATAGACCCGATCACAATTGGCGATCAGTTCATAGATATCTTCATAGGCCGCCCCAACCGCTGGCGTGCGGCGTATCTCGATCCCGATCTTCACAGGCAATTCGGCCACGGCGCGCCCAATCAGGGCGCGCTCAGCCTCTAAATCTTTGGTTGCGCTTACAAACAACCGTAACGTTTCTGCCATAGCATTTTCTATCTAATTTCTCGATCGACGTTGATGGAATGATTTGTCATCAATAGAACTTACACAGCAAGGTTGCACTGTCTACCGAAGAGCTGTCCGGTTTTGCCAAGCTAACAGCTCTGGCTTGCTGATATGAACCTTACCGTAGGAGATTCCCGATCCATCCGAAGGCAAAGATACCCAGGAAAAAGAGCTGCGCTAGCGATGCAAAGACCGGCGCGTTGAGCAAAAGTGCACCCAGAGCCAAGCTAGCCACCAGCGCCAGCACCGCCGTATAGATCAACAAGATCGTCCGATTCCGTCCCGGGGGCCGCTCCAAGGTATGCGCCACGGGGATGATGAGCAGCGCCAAGACCAAGCCCAAAGCGAGCGCGGGGAAAAAGCCAGTACTCCAGCCTATCAACCAGCCAACCGCCGCCGCGCCTAACAGCGCACCCACAATCGTGGAAACCCGGATCTGTTCTGGCGTTAGGACAAGCCGACCAAAGCTATCCAGCCGCAGCAATAAATTAAAGAGGGGCTTTCCGGTCCAGGTTAGGTAAACAAAGATCACATAGAGAATGATCAAAGGTGTTAGGAAAGGCGCTAGTTGGGGATTATTGCGCGCCACACCTTGGACAATCTGATAGCCAAAGTAGGCCCCCAAAATGACACCCCACTGGAGCTGCGGCCCCATGCGTGACATCCAGAAGAAATATTGGAGGAGCCACCGATAGATAGGATTGCGGGCTTTGAGCGCCTCGAGAATGCCAGCTCTTGCCCAGTTCAATTCAGGATTGAGCCGGAGCGCTTCCCGAAAATGGGTCATGGCGCGCTGATGATCATTCTGTTCTAGGGCAATCCAACCCTGATTGGCATGGGTTAAGGCATTTTCGGGATCACGATAGAGCGCCGCATCCAACGCGCCCACCGACTCTTGGCGACGACCAAGTTTGTTCAGGGCCATGGCCCGCAAATTGCCACAGCCAATATGTTCGGCGTCCAACGCTAAGCCCTGCTCTGCCGCGGCCAAGGCCTTGGCCCACTGCTGTTGACTGCTGAAAATCGTGGCGAGCAAGGCAAAATAATCGGCCTCTTGGGGGTTCAGACGAATCGCTTCGGCAATGGCCTTTTCGGCGCGCGGGAATTGATTCTGCTGAAGCAGCACACGGCTCAACACCGAGTAGCCATAGGGATGATCAGGGGCAAGATGCACAGCTTGCTCTGCTTCCACCACAGCCTCGTCCAGTCGGCGCATCTCCATGAGGGTCAAACTGAGCCAAGCATGCGCCGCAAATTGATCGGGATCAACGGCCAATGCTTGGCGCAATTCTTTTTCCGCCATATCAAAACGGCGCTGTTGCAACAGCAGCAACGCCCGCTCCATTGCACTCCCGGCCCGCGTTTCCGTCATGATTTCTTAATTCCTAAATAGGTGAGAATCTCGTCATAGAGCCCACCTTCGTTGGCATAAAGGGCATAGTTGCGCGCTGTCAAAAACCACTCTTTGGTCGTTGATCGAATCGTTTTGGCGGCCTGTTGTAGATCTTTGGTCGTGATTGGCGTAGGGCGACCACTTTTCATGACCTCGCGCAATTTGGCCTCGACCGCGCTGTCGATCACCGCCTTCAGATCGGCGCCGGATAGCTCTTGAAATTGCTCCCCTAGCTTGCTGTATTCGATCGCTTGCGTGGGCTTATCTTGCAAAAGAATGCGCAGAATTTCGGTACGGGCGGGGGCATCCGGGGGCGGCACAAAGAGAATGCGGTCGAAGCGTCCGGGGCGGCGAAAAGCCGCGTCTAGATGCCACGGAGCATTGGTCGCGGCAAGGATCAGAATCCCCTCATTCGAGGTATTCGCCCCATCCAGTTCGGCTAGAAATTGATTGATCAGATGGCGTCCTGTACTCGTGCGCATGTCGCGCCGGCTCGCGCCCAAGGCATCAACTTCGTCAAAAAAGAGGACGCAGGGTTGGTTGCGGCGTGCCATGGCAAAGAGCTGGTGGAGCTTCTGTTCACTGTTGCCAAAGTACATATCCAAAATATCATGGATGCCCACTGAAATAAATTGGGCGCGCACTTCGCCCGCAGTCGCCCGCGCGAGATGGGTCTTGCCACAGCCAGGGGGGCCATACATCAAAATTCCCCCACCGGCGCGCTTGCCATAAGCGCGGTAGAGATCTGGGTGAAGAAGCGGTTGGATGATCTTGATGTTGATCTCTTCCTTGACGCTCTCCATGCCGCCCACTTGGGTAAAGTTGATCTGTGGTCGCTCAACCGTCACCGGCAGATCTGCGGTCTTTTCTTCATCACCCCCCGCTACATCACCCCCCGCTACATCACCCCCTACCACATCGCCATCCGCGGTCATCTTCATCCACGATTCGACATCATCAGCCACACTCCGCCCAGCGGTTGGGCTCGCGGGTGGCGTGGCTGGGGCAGCGGGCTGGGGCGGCGGGGCCGGGGGTCCGGCTGGCGGCACCGGTGCTTCAAAGTCTGGATCAGCATTATCCGGTTGTAGCCCCAATTGGGCCGCCAGCGTCTGATCAGCTAGCGCTGGCTCGAGATCCAATGCCCGTAAATATTCCCCAATGGCGCGAGCCCGTTCGCCTGTTTGGACCAACAAGCGGGCATGGAGCAGATAAAACTCGGCAGGAATTGTCGTCAGGGTCGTCAATAAAGGCGAAAAGACGGCTAGTGCTTCACTAACCTTTCCCTGGCCGGCTAACGCTTGCACTAACCCCATCTGCACTTTATCGAGATTGCGCAGTGCCGCTTGGGAAGTTAGCAACGCTAACACCGCGCGATATTCATGCTCGGCTTCGGCATAGTGCGCCCCTTGCAGCAACATATCCGCTAAATGCTGACGCAGCGGGGCATTATCCGGCGAGACAGCAACCGCTTCACGCAGCGTCTGAATCATCGCTTGATTTCCACTCACAGATCTCCCTCACTTCCTCACATTACTTCCTCGCGCTACTGCACTACTTCCTCGCACTGGCAGCACCCACTCACTAGCGATTGAGCCCGTGAAGGGGTCAGTTTCCCAAAGGCTGCAACCTAGTCGCGCAAAGATAGCCAGTAAAGCCCTGTCAGGCTTGGAAAACTGACAGGGCTAGGACGGCGTAGCTCCTGTCAGATTTATTATACTCGGAACCCCAAACTTTACCCCAACCTCAGCGCGGTAAAGTAGGCTACAAGTCTTGGGATAACGATAAGCCAAGGCAACGAATCATGCCTGCTTGGCCGACGGGCGGTTGGCTGATGTGCGATCCAACACCCCGGCCAGATCGACACCAAAGGTCCATTCGGCGTTGGCGGTCATGGTTTGGAGTTTGGCCTCGTCGATCTCGACGCCCAAGCCCGGCCCTTCCGGCACGAGGAGGTGGCTCTTCTCATAGCGCAGTGGTTCCTTGACCACGTCTTCGGTATAGAGATGAGGCCCCGTGTTATCCCCGGGATAGTCCAAAATGCGCGCGGCCGCGGCTAAATGGGCCACTGCCGCGGTGCCCAGGTTGAGTTCTTGCGTGGTCCCGATCAGCACACTGGCCCGCGCGGCTTCGGCCAGCGCCACCAAGCGAAGGCTGGCCTGCAACCCGCCGAGCAGATAGGGCGACACATTGAGAATATCGACCGCGCCGTTGCGCAACAGTTGCCAACCGTGGTGAATATGCAGCACATGTTCCGAGATAGGCCGGTGGCAGCGCCGCCGGAATTCGGCCAACCCGTCAATGTCGTTGCGCGGAGCCGGGCTTTCGACCAGCATAAAATCGACTAGCTCGCGAAAACGTTCAATCGCCATGATCGAACGCCGCCAATCTAAGAGATTGGAGAAATCGAGCGACTTGATTTCAACCTGGCCGGCAAAGTGATCGGCAAATTTACCCAAGAAGAGCGCATCGGCTTCCAAATTCGAGCCCACGTAAACACGGATTAGATCAAAACCCTGGGCGAGCTTTTCGGCCACTCGTGCCAAATTAGCTTCGACTTCGTCCACCGAGCGCATACGAAAGATAGGATAGCAGACCCGCATCCGGTCACGCAGCTTGCCCCCCAAGAGATCATAGACCGGCACCCCTTCATAGCGGCCAATCAGATCATGCAGGGCAAGGTCAATCCCTTGGCGCACCAAGCCGGAGCGGCTGTACATATGCCCTTCGTCGGGGAAAAAACGGATCAGATCATCCTCAATTTTCACCACATTGCGTGCGTCTTTGCCCCGCAATAGTTCGTTGAGCATACGCTCTAGCTCACCCATGTCGAATTGATACATGGGCACATGGGAGAGATCACTCATCTCGCCCCAGCCAACCACGCTATCGCTCGCTTCGATTTTGACGATCACATGTTGATTGGCAATGCCCGTCTGCCGGGGCGTGGCAATCGGAAAAAGTTGAACACGTTGGATTTTCATTAAGACTCCTTTGGTTTTGT
>JAHBVH010000062.1 GCA_019637645.1 Caldilineaceae bacterium
ATCACAAAAGATATTTTGATCCCCTATAATATTCTGGGGCAGCAAAAATTGGATCGGCTCACGGCGCTGGCACGGCGTACTGAACGGTTGACCGTTTCGGCAGACTCCACCTATACGATCGACGGTCTGTCCGCTGCTGCAACCAAAGCTGGGGTGACGTTGGGCGTGTTGGTCGAAATGGAAACCGGCGAAAATCGGACAGGGACGACAACGGCGCTAGAGACAGTAGAACTCGCCCAGGCGATTGACCGCGCCCCGGGCCTAGAATTACGGGGCATTATGGGCTTCCCCACCAGCCCCGCGGCGCGGCCCGTTTTGCAAGAGACTCTTGCCCTCTTTGACCGACATGGATTAGCCCACCCCATTGTCAGCGGTGGCAGCACCCGTTATGCCCTCCAAGCCCACGAGACACCCGAACTCACTGAATATCGCATTGGCGAATATCCAGTTGGGGGCTATGGTCACCTGCTCGCTGGTCGCCATACGCTGGAACAGTGCGCGCTACGGGTGATTGCCACCGTCGTCAGCCGCCCCACCGATGGTCGTGTTGTCCTCGACTGTGGCAGCAAGACGATGAGTGCATCGATCCTTGATACCGACAAAGGCCCCAGCATTGGCTATATCGTCGAATATCCCGATGCCTATTTCTACAAGTTTTCCGAAGAGCATGGGCACGTTGATATTTCGGCGTGTGAGAAGAAGCCCGTGATCGGGGAGCGGGTCCAGGTACTGCCGGTACATCCCTGCCCCTGTGTGAATGAACACGATGAAATCGTCGCCATTCGCCAGGGCCGTGTCGAAGCGCGTTGGCCGATTTATGCCCGCGGGAAGATTCGGTAGGGTAGTGAGACAGTGAGACAGTGAGACAGTTACTGACCTACTGACTCACTGTCCTACCCTCAAGCGCGGGGAATTTCGCCGAGGACGGATAGCCCAAGCTGTTCGACTTCGTGGCGATAGCGCACGGAGGTGTCCAGGTAATCGAGCAGGAAGATCAGCAGAATACTCGCTAGCACGGCTAAGGCGACCCGGAGCGGAAATTCTAAGCGTTGGCGTACGGCGGGCGCAATGGTGCTGACGCGGGGTTCATCGAGAATGGTGATGAAGGCCCCATCCGTTCCTAGCTGATGGAAATAAAAGTTGACATTCTCGCGCAGCTCGGCCACAATCGCGGTGGCGACTGCATCTAATTCGCTGGGATTGGCCCAGGTAAGGGTTAAGGAAAGGATTCGGTGCAGACGGCCCGTGGACGAGCTACCTTGAATGAGCCCGGTCGGCAGGGAAATTCCTTGGGTGGCTAGCCGCTCATTGACCTGTTGGGTAAATAGATCGCTGCGCACCACTTCGGTAAAATCATCCACAAGATATTCGCTGGTCTGCCAGGCAAAATAACGGGGATCATAGGCGGCTACATCGGCCTCGGGGAGAGGCATGACGCTGATGAGCAGGCGCATTGTGGCGCTATAATGGGGGGCCGGTTGCTGCCAAGGACGAAGCTGGATGGCGCTCAGCAGGGCGACGGCCAGGGGGATCGCGATCGACAACCACCAGCGCCGGCGATAAATCTGCCAATATGCATAGAGTTCCATGATGATCTGTGGTTCATACCCTTTGTAAAAAAGCGAGTAACTTTTGACGAAATTGCGGGACGCTAAATTGTTTGGCTTGGGCGCGACAGTCGGCTGGATCGTAAGCATTCGGATCAAAGCTGTGTAGCGTTTGATATAAACTTTCCCCGGTCTGTTCGGAAAAAAGTTCGCCGGTCACCCCAGGCAGCACAGTGTCTAACGCCCCGCCCCCGCGGTAGGCAATCACGGGCCGCCCCACACTCAACGCTTCTACGGGGGCGATGCCAAAATCCTCTAAGCCGGGAAAAAGAAAAGCCCGGCAGCCACGCAACAAGGCCAAAACCTGTTCATCCGATTGGCGGCCCAGAAAATGGATATTGGGGCCAGCCTGTGCTTCCAGCGCCGCCCGATCGCGCCCTTCGCCAACGATGAGCAGCCGGTGATTGGGCAGGCGATTAAATGTTTGAATTGCCAGATCGATCCGTTTATAGGGAATCAGGCGGCTAACGATCAAATAGTAATCGCCAACGGGGGTAGCGGGATCGGGCGTAAAGTAGGTCGTATCGACGGGCGGATGGATCACGGTGCTGCTCCGCCCATAAATGCTCTCAATCCGCTTCTGAACCGTCGTGCTAATGGCAATAAAGTGATCCACTCGTTGGGCTGCCTGCCAATCCCAACGGCGCAATAGGCGTAGCATCGGTTGGAGTACTGTGTGCAGCGCCCCACCGATCTGTTCGCGTTCACGGTATTGATCGTAGAGCCAAAGAAAGCGTGTCGGTGTTAAACAATAACAAACATGAACAGCCCCTTTGCCGTTGCCATTGCGCGCCTGAATACCATGACAGAAGCCACTCTTGTTGCTCAGGACGAGATCAAAGTGGCTTAGATCCATCCGATCAAAGGCGAGCGGATAGATCGGTAGATAGGCTTGGTGATGAGTCGCTACCCCTGGTAATCGCTGCATAAAGCTGGTATGGATCGACCAACGGCGATAGTCTGCCGGCATTTTTTGCGGGGCATAGATGCTGGTGTAAACGGGCGCACAGGGAAAAAGCGCAACAAGTTCTTCGAGGACATTTTCTGCACCGCCCATTTGATTTAACCAATCATGCACAAGGGCAGTACGCGCTTGCTGTAAGTCCACGCTGGCTCCAACAGTTCCTTATCATCATGTAACAAGTCTCATCGCTCGTTTTTGCAACTTTGGGGCGCGCTTGGTTGACAGACTTGTTTGCTCAGGCCAGATGAAGCCTCTTACCCGGTATGGTGTACTAACTTCATCTCTTCATCAATAAAATGTTCAATCAGATGGCGATACATCGCTTCGATCACATCCGGATTGAGGCCGACCTCTTCTGCCCAAGCTCGCCGTGACTGGAGCACAGCTAGGTAGCGCGCTGGCGCGCGTACATCGTCTGCATTTTTCTTGAAACGCGTAACTGCTTTGACATAATGAAAGCGTTGGCCCAAGGCGGTAATAATGACTCGGTCCAATTCATCAATGCTACTGCGTACTTCCTCAATCGTTGTACAAGCTTCTGGTGGTATCATTCGGATCAACTTCTCTAGGATCACCTTCTTCATGTCTCTTCGTGATAGTGAAGAAGGTGCTGCATCTGAATCTCCCAATGCTACCCTAAGCGCCCTATCTCCGCAACTGTTTATACCATTCAGAAACAGACTTTGGGCTGGCTACCTCGAGCAATTGCCTTCCCATCGCCCCGTAACCATTGCCCATTATAGGGTGCTTAGGCTGCCAATATCGTAATGTCGCGCTTGAGCGGGCTGTGGGAACTTGGGCAATAGGAGCAGAAGACAGAAGACAGAAGACAGAAGACAGAAGACAGAAGACAGGGGAATGCAATTCACAGCCTCCAGCCTCCATCCGCTAGTCTTTACTCTCTAAGGGCAACACATAATGAACCTGCTGGGCGACTTCTTGAAAGCCGCAACTCGGGTAGAGGTGTTGGCCAATGGCGTTATGGGCCAACGTTTCAATGCGGAGGTGGAGCATCCCTTGCCCTTTGGCATAGGCAATGGCCGTTTCGATCAAGCGGCGACCTAGGCCAGCCCCGCGCTGGGCGGGTAGCACACCCAAATTGGGGATACTGCCCACTTTGGTCTCGGGGTCAATTCGGGTTGTGATATACCCAATCACCACACCGTCTATTTCGGCGACAAAGATTCCCGCCGCATTGGCCGCAATATCGGCATCGATATGGCGCACTTTGCGGTAGCGCCAATCCTTCCCATCTACCAAGCCATAGCGCACTTCAATGGCATGATCAATCGCAACCCCCTCAAAACAGATGGCTGTGATCGTTTTAATGGCTTCGCGGTCAGCCTCGCGAAATGGACGAATCAACATAGCGCACCGCCAGTTTCTTTGGATTGGTTCGGTTTTATTCAATACGGCCTTGACAACGCACCGGTCGCTGGCAGTATACACTGGGCATCAAGGCGCGTCAATCTAGCGAAGAGTGGGGTAGGGACAGAGGACAGAGGGCAGAGAGCAGAGGACAGAAGGCAGAAGGTAGATACGCAAGATTTTGCGTATCTACCGCGGGAGGACAGAGGACAGCAGGGTCGGGGGCTGCCTAGTCTGACAAGCGCAGGTGGACAGCAACCGCCACCCTAGAGTATGATTGGCCTGATTGGAGTTACGATTTAGCAGCGCTTATAAAGCGATAATGTAGGAAAGTGGGTAAAGAGGCATGAATTATCGTACGCTGGGACGTACCGGGTTACAAGTTGCGCCGTTGGCCTTGGGCACGGTGGAATTGGGTATGGACTATGGAATCAATGCACCCGGTCATTATGGCCGTCCCCAGGTAGAGACAGCCATCCAGATTGTGCATACCGCCATTGATGCTGGGATCAATCTCCTTGATACGGCCCGTGGCTATGGCGAGAGCGAGGCCATTCTTGGCCAAGCGTTGCAGGGGCGGCGGCCTGACGTGGTCTTGGCGACTAAAGCAGCGGCTCATCTACCCGATGGCACGTTGCCAACTGGTGCCGCTTTGCGCGAGCGCATGTTGACGCAATTAGAGACTAGCTTGGGCCTCTTGCAAACCGATTTTGTCGATATTTGGCAGATCCATAATGTAGATGAACAAGTATTGGCCCAACAAGAGACTGTGGCTGCCACGTTTGCCGAAGCACGCGAACGGGGCTGGATCCGCTGGACCGGTGGCTCGTTCTATGGGGCCGCCCTGCCCGAAGCTGCCCTGGCGACCGATCTTTTTGATGTGATCCAGGTAACCTATTCGGCCTTTGACCAGCGCTTGGCTGATCGCGTCCTGCCCCTGGCTGCGCAACAGGGTGTTGGCGTCATGGTCCGTTCGGTACTGCTCAAAGGTGCCTTGACCGAACGTGCTGATTATCTCCCCGATCATCTAGAGCCGCTACGTGCCCAATCACGGCGTTTCCGCCAACTTGTCGCCGAGGCTCAATTGGGCTTGACCGCGGCCCAAGCCGGGCTAGCCTTTGCCCTGGCGCACCCCGAGATCAGCAGTGTACTAGTCGGCGTCCGCACCCTCGAAGAGCTGCAAGACAACCTGGTTGCCCTGACTATCCCCTTACCCCCAGCCCTCTACCAAGCCCTCCATGCCCTGCGCATTGACGACGAAACCCTCCTCAACCCCGGCGCGTGGGGCGTATAACCAGAAGACAGAGGGCAGATTCTGCCTTCTGTCCTCCCGCGGTAAATACGCAAAATCTTGCGTATCTACCTACTGCCTTCTGTCCTCTGCCCTCTGTTCCCTACGGCACCCACTGTGGCCGCTGGCCGGGGCTGGCGACTTGCCAGGTGCGACCACTGGTTGCTTCTAGGATCCAGACCGAAAGGGTGATATCAGGCCCTTGGAGCGGCAATTTGTGGAAGAGGAGATAGCGGCCATCGGGTGACCAAAGTGGGGGGCCAAAGTCAAAGGCAGCTTCGCTGGTTAGCGCCTTGGCCTCACGGCCATCACTCCGCATGAGCCATAGCTGTTTGCCCGGTACCGTGAGCAGCCAGCGTAAGCGCTTGCTACGCTTTGCACTGGTCGAGGTCGGCGGCGTTGGCGAGTTGGGCAAATAGGTCTCAGTCGATTTTTGGTAAGCATAGGTTCTTCACTGAATACTGGGGAGCAATGGGGGGAACGAAAATGTCACTGGAGTCAACTTCTGCCTCCATCCATATCCGCCAAGGAATATATGATTCGGCCATCTTGATAAGCGACAAGGTTAGCGGGAAAGAGTGTAACTAGTGCGTGGCGGCGAGAGATGCCATCCCATTCAGCAACAAAACGCTGATATCGTTGGGGCAGCGCCGCAAGTGTGGTCATGCCGGTAGTGTACACCGCTTTGACCAAAATGCAAAGTGGCTGGGGTTGTAGAGAATTTGTCTCAGTCAGCGCGCCAGTCTCCACGCTCCTCGACACGCGTGGGATTGATTTCTAGTGGTCGGTACCACCAGAGAGCTGACAGGGTTGAAAAACCTGTCAGCTCTTGCCTAAGTGAATTACGGCTTGTGCCTGACGCCCTATCGATTTAGTTGGGCAGAATAAGCTGGCTGTCGCCAAATTCATGCCAAAGATAGCCGTGCTCGACTGCTGTGCGGTAGCTTGCCTGGATGACATCGCGCCCAGCAATCGCATAGAGCATGGCAAGGTGGCTGGCCAGGGGATCATGAAAGCCGGTCAGCAGACCATCAACCACATGGACCCCGCGCTGAGGATGGATAAAGAGCCGCGTAAAGCCTTGCTGGGGACGAACTTGGCTCCCATCCCAGGCCGATTCTAGGGCACGGACGACGGTGGTGCCAACGGCAATCACGCGGTGGCCTGCTTGGCGCGTGGCATTAACCAATTGCGCAGTTGCTGCCGGTACTTGAAAAGGCTCGGCATACATCGGCTGGGCCTCGACCTGCTCTGTCTCGATCTCTAGGCTAGAGACACCGGTATGTAAGGTAATGCCCGCCATTTTGATCCCGCGGCGGCGTAACCGTTGGACCACGCGGCGGGTAAAGGGGCGCGCGGCGGAAGGCATCTCCGCACTGCCAGGCACTTTGGCGAACAGGGTCTGATAAGCCGCCAATGGCAAGCGTTCCTGGACATAGCCATACCGAATGGGCGCGCCCTTGGCACAGAGCACGCGGGTCAGATCCGCTGTGCTATGGACAAACCAAAGGCGTGGCAAGCCAGGGTAGGGCGCGAGCAGGCGCAGCTCGGCTTGGCCCGCGACTACCCGTTCGCCAGGGGTAAGTGGTAGCGGCCCTGGTTCGCTGCTGCTCCAACGTGGTTCGGCCAACCAAAGGCCATCACCATAGTGGGTGGAAAAGTTGAACAGAAAATCCCCTAGCGCACTGCTAACCGGCAGACTGGCTGGCAAGGTTGCGCTGCGGTTGACCACGACCAGATCCCCTGGTGCTAAAAAGTCGGCCAATTGGGTAAAGTGAGTATGGATTTCGCCCTGTGGCGTGGTGACCAAGAGGCGTACTTCATCGCGCTGGAGTTGCCGTGCTTCGGGGGGTAAAGTCGCTTGCAGTGCCGGCGGGCGTTCAAAAAATAGATCAGTGCGTTGCATAGGATCCCTCGCGTGATGAATAGGTGGCAATATCGGCCTGGATCTGTAGCCGTTCGCGTAGTTCATTGGGGTTAAACCCAATGGCTTGCTGGTGCGCCTGAACAGCCTGTTTGGCTGCTTCCATGGCCGCGGCACTTTCCCAGACGACCAGGGTGATGAAATTAAAGCTACCAGGGCCACTGGTCTGCTCAAACATCAGATCCTGCCGAAAGCCGGGGAATGTCCGTAGCAAGGTGTGCGTCATCTCTACCCGCTCCATAAATTCGGCACGGGCCGCGGCGGGTACGACAAATTTGTCAATCCGGTAAAGGAGTTCGGGATGTTGTTGTATGGTCGATTGAAGCATGATCGGTTCCTTCTTAAAGCCATTTACCCAAAGCCTATGGGGTCATGGTCCAAACTTCACCTTGCGCCTGAAAGCGGCGACCACTGAGCGATAACGGTTGCTGGGCCAAAAGCCAGGCCCAAAAGGGCAAAGTTACTTCGGGCAGGGGCCGGTCGTGGATATCTTCGCCGGGAAAGGCGTCTTGGTGCATTTGCGTGCGCATATCCCCTGGATCAACACTGACCACGGCCACACCTTGGTCGCGTAATTCATTGGCAAGGGTCAAACTCAGCAGATCAAGGGCCGCTTTGCTGGCCCCATAACCACCCCAGCCCGCATAGCCCCCAACCGCCGCGTCACTAGAGATGTTGACGACGAGACCATGGGTCGTACGGAGCCAGGGTAAGAGCGTTTGCACTAGGCTCAAGGGGGCGATCACATTCACGGCAAAAACCTGTTCGAGCGTCTCCAGCGGATAGGTTGTCAATGGTGGCTGGGGACTTGGCCCGAGGATAGAGGCATTATTGACCAACAGATCCAGGCGGCCCAAGTCTGCCACCGCAGCGGCGACACGCAGTTGATGGGCACCATCACTCACATCGCCGGCCAGAGCAATCACGCGGCCGCCATAGGTCGCCAAGTCGGCTTGGGCGGCGTACAGCGCAGCGCTGCCACGCGCCGTGAGAATGAGATCATAGGGCTGGGCGGCCAAAAAGCTAGCCAGGACGCGGCCAAGGCCACGGCTCGCCCCGGTGATGAGCGCTACTTTGTTCATGAGCAAACTTCCTTTCATACATTGTTGTTGCGTATATCAACTTTACCAATGAAAAAGCCCCAACGCACCGGGCGTTGGGGCAGAATAGTAGCTGTACGAAAGATCAGACGCGAACAAAGAGCAGACCGGTTTGGGAAACCGGTCTGCTCTATCGGGGTTCGTAGTTTCTATGATATAGGAATGGTGTATAGTTAACTGAGGAGATTCTGTTGACGGGCAAGGGCCACGGCTTCGGTGCGGTTGGTGGCACCAAGCTTGCCCAGGATCGCGCTGGCATGAAATTTAACGGTGCGCTCGGTGATCACCAGGCGTTCGGCGATCTCTTTGTTGGGCAGTCCTTGGGCGATCAGCGCTAGCACTTCGCGTTCGCGGGCCGTCAGGGGTTCGGGTAGTGCCGGTGTTGGTTGGGTCAGGCGGTCGATTAATTTGGAGGCGATCACGGGCTGGAGCAGTGAGCCGCCTGTGTGCACCACGCGGATGGCATTAAAGAGCTCGGCCCGCGGGGCTCCTTTTAAGAGGTAGCCCTTCGCCCCCGCCCGCACTGCTTCGACAATGCGGTCGTCGGTATCAAAGGCCGTGAAGATAATCACCCGCACCGTAGCGTTGCGTTCGGCAAGCCGCTGCAGGGTTTCAACACCATCACCATCGGGCATCTCCAGATCGAGAAGGAGGAGATCGGGGCGCAGCATCTCCACCTGTTGGAGCACTTGACTGCCACTATCCGCTTCGCCGACAATGGCAAAATCGGGCTGGGTACTGAGCACCGCCCGCAGCCCGTCACGGACAATCGGGTGGTCGTCGGCAATAATCAGGCGAATCATGAGTTGCGTAATCTCTCGCTTGTTCCTAATAAGGTAGATGTTACGTGCTTGGATCAGCGCTGACAGGCTTGCAAAACCTTGTCGGCTGGTTGGCTCTGTGGCCCCAGCACCGCCAACGCAAACCCTGTCAGCTCTCCAGCGGAACAGTGACGACGACCTTGGTGCCAGCGGTGGGCATACTTTCCATGTGAAGCTCTCCGCCTAACAGGCGCACCCGTTCGTTCATCCCCACGAGGCCATAGCGGTTGGGTGCAATGGCTTCTGCTTCAAAGCCGCACCCATCATCATAGATCACCAACTGCACAAGCTGGGGCGTGATATTGAGGGAGATCTGGATACTGGTTGCCTGGGCGTGGGTGCAGCTATTCGTGATCGCTTCTTGGGCTACGCGGTAGAGCCCTGCTTCGACCGCCACCGGCAAAGGCCGATGCGCGCCGACTACATGAAATTTAACGGGCAGTTGGGTCTTGGTCATGGTTGCCTGAGCCAGCTGTTCGAGCGCTTCGGCCAAGGTTTTGCCTTCTAGGGGTGCGGCGCGCAGATCATGGACCGAACGCCGGGCCTCTTCCAAATTGGTACGCGATAGTTGGAGGGCCTGTTGAATGGCTTGGCGGATGCGGGTGGGGTCGCTAGCTGTCTCCAACAAAAGATCGGCGGTTTCGAGGTGCAGGGCAATGGCCGAGAGCCCTTGGGCCAGGGTGTCGTGGATCTCGCGCGCCAGCCGGTTGCGCTCTTCGATCGCGCCGCTTTCGATGCTACGGGCGTAGAGGCGTGCCCGCTCAATGGCAATGCTTAGCAGATCGCCAATGGTGTAGAGCAGGCGGAGATCCTCATCGGAGAGCTCGCGCCAGTCGCTACTGGCTAGGTTCAGGACCCCCAATTCCTTGCCGTGGGCATAGAGGGGAATAGTGGCGTGGTAGCGTAGCCCATCAGTGCCGCGCACCAAATTTTTGAGCCGCGTACAGACGATGACGTTGATATTGGCCGCGCCTTCAAGATCGCCCTCTTCGTAGGATTCCAGGCAATGACACCAACCTTCCATCCGGGCTGGATTTTGCGCCAGCACCGGTGGCAGATTCTGGGCCGCGGCCAAGTAGAATTGATCCGTCCGTTCATTGCGCAGCCAGATCCAACCCGTGTGGAGCCCAAAGAGGGCCGCCATCTGGGCCAAGGTTGTTTGTAACGCCTCCGCCAAATCGACAGAGCGATTCAGGGCCTGGGCAATTTCATTGAGGATGACGACTTCGCGATCACTACGCATAGGATTGATGGGATAGCTATAAAATGTGCGGACAACGGTATGTTACTGGGTATGCTACTGCTTAAGGTGCATGCTGGAAGTGGATTGCTTCCAGTTCGGTTAATTTCCCCATCTGCTGGAGGGTGGCAAGCCTTTGCGCAACGGCACTCTGTAGTTCATAGGCGGCTATTGGCATGGCAATGACAAAAGGGTTGCTCTCTAGCACAGGCCCCACCGCGTGTAAGGGCGCGCCATTGACTTGGGCCATGCGCAAGGTAACATGATCGACCAGGATGGCAGCGACCGTACGTTGCTCGACCAAGGCGGCAATGGCTTCGGCAGGGGTATCAAAGGGCTGGAGGTGGAGGGTGGGCGTGGTGCTTTGGAGTCGCCGCCCCACCATATCGCCCATGCTGCCCCATTCAACGCCCACGGTCTGCTGGGCGAGATCGGTGGTTGCCTGAATGCCAGTGGTGGGCAACGTGGCTAAAAAGATGCCAGCTTCAAAATAGGGTGCAGAGTAGGCGACATCTTTGGTCAGGCGCTCATCATAGGGCAAGGCGCTGATGATGCTATCCACTTGGCCGGTTTGCAGCGCATCGAGCAGGCTGTCAAAGCCAATGGGCACTAATTCCACTTGGAGCTTCCAACCCTCAGCGATTGCTGCGGCGAGCGCCACATCAAAGCCCACTGGTTTGCCTGCCGCGTCGAGGCTTTCAAAGGGGGGAAAGCTGGGGTCCATTCCCACGCGCCAGATGCCCTTGGCCTGCATAGTGCGCCAAGTGTTGTCGCGGCGGAGCAGACGGATAGTCTCGGGGGCCCAGAGTGCCATTGCCAAAAGCGTGAGAAGTGCCACGATTAAAAGCAGACTGAGCCAAAAGAGCAGGCGGTGCTGTCGCCAGCGGACCAACCAGGCGGATCGCATCATGGGGTTGCCCCTGCGGCGTACCGCTGCACTTCGAGATAGATGGGCTTGGGTTCAAAATCGGTGCGCACAAAGGTGTAGTAATCCTGATAGCTTTTGGCATCCCACGGATAGCGAAAAGCCCAAAGGCAGACCGCTTGCAGCCAAGGCCACTCGGCTTGGGCCCATTCATAGGCCCGAAGCGTATAGGCAATGCGCTGGCTGGGGCGCACGGCACGGGTCCACCGGGGATGATCGTTCCAGCCGCCCTCGGTGATCATGGCGCCCTTGGCGCTATCGCCGTTGGCCACCATGACGTCGCGCAGAAGTTCGGAACGCCGAAAGTTGACGACATCGGCGGCGGGTTCCTCTTCGGGGGTTGAATACCAGCCATAGGCATGGATCGCCAGCAGATCAAAATAGGGGGCGGCACCCGCATCGTACATGCGTTGGAGAAAGACCAAGTCGTTCATGCCGTCCGGGCTGCCCGGGGGAGCCAAGGTTGGGGCCAGCGCCCCAGCCAATACCTGTATCTCTGGATTGGCGGCCTTGATGGCCGGGTAGACCGCTTGGAGCATGGCAACATATTTCTCTGGTGATACGGGCGCATAGCCCCACTCTAGGCTTAGATTCGGCTCATTCCAGATGATGACATAGGGAACCTTCCCGGCATAACGCTTGACAAATGCGGCGGCAAAGTCGGCAAAGGCCGGAAATTGCTCTTCATCGAGATAGAGCGGCGTTGTCGCGGCCGGGCGTGCCCACTCGGGCACATAGCCCAGCCGGGCAATGACGGTCAAGCCTTGGCGGGTAGCGTGATCGATCACCAGATCGTGATGGCTCCAATCGTAACGACCACGGGTGGGCTCGGCATAGGCCCAAGGAAAATACTCAACAATCCAAGGCGCGCCCATGGTGCGCACCATTTCTAAGGTACGCTTAATCTTCCAGGGCTCGACTTCGTCGGTTAGCCGAGTGTGAACGCCGATTTTCGGGTTGTTGGTGAGGACGGTTTGTTGGGGGCCAAGCGGAACTTGGGTGGTAACATAGGTGCGCCAACCCCACAGGCCCAGGCCAAGCAAGCCAATGAGCGCGACCAATGCTAAGCTTGTACGTATCAATAAACGGCGACGCGGTCGCTCGGCAGCCAGCCCCAGCCGTTGGAATCGCCAACGTATGTTCATGGCTGTATTATAGTCAATTTTCCTGAATTCCTAAATTTCTCGATTCTTGTCACTTTACTTAACCATGCTATAATGATTACCCTATGATAAATACATTTCGCGCGCGCTGGAATACACTTACTCGCAATCAACAGTTGGTTATTGCCGCCATTGCGGCGTTGGTGCTGCTGGGGCTTCTCTTTAGCGGTCGTTTTGCCCCGTCGCGGCTACTAGCGGTGGCGGCTATCATTTTGGTCGCCCTACCTGTGCATGAATTTGCCCATGCTGCCATGGCGGTTCGTTTAGGGGATAATACCCCCAAGTGGCAAGGGCGCTATACGCTCAACCCGCTGGCTCATCTTGATCCAGTTGGGGCGCTGCTGATTTTATTTACCGGCTTTGGCTGGGCGCGGCCGGTCCAGTGGAACCCGCGCAATGTGGATACCGATCCAAAGCTGGCTTCGATCTTGGTTTCGCTAGCGGGGCCAGTGAGCAATTTACTACTGGCGATTCTCGCGCTGCTGTTGGTGCGCATTGGGATCTTTTCCGGCCCCTTTCTGGGCGGCTTTGCCACCTCGTTTGCGCTTATCAACGTCATGCTCTTTGTCTTTAACCTGATTCCCGTGCCACCCCTGGATGGTTCGCATATTCTCTTTGCCTTGTGGCCGAATATGAACTATCAGGTACGCACCATCTTGCACCAATATGGCTTTCTGATCCTCTTTGCCATTATCCTCCTGGCAAGCTGGGTGATCAATATTCCCGTGCAGATTATCTGGTGGCTTTTAACCACCATCCTGTAGCTGCATGGCAACACCCCTTGGTAAATCGACGGTAAAGCGACTTGGTAAACTCAACCAACAGGCGTGCCGACAAGTGGCGTTATCGCATCCATCAATTTTGGGCCGGTTGGCGGGCGACAGTGCATCAGCAAGAGCTTGCTGATGCACTGGTCTATCTACCGGCCAAGGCTGGTGAGCAGTTTCGGCAATTGCCGGTTGATGCCCAACGTCATAGCCTCAATGTGCTGCATCTGTTGCGGCAAGCGGGCTCTATCTCCCCAGACTTGGCCGCGGCGGCCTTGTTGCATGATGTGGGGAAATTAGCCGCTGCCCAGGCCGGGGTGGCGATTACCCTGTGGGTGCGGGGGCCGCTGGTGCTGTTAGCGCGCTTGGCCCCCCACTGGCTTGAACGGTGGGCTTCCCCCCATCATACCCACGGCTGGCGCTATGCCCTCTATGTGCACCAGATGCATCCTCAGATCGGGGCAGAATGGGCGGCGGCCTGGGGCTGTAGCCCGCTCACTTGTTGGCTCATTGAGCATCATCAGGATGACCTGCCCATGGAGCCCGAGAGTCAAGCTGGACAGTTACTCCGTTTGCTTCAATGGGCGGATGGCGAAAATTAACGATCCAATGCGTCAGGCGTATTCGTCCTGACAATTTATTCACCGAATGAAAGAATTTTCATGGCAAAACCCAAAATCACCATTATCGGACTGGACGTGATTGGTGCTAGCTTAGGGCTGGGCCTACAACGTGAGCCAGGCAACTTTGAAATTGTCGGCCATGATAAGGATGCAGAGCATACCGGACGGGCACGCCAATTGCAGGCGGTACACCGAACGGAGTGGAACTTGCACAATGCCTGCGATGGCGCTGAACTGATTCTCTTAACCCTGTCGCTGCCTGAGCTTGAAGAGACCTTGCCTCATCTGCGGGAGGATCTACGGCCAGAGACCTTGGTCTTTGCCATCACCAACGCCATGCAGCCGACGATTGACCTCGCCGCCAAGCAGCTGGCCCCAGAGACGCACTTTGTGGTTGGTCACCCGATCCTGACGGGGATCGACGCACCGTTAACTGTACGGGCCGACCTCTTCCACGAAGCGACTTTTGGTCTGGCCCCTGGCCTGCATACCGACCCGAGCGCCGTCCAACTGGCGAGCGATTTTGTCGAGCGGCTTGGCGCGACTCCCTTGTTTGTCGATGCGCATGAACACGATGGGATCATTGCAGGGGTTGAGCATTTGCCCCAGCTCGTGGCCGCCGCGTTGGTTCATTTGAGTGCCGGTGCTGCTGGTTGGCGTGAGGCGCGGCGCTTGGCTGGGCGCACTTTTGCCCAATCGACCGAGCTTGACGGCAGCGCGAGCCAGCTCTTTGGCACGTTCTTGAACAACCGGGCGAATCTGCTACAACGGATTGACCAACTCCAACAAGAGCTGATCATGTGGCGCGACTTGCTCAACGCCACCCCGGCTGATGAAGAGAAACACCCACTCTTGAGCACGCTGGAACAGATTGTCCAACAGCGTGAACTGTGGGAAGCACAGGCCATGCTCAAACGCTGGGATGAGCCCGCGACACCAAGCGCTGCCCCAGAAGCGCGTGGCATGTTCCGCCAAATGTTCTTTGGGAACATGGGTGGTCGCAAGACCGACCGCAAAAATCAAAAGTGATACGCCACACGGAATAATGGCTCTGTGAAACTGATCATCCAGATTCCCTGCTATAACGAGGCGCAAACGCTGCCCCAGACCATCGCCGACTTACCCAAGCAATTGCCTGGCGTGGATACGATTGAATACCTGATCATCGACGATGGCAGCCACGACGAGACGATCCAAGTGGCGCAGGCATTGGGGGTGCATCACATTGTGAGCCATCCCCGTAATTTGGGCGTGGCTCAGGCGTTTGCCACCGGTTTGGAAGCCTGTCTTGCCCACGAGGCCGATATTATTGTCAATACCGATGCCGACAATCAATATGGTGGCGAAGAAGTGGCTCGGCTCATTGAACCGATCCTAGCGGGGCGCGCCCAAATGGTGATCGGAGACCGTGGGGTAGGCAAGCTGGCGATCTTCTCGCCGCTCAAGCGCCTGTTGCAACGACTGGGCAGTTGGGTTGTTTCCCAGGCCGCGACCATGTCCATTCCTGATGCGACGAGTGGCTTCCGGGCCTTGACCCGCGAGGTAGCCTTACGCACGTTGGTGTTGGGTAACTATTCCTATACGTTGGAAACGTTGATCCAAGCCGGTGCCCGCCGCGTGGTGATCGAATTTGTCCCGATCCGCACCAATGCCCCCACCCGGCCTTCGCGGTTGATGCGCAGCATTCCTCACTTTCTATCCAATCAAGCCGTTGCGATTCTGCGGGCCTATACGCTCTATCGCCCGCTACGCGCCTTTTCAACCATTGGCGCTTGCTCGATCTTTGCCGGCCTTCTGTTGGGCCTACGCTTTCTCTACTTCTTTGCCATTGGTCAGGGCGGCGGTCATATCCAGTCGTTGATTTTGACGGCGGTCCTCTTTATTGTGGGCTTTCAGATCGTGCTCATCGGCCTATTAGCCGATCTCGTCGGCTTCAATCGGAAGATCTTAGAGGAGATCTTACACCGTTTGCGTAAGCTAGAGACCGAGCGCTAGGACCATGGCTCTATGAAATTTGCCTTAGTGGGGCCAGTGCATCCCTACCGCGGTGGGATTGCCCATTATACAACCTTGCTCAGCAAGGCCCTACGCGAGCAGCAGCAAGAGCTGTTGTTGATCTCCTTCCGCCGTCAGTATCCGTCGTGGCTCTTCCCCGGGCGCACCGATCGTGATCCAAGCCGCGTGTCCTTGTCTGCCGAAGCGGCTCATTATTGGATCGATTCGCTCAACCCTTTGACTTGGCTGACTACCTTCGGGCGCATCTGGCGCTACCGTCCACAGGTGCTCATTTTGCAGTGGTGGACTGCCTTTTGGGTGCCAGTCTGGCTCACGCTATTGCTGCTTAATCGTCTTTTGCTCGGGTGTACGGTGGTCTGGATCTGTCATAATGTCACGCCGCATGAAGCCACGCGGCTGGAGCGCTGGTTGGCCCGGGTGGTGTTGCGCTGGGGAGCTTTGCGCATAGTCCATTCCACCGCCGAACAAGCGAAGTTACAGCAGTTATTGCCTGGCGTAGAGAGCGCTGTCGTCGCCATGCCGACCTTTCCGTTGTTTACGGATAGAATCCCCCAAGCGCAAGCCAGAGCCGCACTCGAACTGCCAACTGACCAGACGATTCTCCTCTTTTTTGGGTTAGTGCGTCCGTATAAGGGATTGCGCTTTTTGGTAGAGGCACTGCCCCTGCTTCGGCAAGCAGAACCGCAGTTGACATTGGTGATTGCTGGTGAATTTTGGCAAGACCAAAAAGCCGAGATCCGGGCGCTGATTGAGCAGTTGCACCTAACGCCGTGGGTGCGAATTGATGATCGGTATATCCCCGATGAAGAAGTATCGCGCTACTTTTCGGCAGCCGATCTATTGGTTGCGCCCTATCAACGCGTGACGGGCAGCGCGGTTGTCCAAGCGGCTCTCGCTTTTGGAATGCCCATTATCACCACCTCCGTTGTCCACGCCACCTTACCCGCGGCCCAAGCCGCGCAGCTTGTTGATTGGGTTGCCCCTGGCGATGCTCAGGCATTGGCCCAGGCCATCCTGGCCTACCTGTGCCGTCCCCCAGTTCCACCGCCGCCACCGGCAATGGATACCTCGTGGGCCGCCTTGGTGGCGCTTTTGCAACAACCGCCCACACCCCATGTAGCCAAGGCATAGGCGGTATGGCGACGATCTCAGTCATTATCCCAACCCTAGAAGAGCCGCTGATTGGGGAAGTCATTGCGGCAGCCAGCGCTTCCCTACAGCGTTTGGCGCTTCCGCACCACGATTGGGAGATCCTTGTGGTGGGGCGCAACCAAGCGCTGGTGGCGTTGGAACAGACGGGGCAATGGCCCGCGCATCTCCGCTTTATCGACACCGGGCAGCCTGTTCCGCCGGGCAAAGCGCGCAATCTGGGCATGGCTGCTGCACGCGGCGATTGGTTCTTTCTTTTAGACGCCGATTGTGTGGTCACGTCCGCGTGGGCCTATCATTTGAGCCAACGGCTCCAGGCTGGCGAACAAGTGGTCGGTGGTGGCATCTGTTCCCCTCGTATGGAATTTTGGCCGCTAGCCTATAATCTCTCCTTTTTCCACGAATTTTTGGCGACGCAACCCTTTGTCTATAAGCGTTACCTGCCCACTCTGAATCTGGCGCTTTGTCGCACCGTTTTCGAACGCGTGGGGGGGCTCGATGAAGCGCTGCCGCGTGCGGAAGATCTCCAGTGGACCATCCGCATGGCGCTTCAGGGCTATCGGCTCTGCTTTGAACCACAGGCCGCGGTTGCCCATTATCCACGCTGTTCATCCCTTGCCATGTTTTGGCGAACTTGGCGGACTAGTGGATACTATAGTAGGGTAAATCGTTTGGCCTTTGCCGATTATTATGGCACCCCTGGTCTATTGGCCTATCCTGGTTGGTTGGCGCTACTGGCACCACTGATCGCTGGTTGGGTAACGATCAATGTCTGGTGGCGAACCGCAGAAGTGAGACGGCATCCGCTGCTCTTGCCAGTGCTTTATTTGGCGAGAGTGGCATGGTGCTTGGGCGCGGGGCGTCCGCCAGCAGCCGCGCCCAATGCTATGCAAAAAGTAGATAATGGATGAACACCCACTTGATGCAATCCTTTGACGAACAATCCCTGGCAACCCAGGCCATGACGGCAGCGCCATTGGTTTATATTGTCATGCCGGTCTATAACCAGTGGGACAATACGGCAGAAGCGTTGGCCTCATTGCTGCGCATGAGCTATCGCAATTTCCAAATTTTGGTTGTGGACAATGCATCGCAAGACCAAACCGCCCAGCAATTAGCCCAAGCTTTTCCGACGGTGCAACATTTAGCCTTGCCCACCAACCTGGGCTTTGCCGGGGCTGTCAATCTGGGGATCGACGTTGCCCTGGCCCAAGGTGCTGAGTTCGTTTTGATGATCAACAACGATGTTTGGGTTGATCCAGCGATGTTGACCGAGCTGGTCGCTGCTATGGATATGGCGGCGGTCGGTGCGGTGGGGCCAGCGATCTATTATGCACAAGAGCCAACGCTGGTGTGGTCGGCTGGCTATCGCCGCCATCCGCTCCTCTTGGAGTTACGCGGGGGCTACCGTGGGCAGCCAACGCCAGCACAATGGCAGGAACCTTTCCCCGTCGATTATCTGCTGGGAACAGCAATCCTCCTGCGGCGTTCGCTGATTGAAGCGGTGGGGAAGCTCGATCCACGTTTTTTTTTTACTACGAAGATCTGGACTACTGTATTCGCATCCAACAGGCTGGCTTTCACCTATCCACCGCACCGCTGGCGAAGATGTGGCACAAAATTTCGCGCACGGCTGGCGAACAATCGGCGTTTCAGATCTACCATTTGGCCTACAATAGCACAATTTTTTATCGCCTTCACACCAGGGGCTGGCGCAAGGGGCTCTGTTTGTTGTGGCGTTTAGGCGTTTCGGCCAAAAAGAGCCTCCTAATGCTCTATCGCGGGCAGTGGTCGCCCTTGGCTGCCTATTGGCGTGGTTTGTATCAGGGCGGGCGTGCCAACCTAACGGCCCCACCGGCCTCACACGGTGAGTTGTAGAAGCGAGATCATAAGAAGCCATGAGTAATGAGAACACCACGGAGAAAGTGGTTGTCATTGGCTGGGATGCCGCCACGTTTGATGTGCTGCAGCCTTTGCTAGAAGCCGGTACCCTGCCCAATTTACAAAAGTTGATGGCGCGTGGCACGGCGGGAAAACTCCTTTCGACCCTACAGCCCTTGACGCCACCGGCCTGGACAACCTTCATGACCGGGGTGAACCCAGGGAAGCACGGCATCTTTGACTTTATTGGTCTGAACAGTCAAGGTCATTTCCAGGTCTTGACCGGGGCCGATGTGCGAGCCGAGACCTTGTGGATGCGCCTGAGCAAAGTGGGGAAGCGGGTTCTGGTTGCCAATGTGCCGATGACCTATCCGCCCGAAGCGGTCAACGGGACCTTGATCGCGGGTATGGATGCGCCGCGGCATGATCTGGCCTATACCCATCCGGCAAAATTGAGTGAAGAAATTGCCCAGCGCTTTGGCGAATATCGGGTAGATGTAAAAGCTGGCGCGCCAGCCGGTATGGATAGCGCGAGCTTTACCCAACAGTATGTCGAGGCGCTCTGTGCGCAAACGGAGCAGCAGGGGGCCGTGGCCGACTATTTGTTCGCGCGTGAAGTGCCCGATTTTTCTATGGTGGTCTTCACGGCACCGGATCGTGTTCAACATGCGCTTGGGCATCTGCTGGCCCAAGGCGTGACGCCCACCGACGGCATTGGCTTGGTCTATCGGGCCTGTGATGAGGCGTTGGGGCGGTTGCTGCGTCACTTTGATGAGCACTGTTCGATTCTACTGGTCTCGGATCATGGGGCGTGTACCTATGAGCGAGTCTTTGAATTGGGTACTTGGCTAGCATCCCAGGGCTGGCTGACGTTAGCGCCCCCGGCGCGGTTAGAACGCTGGCATGAACTGTGGGGGCGCGTACAGCGCCAGTTTGCCCGTTGGCTGCATCTGCCGATTCGGCAACGACCGGGCCTCCAGCAATTTCTGCAACAAATTGTCTGGGAAAAGAGCCGCGCCTTTTCCATGGGGGCCTTTGGCAATATTTATATTGCCACCGCCGAACGCTTTGCCCAGGGGATTGTTAAATCCCAAGCCGAATATGAGGCCATTTGTGAGCAGATTACGACGCAATTGCTGGCGGCCAAAGATCCAGAAACCGGCGCGCCAATCGTCAAAGCGGTTCATCGTGCGGACGCGGTCTATACGGGGCCCTATCGCGCCTTGGCCCCCGATCTCCTGGTGGAAACCCATACGAACTATTTTGTGCGCAATCAGTTGGATCATAACGAAGCGCGGCTCACCTATCCCGCTGGCAACTATGGGGAGCGGGCTTTGGCTCACACGGGGCGGCATCATCCCGAAGGCGTCTTGGTGGCGGCGGGGCCGGCCTTCCAGAAACAGGGCCAAGGGTTGTCGGCCCAGCTAGCCGACTTAGCACCTACGATTCTACATCTCATGGGGCAAGCGGTGCCTTCGACCATGGATGGGCAGGTCTTGCAGCGCTGGTTTACACCCGCTTATCAAGCCGCCCATCCGATTCAGTCAACGGGCGAGACGGATGCTGCTCCAACGCAGCTGGGGGTGGCCTACTCCCAAGAAGAGCAACAGGTGGTTCAACAGCGGCTGCGCGATCTGGGTTATCTGGATTAACCATGGAAGCAAGTATCACGCGCCGGTTAGTGCGTCACACAGTCGCGCTAACGTTGGCCCAGCTTTTGCGCATCGCCATGAGTACGCTCCTATCGTTGGTGGTTGCCTATCGATTGGGGGTCACCGGCCTCGGTCAATATGCGCTACTCAATGCCTATGGGCCGGTCTTTCAGACGCTGGCGTTGTTGGGGATTCCACGGCTGTTGGTGCGGGAATTAGCACGTGGGCCAGGGCATGTGCGCTCCTTCTTCCAAGCGGCGTTTGTGGCCCAAAGTATGGGGAGTGTCGTTAGCGCGCTTGGTTTTATTGTGATCGTGCAGTTTCTTCACTATACTGACGAGATGACTTGGGGGTTAATCCTGCTGGCCTTTTCGTTATTGCCTTTTGGCCTCGCCGCGCTTGGCGAAAGTGTTTTACAGGCCGAAGAGCGCATGGATTTAATGGCAATTCAGCAGATCAGTGGGGTGAGTGTCCAAGTAGCTGGCAGTCTCTGGCTGCTCTATCAAGGCTATGGGGTTGTGGCGTTGGCGAGTATGATGTTGCTGGGCAATTGTGTCAATGCGGGGGTTAGCCTCTTCTTTCTCCGGCGGCACCAGCTTTGGCTTCCTTTTGGCTTTGATGTCGCCTTGATCGGGCAGGTGCTGCGCCAGACGCTTGATTTTTTCTTGATGTCACTCTCGGTGGTCATCTTTGCGAAGTTAGATATCATGATGCTTTCGCTGTTGATGAATGAGCGGGCTGTTGGGATCTATAATGCCGCCTTTTTGGTGATTCAGGTGATTAACCAAGCCGCCATGAGTTTTACCAATGCCATCTACCCCATCTTGGCGCGCCTCTTTCAGCGCGGACAAGCCGCCTTTGTCGCGTTTCTGACGAAGATCTTGCGTTTCGTCGCGATCGGGGCCGCTTTGATCATGTTGGTGTTGATCAGCCAGGCCCCGCTCATTATTCACCTGCTCTATCCCAAGGAAGACTATACCGAATCGGCCTGGGCCTTGGCGGCGCTTGCCCCCTTTGCCTATATTTTTCTGCTCAATGCCATTATGGGTCACGGTTTAATGGCCGCTAATTTGCAACGGCGGTCGGTTGTGATTGCCAGCGTTAGGTTGGTCGCCGCTTTGGTGCTCTACCCGCTCTTGATTCGCTGGCAGGGGGTGATCGGGGCGGCCCTGGCAACCGGGTTGGCCGCCCTGGTCGGCACGGTATTGAATGCCTATTTCTTGGCAAAAGAACTGGCATTGCCGGCCCTTGGTGGGTTTCACTTAAAATTGATTGGCCTGACGCTGTTGTACTTGCTTTTGCTATGGCCGCTCCGTGCGCAACAGCCGTTCTTGTTCGCGGTGATCCTGCTGGTTGGTTATGGACCTTTGCTGCTGTTGACACGCCTCGTCCCTTATGCGGAAGTGAGCCAGTTTGGTCAATTATTACGTACTTTGCGCAGGCCAATGTAATGGTAAGGCTGCGTCATGTTGAGGATAGCTTATGCGAGCATTGATTCTTGGCTTAGATGGTGCGACCTTTCAGGTCTTGACACCGCTCTTGCAAGCCGGGCATTTGCCCAATCTCCAGAAATTGTTGGCGCAGGGCGTTTCTAGTACCTTATATTCGACGATTCCACCCATTACGGCGTTAGCCTGGACCACCTTTATGACGGGGAAGAATCCTGGTAAACATGGTCTACTGGGCTGGCAAGCGCCGCTCAATGCCCAGTTTGAACGCCCTTTTACCAATGCCCGCCAAATTCAGGGGTCTAAGTTGTGGGACCTGCTAGCGGCCCAGGATCTGCGCGTCTGTGTGATGAATGTTCCGGTGACTTATCCGCCCGAACCCGTCAACGGCGTATTGGTTTCGGGGATGTTGACGCCAAGCCTGACGGTAAATTTCACCTATCCGGTTGAGCTGCAGCAGCGGTTGTTGCACCGCTTTCCCAGCTACCAGACGGATATCTCGGTGCACAATGTTCAGCGCCACACGGATAATACCGCAGCCGTGCGTCAATTTCTGGCACATGCCCAAGCCGTGACCGAAGTGCGGGGCGCATCTTTTCGTTGGTTGATTGAGCAAGAGCAGCCTGATGTCGCCATGCTGGTCTTTGAACTGCCGGATCGGTTGCAGCATGTGCTTTGGAACTATATTGCCGCCTTGCCAGAGCCTGTTGATGGATCGCCCCATGCTCAGGCTGTGCGTGATCTGCTCTTGGCGGCTTACCGAAAAGTCGATGAAGAGATTGGCGCAATTCTCGCGCTGGAGACGGCGGCGCCCTATACCTTTGTCCTGTCGGACCATGGCTTTGGCCCGCTCAGCACTAATCTCTATTTAAATGATTGGCTGCAACAGCAAGGGCTCTTGGCCTATAATCAAGGGCGCGTCAGTGGCTGGCAGATTTTGCGTCGGATTGGCAAACATTTCAAACGCTGGATCCCCGGCGCGCTCATTGCGCGCGGCCTGCAATCAGTCCCGCTTTGGAAGACGATCGATTGGCAAAAAACCCAAGCGTATGCTGGTTTGCCAACCGAATATGGGATTTTCCTGAATGTCGCGGGGCGTGAACCGCTGGGGCAAGTCCAGACTGCCGCGTATGAGCCTTTGCGCGAGCAACTTATTCAGCGCCTACAGGCGTTGCACGATCCGCTCAATGGCAAGCCGATTTTTAAGGCGGTCTACCGGCGCGAAGAAGTATACCAAGGGCCTTTTGTTGATCAAGCGCCCGATATTATCTTTGAGCTTCATTCTGGTTATCGGCTCTCTGAATTGACCTCGCCCGTTGCTGGCCGTTTTTGTGAGCCCAACCCACAAGCTTCCTTGGGCTGGCATGAAGCTGAAGGAGTCTTTGCCATGGCCGGGCCGGGGATGGCCGCGGACGTTGCCTTGGTCAGCGCCCATATTCAAGACGTGATGCCAACGATCCTCTATGCATTGGGGCTGCCGATTCCGTCGGATCTGGATGGCAAAGTGTTGGTCGATGGCTTTCTCCCCGATCGGTTAGCTGCTCAGCCGATCGCCATTCAAGAAGCCGAACTTGCGCTGCCACGGTCAGAAAAGGAGACGACCTATTCAAGCGCCGAGGTTGATCAGGTTGCCAAACGTCTGCGCGATTTAGGGTACCTAAGCTGAAAAAAAACAAAGGCAGCACGCCCCTAAAATGCCATAAGAAAACGAGATTTACCTGAAAATCGATACTCCGAACGGGGTATCCAGGGTGGTGATTCCAGTGTATTTGACTATTTTAGGGCTGTTTTTACAGAAATAGTACAAACTGGCTATTGTTTTAAGAAGGAATGCTAGCTATACTGAAGACGACGATTGCAATAAAGCGTTTGCGTCTCTTTTTGACCAATAGTTTTTAACAAGTTAGTTTTTAACAAGTTAGTTTTTAACAAGTGGTTTCCAAAAGCTAAGTAGGAGTCTAGCAATGCGTAAATTCTCACTATCGCTACTCTTCGTAGTAGCACTCATGATTGGGGCTGTGCTGCCTGCCGCAGCGCAAGAACCCAATCCTGGTACAGCCCAAGTAAACTTTACCTTCCAAAACTTGAGCGACACAACTACTGCTGGCATTAGCATTCAGTTTGTCAACACAAGTGGTAGTATCGTGGCGACTTCCCAAGATCAGGTTGCGCCGAAGATCAGCAAAGGCTCTAGCGCTTCTGGTTGGGGTAGCACTGTAACGGGCTTCGAAGGCTCGGTCATCGTCTCTTCGACCCAAGATGGTGCCGCGTTTGCGCAGATTCGCTGGCAAAATAACGGTTTAGCGTCATCCAACACACGCTACCGCACTGCTGCCGCTTATAATGGCTTCTCGGCTGGGGCAACGACGTTGTACTTCCCGTCTCTCTCCGCTCGCCAGAATGAACAATATTGTAACATCACCATTCAGAGCGCAGCGACTCCTTCTACGTCAGAGCAGGTCACTTTCAATGTCAAGTTGTATGACCGCACTGGTGCTTTGACCAAGGAATTGGCCAATCAGACCACCTTCAAAGGTGCTGCTAAGACCTTCAAGCTGCCCGAACAAGGGTTACCTGCTACTTGGTTAGGCTCGGCGGTTGTCACTTCTGCTAACAATGAACCGCTAGTTGGTGCCGCGACCTGTTTCTGGAACGACTATTCCGCGGCCTATTCGGCTCGCACCGGTGGTGCAAGCAAGGTCTATGTGCCGGAAGCTCGCCGCCGCTTGAATAGCGCTGGTCAGGTTGAGCAGTATACCGCGCTTTTGGTGCAAAACCTGAGCACTACATCGGCGACCGATGTGACTTTGACTTGGTACAATCGCCAAGGCGTGCAACTGTATCAATTTACGCAAAATATTCCGGCCAATGCCTCCAAGGGCTTTAACACTCGCTTTAACACCAGCGATGTACCGGATCACAATGCGTTGTTTGCCGCTTTGGGTGGCCAGTACAATGGTTCGGTTGTGATTGAATCCACTAACAATGTGCCGATTGCTGGTATTGTTAACTTGCAATTCACGAGCATTGACGCTGGTGTAGGGGCTGCTGCTACTGCCTATGAAGCGGAAACCGGTGGGCATGGGACCGTCTATATTCCTGCGACCTTCCGCTTGGCCTCTGGTGGTTGGAAACAATTTACGGGTGCCATTGTCCAAAATGTGGGCACGACGGCATGCAATAACTTCAATGTAGAATGGTTTGACCGCCAAGGTACACGGCTCTTGAACTACACCGACTCGCTCAATGCTGGTATCTCTCATGGGTATAATACTCGCTATGTAGCTGATATCCCGGCTTCGTCTAATCCGAGTGCGTTGGGGGAAAATTATAATGGTTCGATGGTCATCACCGCACCTGGTTGCCAACTGATTGCCATTCACAACACCCTGTGGCCAGACTGGACAGACAGCACCACTTACAACGCTTTTGGTAAGTAAACTTGTATAATAGCTAGCTAGCCGTGAGAACCCTTGGCCTTCGCCTGTTTGTCGATGAATTTGTCCGACGCTACTGAGGAGATTTTCTGAGGGTATCCATGGCTAGTTAGTCTAAAAGATGGCATGGCAGTCGCACAGCTCTGTAGCGCTTCAAAACTTCTACCAATGTTGCGATTTACATGACTTGGCATACTGCATGACCATGAAGCCACTGAAGAGCTCCTCTTCAGTGGCTTCTTATTGTGACAGCGGTTGGGAGCTTGACCAAGAGCTTGCACCTGCTTGGTATAGTAAACTCCTCTACAAGCTTTCCTCCGCCGAGTTGGTTTTGCTCTTCAAATATTCAGTTAGATAGGGAGAATTGGTATGAACTGTAGTAAAATCATGGGTGCCCGTTTCTTGCAGCTGCTGGCGTTAACGGTAGTGTTTTTATTGTTGGTAAGTGCTTGTGGTGGTGATGAAGAAGAAACCCCTACCCCAACTGCGGCCCCAACTGCGGCCCCAACTGCTACGGCAACTGTAGTCGCAGAATCACCTATGACAACGTCGCCACTTTCCGCACCAGATTCGCCCATGCCGACCCCAGAATCACAATCAGATGCTGCTCCGGCTACTCTTGATGCTGCCGTGCTGACCTTTCTTACCGATAAGTTTATGGCTCCTGCCGACGCGTTGGCTACTTGGCAAGCGTTGTTGACCACGGGGAAATTATTGTTCTTGGAAATGGATGATGGGTCACAGACCTTTTTGGTGGATTCAGCCGCTGTGACCCCCCTTTTTTCGGATTTTGACGTGGCCGTCGAAGCAATTTGGTCACCAACGGGTGAGCAAATTGCTTTCGCTGCCAAAAGTGAAGAGAATAAAGAAGAACTTTATAAAATTTATCTAGCGAATGCCGATGGTAGCAATGTTCACTTGTTGCTCGAGGACCAACCTGGATATAATTTTCGTCCGGTTTGGTCCCCGGCAGGAGATTTTGTGCTCTTTGTTTCCAATCGAGATGGCAACCAAGAGATCTATCGCGTCAATGTCGATGGCACTGGATTAGTGAACTTAACCAACAATGACGCTAATGATAGTGCCCCTAGTTTGTCTCCTGATGGGAATACGATTGCGTTTGTGTCAGATCGGCCTGGGTATCCTGCCCTGCATTTTATGAATGCCGATGGCAGTAATGTGCTCCAAATGTTAGGCGAGGAATGGCGCGGGATTTGGCCGCGTTGGTCCCCTGATGGCTCGAAACTAGTGTTTGCTTCGGATCATGAAGGGTTCAGTACGCTCTATTTGCTGGGCAAGGACGGAAGTGCCCCCCAGCGCATTACCACTGATTCGGGCGATCATATTGAGCCATATTGGGTTGACAACGAGCGCCTCATTTTTGTGACCGGCTATGGAGTCTCCTGGGATTTATATCTGATCAATATTGATGGTTCCAATTTAGTTCAATTGACGAATACGCACGAGATATCAGAACGGTATCCTGTTTGGTTTTCAATGATCAACTAAGCGCTTGCTATGTCCACTCAACCCAAAATTACCATCCTTGTTGTTGATGATGAAACGCGCATGGTGCGTTTTGTCAAGATGAATCTCGATTTAGAAGGTTATCTAACGCTAGAGGCCAATAATGGTCTTCAGGCCCTGGAAAAGGTGCGTGATCATAACCCTGATCTTGTGCTGCTTGATGTCGAAATGCCGGGCATGGATGGCTTTGAGACATTAAAGCGCATTCGCGAGATCAGCGATGCTGCCGTCATTATGCTGACCGTACGGTCTGATGAAGATGATCGCATTAAGGGCCTCGATCTGGGGGCCGATGATTATGTCACCAAGCCCTTTAGCCCGCGTGAGCTTTCAAGCCGAATCCGGGCGGTTCTCCGCCGCATTGAGCCGGCCAGTCGGCCCGATAAACAAGTCCTTACGATCGATGATCGCCTCCAGATTGATCTGCAGCGCCGCGATGTGATTGTCGAAGGTGAACGGCTGAGTCTACGCCCGACCGAGTATCGCTTGTTATATCATCTTGTCCAAAACGCTGGTTGGGTGGTGCCCCATGAAACCTTGCTGACGAAGGTCTGGGGTCATGAATATATTAATGACAACCATCTGCTGCGTCTCTATATTACCTATTTGCGCAAAAAGATCGAGGTGGATCCAGCCGATCCACAATATATCTTCACTGAGCGGGGGCTTGGCTATCGTTTTGTCGATTTCAAGCGCGAAGAGTAGGCGAATAGGCGCGCTCTGGTAGATCGACTTGCCTAACACACCCCCAGTTTTTTGTCTAATTTCCCTTTTGTATGCTACAATTAGCAATTGGTGTCCAAGCGGCGCCAATTGTTTTATTTTTATAGGAAACACGTTTCGGGACCAACAAGCTGGGTGCGTTGTTTCAACGTTCGCTTGAGGGATGAACGAAGCGGAAGTTTAACCCATAGGTCGTTGCGAGCGCGACAAGCTAGCGGTCAATGCGCCAGTCTGTTGTGGCTGCAGCACGATCTACTTGATGAAGGAGTGATCAGATGGCAGTTGTTTCGATGAAAGAGCTTTTAGAAGCCGGGGTCCATTTTGGACACCGGACGCGTCGTTGGAATCCCAAGATGCGTCCCTTTATTTTTACCGAGCGCAGTGGGATCCACATCATTGATCTACAGCAGACGATGCATCGGCTCAATGAATATGCCGGGATGATCCGTGAGATTTCGTCCAGAGGCGGTACGATTCTCTTTGTTGGGACCAAGCGCCAAGCGCAGGCGACAGTGCAACAAGAAGCAGATCGTTGTGGGATGCCCTACATCAACCAACGGTGGTTGGGTGGTACCCTGACCAACTGGGTCACGATTAAGCAGCGGATCGATTATCTGCTCCAGATCGAACGTCGCTTTGATGGCGGTGAGTTTCGGACACTTTCCAAAAAAGAACAGCTTGAGATTCAGCGCGAAATCGAAAAGCTGAATCGCCGTATTGGCGGTTTGAAGACAATGCGCCGATTACCGGAGTTGATCTTTATTGTGGACATTAACACGGAAGATCTTGCCGTGATGGAAGCGAATAAGCTCCGCATTCCGACCATTGCCATGGTTGATACCAACAGCAACCCCGATCTGGTCGATTATGTCATTCCTAGTAACGATGATGCTATTCGCGCGGTGAAACTGATTGTCAGTGTCATTGCCGATGCCGTTGAGGAAGGTGCCCGTATCCGTGAAGTGGATATGGCCGACATCGGCCAAGTCAGCAAAGCTGCCCTTGCCGAACAAGAACAATACCTTGGCCCCAGCACCTTAGCCAAGTTGAAGGCAACGGTGGAAGACTTTGAGTCCTTTGAAGGGGATGAGGGCGAGTATGCTACCCCGGCTGACGATGAGGGCGATGAATACGAAGAGTATGAGTTTGAGGCTGTTGAAGAGGATGGAGATGCGTTCGGTGCCTTCAACGCTGGCAAGGACGAGGAAGAGGAAGAATAAGGTTCTGATCGTTTTTACGATTGGCTGAACACCTTGCGGATTGGTAGAGATAGCAGTAGGCGGTAGTTTCTGCTCGCGCTGCTATCTCGCTCGCCTATTGAAAGATAAAGATTGTTGAGAATAAGCGTTATAAGCGAGCGTTAACTGCAAAAAATTGAGGAGTAAATTGAATCATGGCTGAGATCAGCGCACAAGCAGTCAAAGAACTGCGCGAGGCCACCAATGCGGGTATTTTAGATTGCAAAAAAGCATTGAATGAGGCTAATGGCGACTTTGAGGCGGCTGTTGAAGTTTTGCGCAAGAAGGGACTTTCGAGCGCAGCCAAGAAAGCTAGCCGAGAGACCAATGAAGGGCTAGTCGGTCACTATATTCACCCAGGTAGCAAGATGGCTAGCTTGGTTGAAGTTAACTGCGAGACCGACTTTGTGGCGCGCACCGAGCAGTTCCAAGAGCTGGCGCGCGACTTGGCGATGCATGTTGTCGCGGCCCGCCCTGCCTATCTGCGGCGCGAAGATGTGCCCGCCGATGTCGTTGCGCGTGAAAAAGAGATCTATCGCGAACAGATGGCCAACAGTGGCAAACCTGCCCATGTGTTAGATAAGATTATTGAGGGCAAGCTAGACAAGTGGTATTCAGACGTCTGCTTGTTAGAACAAGGGTTTATTAAAGACCCGGATACAACTATCCAAGCCCTGTTGACTCAAACGATTGCAACGCTTGGCGAAAACATTAAGATTAATCGCTTCGCACGAATCGCAATTGGTGAGTAAACAAATGCCCAGCCCTATGGCTGGGCATTTTTGTGTGCGAGGTTGGTGAATCGGTCATCTTGATAGGGCGAAGTACGCACCGGCTAGGCTGAAACCCAAGGTCGAGTGCTCACTTTGATAGACGCGTGTAGTGAGAAGGAGAAAAAGAATGGCAGAATTAAAATACCGCCGCATTTTGCTCAAATTGGGTGGGGAAGCGCTGGCGGGTGAAGGTGGGTTTGGTATTAATCCAGATCAAGCCGAGTTTCTGGCCCGCAAGGTTGTCAACGTGATTAGCCTTGGCGCACAGGTGGCTGTCGTCATTGGTGGCGGTAACCTGTGGCGGGGCAAGCAAGATGGCTTGGATCATGGCATGGAGCGCGTAACTGCCGACCATATGGGCATGTTAGCAACGGTAATGAATTCCTTGGCATTACAAGATGCGCTAGAGCGAGAAGGGGTGCCGACGCGGGTCATGACGGGGATTGAGGTACGCGCGGTGGCCGAACCCTATATTCAACGGCGCGCGGTTCGCCATTTAGAAAAGGGCCGCGCCGTGATCTTTGGTGCGGGTACGGGAAATCCCTACTTTACAACCGATACGGCGGCTTCGTTGCGGGCCATGGAAATTGATGCTGAGATCTTGATCAAAGCAACCAAGGTGGATGCCGTCTATGACAGTGATCCCAAATTAAATAGTAATGCGCGCCGCTTTGATCGGCTTACCTATATCGATGCCCTCAATATGCGGGTGGGTGTTATGGATAGCACGGCGATGGCCATGTGTATGGATAATGATCTGCCTATTTGCGTGCTGAATCTCTGGCATGAAGGGGCCCTAGAGCGGGTCGTTTGCGGTGAAGCGATTGGCACATTGATCACGGCCTAATGGTTGCGGGGATGATAAGGCACGCCGCACATAACCTCATCTGATTGGCGTATACACCCGCCGATGTTTTTTTCACTTGACAGATAATTTGCTACAATAGATTATGCTAATTCAGATGAAGAGAATGATAACCCCATTTCCCAAAAGGAGAAGAGGGCATGATTAATGAAGTCTTAGATGATGTCGAAGATCGAATGCAAAAGGCTGTTGAATCCCTGCGGGTTGATCTCACATCCATTCGGACTGGACGTGCTACACCTGCGCTCGTTGATCGAGTGATGGTCGATTATTATGGGATGCCAACACCCATTCAACAGTTGGCGACCGTCACCGTGCCAGAAGCGCAACTGCTGAATATTCGCCCTTATAGTGCCGGTGATATCGGTGCCATTGAAAGAGCCATTGCCAAATCTGATCTCAACCTAACCCCTAATAATGATGGGCAAAATATTCGGATTCTCATTCCAGCTCTCAACGAAGAGCGCCGGCGCGAACTCAGCAAATTAGTTGCCAAGCGGGGTGAAGAAGCGCGTGTTGCCGTACGCAATATTCGGCGCGATGCCATTAATGATTTACGCGAACTACAAAAAGAAAGTCTTGTTTCCGAAGACGAATCGCGCCGCGGCCAAGAACGGGTTCAAGAAAAGACCGATGCCTACATTAAAAGAGTAGATGAAGTCGTCAAGGAAAAAGAAGCTGAGATTATGAAAGTATAAGCTTTGACGCTTCTACGCCTGTCATTGTCTGATTGAGGAACCGCTAGGGGGTGAGTCGGCGCTCACCCCTTATTTTTCGTGATAGCTCACGATCCTGTGGTTGATCACGTTGAGAGTCTTGAATTCTCAAGCTAAGATTGTCAATAGCAGGCCCAGGCTCTGTGCTGTTGCGGATAAGTGCAGAACGCGCTCGAGCCCCCAGTGATGGGCAAAACTTGGGCAAGCTAAATATTTTACTGGGCGACAAAGTGTGATTTTGGTTCACTAGGGAATTAACATGCCAGCGCAGATTGAATATGTAAATGGTCATACCGAGAATGGTGCCCTGATGGGACGTGAAACGCAGCCAAATCGAGCTTTGCCCTTTTCTGTCCCTAGCCACATCGGCATTATTATGGATGGTAATGGTCGATGGGCGACCGAACGCGGCCTGCCACGCATTGCCGGGCACCATGCTGGCGTCGAAAATGTCAGACGGATCTTAAAAAAATCGACCGAGTATGGCGTAAAAGCATTGACAATTTATGCCTTTTCAACCGAAAACTGGCAAAGGCCGCTAGATGAGGTGAACGGCCTAATGCGCCTCCTTGGGCTGACCATTCAACGGGAACTCGGTGACCTGCATAAAAATGGGGTGCGGATCGTCCATAGTGGTCGAATTGAGGGGATTAGCTCTCATCTACAAACCCAGATCAGTCGCGCGATTGAGGTGACCCAGCACAACGATCGGATTATCCTCAATGTGGCCTTTAATTATGGTGGGCGCGCCGAGATTTTGGATGCTTTTCGCGCTGCCCTAGCCGATGGCGTTCAGCCCAGCGAACTGACAGAAGAGATCTTTCGTAGTTATTTATATACCAGTGAACTTCCCGATCCCGATCTGATTATTCGGACGGGCGGTGAATGGCGATTAAGTAATTTCCTCATTTGGCAGGCCGCCTATGCCGAGTATTATACCACCCCAACATTTTGGCCCGACTTTGATGAAGCCGAGTTAGACAAAGCGTTGTTAGAATATACGCGTCGTGAACGTCGATTTGGCCGAGTGTTGGAAAAACACCAGCCCTAAGCTCACCGCCTTGTCAACGGCGCTGGTGACAAGCGCACTCCCAACTCGTCCGTAGTGGCTAAGGATAAGTTTGTGGCTTTCCAAGACCCTAGTTGCGCCGTGACGGCATTGCCCCTCTACCGGGGTTAGTAAACCAGCTCAGGCGCAACAATCTAGAACCCGGATCTGAAGAAATCTGTGATTACACGTACTGTTGTTGCGCTGGTCGCCCTACCTTTTATCCTCTTGCCCATTTGGTTTGGGGGGGTGTGGTTTGCTGTGCTGGCCTTGGTCATTGCGCTGGCTGGCGGCTACGAATTTTACACCCTCCTCGCTACCGGCGGCTATCATCCGGCGCTGCCGATTGGGCTCGTCTGGTTGGCCGCCCTTACGCTTACGGGTTTACAGCCAGGGATGCCTCTCCTTCTCCCGGTGCTGGCCGCTGGCTTTATGATCACCTATGTCTATGTGTTTTTTCAACAGGAAGAGCCGATTGGGATCTGGCTCGCGACCTGCATTGGCGCGCTCTATCTCGGTGTCATGATCGGGCAAATGGTCGCGCTGCGCTATTTGCCCCACGGCTTCTGGTGGTTGGTTTTGGGGCTGCTACTCACTTGGTCTAACGACGCGGCGGCCTATTTTGTTGGGGTTACATTAGGCCGCTCTAAGCTTTGGCCCCGCCTGAGCCCCAAGAAAACCTGGGAAGGCACGATCGGTGGGTGGCTCTGCGCCGCGCTCTTTGGGGCTGGTGGGGCCTATTTTCTGCCTTTCTTGCCCATCACGATCTGGCAAGGTGCCCTCTTGGGCCTGCTTGGTGGCGTCTTAGGGCTGCTGGGCGATCTGGCGATTAGTGTGCTCAAGCGCCAAGTCGGGGTCAAGGATTCGGGTAGGCTCTTTCCAGGACATGGTGGTATGTTAGATCGCCTTGACAGTGCGCTCTTTTTGCTACCCTTTGTCTATCAGGTGGCTTTTTGGTTAACGCAACGTGCTGGGTAGCTCTTCTCCTCGCCGTATCCCTTACGCTTGTATGCTCTCTTCAAGCACAGCTGCCTGACGTAGGCTAGCAAGATTGCTGGCTGGTGAAGCTTCCTCATTATAGACGGCACTCCCGACAACGATGATATTGGCTCCAGAACGAACAACGTCATTCACATTATGGACATTGATCCCGCCATCCACTTGTAAATCACAAAGTGGATTTAATTCCTCTTGAAGCCGTCGCATCCGCCGGAGCTTGCTCGTTGTGGTTTCAATGAAACGCTGCCCCCCAAAGCCCGGGTTTACGCTCATCACCAATACCAGGTCAACAAAGGGAATAATTTCGCGCACAGCCTCCACTGCCGTTGCAGGATTTACGGCAACGCCAACCGTGCATCCCAGCTCGTTAATCCGCTGAATAGTGCGATTAAGATGGAGACAAGCCTCGACATGGACGGTTAGGTGATTAGCGCCTGCCTTGACAAAGTCAAGCAGATAACGGTCCGGCTCGTGCACCATTAAGTGGATATCCAGTGGCAGCGTCGTTACCTGACGAATGGCCGCGACGACTAGCGGCCCAAAGGTGATATTGGGCACAAACATACCATCCATGACATCGAGATGGATGGTCTCCGCGCCGCCAGCCTCGGCGGCGCGAATCTGCTCGGCCAAGTGACCCCAATCAGCCGTCAAGATCGATGGCGCAAATTTGATGGGCCGTTGTTGTCGCATGGTCACTCCTCACTTTTTTGAATCGATGGCTGGACATCACGTCCAATGGGATAGGTTAGAGAATACGCTCGAAAAAGGTGGTCATCAATTCAGCCACCTTCCATGGTTGGCGAAAGATCAAGGCGTGCGGCTGATTGGGGATGATATGGAGCTCGGCATTCGGTAGCGCCGCTGCCATCTCTTCCACAATCACCGGGGGAAAGAACTCATCTGCTGCGCCTTGAATCAAGCAGACTGGCATCTGCCAACGCTGCAAAGTCGTCAATGGTAGATCGATGCTGGTGGCTGGTGTCATCTTGCCAAAGCCCGCTAATAAAACCTCGCGATAGTAGCCAGCGTAATGATGGGGATCATGGAGTTGTGCGGTGATCTCCATCCACCGATTGCCTGCCCGAAAATTCTCGGCCTTGAGGGCTTGGGCCGTGCCGCTAAGATTGAGGGCGGTACTGTAGGTGGTGCTCACCAAGGTTAGGCTGGCTGGCTCCATGTATTCTTCTGCAACCAGGCGTTGGGCGATCATGCCACCGGCACTACACCCGGCGAGATGGCCCGCTAGTGCGTTCTCGGTTGCCATGAGGGCTGCTAGTTGCGCGGCAATTACGCCATAATCAAAGTGGGCTGGATACCCATGGGAATGACCGTGACCGGGTAGATCAGGGAGGAGCAGGCGAAAGCGTTGACTCAGTTTGTCGATCAGTGGTCCCCATGCCGTGCGGCCCGTACTCATGAAATTATGGAGCAGGGTCAGCGTCTGTGGCTGCAGAATCGGCTCGGCTGGCTCAATGACTTCATAGAAGATGATGCCCGTTGCCGTGGCAAACTCAGACATCCGAGCCCCCTGGCTTGGTTTGGAGGACATTGTTGGGTGTCGAAGGGCGGCTCGGCCCGGCCAACTTTGCTCCGTAGACTTGAAAGACTTCGGAAATATCATCAAGCGTAAGCAACCCGAGAAACTCTTGCCCACGTTTAATGGCGACAACGCGACTTCCTTTGGTGGCCATGGTTTCCCACACGGTGAAGAGATCTTGGGTTGGTGAACAGACTGGGATCTCTTCTGCTTTGACCATCACATCGACTACCCGTGCCTCTGGCCCAATCTCTTTTAGCGCATAGATCAAGCGGGAACGGGTCAGTACGCCTACAAATTTACTGGCTAAATCCAAAACGGGGTAATCGGTTTGATAACTGCTCATAATCAGCTCAACGGCGCGGTCCACTCGTTCGCTGGTGTATAGGTTGACGGCGTTATGGGTCAGTGCTCGTTCGGCCACGATATTGCGCAACACCGCACGGCTTTCCACAGTTTCCCGCTCGGAACCACCGCCTACATAGATGAAAAAGGCAATTAACAGTAAGAAAATATTGCCATTGAGAATGCCCCAAAGCGCAAAGAGCGCGGCCATAATACGTCCTACAAAGACCGCAATGCGCGTGGCATCCACATAGGACATTGCCATGGCTAATAGGGCGCGGAGGATACGTCCACCATCCATGGGAAAGGCTGGCAGTAGATTAAAGATCCCGAGCCCTAGATTCGTGATTAATAGATAGATCAGCAGACTCGAAACGCCTGGGGTCTGCATTTGGGCAAGTAATTGGTTGGCGCTGTCAACCGAGAGGATCATCGTTTGCAGGCCGCGCGAGAATAAGAGAATGGGAAAGAGAATGCCCGCAATGATAAAGTTCACTAAGGGCCCAGCAATGGCAATAAAAAATTCTTGGAGCGGCTTATCCGGCATCCTTTCCAAACTGGCGACGCCGCCGATAGGCAAGAGGGTGATGTGGGGAACATTCACCTTAAAGTATTTTGCCACCAGCGCATGACCAAATTCATGGAGAGTGACGCAGACGAAGAGCAAGAGAATGACCAGGATCCCGTAGAGGGCACCCACTATAGGATTCGTCGTCCCAGAACTATAGGCGAAGGCGCCATAAGCCAAAATTAAGACAAATGACCAGTGAACGCGAACTTCGATGCCAAATACTTTAAACAAGGTAGCTGAGGTTCCCACATCGACTCCTTTTGTTGTAGGACAATGGTTCGCTCGAGATGCTATCAATCTAACGCTGAGTAATCAAGCCTGATGCACTCTGGTTTGACTGCCCGCGCCAACGATTTCTATTCATCTAGCAAGCGTGTCGGCGGACCAGCCGGATGACATTGTGTACAAGGACAAACTGCCCGTAATAGCCCAAAGGTATAGATCCCGGTGTCGTGACCATCGGTCCAACGCAAGCGGATCGCGTAATTGCCCACCAATTCCGCCCCCGCGATCTGCGTACTGGGCAGTGGCCCTGATGATAAAGTTAAAAGGTCGGTTTCTAAGGCTGCGACACGCCGCTCTTCGCGACATGTCGCGCATGGACAATTAGCGCGTAGCCAACGTAACACATATTCGCTGACGTGGTGATCCTGCCAGGTGATGGTTAAACGTCCGGCTGCCCGGTCGACAGCAATATCACGTGGCCGTTGGGTATTGATGGAATAGTTATAACTCATTATACGTTTTTCCCGCTTGTGTGACAACCCGCTTGGTAGGGGATAAGGCCGAGCACAAGCGCTGTGCTAGCTTCGCGCGTACATGCTGGGTAAAAGATCACAGACGATGCGCGTATGGCTGAAGGACTACCGAAAACTTACGCAAAAAGGTAAGAGAATGCCTACATTTGTTGCTTCACAACAAGGGCTGATTATTCTAAACTCTTCGCTAAATTGTTATGACTGTCACTATGTACAGCGTTGGCGGCTGCCACGATTATAACCGTACGTCCTTATTCCTGTTTATGAGATGGGTCACAATTGTAGCAGGAGTTCCTCAAGCGCGCTAGGTTTAGGTGTACCTAGCGTGCTGAGCTAGGCACCATGGACATTTTACAGGCTACCCCTGGTCGTAATCACTATCCTATGTGGTCACCGGTGGACGCCCCGGCAATGTCAACAGAACCTAGTCCAAAGTGGAAATATGCCAACACGGTTCATAGCCTGCCCACCGATGGAGCTATTATTCTATGTCGAAGCCCAAAGTCGTTCATTCTCTTCTCTTATTTTTCTTACTTAGTGCAATCACCAGTCTAATCTTCTTTATCTTTAGCCTACAACTTTCGCCGTTGCTCAAAGAAAGCGCTCGCCTCCTCTCATCAACCGCTGGCTCACGGGCGGCAGTTCGCGCGCATGGGGCACCTACACCAACGATGCCAGCCTTGACGCTAGATATGTTGTTGACCGCAGGACCGACAGCCGCGCCCATTGTCCCAACGGAACCGGCCGCTATCCTTTTGCCAACCCCAACCGCAGATGCCCGTTTAGCTACTATTAACGATGCGTTGGTGAACTTGCGCAGTTATCCTAGTCTGGCTGGCGAAGTAGTCGGGCAGGCCAAGCAAGGTGACCGCTTAGAAATTGTGTCCACTAGTCATGATGGGCGTTGGGTTCAAGTGTGCTGTCCGCTAGGCAATAGCGAAAGTAGCGTCCAAAGCTGGGTCTCCGTCGAATTTCTGGTGATCGAGGCGCGTCTGCCTGCCAAGTTGGCTGCCAACCAAGCGCAAAATAGCACAGTTGCCCAGGGCATTCCCGGAACTGTGAACGGGAGCTTGGTCAACCTGCGGAGTGGACCAGCGACAACCTATGGCATGGTCGGGCAAGTACCAGAAAATACACAAGTTACCATTACAGGACGTAATCGTGACGGGACTTGGTGGCGTGTCTGTTGTCCGAACGATGGTACGCAAGAAATGTGGATTAATGCCGAATTTATTGATGTAACGATAGCCAGAGAGCACCTACTGGAGCAAGTACCCGTGGTCTTGCCCCCTGCGGCTGTGGTCTTGCCAAGGCTGGGGGGCCAGCAATGCTCCACACCACCCCATGCTGAGCTAGCTTCAAAGTTAGCTGTGCAAATGAGCATGGCCGCATATTTAAATGTCAATTTATAAATCAGGCTCTTCTTGTTGCGAAGGATGGGTGTTTTTTATTGTAAAAGTTGTATTAATCTTCGCTTAATAAAAGCTCCCCATTTTTCTCAAACTGTGGATAACTCTGTGGAAAAGTAGGCGCAGCAGGGGAAAACCTCCACTATGCGATGGGGAAAATTTTACCTAGAAGCGGACAAAAAAGTGGCTGAATTGGCCTCAACCTTAAAGATATGCGGCTTTTTTATCATTGGTTTTATTGCTATCTAGGTTGTAACAAAATTTTCACTTCTAGATTTAGTGTAGCACAAAAGTTCTGTGCTTTGGATGGCCCTTTTTTCGCTTAAAACCCTTGCGTATAGGCTCCATTCAACATTGGCAGAAGCGTAAATTTCTGCTAGACTTGGGGATAACTTGTTTTGCCAAAAGGGCGATATAGCGTTGTAGAACGCATTGGTTGTTTTGTCTTTTGCTCCCTAGGCAAGGACAAAGGCGAAAGCTGTGAAACCATGATTATCCCCGTAAATAGAAGCAACAGCTTCCTCTCTACGCTGTTGTATTGACAGTTACAGTGTAGCTACTGGTAATTTATTGTATGACAGCAAGACCTATCAGTGGTGGCCTGAGAAAGGTCAATGGCTTCTCGGATAGGAAGCCCGAGAAGAGAGCAAAATCTACGATTGGGAACTCTTCAGTCGATTGTGCTATGCTTCAATCAAGTGCCTATATCGATTTCTGGCAAAGAGGGGACGGTTTGGATTAGGATTATGCTGACTGCATCTTGTATTCGTGTACTTGGTTTCCACAACGGGAAATGCGGGGGGAAACGCGGAAAGATGCAGAACGGTCAACTTTATCCAATAGCAAGCACGCCGTCGCAATTATCCACACCTTTCAATGCGTTTGCGGGCTTAGTGGCCCAAAGCCATTGATAAAACAGCGTAAATTACTCACTTTTTCTGTCTCTTGATAAAAACACCTATGGACCAAGATGTGTTCACGGGCGTTTAAGAACGAGGTCTTTCGACTTCGTAGTGCTTTTTTTTCTCATCAAGCGCCAGTAATTTGATTGCTAACCAGTGCGCACCGCTCTGAAGGGACGGCGCTAGGGCACAGCACCTGCTGATGAAGGGTGAGACATTAAAGCGGTAGAGCTCACTAGTGCGCTGATGAAGGGTAAGCAATGAAAGCGGTAGACCTTACTCGTGCGCTTTCGCGCAGCTTGACCGAGCAGGTGCTGATTGCAATCCGCACTGGTTGATCAACAGTGTCCTAATCTTATAGAGCAGTAAGACAAAATGGGAGTTTTCCATCAACAAAACTCCCATTTTTGCACAGTAGTAGCCGCAGTTAGCTAGGGTGTAAAAGCGGTAACTGTGGCGTAATAGGGAAAAATGGCTGGCAGTAGAGAAGCTAGCCAAGCTAGACTTGATATCGCATCCGCCTATTGCCGTCTTATTCGGCGCGACAGGGAGGGCGGATGTGTAAAATAGTGACCAGCAGGATATGTCAAGTAAGTATTTGGACTTCTTGGCAGGGGAGGAAAATTTTGTGACTCATGATTCAACGCTACCTCGCTCTCATCATGCTGACGAAGTGCCTGCGCGGTTTCTTGTTGGAAGCTCAGTCCGGCCTGCGTCCGCTACAGATCAAACGCCGAGTCATCCTACGGAATACCCTTCTGCTGACCAATCCCAGGTGGCGTATCAAACTATAACAGAGGAAAACGGGATAGGTGAACCAGCCGCTGCTGTCTTGGCTGAGTGGAGCCCAGAAGGTATGCCTGCAAAGCAGGAGTTTGACCCCCATGTGATTTGGCAAATGCTCCTGAGTGAGCTATCGCTCCAAATGCAATCGGCCACCTACAATACGTGGGTACGCGACACGTGGGTAATTGCCTATGAAGATGGCGAATTTATTGTAGGATTGCCCAATGCCTATGCACGCGATTGGTTAGAAAATCGATTGCGCCATAAAATTAAACGAGTCCTTGGCTCGCTGATTCATCGTTCCGTACAGGTACAATTTCGCGTTTGTCCTCACCCGGTGAGTGATTCACCGAATGCCGCACCAGTGCCTCTCTATCAGCCCTCGGTTGAGCCGCCAATGCCCCAGCGTATCACGCCAGCGACGAAGACCGGGCCAGAACCATCGATGGACGAAGCTCGCCGCGCTTTGCCATCTGCTGTGAGCGGCACTGTTCATCCTGTGGAGAGAAATCAGACACCTAGGCCAGCGCAGAATCAAGATTTTACTGTGAAAAGCCAACTGAATAGTCATTATACCTTTGAATCTTTTGTGGTGGGGAGCCATAATAAATTAGCGCATGCCGCTGCCGAGGCCATTGCTGAGCGCCCCGGCCAAAGTTTTAACCCGCTCTTTGTCTATGGGGGCGTGGGTCTCGGCAAAACCCATCTACTCCATGCGATTGGCCATCGGGCACTCCTGTTGGGCTATCGTATGCTCTATTGTTCTTCTGAACAATTTACCAATGAATTGATTGGCGCGATTCGGAACCAGAATACAGAAGAGTTTCGTAATAAATACCGCCAGGTCGATATTTTACTCATTGATGATATTCAATTTATTGCTGGCAAAGAGAGCACGCAAGAGGAATTTTTCCATACCTTTAATTATCTCCATGCTGGTGGTCGCCAAGTGGTGCTAAGCAGTGATCGTCCGCCCAAAGCATTGGCTACCTTGGATGATCGTTTGCGCAGCCGCTTTGAAGGTGGCTTACAAACCGATATTTCTCAGCCTAATTTTGAGACGCGTGTCGCCATTTTGCAGTTAAAAGCCAACCGCATGAATGCCGAAGTCGATCCGAGTGTCTTAATGATGGTCGCCGAGCGGGTGGATAGTAATATTCGTGAATTAGAGGGCGCACTCAATCGGCTCATTATTCAGGCGCGCTTGATGAATAGCCCATTAAATGTCCATTTAGCTACCTCTATTCTGGACAATTTGGCCCCAGAACGGACACCCTGTGCTCCAGATACCTTGGTGCGTCTTGTGGCAACCCATTTCCAGCTCAAGCCTGAAGATCTGCGCGGACGTAAGCGGACCAAAGAGATTGCCAATGCGCGCCAGATTGCTATGTTCTTATTGCGTGAGGAGCATGCCCTTTCTTTGCCAGCCATTGGCGATCAATTGGGTGGACGTGACCACAGCACCGTGCGCTATGGCATTGAGAAAGTTGCCAGTGACTTGACCGAGGATGAGAGCCTGCGCCAAACCATTACCGCCTTGCGTGAAAAGGTCTATCTGCCGTTTGCCCAATAGATAGATTTTCTTAGTTTGTTACTGCATCTCCGCGCCGCGCCTGCTACCTCGCTACAACACTTGGTGGCAGGCGTTTTGTTTGGTCGATTTTGTTTGGTCAATTTTGTTTGGTCAATTTTTGCTGATTTGTCGTTGACCAATCCCATGCCGATGGTTACCTACCTTTAAGTGCTTTTGCAATATTCGTATAATTACAGTAAACTATAACCTAGCGCAACTATTGCATTGGAACTGATCAGCAGATGCATGGTACTATCGCAAGGATTGGTGAATGGCTGCTACCAGAACGCCGCTCAACCATGCCCACGATTACCGATGCTTCTTTACCTCGCTACTAGTTTTGGTGGACAACAGCGCCTCATCTGGAGTATGGCATGAGCATAGATGGTCGCCAGAAAGCCTTGGAAACAACCCTGGCTGGCCTCAATAAACGATATGGAGAAGGAGTGGTGATGAAGTTGGGGGAAGCAACTCGACTTCAAGTAGCAACCATTCCAACCGGCAGCCTGAGCCTCGACATTGCACTAGGGGTTGGGGGGGTGCCACGTGGGCGGATTGTTGAAATCTATGGGCCGGAAAGCTCGGGGAAGACAACCATTTGTCTACACATCATCGCCGAAGCGCAAAAACAAGGTGGAATTTGTGGCTTTGTTGATGTGGAGCACGCTCTCGATCCTGCCTATGCTAAACGCATTGGCGTTCAGGTTGAAAATCTCTATGTGAGCCAACCGGATACCGGTGAACAGGCGTTAGAGATTGCCGATGCCCTGATTCGCTCGGGCGCGATGGATGTGGTGGTCATTGATAGTGTGGCTGCCTTGGTTCCTCGAGCCGAGTTAGAAGGCGAAATGGGGGATAGCCATGTTGGTTTACAGGCGCGTCTCATGAGCCAAGCGCTGCGTAAATTAACGGGTGCCGTAAAATCCAGTGGCGCCTGTCTGATCTTTACGAATCAGCTGCGGCAGAAGATTGGGGTGATGTTTGGGAATCCGGAAACGACGACCGGTGGTTTAGCCCTTAAATTCTATGCCAGTATTCGGCTGGATGTCCGTCGGATTGAGTCGATCAAACAGGGAAACGAGATAATTGGAAATCGTACACGGGTAACTGTTAAGAAAAATAAAGTAGCTGCTCCTTTCAAAGTCGCTGAGTTTGATATTATGTATAATGAAGGGATCAGCACCATCGGCGATCTGCTTGACCTTGGGATCGCGTATGATATTTTGACAAAGCGCGGTGCCTACATTCGCTATCACGATGAAATGATCGGTCAAGGCCGCGAGGCTAGTAAAAGTTACTTGGCCGCTAATTCGCAATTAACCTTGACTATCGAACAATTGGTGCGGGCCAAAGCGGGCTTAGTCGAGAATGGTGGCGAAATGCCCCTGAATGGCAGCGATCTATCGCGTGATGGGGATGTGGCTATGTCAATTCGCAATGTCGATGACTAGAGCGACACGTACGCCTTGTGTGAGTCGTTTGCGGGTCGGTGGTAAGCTTGCTTGCACGCAGAAGTCGTCAACGCGTTTGTTTGGTGAGCCCCTTGACAGTTTTCATCTCCAGGCTTGATCTGTTTCAACGCAAGACAAGAGAATGCAATATAATTGTGTCCTAGGCTGTTCGCAATGCTGCTTGCTCTGTAGTCGAATACCTAGCTTTCAGGGCAGAATTTGCCTACGCCATGCCTGATAGGGTAAGGATGCGATCGTTGGTAAAGCGTGTTTTGCTCGCAGTCGCTAAGCTGAACGACTTTGCCACGCGTGACTACCCACTCGTTACATAATTATTTGCATTTTTTGTGATCACCAAGCTAATTGCCGTTACTGCCATCGCGGTGGCCAGACCCTGATTGTGGGAATTCTGTTCATTTTGCCGCTGGGAGTGAGCTTTCCTGCGCGCTGTGGCGTGCAGAACGGCAATGGCTAAGGATAGGCGTCTATGTCCTGATTCTCCGGTGGCGTGCTCAACCTTGGGCGCGTAGGAGCAACGACTAACACGCTTATGGTGCGCTGTGGCTTCGGCTACAGCGTTTTTATTTATACTAAGCAACTATGGACGACAAGGAACATTACTGACAAGGAACCTGAGCTTATGGGCAATATGATTCTACCCATTGTGCTAATTATTCTATTTTCTCTGATTAGTGCAGGGGCGGCGGCCTACTTCGCCTTTAAACGGGGTGAGCTAGCCGGCGTAGATATAGAAAAAGAACGCCAGACCAAGCTGCGGCAGAATGCAGAAGAGGAAGCTGAACACATTCTGCGCGATGCCGAGACCGAAGTAAAGCAAATGCGGTTGGCGATCAAAGAGGAAGAAGTACAAAAGCGCAACGAAATGGAAGCTGAGCAGACGAAACGCCGCAAGGAGCTAGAGCGGATCGAAGAACGCCTGCAGAACCGGCTGGACAACGTTGAACGTCGCTTAGAACAAATTGAGACACGTGAACGAAAACTGAACCAGCGCGAAAGTAAGTTAGACCAACGCACTGCCAAAGTCGCCAATCTAGAGGAAGAACGGCTGGCTGAATTGCAACGCATTGCGCAGATGTCTCCAGAAGAAGCGCGCCAAGTGCTGCTCACGGAAGTTGAGAAAGGGGCGCGCCATGACATGGCGCGGCTCATCCGCGAAGTAGAGGCCGAAACCCACGAAGAAGCGGATCGCCGCGCCCGGGGCATCATCACGATGGCCATCGAACGGTTGGCGAGCGAGCATATCTCGGAGTATACGGTGAGTAGTGTTGATCTGCCCTCCGACGAAATGAAGGGTCGTATCATTGGTCGCCAGGGCCGCAACATTCGCGCAATTGAACAAGCCTTGGGTGTTGATTTAATCGTCGATGACACACCAGAGGCCATTATTATCAGCAGCTTTGATCCCATCCGGCGTGAAGTGGCTCGGATGACGCTCAGCAAGTTGATTACAGATGGGCGCATTCATCCCGCTCGGATTGAAAAAGAAGTGGAGAAGGCCCAACAAGAGATTGAGCGGGTGATCATGGAAGCGGGCGAGTACGCCATGATCGAAACCGGCGTACAAGGGCTCCATCGTGAGGTACAACGGATCTTAGGTCGCCTGAAGTTTCGGACAAGCTACGGCCAAAATCAGCTCTTTCATGCCATTGAGACCTCACATCTGGCCGGTATGATTGCCCAAGAACTTCACGCCAATGTCAACATTGCCCGGCTTGGTGGGCTGTTGCATGATCTGGGGAAAGCGGTGAGCCACGAAATTGAGGGGCCTCATGCGATTGTGGGTGCTGAAATCGCGAAGCGCTATGGCGTGAATGAAGCCGTGGTAAACTGCATTGCGAGCCACCATGGCGAAGTAGAGCCGCAATCGATTGAAGCGGTCATCGTGGCTGCTGCGGATGCCATTAGCGGCGCCCGCCCTGGTGCCCGCCGCGAAAGTTTAGAGACATATATCAAGCGTGTGACGGCCTTGGAAGAGATCGGCAATAGCTTTACGGGTGTTAGCCAAACCTATGCTATTCAAGCGGGCCGCGAAGTGCGTGTCTTGGTGCGACCGGAAGATGTAGATGACTTAACCGCGATCCGGATTAGTAAAGAAATCGCTCAGAAAATCGAAGATAATCTGCAATATCCAGGCCAGATTCGCGTAACGGTGATTCGGGAAACGCGTGCCACCGAGTATGCCAAGTAAGGCGATAACATTCACGGCCTTTGTCGTGGACAGCTTGTCCGCCCGGAATAACTAAAACCGCCATTCCCATCAAAAAAGCCATTGCGCTAAACCGCAATGGCTTTTTTGATGGGAATGGCTACTTCTCCTAGAGGGCGCTTCTGCCTGATCCGCAATTATACGTAAGTTTCATCTACTCGTTCTGTGCCAATTGCCCTTGCATGTCAGCCCTTGCTAGCGATCGGTTGGGCCATGGATGAAGAGCGCTTACGTCCTTGAAATTTCTGTTGCTAGGTGGTAGAAAAGAACAATTAGCCAAAACTAGCGTAGTCTTATCAGACCAAAGTAGGAGGCCATGTTCACTTTTTTCTACGTAAATTAATGTAAATTTTATTTGGTGATATGTTTGGTTTTCTCGATAGCGCCCACTATAATAGCCTCGAATGTGTAAACAATCTGTAAGGTCAAAAATAGAATACTTATAATATAATTTCGCTAGCAAGGACAGTTTGCGTGACAGTGTCTGAAATTACTCGCCTTAGCGCCGCGCTATTTAATTCTTAGAGATCATTACTGGGCAAGACATAGGAGATTCTAAAAATTAGGCGGCCAACCCCATAGGATTGCAAGCGTCTTGTAAGCATTTTTTTTGCAGAAAAGACGTCATAAACAGTAAGCAAATGTCTTGCAGTTCTCGCGTCACCATATCTTTGACTTCTACGGAGTGTCGAAAGATAAGACCGGTCTTTCAGCAAAGCAGTGAGTTCAGACGCACGATACCTTTTCTGTTGCAAACTAAATTCGTTTTGGGCTACCCAAATCTGCAGAAGTGGATGTCACAGGCGATCTTAGTGTTCATCACGCTGATAGGAAAATCAGCAATTTTCCTGAGCAGTAGAAACGGTATATCGACTCGTAACCAGGCTAATCTACATCGAGCAGTTTTTAAGGAGGCAATTTCATGGCTGAGCTAATTCGAGTCTCTGCCCAATCACGTTCTACGGCTGTTGCAGGCGCGATTGCCGGTGTCATGCGTGAACAAGAGCAGGCGGAAATGCAAGCAATCGGGGCAAGTGCAGTGAACCAAGCCATTAAGGCAGTGGCGATCGCCCGTGGTTATCTAGAGCAGGATGGGATCGATTTGGTCATTGTTCCCACCTTTACGGAAGTGGATATTGAGGGTAATGAGCGCACCGCTGTGCGGATTGCGATCTTCCGGCGCCCACAGTCGCTGCACAGCAGCAATGGGATCTATAACGGAAATGGCGTTGCGAATTTGGTGATGGCCTAAGCTCCCAAGGGACATCATGCACTATAGCACGCTCATGTGCTGCCGATGGCCCACAACAGGCTTTGATTGACTTTTCCGAGATTTATCAATTCTATATTGTAGTAGGTGAGCCTACATGTTTCGCGCAGCTCAGTTTAGATGCTGGCGTGGTTGCCCACAAGCTACCGCCCAGCATCTAAACTGGCGCAACTGAGACCCCTATTGCTTGGCGCTCAAGCGCGCCGTCGCCCACCACGTCGTCGCTTCCGCTTATTACGGTCGCCACTCTCTTCGTCTTGTGCTTCTTCGGTTGGCTCTGCTGGGGTTGGGCTTTCGGTGGCGCGTTGCCGGCGCACCCGTGCGTTGTCTTCTTCCGCACTGGCCCGTCGTTTAACCGTACAACCACCACAGGTGCTGCAACCGCTGCCACTGTTGCTTTTGCTAGAGATGAGTTCACCAACGGGAAACTCAGCAATAGCATTGCTTTCCAATAGAACCGTCACGGTCTCTTTTAAGGGATGTAAATGACGGACACGCCCCGTACCCTGCGGGGTGATCACTTCGGAACCTAGTTTGGGCATTTTGCGATTCTGCTCTTTATAAACTTCGTCCTCGTACGAGAGGCAGCAGAGCAAACGGCCACAAACGCCACTGATCTCCTCTGGATTTAGCGGAAGCTGTTGGTTTTTTGCCATCCGGATACTCACTGGCGTGAATTCGCGTAGCCAACTTGTGCAGCAGAGTTGGCGGCCACATTTACCCACACCGTCGAGTAGTTTTGCTTCGTCACGCACGCCAATTTGGCGCATTTCGATCCGTGTGCGAAAAATACGCGCCAACTCGCGGACTAGCTGTCGGAAATCCACTCGATTTTCCGAAGAGAAGTAGACCAAAAGACGGCCACCGGTATAGTTGTAGTCACAGCGGACGATCTTAATATCAAGTTCGTGTTCTCTGGCCTTATTGCGACAAATGGCCAACGCTTCCTGCTCTTTGTGCGTCCACAGATCGCGTTGGACCAAATCCCAAGCTGAGGCTCGCCGCACAATATTTTTCATTTCCCCAACCACATCCTGCTCATCAATGATGTGGGGCGCTTCCACAACTCTTGCAATCTCGGCCCCTTTGGCCGTTTCGACAATTACATAGTCCCCACTGGCTAAATCAAGAAGATGATTCGCACCAAAGTGGTAGATCTTCGTTACAGGATTGAATTGAATCCCAGCAACAATTGGCATTAGTAAAATGACTCCTCGTCATAATAGGCTACTGCGTTAACAGTGAAAACATAAACGGTGACGCGCTTTGGCTATTGGCTAGCCCGTGGCTGGCACGGTGGGAAGCTGAAGGAGAAGAACTTCCAATGCCAATCGCGTGTTGATCGTGTGTTGCAAATAACGTTCAATGCGCTGCAACGTGCGTAGATAGTCGCGCACAGCCGTCAGCGGAACGGTATCTGCTTGCCGCTGCAGCAGCGCAACCTGGTCGATATTGCAGCAAGCATCGGTACAGCCACTTTGGACCAATAAGACATCGCGCCACCAGGTGGTCCACAAGTCGATCATCTCAAAAAGCGAGCGACTCGTAAAGGTTGTGGCACTTTTTTCGGCAAAGAGCAACCGATCTACAGGATCGGCTGCGCTCATTTGCCAGAGGGTTTGGAGCTGCGTCAGGCGTAGATCGACTTGCCCCCCCTGTTGGGCCTGCTGCACAGCCCACCCTAACCGACCCCGCGCCAAGCGCCCTAACAAGGCCGCTTGGCCTTCCTCGACTTGCCACCCTGTTTGCAAGGCGGCTACGGTCGTTGCCGTGGCTAGCGGACGCAACTCCAGGGTTTGACAGCGGCTGACAATGGTCGGGAGTAGATCATTCCGATCAAGCGCGGTCAGGCAAAAGACGGCATAGGCGGGGGGCTCTTCTAAAGTCTTGAGCAGTTTGTTGGCGAAGCTATCGTTCGCCATATGCATCTCTTGAATGAGAAAGACTTTGTATTGGCTCTCCATGGGGCGGAGGGCCATGTCATGAATGATCTCGGCGGCCTGCTCAACGCGCAAGGTTCCCGCCACGCGATCGGCGGCTCCACTCTTATCCGTTGGCTGAATGATGCGGAGATCGGGATGGGTGGCCCGTTCCACCAAATGGCAGGCCCGACAGCGACCACAGGGCCGTTGGTGGGCGTCTGTGCAGAGCAGGGCTTGCGCAAAGAGCTGGGCAAGGGTACGTTTGCCAACTTGCGCTGGCCCAACCAACAGGTAGGCATGTCGGAGCGCCTTGGCTGGCTGGCTCTTTCCTGTGTCTGCTGTGGCTGGCTGGGTAAGTTGCTGTAAAAATTGTACGGCGGCAGCATGACCATAAAGCGGCCAAGGTGTAGCAACATTGGTTGTGTTCGGGCGATCATTCATCATCTCATTATATCATGATTGAAAATGGCAAACAAACATATGATATAATACACACATGAACCTTCAGCTACCTTGTTTTATGACCAATCGGTTGCCCCATCGCGCCGCTCCACAGCGCCATCAACGACCTTCCCGGGGGTTCTTCCTGGCGCTTCTGCTGTGGATTAGCCTCGGCGGCTGTCAATCTGGTGGGACGCCCGCGGTTTTGCCTGGTCTAGAAACGCCCACGCCCGCACCATCGGCTATCCCCTCGACCAACGGTACTGAGGAATTTGGCGTCATTGCTGTGCCGGATCGTCAGTTGGTGATCTGGGCACCAGAGTTTTTTCAGCCCCATGATGGGCCACCACCCCCCATTCTAGCGGATATCTATGAGCAATTTCGGATCAACCATCCCGATGTACATTTAGATATTCAGACCAAGGCAGAAAGTGGGGAAGCGAGTGGTTTGAATTATCTACGCTATGCCCAACGGATGGCCCCGACTTTGCTACCCGATGTTATTTTGATGAACACGGAGCAATTATGGCAAGTCGCTGAATTAGGCTTAGTGCAACCGATTCCGTGGGATTCCTTAACCCATACGGCCGACTTCTTCCAATTTGCGCGTGATGCTGTTAGCTACCAGGGCCAACTTCTTGGGATTCCCTATGCGGCGGATGTGGTCCACTTGGTTTATCATGTCAATCAGCTGCCCCAAGCGCCCGTTACTTGGGCCGATGTCATCACTAATGGGAGCCCCTACTTCTTTGCCGCAGGGCGGCGTGAGCTACCCAATGAATCGCTGCTCCTACAATATATCGGTGCGGGCGGACAACTTTTGGAGGATGGCTCGGTGAGCAACCCCGATGCCTTGCGCGCGTTCTTTGCCTTTCTGGTCCAAGCCAAGGCTGCTGGTGTGCTCTCGGCGGATCTGTTGAATTTGAAGAGTATGGATGACGCGTGGGCCGCTTTTACTGCTGCGCCCACCAGCTTTGCTGATACGTCCACACGGCTGGTCTTGGCGCAAGCGGCACCCGTCGATAATTTGGGGTTTGCCCAGATCCCAACCATCAATGGGGCAGCGGTCTCTGTGGCGCATACTTGGGCCTTTGCGCTGTTGACCACTGATCTCGAACAACAGCAGCTAGCGTTGGATCTGCTCGATCATCTGTTGGAGCCAGCCATACAGAGTGCTTGGAGCCACACGACCCTCTATTTGCCTACCCAAATTACGGCCTATGCCACTTGGTTGGATACTTCGCCCTACTATGAGTTTTTGCAACGGCAGCTCGATGTCGCCATTGCTATTCCCACGGGGCGACCTTTTGCCGACTTTGCCCGCCGCTTACAGCAGGCACAGGAGGCGGTCTTGCTCAACCAACTCTCCATCGACGACGCCGTTAAATTTGTACAAACCGCGCCCTAGGCTTACTTATTCCAGTGTTCACAAAGTTTTTTGGTAGACCGCCCAAGGCTC
>JAHBVH010000063.1 GCA_019637645.1 Caldilineaceae bacterium
CGGCCCGTTGGCGACATTGTGGAGACGCTGGCTGCCGCGGTGACGGCGGGCAAGCTGCGCGCCTTTGGCTGTTCCAATTGGAGCACCGCGCGTATGCAGGCGGCCTTGGCCTATGCCACAACCCATGGCTGTCAAGGCTTTGTTGCCAATCAACCGCTGTGGAGCTTGGCCCAGCCCAACGCTGCTGCCTTTGGCATGCCAGGGCTGGCGGCCATGGACGCGGCAATGTTTGCCTTTCATCAACAGGCGGGTTGGGCCGTGGTGCCCTATACGTCCCAGGCGCGTGGCTTTTTTAGCAAAGTGGCAGCCCTGGGGATGGCCGGGTTAAGTGATCGTGATCAGCAAGCCTATGGCAACCCCGCCAATGCCCGCCGCGCCGCTTTGGTCCAGCAATTTGCCCACGCCTATGGGGCAACACCCGCCCAAATCGCGCTGGCCTATCTGACCTGCCAACCGATCACGACTATCCCTGTGATTGGCTGCCGCACCATTGCCCACTTGCAAGACAGTGTGGGCGCGGTCACCCTGACCCTGTCGCCCCCGGAGATTGCCCAGTTGCGCGCCGGTGCTTAGCCGTTGTTTCACCTGGCTGGGCTACGCCTATCCCCGTTCAAGCGGTCTCTTCGGGCTCGACACGGGGGTGGGGAATCTCGGCGCGCAGGATCACGCCGCGTCCGGCTTGGTTTTGGATCTTGAGATAACCGCCCATTAAGGCAACCCGTTCGCTGATGCCAACCAGCCCATAGTGGCCGTCTGGGGAAAGGTGGGCTAGATCAAAGTCCGCGGCCAGACCCCGCCCATTATCGGCAATGGAGAGCATAAGGGTGCGTGGTGAGGTGTGCTTGAGATAGACATCGACTAGCGTGGCCTCGGCATGGCGGCGGATGTTGCTTAGCCCCTCTTGGACAATGCGAAAGATCGATAACTCAATCGCTTCGGGCAGGCGGCCTAAATTGGGGTCTAATTCCAAGTGGACTGGGATATTCGTCCGTTCCTGCCAATCGACAAGATACGATTGAATTGCCGCCCCCAGCCCTAAGCTATCGATAGTGGGTGGACGTAAGTTGCCACAGATGCGCCGGACATCCTCCACCAAGGCGCGGATCTCGGCGCGCAGGTGGTGAAGTTCCGCCCCCAACTCTGGGTGCATTTCGGTATCGGTTTCAAGATTGGTCTCGATCTCCTCCAACTCATAGTTGACACTGAGTAGATCCTGGATCACTTGGTCGTGTAGCTCGCGCGCCAGATGCTTGCGCTCCTCCTCGCGCTCGGTGAGCAAGCGCCGTTGCGTGGCTTGAAGCGCTTGGTTTACCTGGGCCAGTGCCGCTACTTGTTCCCCAAGTTGCTCTACTAGTTGCCGATTGAGCGTGTCCTGTGCCACCAGATTTTTCTCCAGCAAGGTTTGGCGAAAACGCAATTTGTCCGCCTGTTCCCGCACGCGGTAGTAATTCTCCAGTGCCCACCCCGCGGGGGTCAGCTGATCATGGCTGGCCCCTACCAACTCGGCCACAAGCTGTTCACGGCTGGCCTCGTCGGTGCGATGAACCGCCACCTGCCTGCCCCGGCGCAGGATAATAATCCGGTCGGTTACAGCCAACAAATGCTCGAGATTATTGCTACTAAAGAGCACAGCACTGCCCTGGCGTTGCCAACGTTGGATCAAGCCCAGCAGCCGCTGTTGATAGTCATAGCGGATGAGCCCTGCTGGATCATCGACCAGGATCAGCCGAGCCGGTTTAGCCATGGCCTGGGCGATAGCCACAAGTTGGCGCTGTTCACCCGATAGATTCGCCACCTTTTCTTCGAGATTGGGCAGGTGGGCATCCAGTTGCGCCAAAATCTGGGTGGCTTGCTCATCCATTTCGATGCGATTCGGCACCAAGAGCCAGCGTCCCAAGCGGGACCAGCCAATTTCGTTGCCCAAGAAAATATTTTCCGTAATATCGAGGTTATCCGCCAGATCCGGTTCTTGGTGGATCACCGCAATGCTGGTATGTTGGCTCGTATGTGACCAGCGTAATTTTTGGCCGGCAAAGTAAACGTTGCCGCTCGTCGGTGGCGATAAGCCAGCAAGAATCTTCACCAAAACCGACTTCCCAGCATCACTATGGCCCGCAAGACCAATCACCTCGCCGCGGTGCAGGGTAAAGGTGATATCTTGCAGAACGGTAAGCGTCCCTAACTGTTTGGTTAGATTCACAATGGTTAAGAGCGGTTCCATCTTCCGGCTCCTTCACAACTGGGCTTGCACAATTGGCAGTTTTATACTTTTATCGCTGGCGTGCGTGTCCGGCGCGAGAGGGTATCGACCAGCACCGCGAGGAGAAGCACAAGGCCAGTGATAATAAACTTAACCCCGGAACTGAGCCCCAACAATCCCATGCCATTTTCGACGCTGGCAATGACCAAGGCCCCCAACAGGGCGCTGCTCACTTGGCCACGGCCGCCAAAGAGGCTAGTGCCACCGATCACCGCGGCGGCAATGGCATTAAAGAGCAGATTACCCCCACCCGTTGCCGTATCCACCGAGCGCAACCGGGATGCCAAAATGATGCCACCGAGGCTGGCCATAACGCTGGAGAGCACAAAGACCATCACGCGAACCTGTTCGACCTGGATGCCAGCGCGCCGTGCGGCTTCTTTATTGCCGCTAATGGCGTAGATGTAGCGCCCCAAGGCCGTACGGGTGGCGAGAAAGGAGAGGCCAACGAGCAAAATAAGGAGAATGACCCCCGCCATCGGGATACCCCGATCCTGGTTCACTACATAGACCGTGCCCAGAACCAGCAGTGTCCAACTGAGTAGCTGTATGGTGGCAATCGACCGTGGTACGTTGCGCAAGCCCCGCCGCTGGCGTGCCCAGCGCCGCTGTTGTTGATAGAGCACCAATCCGCCCGTTGCCAACAGCGCCAAGAGCCAGCCGCCAAGCGGTGGCAGAAAATAGCTGGCAATCCCAATCACCACGCCATTTTGAATGGTGATGGTCCCACCGCTACCAATGATGATCAAGACGAGGCCATTCCATACCAAGAGCCCGGCCAAGGTGACGACAAACGAGGGGATCTGAAAGGCCGTGACAATCAGCCCGTGGAGCAGCCCAATCCCCGCGCCAATCAAGAGCGCGACCAAGATGGCCGCAAACCAAGGCCAGTCGGTTGGTGCCTGCAACAAAAGGGTCATCGTGACGGCAGCTACGGCACTGACATAGCCAATCGATAGGTCGATCTCGCCGAGCAATAGCACAAAAACGACCCCATAGGCCATGGTTGCAATGCCAGCCATTTGGACAATTAAATTGACAAAGTTGCGGGCCGTGAGAAAGTTCGCATTTTGCGATTGAAAAATCAGCGCAATGAGTAATAACCCCCCAATGGTCGGGAGCGCCCCCCAGTCACCACTGCGCAGACGCCGACCATAGTTTTGCAGATATTCACCCACCGAAGGAGCCGGTGGAGCACTGGCTAGCGGCGGCGCTGGACGCATGCGTTCAGAATCCAAAGTTTCCTCGCGGTTAATTGAGTTAGGAGTTACGCAGTTGGCTGGGTAACTAGAGACCTGACAGGTTTGGAAAACCTGTCAGGTCTAGTCTAAGTACGTGCGGGCTCTGCCGGATGACAAGGCACCTCGGCGGATGACAACGTCCCCGGCATGGCTGTTACTTTAGCCTTTAGCGAACAGGTGGACAGTAGGCGGCAAAATCCCCGACACAAATTTCTTCCCAGGTGCGGAAGCCGTCCGCAATCACTGTTGCGGCAATATTTTCTTTGGTGACAGCAATGGGCAGTAACCGAATGTAAGGTAGGTCGCGTTGACCATTGTTGATCGTTTCAGTGGTGAAGGTTGCCGCGTCGGCCCCCTGTAACAAGCCAACGGCGACCGTGACGGCGATTTCTGCTTCCCGTTGAATTGGCTTATAGACTGTCATGGCCTGCCAGCCGGTGAGGATGTTTTGGATGCCGCCCACGGTTGCATCCTGACCACTAATGGGAATCGGGGGCAAGCCCTGACTTTTGCGGGCGGCAATTACCGAATTGGCTAGGCCATCGTTGGCGGCAAAGGTCGCATCAACCTGATTGCCCGCGGCGGTGAGAATCTGTTCATAAAGGAGCAAGGCCCGTTGATTATCCCATTCGGGCACAGCTTGATCGGCGACTAAGTGCCACGCCCCACGCGCATAATAGGGGCTGGCGATGCTCATATAGCCGGTTCGCACGAGGGTGGCATTGTAATCGGTCGGTGAGCCATTGAGCTGCACAATGCGTGGCGTGGCAACCGGGAGAGCCGCAATCAAAGGCGCTAGCGTCTCGCCCATTAAGCGCCCAACCGCGAAATTATCAAAGCTGATGTAAATATCCGCGCCAGGGCCTTCGATGGTTAGGCGGTCATAGTCGATCACTTTCACCCCACTGGCATGGGCCGCCGCGATGATCGCGGCCCCACTGCCACTATCCAGATTGACCAAGAGCAGCACCTTGGCGCCATTGGTAATCGCCTGTTCGGCCTGCGTTTGCTGGGTGCGGGCATCGCCTTCGGCGTTGAAGATGGCAAAGGGTATCCCCGCCGTTGTAAAAGCTTGGCTTAAAAAGCGGCGGTCGTCCATTTCCCAACGCGCCGAGGAGGCGCTGCCCGGCAAGAGGATGGCAATGCTACCCTCCGTTACCGCTAGTTGGCCCTGGGCTGGTGGGGTTTCTGGTGATGACACGACTGGCGTGCGCTGGCTGGTGCTGTAAAGCAACCCCAGCACCAGGAGCGCCAGCAGCAAAATGACCACGCCTCTTCCTCGGTGCATCCCAACCCTTCCCTACTCGGTAGCTACTTGCCGCGGTTGCGAGTGGTGACATCAAAAATAACGGCCCCCGCCAACACGGCTCCACGCACGATGTATTGAACCGAGATATCAATCCCCATGAGGTTCATTCCATTGGTCAGCGAAGTCATGACCAACGCCCCGACAATGGAGCCGACCACCTTCCCCACCCCACCGGCTGCGGAAACACCACCTACATACGCCGCAGCAATGGCATCAAGCTCAAAGAGGGTCCCTGCCGTGGTCGTGGCCGATTTTAGACGGGCGGCAAATAAGATCCCAGAAAGGGCCGATAGCATGCCCATGGAGCCAAAGACCATGTAGATCACCTGCTTGACATGAATCCCGCTTAGTTCGGCTGCTTCGGGGTTGCCCCCAACGGCATAGATGTGGCGGCCAAGGACCGTTTGCGTGGTGATAAAGTGGTAGATGGCAACGACCACCAACATAATCACAACCGTCCACGATAGGCCATTATAGCCCGCTAAGATCCAGGTAATGCCCCCGATGAGGGCCGCGACCAAGCCTAGTTGTAAGATAAAAAGCTCGCTTGGTAGCACCTCAAAGTGATAGGTTTGCTTCTTGCGCCGGCTGCGTATTTCGTTCATTATATACCATAGAATGCCCACGAGCCCTAGTAGCAGAGTTAATTTGTGGACACCGGGCCAAAAGCCCAGGTCGGGGAGATCCGGAATATAGTCGTTGCCAAGGGCATTAAAGGTTGTGTCCGCGATAATGATCGTACCGGTGCCCATGGTAACCAGCAGAATGGCCCCCCGGTAGATCAACCAGCCTGCCAACGAGGCCACAAATGATGGCACGCCCAATTGGGCCACGGGAAACGCGGTGAGTAACCCCGCCAAGATCCCCAACCCCAACACCAAGGGGATGACCACATAGACCGGCAAGCCCCAGAATTGCAGCGCAATGGCGGCGATCGCCCCCAGAAACCCCGCCAAAAAGCCAACCGATAGATCGATCTGCCGAATGACAATGACCAAGGTCATGCCCACCGCCAAAACAGCAATGTAGCCGGTCTGGTTCAACAGGTTGGAAAGGTTACGGGACGAGAGAAAGATGCCATCGGTGGTGATGGCAAAGATGATCATGATGACAAACAGGGCAATAAACATGCCATATTCACGAATATTTTGCCCGACTACTTTGCGTATGCTGTTTAACAGCGACATAGCCCCTCCTTGGTAGGTTGTACAACAACGACCCGCTTTGGATAGTGGGACAGTAGGTCAGTAGACAAATTCTACCTCACTGCCTCACTGTCTTCTGCCTTCTGCCTTCTGCCTCACTGTCCTACTACCTCATTGGGTCGCGAGTTGCATAATTTTTTCTTGCGTGGCTTCGCTGATGGCTAGTTCGCCCCGGATGCGCCCCGCCGAAACGACATAAATGCGGTCACTCATCCCGAGCACTTCGGGCAATTCAGATGAGATCATCACAATGCTCATGCCCCGTTGCACCAGTTCGGTGATGAAAGTGTAAATTTCATATTTTGCGCCTACATCAATGCCGCGGGTGGGTTCGTCGAGGATCAGCACATCGGGCTGGACAAAGAGCCATTTACCCAGACAGACCTTTTGTTGATTTCCACCGCTTAAGTTGCCGACGCGCTGCTCAATGCTGGGAGTTTTGATGTTGAGCGAAGTTTTATACCCATTGGCCACCCCTACTTCGACATTGGGGTCGATCACCCCTTTCTCGGCAATGGCCGTGAGGTTGGCTAGGGTAATGTTCTGCTTGACATCTTGCATTAAAATCAGCCCAGACTCTTTGCGGTCTTCGGTGACATAGGCTAGCCCGGCGGCGATGGCATCGTGCGGGTGATGAAAGGTTTGTGGTTGGCCCTTGAACCAAAGCTCGCCGGTTAGGTGATATTGCTCTGGATTCCCAAAAATACTCAGCGCTAATTCGGTGCGGCCGGCACCCATGAGGCCCGCAATGCCAACAACTTCTCCCTTTTTGACCTGGAGATTAACATCTTCGAGAATGGTGCGGCCCAGGGCTGGGTCGTAGGCTTGCCAACGGCGTAGTTCCAACACCACTTCGTCGGAGCGCTGGTGTTGCCGTTTGGGATAGATATTCTCGATCGCACGCCCGACCATGTGTTTGATCAACACCGGTTCCGAAATTTCGTCTGTGTGCGCGTCCAGGGTGCAAATGGTTTGACCGTCGCGGATGACGGTCACGGCATCCGCAATTGCGATCACTTCTTTGAGCTTATGCGAGATCATGATGCAGGTCACCCCCTGGGTTCTGAGGGTGCGGAGCAGTTGGAGAAGATTCTCGCTATCCGTCTCATTTAAGGCCGCCGTGGGTTCATCTAAGATGAGCAGTTGCACTTTTTTGCTGAGCGCTTTGGCAATTTCGATCAGCTGCCGTTTACCCACCCCCAGATCTTTCACCTTGGTAGCAGGGTTGACGGCCAAGCGCACCTGTTGGAGCATGGCGTCGGCTTGCTTAATGGTCTCATTCCAATCGACCATAAAGCCGTTGCGGATCTCGTGGCCGAGAAAGATATTTTCGTAGACTGTCATTTCGGGCACCAGGGCTAGCTCCTGGTAGATGATGGCAATTCCAGCCTGTTCGCTATCGCGAATGCCACGGAAGCTTTGGGTTTGACCGTGTAGCACGATCTCGCCTTGGTAGGTGTTATGGGGATAGACGCCGCTTAGGACCTTCATTAACGTGGACTTGCCGGCCCCATTTTCGCCCACAAGGCAGTGAATTTCACCGGTTCGGACGCGAAAGTTCACATCATTGAGCGCCTTCACGCCAGGGAACTCTTTCGTTATGTGTTTCATCTCCAGGATTGGTGTCGGCATAGAACCTCAAACTAGATTGCTGAATCGGTGCGACTGGCAGACCTGTCAGGTTTTGCAAAACCTGACAGGTCTAGCGTTGACGGTTGTGGCAACCACAGCGCCAACTAGAGGTCAAGCGCTAGCGTGCATGCTTGTGGTTGATAAAAGCTGTTTCGTGCAAGGTTGACTTTGTTGGTTCAGGGGAGACCCGTGAAATCGCTCGCCTGATAGTAGCCAGAGTCGATCAACTCGGCTTGGACATTCTCTTTATCGACCGAGACGACCGGTGATTGAATGGCCGGGACATCGATCTTGCCATTGTTATAGGAACCCTTAGCTTCTGGGGTCTTGTCTTCCAGCAGGGCCACACCAGCGTTGATCGCATCATTGACGAGGGTGCGCACATCTTTGAAGACTGTCATCGATTGCTTGCCGTCGATGATGTACTGCACCGAAGCTTTCTCGGCATCCTGGCCGGTAATCAGATAGCTGGTCACATCGGCGTCGGTGGCAAAGACATCGGCAATGGCGCGGGCTGTGCCGTCATTAGGGGCCAGAATAAAGACATTGCCCTTATCCGTTGCGGCTACGGCGGTGAGGTTGGCCTCGGCTAAGCCTTTGGCCGTGTTGAAATCCCAGTTGGTGGTCACCTGACCAATGATCTTGGCCTCTTCGTCGCGGGTCAGCGTGGCCTTGTCCTGCAGGGCGACGGCTTCGCTCGAATTCTTGACCACAAAGGTGCCATCGGCAATCTTGGGTTGGAGGACGCCCCACGCGCCTTCAAAGAAGATAAAGGCATTGTTGTCGGAAGAGGCCCCAGCGTAGAGATAGAGCGGGTTGCCTGTCCCTTGGGCGTGATCGACCAGATATTGAGCCTGTTGCGCACCGACGGCGACACTATCGAAGGTGACATAATAGTCAACGGCTTCGGTGTCGCGGATCAGCCGATCATAGGAGATGACCTTGACCCCTGCTTCGTGGGCACTTTCCGCGGCCGCGGCCGCGGCTGCCCCATCTTGCGGGCAGATAATGAGGACCTTCACCCCTTTGGTGACCAACGCCTCGACATTTTCTTTCTCCTTGGCTGAGGAGCCTTGGCTAAAGAGAATCTCTACCTTATACCCGGCTGCTTGGAGCGCCTCGGTGAAGCGTGTTTCATCTTGGATCCAGCGGGGTTCATCTTTGGTGGGCAGCACAACCCCAACCGCTAACGAAGAATCGGTATTGGCCTGGCTATCGGACGCCGGGACACCGGTGGATGTGGTCGGCGTACAAGCTGCCAGGAGCATAGCCGCGACCATCAAGGCCGCCATGAGCAGCATCGACAAACTCTTCTTTTTCATACTTATTTCTCCTAATTGATACAACAGTGGTAGGGTGGCGCAGAACTCGCCGCCGTAGCGAGCATCGAATCAATGGATCCGACCGCTCTTTGGGAAGCGCGATGAGCCTGACCTTTATCCGGCAGAGGCAAGTACAGAGCTAGGCGCGAACAGCCTACAGAGGGCTACCTCACCTTGCTGCGCATGAAGCGCTCGATACCTATATTAATACTAATTGGGTCGAGGAGCATGGGTACTGCCTTTACCGGCAAGTACCTTCAGTATAGCAGGTATTTGTTGGGGATTGACCCCTCTCCTCCCCTTGTCTATGCCGAAATTCCCCCCAGCTTGCTTAGGGGATTTCCCCCTAGCCAAGGGGATTGTTGTCGTGGTTGGATCATGGTTAGCGCCTATGCTATAATGCTGATGATCGCGCGAACGCCGATTTGCGCGGCGGGACGCGGATGAAGAAAAATCAGCGTGGCTCCGCGTAAATCGGTGTGCCCAACTTTTTATCGGTAGCGGTGCACGCAACGTCTAGGGCCTGTATATGCAGAGTATACGTACATTATTAGCTGATGACCATGCCGTGGTACGCGCTGGCTTGCGCAATGCGCTGACAAGCCTGACTTATCTGGTGATTGTGGCCGAGGTGAGTAATGGTCGCGCCTTGGCCGAGACGTTGGCGGCAACGCCGGTCGATCTGCTGCTGCTTGATGTCACGATGCCGGATTTTGAACCGATCCCATCCATTCGGCGGATTCGGATGCTCTACCCTGCCTTAAAGATCCTGGTGGTCAGCGCCTATGACGATGATGTCTATGTGCAAGGCTTGCTAGGTGCTGGTGTCAATGGCTATCACCTCAAAGATCAGCCGCTCAGCGATCTGCGCTTGGCCGTCGAACGGGTGGTGGCGGGGGAAAAGTGGCTTTCGAGTCGGCTCGTCCACAAGTTGGTGGCCTATACCCACCAAACTGGTCAAGCGACATTGACCTCGCGCCAGATCGAGATTCTGCGTTTGTTGCAAGAGGGGCTGGATAACCAAACGATTGCCCGCCAAACCGGCCTTAGTGTCAAAACCGTTGAAAATCACCTGACCCGTCTCTACCGCCAGCTTGGGGTGCAAAGCCGCTTAGAGGCGGTTCACTATCTCCATCAGCATCCCGAACTCTTGGGAATGCGGGCGGCCACAGCCATCCAGCCGGTTGCTGAACCGGAGCTGCCCGTGGCGCAAGAGATTGTGGTCTTGCTCGTCGATGATAATCGCCGCTATCGTTATCAACTACGGCGTATGGTCGCCAAAGCTTGTCCGACGGCCGTCATCTACGAAGCCGAGAATACGGCCAGCGCGATAGAATTGGTGACGCGCGTGGCCCCCCACCTTGCCTTCGTTGATGTGGTCTTGGGTGATGAAAGTGGCATTCGCTGCACGCAACGGATCAAGGTGCTGCTATCCACCATGCGGGTCGTTCTCATCAGCGCCTATCCCGACCGCGAATTTCACCGCCAGGGTTTAGAAGCTGGGGCAACGGCCTTTCTCGATAAGAAAGATCTCGATGCTGCGCTGCTGCAACAGGTGATTGATGACGTGATCGACTAGCGTTCTACCATGCCGTTGGGGCCTACTTCCGCTGTACCATAAATTTTATAAAATCCTTCATAAAAATTTGAGCTTGCCGAACGCCTGTGGTACAATGCGCGCTATTAATACCTGTTGTCATACCGATAGCGGCTGTTCACAGGATTAGGACTTACGCACTACCAGAGCTGACCGGTTAAAAAAAACAGTCAGCTCTCTCTGGCGAAACGCTTTGCTTGCGCAAGTTCACAGGATAACAATAGCGAGTCTCCTCATGGCCCCACCCTCGGCGCGACGGGGTGATTGCGGGATTCGGTATTGAGCGCTTCTGTTGCTACATAACCGCCCACGGTATCATCTAGGAGGACTAATTTTATGCGCGTAGCACTCATCAACCCCCGGTTCCGCCTCCCCATTGACACCCGCACGGCCCCCCATTTGGGGTTGGCCTATTTGGCTGCTGTCAGTGAAAAGCGTGGCGACGAGGTGGTGATCTTTGACTGTGATGTGGAAAAACAATCGGTTAGCGAATTCATCCAAGAATTTCGCCCCCACATTGTCGGCATTACAGCCAATACGCCGCAGGTCAAACAAGCTTGGCGCACGGCGCGCGCCATTCGGGAAGTGCACGATTGTCCCATCGTCTTGGGTGGACCGCACGTCAGCGTCTTGCCCGAAGAGAGCTGTGAGAAGCCTTTTGTGGATATTGTCGTGCGGGGCGAAGGTGAAGATACCTGGATCGACGTCTGCAACCGTTTGGAAGCCTATCTGAAAGATCAGCCTGAGTTTCATTCCGAAGCCTTCTTGCACCCCGAAAATGAAGTCTTCAAAGATTGTTTGGGCATTACCTATAAGACGAGCGATGGTCAGATCCACAATGCGCTCGATCGGCCTTCGATTGCCGATCTCGATAGCTTGCCGTGGCCGGCCTATCACTACTTTAAAATGGATCGTTACACCAACTTGCAACCGGCGACTGATCATATTGATGGAGCGCGCAGCTTTAGCATCATGACCAGCCGTGGCTGTCCCTATCGCTGCACCTTTTGCAGCCAAAGTATTATGCCCATCAAGTGGCGCAGCCGCAGCCCAGAGAATGTCTTGGCCGAGTGGCGGCATCTGGTCGAAGATTTTGATGCCCAAGAGATCGGGATTCTCGATGACAGCGCCAACATTCGCATCAAGCGGTTGGAAGAGCTGGCCCATTTGGTGATCGAGAACAACCTCAATCATGTGCCGTGGATCTTTGTCAATGGGATTCGCGCCAACCTTGCCAGCAAAGAACTGCTCTCCTTGCTCAAAACCGCGGGGCTCAAGCGCACCGCCTTTGGCGTGGAAACGGGCGATCTGGAGATCATGAAGAGCATTGACAAGAAGATCGACATGGAGACCATTCGCCAAGCCTTTAAGAACGCCAAAGAGATTGGGCTAGAAACCATCGGCTTCTTCATTATCGGCTTGCCTGGTGATACGCGCGAAACGATGCAGCGCACCATCGATTTCGCCATTGAACTCGATCCAGTCATTGCCAACTTCTCGATGATGACGCCTTATCCCGGCACCAAGGTCTATGAAATTGTCAAACGCCAAGGTCGTTTCTTGATCAACGACTGGGAAGATTATGTCTTCTTTGAACAACAAGCACGCTACGAAATGGGCGAGATGACCGCGGAACTAGTCGAAGAGATGTATCGCAAAGCTTACCGCCAATTCTACCTGCGCCCTTCCCCGATTCTCCGCCGGCTCAAGACCAAGGACTTCTGGATCAATCTGCCGCGCAATGCCCGCATTGCCATGCGCACCTTTGTTCCCAAGAAGGAGAAGACGGCGCTGCGCAAGGCCGTCGAGGCCGAAGGCGCGATCTAGTCGGTTATGTATTTCAGTGGGACAGTGAGACAGAATTTGTCTACCGACTTTGCTGTTCTACTGAAATACTGTCCCTCTGCCCTCCTGTCCACTGCTGCTTGGTACGAACACGTACTAAAGGATCGATTCTATGCGTATTATTCTTGCCAGTCCAGAAGCTAAAGTATGGAGTGAGCGTAAACATATCCCCTTGGGCCTCGGCTATCTTGCCGCTGTATTGCGCGAAGGCGGCCATGAATGCATGATCTACGACGCCGCGATCGAAGATGTCGGCGTTGACTACTATATGGACTTGGCCGCTGCCCAAGGCAAGCCCTATCATCTCATCGGAGTTACGGCCACCACCCCCTTGATTGCCGATGCTTGGGCCATGGCACAGTTAGCCAAGAAGCGTGGGTTGATCACCGTTTTGGGTGGGCCTCACCTGACGATCATGCCTTTCGAGTCGTTGCAGCCGCCCCATAACCAATATGTGGACTATGTCTTTAAGGGCGAGGCTGAATATGCCTTGCTCGAATTGGTCAATACCCTCGAGGCTGGCCGCCAACCGGACGTGCTGCCCGGGATTCACTTCCGCAAGGGCGAAGAGATTGTTTCCAGCATTGAAAGCCCCATGATTCCGGATCTCGATGCGCTGCCCTTCCCCGCACATGATCTCTTTAAGATTGACCGCTATACCAATTTGCAGCCCCTGACCGATGGGCTGGATCGCCATGCCCGCAGCTTTACCATTCTGACCAGCCGGGGCTGCCCCTACAAATGTACCTTCTGCTCGAAACCGGTGACAGGTGACACCTGGCGCGCCCGTTCGGTGGAAAGCGTCGTGGCCGAGTGGAAGTGGTTGGTGAACGGCTTGGGGGCCACGGAGATCGGCGTCACCGATGATATTTGGAATCTAAAGATGCCGCGGGCCAAGGAACTTTGTCGCCGCTTGGTCGAAGAGGGTTTAAATACGGTGCCGTGGACGACCGTGCATGGGATGAAGGTCAACCATACCGACCTGGAGCTTTTCCAGCTGATGAAAGCGGCTGGCTGTAAGCGCGTGGGCTTTGGTGTGGAAAATGGCGACGAGAAAATGTTGCGCAATGTGATCCGCAAAGGGCAAACGTTGGATCAAGTGCGCTCCGCCTTTAAAAATGCCAAGGCCGCTGGCCTACAAACCATGGGCTTTTTCATCTTTGGCATGCCCGGCGACACTGAAGAGACCATGGAAAAGACGATCCAACTGGCGCTCGAACTCGATCCCAAGTTGGCGAACTTTATGTTAGCGGCCCCCTTCCCCGGCACCGTCATGTACGATCAGATCGTCGAGGGCGGCGAAGTTTTCGCCGATAACTGGACCGACTTTGCCATCCACGAACAGAAATCGCGCTTTAAGATGAATGATGGCAAATATGACCCAGAACTAGTCCTAAAAAAGTGGCGCGAAGCCTATCGCCGTTTCTATCTCTATCGCCCCGAGCGGGTGCTGGAAAAGGCGATGATGAAGGATAATTGGGTCAACATCCCCGGCACGATTGGGCAGTTTAAGCGCTTTTTTGTCGGTGCGAAAGATCAGCAAGCACCCAAGCCCCAATCGGAAACCGCCAAAGCCGTGGCCTAAGGCCGCGTTGACGACAACGGATCACCGACTCGCCAACCCGCTACCACGCCTGTGGGGCGGGTTGCTTTTTCTTTGACCACATGTACGCTGACTTTTCACCAGAACATTCTGAACTAGCTACCAATCCCGCCAAACTCAAGCGTTATGTAGCGCTGATCGAGGCGGCCTTTGGCAGCGCGACCCAAGTGATTGGGATGTTGGAAATTGGTTCCTTTGCCAAAGGCGAAGCGGTTCCGACGTCGGACATTGACACGCGCCTTTATGTGACGTCACCGATGGCCTATTTGGTGAACTTGGGCGTCGCGGATGATCAAGGACCGCCCCTGTATGCCGACTTTGCCCGCTACCACCCGCCGCTGCCCCGTCAGGATTATCCGTGGTGGCGCTTCAATGAGCAAGCGATGGCCAACATCTCGGCGATGCTACCCGCCAATATCGAGTTTGGCTTTGTCGATCAACGATATGCAGCCTATGAATTGACGCGCTTGGCCGACCATCCGTCGTTTGAACATTCGATCCTGTTGCAAAGCAATCTGCTCTACGATCCAACCGGCTTTCTGCAACAAGCGCGAGCACACCTAGCGGGGCGGTTCTTCCCCGTTTTGGCGCAGCAGTACACGGTCCAGTTTCTTGACAAGCTCAGCCCGCGGCTTTATGCCTGCCTAACCCCGGACGCTTTTGATCAATTTAAGTTAGCCAAGAGCGGTCAGATTCAGTGGGTGCAACAGGCGGTACGCGCGCTACGGAACGCGGTGGCGGCCAAAAGTTACGCTACAACCGGTACCTTTCTTTATAAAAAGGCCGATGTGCTAGCCTTCTATGCGCATCATCTGCCCCTGGAAGCACCCTTCGTCCAAGAAATCTATGCGTGGAAAACCGATGAAAGCGTGCGTGCCGCCATGGTCGAAGAATTTAGCCATTCCCCCGCGCGGCTTTACACCCGCTTTCGTCAGGCCATGCCCCAACTTGAGGCCATTGTGCAGAAAGTGAAAGGGTTGGCCCTTTGAGCAATGGCTGACTATAACGAGCCTCTCGGTTTTGGTTAAGTTTGGTATAATAGAGGGCGAGGAAATTCTTGATACAAGAGTTATTGTTGTTAGTGGCGATACATAAGCGTTACCTGCTGCCCAACTGAAGGGCTCGCTATAGATAACCTGTTTCAACATAGGTAATTGACGAAAAAATGCTTGGACTCATTCCCAAACTACCCCTCTACTGGGCTTTTCGTACCTTTGGCTGGCCCGCGATCAAGCCTTTTTCCATTGTGATCAGTATTAGCTTTCGCTGTAACAGCAAATGTCGCACTTGCGATGTTTGGCGCAAGCCCAATGACGATCTGACCGTGGCCGAGTGGGATAAGGTCTTTGCCAGCTTGGGCCAATCGCCCTTTTATATGACCTTCACCGGCGGCGAACCCTTTTTGCGTAATGACTTAGATGATCTCGTCATTAGCGCCTATCAGCACTGCAAACCCGAAGTGATCACCATTCCGACCAACGGCATGTTGACCGAGCGGGTCCTGACCATGACCGAGCGCATGTGTCGCGAATGCCCGACCAGCAGCATTGGGATCAACCTCAGCCTGGACGGCATCGGCGCGGAACACGATGACATCCGCGGTGTAGAGGGCAATTGGAAACTCTCCATGGAGACGTGGCGGCGGTTAAAGGAATTACAAAAGACCCACAAAAATCTCGTCCTCACCATCCATACGGTGATCAGTCGCTTTAACGCCCACCGCTTTCAGGCGATCCAGGAGGGGCTAAAGTTTCTCGAGCCCGATAGTTACATCACCGAAGTGGCCGAGGAACGAGTTGAGCTAGATACGGTGGGCTGGGGCATTACGCCCCAGCCAGCGGACTACGATCCGATTGCCGATTTTCTGAGCCAACAGGCCAAACAAGCGCCCGCCAAAGGCATTGCCCGCTTTACCCAAGCCTTCCGCGCCCAATATTATCAGCTCGCCAAACGCGTGCTGCACGAGCGTGATCAGGTGATCCCTTGCTATGCCGGGTGGGCCAGCGCCCACATTGCGCCTAACGGCGACCTCTGGAGCTGCTGTATCCGCGCCGAGTCGGTTGGTAATCTGCGCGACCACAACTATGACATTACGCCCCTCTGGCGCAGTCAGGCTATGGAGCAATTGCGCGGCAGTATCAAACGCAAAGAATGTGCCTGCCCCATGGCGAATGCGAACTATGCCAACATGTTGCTCCACCCGCCCACCGTTGCCAAAGTGGTGTTTGATGTGGCAAGCGACCCGGTGCGTCAAACGGCGCAGAAGCAGAAATGACACGAAGCCAAACCTGACCGGTTTCTCAAAACCAGTCAGGTTTGGCTGATCACCGCCCCTTTGCCGACAATGGCGGCGCATTGCTCAACCAATAGGCTATTAGGAGCCACACCTCAATGACCCTCAACGTGATTGGCGCTGGTTTTGGGCGCACCGGCACCACTTCCATCAAAGCTGCGTTGGAGCAGCTCGGTTTTACCCAGTGCTACCACATGCAAGAGGTGATCAAACATCCGGCCCATGTCCAGCCTTGGACAGATGCCATGGCGGGCAAGCCGGTCGATTGGGATCAACTCTTTGCCGGGTATCAAGCCACGGTCGATTGGCCCGCTTGTAACTTCTATCAACAGTTGATGGCGCACTACCCAGATGCCAAGGTCTTATTAACCGTGCGCGACCCCGATAAGTGGTACGATAGTTGTCACAACACCATCTATGCCATGTACCACAAACCGGTCATGCGCTTGATCCGCGCCCTCTTCCCGCCCATGCAGCGCTTTATGGCGATGAATGATCGCCTGGTTTGGCAAGGCAACTTTGGCGGACGTTTTCTGGATCGCTGCCATGCCATTGCTCTCTTCAACCAGCACAATGCCGCCGTCCAAGCCTATGTCCCGCCGGAGCGGTTGTTGGTCTATGATGTCAAAGAAGGATGGGAACCGCTGTGCCGCTTTCTTGCTGTGCCCGTTCCCCAGGATACGCCATTTCCTCACCGCAATGATACGGGCCTCTTTCAACGGATGTTTCAGCTCGCCTATCTTTTCGTGGGTCTACTTGCCATCGGTGTCGCTGCCTTGCTTTGGTGGTTGCTTACCATGCTCTTTTGACAAGCGTTGAGACGTGGATAGACGCGGATGAAAACAAATCCGCATACAACACCTTTCTAGCGGCGCTGTCACCGCCCTGTAACAAAATCAGATTGCGCAGCTCGACGGTGACACCGGGATGGATCAAGAAGAAACCCACGCCTTATGAATCGGCACACTGCCAACGCATAGCAAAATCAATCCGGGCATTAGGATCGGGGGTCGTCACCTGGATCGAGGCAATCTCCACCAGATTGGTGGCGGTAATCGTGCCAGAGCCATTGGTGGCTACCGTGACAACCGCGGTGGAGCCTTCGCCATTAGAAAAGGCGCGGCCTGCGACTTGAATAGCCGGGAACGCGTCGGGCATGCCGTTGCTGGTTTGGGCCACTAGTTCGTCGGTGCCGGAGCCAGTGTAGGCGCCGATCCTGGTCAGCGCTACTGTGATCTTGCTCTCTCCGGCACCGACGATAAAGGGCAACTCTAGAATGCGGGGCTATCCTCTCCCGCTGCCCAGGCCGCACAGCTCTCGGCTTGGTGCATGCTGCCAATGCTGCCGGTGGCTGTGACGGTGCCACTGATCGTAACGGTATTGCAGAGGGGAAAGAATGCTTCACCGCCAGCGGGTAAGGCCGCGGGAGCCGTTGCCGTGGCGGGTCGCGCTGGCACAGCGATTGCGACAGGGGGTGGGGGCGGCGTTGCTGCGATGACGCCCGTTTGAATGACTGGCAGGTAAATTTCGTCTTGCGCGGCGCTAATGGCCTGGGCGCAACAGCAGGGCGTGGCCCGTTTCATTCTTTCGATCAGCCCCGAGAATCAACCTTCCTTGCGCATTGCCGCCCATTTTGGCTTCGTCAAAATCGGTTCACAACTGGATGAAGAAGATGGGGTGGAGGAGATTTATGAACGGCGCGTTGTGTAGCTTAAGCAAGGTGTAAAACGCCTCGGCTCTTGTTTACCCTCTGTTCTGTTCAACGTACTCCTGTGACTGTTCGCCCACGCGTCGTTCATCCGCTAAGGCGCGCATCGCAGGTGGTCAGGTTTCGCAAACCTGACCACCATTGGTAACAAGACTCAACTAATATAGAAGTTACGCAGTTGGACAAGACCTGACCGGTTTGGAAAACCGATCAGGTCTCTGGTCACGCCGATCAACTGCGTACCCTCTAGAATCGATAAACCCCTTCAAAGTCGCCCAATCGTTCTCGTGTAAAAGCAGCTTCCCCGGCGCGACTTTGATATGGGTTGTCTGTAAGGTGTCTGTGGGGTTACGTGGGGTTGACCGCCAACCGTTGGCGACCGCGCCGGAACACGCGTGCGGCAATCCGATAATAATCGACCAATTGATCCATGGTGGCGCGCCAGGAGCGTCCTTGGGCATGTCTTACGCCATTGTCGGCCATCTGTTCGCGCAATTGGGGGTTGGTGCGCAGCCGCCGGATCCGATCAGTGATCTGTTCTAGCCGTGATGGCTCATAGAAAAAGCCATTTTCGCCATCGACAACCGTATCGACCACCCCACCAGCTTTGGCCGCAATCACCGGCAGACGACAGGCCATGGCCTCTAGCGCCACCAACCCAAAGGTTTCGGTGGTGGAAGGAAAGATAAAGGCATCGGCTGAACGATAGGCCGCAACGAGATCGGCCCCGCGCAGATAGCCTGGAAAGACGGTGGGCGTCCCTTGGTAGTGCTCGCGCAACTGCTCATGGCTAGGCCCACCACCCACAAAGGCCATGCGCACCCCTGGTTCGTTAAAGAGATGATCGCGGATCTCTTTTAAGCCTTTTTCGGGGGATTGGCGACCGACGTTAATCACCAGAAAATCGTCAGGATGCCCATCCGTCAACCGGCTGCGCATGGCTTCGTCGCGCGGGCCTGGTTGGAAGAGTTCGGTGTCGATCCCACGTTTCCACCAGCGGACACGCCGAAAGCCGTGGCGGCGCAGATCATCGCGAATGGCGCTGGAGGGGCAGAGGTTGACATCGGCCTGGTTGTGGATGCTGCGCAGGTAGCTCCAAACGGCGGGGGCTGCAAACCCGACGCCATAATAATGGGCATAGCGGGGCAGATCGGTGTGAAACGAGGCCACCGTCGGCACCGCCAATTTGCGCGCATAGGAAAGGCCAAAAGGCCCTAGGACAACCGGATTGACCATATGGATCAGATCCGGTTGGAAAGCCTGGACCCGTTCCCAGACGAACTGTCGCGGGATATTGATCCGTAATTCGGGGTAGAAGGGCAGCGGCAACCCTTCTACGCCAACCACTTCGGCGCCAGCATATTCGCTCGGCGCGCCTTTGGGGCCAAAGAGAATGACTTCATGGCCTTGCTCTTGTAGGCGTTGTAACATCAAACAGAGAATGCTGACAATGCCATCGATCTTGGGTAAAAATGTCTCCGTAAAAACGGCAATTCTCATCGGTCTTTCTTGTTCCATAGCGTTCCCTTACCGGTTTGTAAACCCTTTTCCCGTGTGTTTCGCTCGTACCAGAACTTGGCCGTAGGCAAGTTTATCAATCCCCATAGGACTTACGTCGTTCCCGCGCGGTCAAATTTGGAACAATCTGACCGCGCTTTGCGCGTACGAACCGACTGCGTACTGCCTAGCTAAGGTTAGATCTATTTTTTCCTATGTATGTTACGCCAATGTAGCAACAGAATGCAATTCTGTATGACAAGCTAAGGTTATCATTTTGTTAAATGGTAGCGCGTCGTTTATGCTTGAACATGCCATGATTTATAGGAAGTTTCGAGCTGGCCGCGGGTTGTGCGGCGCGCTTTGGTGCAACCATTTGTGTCCAAGTGCGTAATAGGCTAGATGATAAGGGTTATCTGATTTACTATGTTTATTTCAAGTTGGTGAGATCCTCTGTTGGCATGGGCAACCCAGTTGCTCCCAACGCTTTTCTGGTACCCGCACCAAGCGGATGCACACCAAAATGAATCTATATCCGTTGTATTGATCGAACATGCATAGTCAAAAGGAGAAATTGTAATGACAACGAAGGGCAAAGTGATAGTGCTCGGTGGAGACGGCTTTTGTGGATGGCCTACCAGTTTGCGCCTATCGAATGAAGGGTATGATGTAACCATTGTCGATAATCTATCGCGGCGGAAGATCGACGTTGAATTAGGCTGCCAATCGTTAACCCCCATCGAGACGATTGAGAACCGCTTGGCCGCGTGGAAGGAAGTGACGGGAAAAACCATCAACTTCGTCAATTTGAATGTGGCCGAAGACTACAATGATCTGCGCGATCTTATTGCGGCTGTTAAGCCCAAGGCGATGGTCCATTTTGCCGAACAACGCGCCGCCCCCTATTCCATGAAATCCCCTAAGCACAAGCGCTATACGGTGGATAACAATATCAATGGCACCCACAATGTGCTCTGCGCGATTGTCGAGGCTGGGGTGGATGTCCACTTGGTCCACTTAGGCACCATGGGGGTCTATGGCTATGGCACCGCTGGGATGACGATTCCCGAGGGTTATCTGACGGTCAAGGTCGATATTAAGGGGAACGATCACGAGATCGAGATTCCCTACCCGCCCCACCCCGGCAGCATCTACCACATGACTAAAACGTTGGACGCGCTGCTCTTCTACTACTATAATCGCAATGACGGCGTGCGCATTACCGACCTTCACCAAGGCGTCGTCTGGGGCACCAACACCGACGAAACCTTGCTGCATCCGGCGCTAGTCAATCGCTTTGACTACGAAGGCGACTATGGCACGGTGCTCAATCGCTTCTTGGTGGAAGCCGCGGTCGGGCACCCGCTGACGATCTATGGCAGTGGCGGCCAAACCCGCGCCTTCATCCACATCCGCAACACTGTGCAATGTATCTCGCTAGCGATTAGCAATCCTCCTCAACCAGGCGAACGGGTGAAGATCTTTAACCAGATGACCGAAACCCACCGCGTCCATCAATTGGCCGATTTGGTCGCGAGCCTGACGGGCGCGGAAATCCGCTACTATGTCAACCCGCGCACCGAGGCGCTCGACAATGAACTGATCGTGCGCAATGATAACTTTATGGCGTTGGGTTTGAATCCAATTAAGCTAGGTGAGGGCTTGTTGGCCGAGGTGATCGAGGTGGCAACCCGCTACAAAGATCGCTGTAATCTCGATAAGATCATCACTGATTCGCGCTGGCGCAAAGATATTCCCATGGATAAAGTGGGCTCAGATAACCCCGTGCTGACCCGCACGACGGCCAATGGTCACGTCAAGCAAGAGGCCAAGGGCTAGGCAACGGTTTGAAAACGTGGCCTGTACACGGGTCGTCTATCCTTTTGCAACAGCTTCCGCGCAAATAAAAAGTGATTTGTGGAATGTGATTCGTCTTTTACACTCCACAAATCACCCTCCCCTATGGCTGTTTAGTGTTCTTCCACACAGCCCTGGGCCTGCATCAAGTTCCGTAGCGCTTCGGTGGCAATTTGCATGCCAGCAGGGCCGCTAAAGCCGCTACTATGTCCAGCGACAACCAAATGGGGTTCCAGGGCCAAGAAGCCTTGGTAGCCCGCCTCGCGTAGTTTCCCAAGCAGCAACCCGACCTGCCCATCGCCCTGCCCCGCTGGGCGCACGGTGCCGTCGCTCCGTAGGCTATCCTTGATATGGACATAGCCCGTGTATGGCCCCAACTGCGGCCAGGCTCGTTCCGTAATCTGCTCCTCGCCCACTTGAACAAAGTTCGCCGGGTCCCAGGCAAAGACCAAGGCCGGGCTATTAACCCGCGTCAACAAGGTGTGACAGCGGGCAATGGTATCGCCGACAATATGCTTTTCATTTTCCAACAATAGCTGTATACCTGCGGCTTGGGCGACGGCTGCCAAACGTTCCAGCCGCGCCACGACTTCATCGACATGTTGATCATAATGGTCATTGCGCTGCTGGTCGGGTGGATAAAACGAAAAGATCCGTACCCGCTGCGTGCCGACAAGCGTGCCAATGGCAATGAGCCGCTCTAGATTGGCGACTTCTTGCGCGATCGGATCGCGCAAGGGCGACTTGCCGATGGGGCTGCCAATGGCGCTGACACGGATGCCAAAGTCCGCACACTCCTGTTGTACACGCCGTGCTTCGGCATCACTCAACGTAAGCACATTTTTGCCCCACACGCCCCGCAACTCCAGATAGCCGATCTGAAGATCGCGCAAGACGGTCAACTGCGTGGTCAGTTCTGGGGCAATCTCATCGCCAAAGGCACTGAGGGTAAAGCGAGCCTGACGCATTGCTGGTTTTCCTTTCTACCTTGGCGTGGGTTAGGTACGGGTTCCGGCTTGCAACTCGGCTAAGAGATCAGCGTAGGCGGCCCGATCCAAGGGTAGCTCGACGGCGTTGCCGCTGTAGCTTGAGTAAATAATTGCATTGGCAAGTTCCAGCGACATCCGGCCCTGTGGCCCGTCGGCGCGTACGGGCGTGCCCGTTTGGATCGCCTTCTGCAGATCAGCATAGACTTCGCTATGTTTGCCCAACCCACTTGGCAGCGCCACGGGCGTATCGACGATGGCTGGCGCGGCAAAGCGTTCCGGCGAGTGGATGATGTGCTCGCGCAACTCCGGCTCATACCGTTGCAAGCGTAAGGTGCCATCCTCGTGAATGGTGAGGATCCCGCCGGTGCCGACGATTTCAATGCGGCGCGGTCCTGCTTCGGCGGTGCTAAAGAAGATTGTCCCGAGGGCGCCGTTGTCCCATTCGAGCATGGCCATGGCGGTATCTTCGACCTCAATTTGGTGACGCACCGTGCGATTCCAGGCGACTACGCGCGTGGGCATGCCGGCCAAGTGACACAACAGGTCTAGACTGTGGGGTGCTTGATTCATGAGCACCCCGCCGCCTTCGCCCCGCCACGTGCCGCGCCAACCCGCGCTTTGGTAGTAGGCGGCTGTGCGCAACCACGGCTCTACTTGGGTCACCCGTTGGATTTCGCCCAATTGTCCGCGCTGGATCAGCGCATAGGCGGCTTCCACTTCGGGACGGAAGCGTTGTTGAAAATTGATCGCTAGCACGCGCTGCTGTTGCTCGGCGGCGGCGATCATGGCATCTGCTTCTTTGACCTGAACCGCCATGGGTTTCTCTACCAAGACGTGACTACCGGCATTGAGGGCATCAATGGCAATGGCGGCGTGAAAAGGATGCGGTGTGAGAATCACTGTAACATCTGGTTGGGTGACGGCCAATAGTTCGCGATGGTCCGTGAAAAATGGACAGCCCAACGTTTCGGCGCGTGCTGCGCCAACTGCTGCATTAACATCCGATCCCCCAACAACTGTGACCGTCTCACGCTGTTGCAGGGCGGGTAAATGGGCACTGAGAATGCCAGCGCCAAGGCCAACAACGGCATATCGCAGCGTCTGTTGCGTTGCATCCATAGCTATACTCCGATCAATTTTCTCACTTCAATTTTCTCACTTCAATCTTCTCACAATCAAGTGAGCCAAGAACTTGCTGAACGCCAAAATGAGGCCGCTGCTTCACAAACGAATAAGCGCCTAGAACGCCCCGTATCTAGCCCGATCTGCTGTGCATACCGCTGGCTTATCGCGGGCCGATGGACGCGTCGAGGGCGCTTTCCCTAATTGCTCGACGTTCTCTAGACGATAGTTTGCTAAACTATCGACAGCTGAACAATCGATAGCATAGGTGAAAGGATATGGCCACAGCCATCACCTCTGCATAGCAAATTGAATCTCGATAGTGAGTCTAGCCTGTATAAAGTGCAGCTGATATACAGAAAGCAAGAAAAGGGGTGTGGTGCCTTCATTTGTGTTTAGGGTGACCCTTGGCTTTCTGGTTGATAGGTACCTTATACGAAGGCTTTCGACCCTGTCAAATTTGTGGTTTCTTTAAAATCATTGTCATAGGCGCCTGCTTGGCCTTGCTGTTAACGTGATCCCATTCGTGAGGATAGCAATCAAGCAGAGCCTTCGCAAGGGCAATGCTAGTTTATTTACAGGGATAACTATGAACGGACGCACTCAACCTGAAAATCGTTATGATACGAACCGGAAAAAAATTCTGACAGAGGCCTATCGTATCGTTTCCGCCCAAGGCGTTGATCACCTATCTATGCGTTCACTCGCGGCGGCTGTACAGACAAGCCCAGCCAATCTCTATGAGTATTTTGCCGGTAAGGACGAAATTATTTACGAATTACATGCGCAGCTCATTGAGGAGCTGGCTCAGCACCTAGAACAGGTTGATGCTAGCCTGTCGCCCCTAGATTATTTAGAACAAGTGGGGTATACCTATTTGACTTTTGCGCAGAACCACGCGGCTCTTTTTAAACTAGCAGGTTACTATGATAGTGAAAGAAGTGCTAGCCATCGGTATGTTGTGCAAAATACAAGCAACCCCGTGAATGTGTTACCGGATGAGCGTACAAAGTTACTCTTCGATACTTTGCAAGCCGCCATTCAACGCTATCACGGTGGTGAGCCATCAGCGGCTAAAGCTATGCTAGATGAACGAACGCTTGCGTTCTGGTCCTTGCTGCATGGCTATGCAACACTGAGTTGGTTAATGATTTACCCTGAATATACAACGAGCCAGTGGAGCCAAATTTTCCGTCAGATATTTCAACCCGTATCGATAGCCTCACCGCGTGTCACGGCTTCCTCCAAAATGCGTGTCGCTGAATCTGTTGCGTTATGACGCCTGCACGCTGATCCCACGCTCGAATCGATTCTATTAGCAGTTATGCCCTTGGCGCTGACCGGTTTCCAAACCGGTCAGTTTTTTATTGGTACCGACCAACGGCGTCATGCCTATCTATATTTTTTAGAAGTTACGTAGTTGGTTGGGTAATTAGAGACCTGACAGGTTTGGAAAACCTGTCAGGTCTGGCCCAAGTGCGTAACTCCTATTTTTTATGAGTAGGTACACAAAGCTCAACGGCCCACTGGTGACAAACCAGTGGGCCGTTGAGCGTAGATGCAGCAGTTATTGCGCGGCGCGGCGCACACTTGGTGGCAACCCCTTGGCTTCGGGCAGAAGGGACCTACCAAGCGCACTTAGGCCATCGGTTTGGCGGCGAAGTGGGCGCGACCCAAGACAATCGCGGCACCTAAGACAAGGAATAGGATCACCCAAGGCAATCCTTGGCTCCCATTTCCGCCGGTGCCGGGCAGGCCCTCTGGCGCGGTAACTGTATCGGTAATCACCTGGGCGGCCGCAATCGTTGGCTCGAGCGTTGCGGTCGGGACAAGGGTCGGCAGCTCCGTCGTGGCGGTTGGCTCCAGGGTATTGGTCGCTGCGGGCAGTGGTGTACTCGTCGCCGTGGGTTCCGCTGTATTGGTGGCGGTCGGTGCTGCCGTATTGGTGGCGGTGGGTTCCGGTGTGTTCGTGGCGGTCGGTGCTGGTGTATTGGTTGCCGTGGGTTCTGGTGTGTTCGTGGCCGTTGCTTCCGGCGCGACCACCGTAATGAGAACCGGTTCAGATTCAGCGACCGCTATATCATTCTCGATCAACTGTGCGGTTAGAGTATAGGTCCCTGCTGCCGCAAAGCCCACCGTGGTGCGCCAATTCCCTTCTGCCCCGGCAATGGCACCGCCAATGGTATTGCCATTAACGGTTACACGGACCCGCGCACGACTGCCAGCTGTACCAAGCAGACGGATGGACGCGCCGGGCAGGATCTGATCAGGAATGCTGCTCGGATCGATAACTGGAGCCTCTGGTTCGGGTTCTGGCGTGGCGGTTGGCTCTGGTGTATTCGTGGCGGTTGGTGCCGTGGTATTCGTGGCGGTTGGCTCTGGTGTATTGGTTGCCGTGGGCTCTGGTGTATGGGTTGCGGTTGGTGCCGTGGTATTGGTTGCCGTGGGCTCGGTGGTATTGGTGGCGGCGGGTGCAGCAGCCTGCCCAATCACGAGAAAGGAGAGCGTAATGGATTGGGGAGCGTTGGTTTCCAATTGACAGGTAACACTCTGCACACCAGGCGTGCTCAGTGTGATGGTCGCCGCGTAGGCGCCATCATCGTCAATGGTAGCAGTTGCCAGCGTGGTCTCCCCTTGCGCAATGGTCACCGTGCTCCCGGCTTCGCCATTGCCGGTAATGGCAATGTCCTTGCCCGGGCTGACAATGGCAGGTGTGCCGCCACAGCTGAAAGTCTCCGCTGAGACTTGCATCGCCGAGGTGATAACCGGTGAGCGGACAAAGAGGGTGGCAAAGATACTTGCGCTGACCAAACCGGCGACGGTCAAGCTAAGTACACGCCAGAGCCGATACCGGCGCTGGGCCACAACTGAGCTCAGCGCGGCAAGGCCCAGAAGACTTACCAGTAAAATAAGTAACCAGTTAACTAAATTCATAAGACAAACCCTTTGCTATCAGTTCTTTGTTTTATGCTTTTGATGATACAGACGATGATCTGACAAGTGTTATATCAGCGGAACTGTCGACTTGCTAGCCGTGACGACTTGTCCGTAACTTGGTGGGATTTCTACGGTTAGTTATCCAGTACACCAAGTGATGTGCTAGGATATGAGATCAAGATTGGGGTAGGACATGACAAGATGCGAAAGGATGTCCCAAAGTAACAGGATTGACGGCAGGAAAAGCTTGCCTTCGCTTACCTTGGTGTTACTTGGCAGCGTATGTGCGGCGCTGGGGTCAGCTGATCCTGGCTTCAGAAATAGGCTACCCAACCCTTTTCTGAATTGTCCTCATTTTGCCTAGGATTGCCCTTGCTTGTCAACTTCCTCGATCCACATTCGTACATTGTTCGGCATAATACTTCTGTAACAGCTGATCCATGACCCAATTCGTGCGCGCTGCGCTGGTGCCTGTGCTTGGACATTGGCCGTGACCATTGAGTTCATCGACAATGGTCTGGATCAGCGGCTGTTGGACATGGACCGGTGTCGGCTCGGGGAATTCGGTCAGCCCTTGCGCGGTCGCCAGCCGAATGGGCTCTGTCCCAAAGGAGGAAAAGGTGAGCTTGCCTTTGGTGCCAATGATTTCGGTTTCGTCTACCCGTTGATAACTATCGAAACACCAGCTGCCCGTGCCGTGGACGCCAGAGGCGAAGACAAAGCTGCCAGCCACGCTATCTTCGGCTGGATAGTAGCCCCCTTGATTCCCTGCCTCGCCTTGTGCCTGGACAATCGGACCCAGAAAATAATCTAAATAATCGAACGTATGGGAGGCGAGATCCACAAAAAAGCCGCCACCCGCAATGGCTGGATCCACCCGCCAGGGCAGTTGTCCATCGGTGGGCTGGATCCAATCCCGATAAAAGCGAACTGTTACGGTGCGGGGCGCACCAATCGCACCGGCTTCAAGGAGTTCTTTGACTTTGACAAAGCGGGGCAGGCGGCGGCGATAGTAGGCAACCCACAAGGGTACGCCTGCCGCTTGGCACGCCGCGATCATCTGCTGACATTCGGCATGGGTCCGGGCCATGGGCTTTTCGACATAGACTGGTTTCCCCGCTTGGGCAACGGCCAAGGTATATTCCAGATGCGCATTTGGGGGTGTGGCAATGTAGACTGCATCCACGGTAGGATCTTGAATTAGCGCTTGGGCATTGTCGTACCAACGCGCAACGCCGTGCCGCTGGGCATAATCAGCCGCCAATGCTCCATTGCGCCGCATGACGGCAACGAGGGCCGAATGGGTGGCTTTTTGAAAACCTGGCCCACTTTTGACCTCCGTCACATTCCCACAACCAATGATTCCCCAGCGAATGGTGCGCACTAGCTACCCTCCTGTTGTTGCGCCATAAGAAGAACGCAAATAGGCAATGATTGACAAGATGTTATTCCCCACCGATAATACCACAGGATTGTTCAGGCTGTGCTGCTTAAAGACATGCGTCTGTTGGTAAGCTCAGCTGCCGATCGACGCCAATGTGCGCCAATAAAAAGCAAAAACCGCGTCCTAATTTTTGAGTGCTTACACAAAGCCCACTCTGATCGAATTCTCTTGTATATACTGTACACGATTCCGTTCAGAATGACAATCTGTCTTTCTGGAGGGCGCATGCCGAGGTAGGTGTAAAGGCGTCACCGAGGCAGCCTTCCAGGAGGGGAATGGTCGATTTGCTTAGCTGGCAAGCGAACTTCTGCGCCTGTTGGTGGCGCGTACTCTATCCAATTCGTCCTCGCAATATCCATCTCACATGAGGAGTAATGATGGCAAAGGTCACTGGTGGTGAAGCTATTGTGCAGTCGCTGATTGCCCAAGGGGTAGATACGGTCTTTGGTCTGCCCGGTGTGCAAAATGATCACCTCTTTAACGCATTTTATGACAATCGCGATCAGATTCGCGTCATCCACACGCGCCACGAGCAAGGGGCCGGCTATATGGCGTTGGGCTATGCTCTTGCTACCGACAAGGTGGGTGTTTGCAGTGTTGTGCCGGGGCCAGGCTTTTTGAATGCATCGGCAGCCCTGGCTACGGCCTATAGTACCAATGCCAAACTCCTCTGTCTGGTCGGTCAGATTCAATCCGATTCGATCAATCGGGGATATGGCTTATTGCACGAGATCCCCAACCAAATTGAAATTCTCAAAACGTTGACCAAGTGGGCGGCCCGCATTGAGACGCCCGCCGATGCCCCCGCTTTGGTGGCGGAGGCGTTTCGCCAAGTGCACTCGGGCCGTCCACGCCCAGTGGGGCTCGAATGTGCCCCGGATGTCTTGGCAACCAAAAGCGAAGTCGATCTAGCCAAGGTGGAGTACACGCTCCGCTACCCACTGGTCGATCCAGAGAAGCTGAGCGAAGCCGTTGACCTATTGAGCAAAGCCGAAAATCCCTTGATCTTTGTCGGGTCGGGGGCCATTGACACAGCGGCGGCGATCCAGGCGTTAGCCGAACTGCTACAGGCCCCCGTGGTTTCTGGGCGTAGCGGCCATGGCATCCTCAGTAGTCGCCATCCCCTTTCGATCCGCACTACCGCTGGCCATCAGCTCTGGGAAAAGGCCGATGTCGTCTTAACCTTGGGCAGCCGGTTGACACGCCCCATGATGAACTGGGGGACGGATGAACAGCTAAAGATCATCCGCGTTGACATTGATCCCGAAGAACATTATCGAGTCAAGCCGCCCACCGTTGGCTTTGTGGCGCGCTGCGAAGAGGTGGTGCCAGCTTTGGTGGCCGCGCTCCACGCACGCGGTGTCACGCGGCCCTCGCGCACGGCTGAGATGGAAGATATCCAGGCGGAGATCGATACACGGGCGGCGGCGGTCGAGCCACAGCTTGCTTTCCTCCGCGCCATGCGGGCCGTCTTGCCAGATGATGGCTACTTTGTCGATGACCTCACTCAAGTGGGGTATGTCAGCCGGACGGAGCTGCCCATCTATGCGCCGCGGACCTTTATCTCGCCAGGCTATCAAGGCACCTTGGGCTGGAGCTATGCCACGGCACTCGGCGTCAAGGTGGCCCATCCCGACAAACCCGTCCTTTCGATCTCGGGCGATGGCGGTTTTCTCTTCAATGTGCAGGAGCTTTCCACGGCGGTCAAACATCAGATCAACCTCGTGCATGTGATCTTTAGTGATGGCGCGTATGGAAATGTGCAGCGCATGCAAAAGAAGGACCATGGCGGGCGGGTGATTGCCACCGATCTGGCGAATCCTGATTTTGTAAAATTGGCCGAAGCCTTTGGTGTGTTGGGGCTACGCGCTCATAGCCCCGCTGAATTACAGACGGCCATCCAACAGGGCTTTGCTGCCCAACGCCCCACGCTGATTGAGGTGCCCGTGGGCGAGATGCCCGCACCGTGGTCGCTCTATTTCTTACCGCGGAATCGGGGCAAGGCGGGCGGATAAGCGCGGCCCGTTGACCAGCCGCGTTACTGTGACGCGCGCTGGTCAACGGGGGCTCGGCGGCTCGGTTGGCTCCGTTGCCCGGGCGCGCTGGCGTCGCCGTTCCAATAGCGCCTTTGCCATGTGTACATAATCGCTTTGGTGTTCCCGCTCGCGGCGGCCCAAATTGTCCGTATGTAAACGTCGGTACATCAAGATCTGGGGCAGCACACGATGACGCAAGCCAGCCTCACTGGCCCGCGCATACCAATCTAGGAAGACGGCACGGCGGTGTTGGGTGTCAAAGAGGCCAACGCGCGCCATGGCCGCACGTTGAATGAGGAGGGTTCCAATATGGGGGGCGCTGCTCACCTCTTGGCGTATCTGCAATTGGGCGCGCTGTACGCTATCTAGCTCTGGGCTGATAAATTGTTGCACTTGGGTAAAGGTGGCCTCCAAAGCGGGCTCTTGAGCAAAGGCCCTCAGTTGCGCCGCTAGCTTGCTCGGTAGCCAATAGTCATCGGCGTCGAGAAAAGCAAAGAGGGTGCCGGTGGCGAGCTGAATGCCAAGATTACGCGCGGCCCCATTGCCGTTGTTGGGTGTTTTGACATAGCGCAGGTGGGCTGCCAAGCTATGCGCTGCCGTTTGCGCCATCGTCTGTACCATCGTCTGTACCATCGTCTGTACCACTGTGGCGGTATCATCGGTAGAACCATCATCAATGACAAGGATCTCGGTGATCGTTGCATGCGGGAGTGGCGTTTGCTGTAGTACGCTGGTGATCGCTTCCGGCAAGTAGCGCGCGGCATTATAGGCTGGAATGATGACACTAATCTGTTGTTGCGTGATCATGGGTTTTTTCCAACAGCTGACAAAGAAGTTGGGGAATCATCGCCGTATCGGTGCCTAGCTCCAAGCGATAGGCTGGCACCTTCCGCACCAGCTGGCTCAAAGAATGCATGCCCTCGGCTCGCCTACCCGGTAGTTGAAAGACCGTACTCGGCGCAACGGCGCGTAAGGCGGTTGCTGGTGAGACGGGCGTGAGCCCGCTTGGGGCTTTCCCGGTAATGGTCGGGATAAGAATGGCGCGGATGGGCAATTGATCCACCACTTGGCGGCTAAATACTTCCTGAAAAAAGTAAACGGCTTTTCTCGCCCAAGCATAGGTGAGTGGACTCCGCGCCGCGTGCAGATCCGCAAAGCTCTCTTCATCGGCTAAGAGGAGTTTGCCCGAGCTGTAGAGTGTGGCAACTGTGGGCATTGCATCGCTGCGGACCAAACAGTAATCATCGCCCACATAGTCCATCCCCGCTTGCAGCGCACGCAAGGCCGTTGTTGATTTGCCAGAGCCACTCTTCCCCACCAGTAATAAGCCGCCCCGTGCTGTCCCGACTGCCGCCGCATGGACGATCTGCCACTGAGAGTCGCCGAGCCACCAGTGGAATAGATTGATAAAGGGCGTCGCGGATTCGTACCAAGGAAAGCGCTCGGCATTCTCAGTCCAGAGGATTCCTTGGTTTTTCCGTTGGTCCAGCAGACTGATCGTTCGATAGGCCGGGTAAAAAACGGCGCAATACTCTTCCACCTGAAAGCGCCAATTTTGCTCCTGGCTATATGCTTCGAGCGTAGCTGGCCAGGGCGGCATCATCACGCCCGTGCTTTGCCCATCCCATAACGAAATAGTCAGATCGGCCTCGGTTGCCGGGGCAGGGGGGAGATGGGCTAGGGCCGGTGTAACATAGGGGATCAGGTGACGGCCCGAAAATTGCAGACGAAAGGTGCGGTCCGCTAGGTGATAGCTATAATCGGTGGTCGGCCCTAGCATTTGTACGGCTTGGGCAAAGGCCGCGTAACTTTGTTCAAAAAAGTCCTTCGCAGCGCTGCTTACGCTACTTTGCGGTGGGGCCATCCGGCGTGATCCACTTCGTGTATTGGGTCCAAGAGCAATCGCTCTTGCATATCAGTAAATTCGTTGAGTACAGGGGTTTCAAAGGTGTGGCTAGGTCGTTGGCCGCGCGGCCGCGACACCCAAGTGGACAGCGGCAAAGTGGCTGGGGCATCTATGCGCTCTACATGAATCGCCACGACTTCGCTGTCAAAGGCTCCCGCGACCACCGCGGGTTGATTGAATTGATAACGGATTTCGGTTTCTGGCACAATAAAAATACCTTTTGGGACTCAATTCCCCTGCGGTTCCACACCCTGGAGTTCCGCACTTGGGCAGAGCTTGTCAAGTGGGTAAAAGCTAACCATGCGCTGGTTACTCTGCCCAACTTCTACCCTAACAAAAAGGATTGGCTGCTTTCTTTTAGAAAACTTACTATACTTTTACGGTAATAGCAATACGTCTTCCTGCGGATGTTCGCTAATTTTATTGGAGTAGTGGATAGGTCAAGTGGCGTTCCATTTGGTGCCAGGGAACCAACCATGGCGCTTCGATCCACTGTTGGCGTAGAAAGGCGACATATTGGGCGACAATCTTTTCGACCCGCTGGGCATGGGGTGTGGTTGGCTCACCGGCATCCAACGGCGCAATGAAGTGAAACTGGGTACAGCCAGCGTGATTGGTTGACACAGCCACGGGCATTACCAGCGCATTGGTCATGAGCGCAAGCTCGGCGAAGCTGCTGAAAAAGGGACGCCGCCGCCCAAGGAAGGCATACGTTTGTGCGGTGCTGGCCCCATAGTGGCCATCGGGGGCAATCCGAACGCGCCCCCCTGCCTGCAGGATCTGCCGCGCCGTATGGAGCTGATTGGCATAGAGGCTGTTTTGTAAAGTCTCGTTTTGAATCTGGAAATAGGCCAGATAGTGATGGATACCGCCTACGGTCGCCGTCGGGCTACCCTCGGGCAAGCGGAGCGACGCATTGGCGGTATGATGATGCTGCACGAGCACGACCCCCTGGGCCTTGGCTTGGGCTGCTGCAAGCCGCTCCAACCCCACAATTGCCGCTTCTGCTGCTTGCTGGCTTCCATGCTGTCGAATATGGTACTGTTGCACTGTATTATAGAAGAGGCTTTTGCTGAGGATCGCTTCATCATCAGGGCGCCAAGGTGTGTCGGCGACGGTCGCTAGCTGGGTGAGAAACGCTTGCGTAAGCGAAAGCTGTTTTGGATAGACGCGTTGCCGCCACGGCGCTGACCGACAGAGCCATGCTAGCGATTGGTGTGTCAAGGAATAGGGCAGCGCCTGGGCCAAGCCGTGCAGCAACCGGCGGCGGCGATGCCAATGGTTGCGTTGCGCCAAGGTGCGCCACCGTTGCGGGCCTGCCGGATCAGCGAGGGCCACGTTGAGTTGTTTTACCGCCTCTTGCTGGCGTGGCGAGAGAGTGTTGAATGCCGCCCCTAGCTTGTCGGGTTGGACCGCGTGGGTGGGTGCCAAGGCGCGGGCGAGATAGGCAATGGTCGGTTCGACAAAAAAGGCACTTAGTGTCGGTTTTGCGTCAAATTGTCGTTCAATTTCGGCCAGTAAGCGCACCGCTAGCAAGGAGTGGCCGCCGAGTTCAAAGAAATTGCTCTCGATCCCTACCTGCTCGATGCCAAGGAGTTGCGACCAAAGTTGGGCCAAAGCCACTTCCAGCTCGGTACGCGGTGGCACAATGTTCTCCTCGCCCGCGCGGGTTGCTAAGCTCGCCGCTGGATAGGTTTTTGCCAAGGTCTGCCGGTCTACCTTTCCGGAAGGGGTTAGGGGCATGGTCTCAATGATGATAAAGGCTGCTGGAATCATGTAGGAAGGCAGTTTGGTCGCCAAATATTGGCGCAAGCTTTGGGGCGTGGGGCTGGTCTGCGCTGGCTCTGCCACTACATAGGCAATTAGACCTTTGGCACCAGCCTCGCTCGTATCGGCCAGGACAGCGGCCTGGGTCAGCGCGGGATGTTCGGCTAGGCTGGCCTCAATTTCGCCCAACTCTACGCGATAGCCGCGCAGCTTGACTTGGTGATCTCTGCGCCCGAGAAAGACAATATCACCAGAGGGCAGATAGCGGGCAAAATCGCCCGTCCGATAGAGCCGCCCTGGGCCAAAAGGATTAGCAACAAATTTCTCGCTTGTCAACGCGGGCTGGTTCAGATAGCCGCGCGCAAGCCCCATCCCACCAATATAGAGCTCGCCAGCCACGCCAATCGGCACCGGTTGCATCTGTTGATCGAGGATATAGTTGCAAACATTATCGATGGGACGACCAATCGGGATGCGGCTGGGAAGCTGATCGTCAGAAAAATCGGCCTTATAGGTGGTGCTTACACAGGTCGTCTCCACCGGTCCGTAGACATTAAACCAAGCGAGCCGGTTGCCAATGGCCTGTTGCCAGATCCGGAACGCATCGCTGGGAACCTGTTCCATGCCCGTGACCACCACGCGTAGAGATGGTGGGATCGTCCCTGTGCCTGCTGCGAGGGTTTGCACCCATTGTTGCCAATAGGCGACCGGCAATGAGGTGGTGGTCAGGTGGTGGTCGGTGAGAAGTTGGAGGAATTCGGTGATCGTGGGCGTCTCCTGGGGGCGGAAGAAGAGCCCAGCGCCATTACAGAGGGTGTTGATCACTTCGGCAATAAAGTGTTCGGAGCCAACCGAACCAAACTGTAGCCGCCGATCTTGGGGCGTGAGGGCAATCATGCGAGCGTAAAACATCACATAGTTTGCCATGGCTTGATGGGTACACATAACGCCTTTGGGTTCGCCCGTCGAGCCAGAGGTGTAAACGACATAGGCCAACTGCTCGGGTGCAACCGCGACCGTCAGATCGTGGCTGGCTTCCCCTTGCCAGGCGGCGCGTTCCTGTTGGAGATCAAGCTGTTCCAGCGCGTCCCACGTGAAGTCAGCGTGCTCTGCGGCTGCATCGGTGAGCAGGAATGTCACCTTGCTCTGCCGATAGATCTGTGCCCGTCGCTCGGCGGGCCAAGTTGGATCGAGCAGCAGGAAGGCCCCACCGGCCTTGAGCACGGCTAGCATGGTCGCGACTATCTGGGGGCTGCGCGGCAGACAAATCGCCACCAAGGTTTCTGCTTGAACGCCTTTGCGGATGAGAAAGCGCGCCAACTGGTTGGCTTGCTGATTTAGCTCGCCATAGGTCACTTGCTGCTCGCGATAGAGCAGGGCCGTATGCTGTGGCCTTGCTTGGCATTGTTTCTCAATCAGCCGGTGCAGAAGAAGGGGCTGTTCATGGACTACTTGGGTTTGGTTCCACACCTGCAACTGTTGCTCCCTTTCCGCTTCGGTTAAAAGCGGGAGCTGCGCAATCGTTTGGTCTGGTGTGGCAACCATGGCCGCGATGATCTCTTGAAAGTGGGTCAGCATTCGTTCCATGGTTGTGCCATCAAAAAGGTCGAGCCGGTAGTGGAGGGTGGCCTGTAGCCCGGTGGGTTTGCCAACGAGGTCGAGCATCAAATCAAATTCGGCAATGCCCTTCTCAATCGGCTCTTCCGCGATCTGTAGCTCGGCTAGCTGATAGGCAGTAGAATCACTCTCACCGAAGACCAACATCACTTGGAAGATGGTTTGCCGATCCAGATCGCGGACGGGGCGAATTGCTTCGACCATCTTCTCGAAGGGTAGATCCCGATTGGCATAGGCGTTCAGGGTTAGGCTGCGGACACGCGCCAACAATTCACGCACGGTTGGGTTGCCGCGCAGGTCGCTGCGGATGGGCAGTGTATTGGCAAAAAAGCCCATTAGCCCTTCGACTTCGACCCGATCCCGATTCGTCATGGGGGTGCCGATGATGATATCGTCCTGCCCACTATAGCGATAGAGCAGGATATTGAAGGCCGCCAGGACGGTCATAAAAAGGGTTGTCTTGGTTTGGCGCGCCAAGCTCTTTAATTCAGTTGTCAAGGTGGGCGATAGCACCAGTGTTACTTTCCCGCCGGGTCTTGTCTCGACCACGGATTGGGGTAGCAAACGCGGGCGATCGCCTAAAAGCTCCAGAATCGGCAACTCGCCACTGAGTTGGGTCTTCCAATAGTCGAGCTGGGTTTGCCATTTCCCTTCCTGATAGCTGCGTTGCTGCCAAAGGGCAAAATCTGTGTATTGGATGGCTAGGGGCGGCAGCGAAGGGTTTTCGCCGCGACAGGCTGCTTGGTAAAAGTGGCTGAACTCTTGCCGGAGAATCGGCGAAAACCAGCGGTCGATGGCAATGTGGTGTAAGACAAAGAGCAGGAGGTGCTCTTGTTCGGCTAGGCGATAGAGCTGCACCCGTAGCGGAATTTCCTGATCCAGTTGAAAAGGCTGCAAGAGCGCGGCTTGCACTTGTTGGCGGAGCTGCACTTCGCGCTCGGCCGCGGGGTATGTGCTGAGATCGATCTGGGAAAGGACCAATGCGGAGGGGTCACAAAGCTCGGGAATGGGCACGCCATGGACCGCGGGAAAACGCGTGCGCAACGTTGCTTGCCGTTCGATTAAGTGGGTGAGCGCGGTTTGGAGGGCACTTCGATTGAGCACGCCATGCAAGCGCAGGGCAGTAGGGAGGGTATAAAAAGTCCCGTCCGGGGCTAATTGTTGAATAAACCAGAGCCGCTGCTGGGCAAACGAGAGGACCAGTGGATCGGTTGCCCCCCGCCGCGGAATCGCCGTATCGGCCACCGGGCGCGGCTGGTAGGTGAATGGCTGTTCGGCAGCAACCGGCTGTGGCCGGCACGTGTTGCTGCTTGGTACTAACGCTAACAAATGGTCTTTCATGGTTCTTCGCCTTATCTAGGTCAAGAGAGACCTTGTCATCTGGTTGGCTCTGTGGTTCCCACAACCGCCAACGCCAGACCTGTCAGGTTTGGAAAACCTGACAGGTCTGGTCCTCCGTACGCTCTCTCGATATTTCTCCGTGGGGCAAGGCGCGCTTATCGCCGTTTACGCAGCAGTAGCGTAGGACAACACTCGCCTAGGGCATAGGTGGGATAGGCAATATCGATCCGCTCAAAGTGTTGCGCCAGCATCGCCTCAATTGCGCCGAGCGGCGGAAACGAATAACGCGCCAGGGAGTGCTCGTAGGAAGGAATATTCTCAAATTTGGTGGCGGGCCAGCCAGTCGCTTGGCAAAGTAGCTGCTCGTCGAGGTCCGCTTGGACCCACTGCTCCCAAAAGGTGCGGACCGCAAAGTTAAAATCCTTGTCGGCCAACGTCATATAGATCTGGAATTTGAAGCCATCAAAGGTGGCGAAGCGGCCAGCCACCAAATCGCGGAAGAGATCGGCCACGGGGGGAACTTTTTCGGGCCGCGCATAGACGCGGAGGACAAGCACCCCGTCGTCTTCTAACACGCGCGCAACCGAGCTTGCCAGCTGTTGATAGCCATCGGGGAAATCTAAACAGTTAAAACTACCGTCACCGATGGCAACGGCACAACTCTTGTCGGCCAGGGGCAGGTTCAGCCAATTGCCTTCCCGCGCCGTGCGTACCCTAGGCAGATCACCCGGCCAAACGACTTCCAACATACCCGGTGCATTGTCAAAGGCTAGCACGTGGGTCTGTTGGGGCCAAGCCATGGTGGCAATGGCGGGGGTCACGCCCAAGAGGAGGGCCGTTGCCGCACGCGCTTGGTCACCCGCGTTCCGCTCCGCAATCGCGTGCGCGACAAAGCGCTCCATCGCGACGATATCCGCGTAACTAGGATGTAAGGGAGTCTCCATCTGATGGTAGACGCGGGCAAGCTTGGACCAATGCTCTCTGGTCTGGGCAAGCTTGGGGTTGACGGGTTCAGTCGTGGGGGGAAGTGTCGCTATCTTGTTCATAGTAGATTCCTGTATAAAATTGGAATATATGGCGAAAGAGTAGCTATCACCGCTGCGGTGACAGCTTTTCAAGACTTGCTCGATCGCTGGTCACCAGGGCTGGCTGGGATGGCTCAACCCAATCGGGTAGTTCCGCAAAGGGGAAGGGCTGCGCTTGGTATTGCTGAACAAGGCGGGCTAGCTCGGCCACCGTCGGCGTTTCAAAGAGATGGAGGAGTGAAAATTCGATCTGGAACTGCTGGTTAATGCGCGCGACGATCTGGAGCGCGAGCAGCGAATCACCACCTAAATGGAAAAAGGGGTCATGCACACCAATGGACTCAAGCTGGAGCACTTCGCACCAAATCGCAACTAAGGTGCTTTCCAGGTCATTGCGCGGCGCAACATAGGTCGCATCAACTATCTCGTTTTGGGCGTTTAGCAAGGGGAGGGCCTGGCGATCGATTTTGCCATTCGCGGTGAGGGGCAAGGCGGTGGCAAAAACAAAACGCGCTGGCAGCATATAGCTCGGCAGCCGCTCGGCGAGCTGTTGGCGTAACTGGATACTGTGCCAGGCAAGCTTGGGGTCGATGACCACATAGGCAACCAGCGCTTTCTCCAAACTTGGCTGGGCGTCCGTTGTGGCTGGTGTGGCGTCTACGGCGATCACCGCTGCGTTTTGGACGGCCGCGAGCGCCAGCAGGGCCTGTTCCACTTCGGCAGTTTCCACGCGGTAGCCACGAATTTTGACCATAAAATCTTTCCGGCCAGTGATGTAAAGACAGCCATCGGCGGTCTGATATCCCAGATCGCCCGTGAAGTAGGTGTACAGCGGCGGTTGCTGGTCATCGACCCGGAATTTGCTTTGGGTGAGCGCCGGTCTCTGCCAGTAGCCTGGCGCGATATAGGGACTTTGCACCGCAACTTCGCCCGCTTCGCCCGGCACAACTGGCCTGCCTGCTTCATCGAGCACCAACAATTGGGTGTGCGGGATGGGATAGCCAACGGGCAGTGTCCCGTTGGGGAGCGCTGCCAGATCGGTCACGCGATAGGCCGTTAGATTCAAGGCTTCCGTTGAGCCATAGAGTAAGTTTAGGTTGTAATTACCGAGCAGCTTGGTGCGGATCTGCACCAAATCGGCCTTGCCAACCATCGCGCCGATGAGATCCAGATCGCGTAACGAGCCCAAATAGATCGGCGTCTCTAGTGTGTCGCACCATTGGCGGAGCAAGGCAATCGGTGGCACCATTAGCGTGATCTGTTCCGCTGTCAGCCACTGGGCAAAGTGGGTAACACCCTGGCGTTGAACCGCATATTCGCAGAGGCAGCCACCGCACGACAGCAGCCGGAAGGTCATTCCCCAAGGGCCTGCATAGGCCAACGAGGCGATGATGGCCCCCCGCGGGGATGGCCCCAAGGGTAGCGTCTGGTGCTTGCTCCAGGCACTGTGCAGTTCGGCCTGATGGGTGATGATCACGCCTTTGGGTTTTCCTGTGGAGCCAGAGGTGTAGAGCAGGGCGAGCGGATCCGTGCTGGCAATCGCGCGATCTAAATTCGTGTCCGGGGTATGGGCTGGCACGCTATCGACTTCTAGCAGTTGCACCGGGCTACTGTCCATTCCTTGGTAGAGCAAGTGGGCCCGGTCCACCAAGGGGCGATCCACGAGGATCCGCTCAATCTGTGCATCCGCCAGCATAAAGCGCAACCGTTCGTCGGGCAGGCTGATGTCGAAAACGACAACCGTATTGCCGCTTTTGATCACCGCCAAAGTCGCCGCGACTTGCCAAGCAAAACTCTCACAAAAGATCGCAACTTGGCCGCGGCTGGTGGCCCCCTGCTGGAGCAGCGTGTGCGCAATTTGATTGGCGTGGGCATTGAGCTCAGCATAGGACCACCCCACTGTTTGACTTTGGAGGGCTTGGGCGGTGGGGACAGTGGCCACCATCCGCTCGAAGCAGCGCCCCATCGTTTCATGTGGATTAAACGCTAGCATAGAATCTCCTCAACTAAATGGCGAATACGGGCGGTATTCACCGACTCGGTATATTCTTTCCGAAAAAGGGCCAACCCCTGGGCCGCCAGTTGGGTGCGTTGCGCCTGATTTTGCAGGAGCGTTACGATGGCCTGGGCAAATGCGGGCGCACTGTCCGCCAGCCACATTGTCTCGCCGTGGCTGCCCTGAATGCCTTGGGCCCCAAGCGTGGTGCTGACGACGGGCAATTCGCTGGCGAAGGCTTCCAGAATTTTAAAGCGCATGCCGCTGCCGTGGAGGAGCGGAGCGACGGCCAAAGTCGCGCGTCGTAAATAGGGCACGACGGTAGGGGGCGAATCGACACATTCAATGGCTGGATCGGCTGCACACCAAGCGGCCAACGTGTCGGTGCGGGCACCAACGAATTGTAAGCGTAGCTGGGGTAGTTGATGCCGGACGGTAGGCCAGATTTCGCGGAGAAACCATTCGGCTCCTTGGCTATTTTGGAAAGTGCCAAAATGGCCGGTCATGATCAACAGATTGTCGGCGCGCGGTATTGGCGGCGTTGGTAGATAATCGGCTTCGTTGATATAGGTAGGAATTAAAACGCTACGCGCGTCCCCCACAAACTGGGCATGATAGTGACGGTCGGCTTCGGTCACCGAGACGACGCGGTCAAAGGCGCGAAAGAGCCATTTTTCATGGTAGCTTTGCGACCATGCCCGGAGTTGGGTCATGATGCGTAGGGGGCTGAGCGGCATGGTGGCGCTCCATTGGCGGGTGAGCAACGATTGCACGTTGTGTGTTTGCATGATCGCCCGTATCCCCTGGGTCCGCAATGGCGGAAGATATTGTCCCCAGTGATTATAGCTAAACCAAACGACTTGCGGGCGCACGGCTTGTATGCTGGCTTGTAGACGGCGTAGCCACGCGGGGCGCGGCTGCAAAATGTAGCGAAAATTGTTGGCTTTTGCCCAACCATGGATGGCATAGGCCGGAAGCTCCTGCCAATCGATGGCTGGCGCGCGGATGGGACAAGTGGGCTCTACCGCTGGCGCAATGACGGCAACGTTAAAGGATTGGTAGAGACTCTGGAGGGTATTCTGGCAGAGCATATAGACCCCACCATAGGCCGGGCAGGGCCGAATTTCGGTTACAAATAAAATTGTTGGTTTCATCGGATAGACTCAGCCTTCACGAATACGCTTGGAGCTGTGCTAGGACATAAGCTTGCTCAGCCGGTGTAAAGACGGAATAAAATTTTTGGCCATTGGCATTGTGTAATGCCGTGGCCTGTTTCCAGGGCTCGCTCGCTGTGATCAAGTGCTGCGCTGTCTGTAATCGCTCATGGATCATCCGTGGCTCGAAGGGTAGACCAATAAATTGGCAGATCGTCTGCAAGCTCTGCTCAGGTTCAGTCACCAAAGCCTCATAATGTACCAGCAGATGGTTCGGCTGCGCTTGGTAGTGCTGGCTAAGGGCATAACAATGTTGCCAAGTGCGAATACATTGATCAAGATCGGCGTGATTTCCCCAGGCATTGGGATAGCAATTAGCGACGGCATAGAGCGATGCGATGGTATCCGCACCATTGCGCAACAGATGAATGAACTTGGCATCCTGGATCACGCGTTCCCATTGCGCAATATAGTAAAGATGCCCTGGGGTTTTTTCGAGCCAAACGCGTTTCTGTTGATTCAACGTCAATTGATCGAGGGTGGCCCCGAAGCGGGTCAGATAGAGGCTGATCCGCCTATCATAGCGTGGGAAGTGATGATAAAGGGCTGGTTCGCCAATTTCAGTCAGGAATTGGTGCAAACGGGTTCGTTGGGCTGGTGAGACTATGCCCATTTTGTAGAGTACACGACTCAGCCAACTGCGGCTCGTCACCAATAGGAAATGGCTCTCGGGAAACGATAGAATTTGAGAATGAGTCGCTAGCATACTTTGTAATAAGGTTGTCCCAGAACGGGGGCAGCCTACTAGAAAAAGCCGCCCCGCAATCATCTTGTGCATTAGCAATATCCCAAGGTCTTCAATAACGGGCCAGCTGATAGCTGGCAGGCCACTTTGAAGGGGAAAGGTAAGGTCGTTTGCCAAGCGCCCACACGCGTATCATAGATCTGCGCCTGGGCTTCCGCTGTGCGAAATTGGCCGGTGTACACTCGATAGGTTGCTTGGAGATCGTGGGGGGCATCTAAATAGTGCAACACCTTTTCATTCCAGGGTTCCTGTAAATAGGTCAGCAGACCACGGATTGTCGCTTCTGGTTGTTGGACCAAGGCTTCGTAGCGCAGTTCATAGTAATCGCTCGCGGGTAGCTGGCGGCCAACCGCCTGGGCGATGGTGATGGCCCGCTGCCATTCCTGAATCCCGCGCCAAGCGGCGCGGTAGCCCCAGCGCTTTAAGTAGGACGACATCACATCGCGCCCATCGCGGATAATGTGAACGATCTGGCTTGCGGGGAATAGGGTGCGAATGAAGGCCAGGTGTGGCGTGTATTGGGGGGTCTTTTCGGCCCAACGGCGTTTGCCGCGTTGCTGGGCATAGCTTTCTTGAAACTCGGCAAAGAAACGCGCCATTTTCTGAATCCAGTAGCTTTGCTCAAAGCCATACAGGGCTAAATGTTGCCAATGTCGCCCCACAATCGGAGCGAGATCGACAAGAAAGCCGGTCTCTGGCCCGCAACTAATATGAGGATGCGCATCTAAGATCAACCGGAGGAGGGTTGTGCCGGAACGAGGTGCGCCGATAATAAAGATCGGGCGGTGTTCATTCATGATAGCTTCCTTCCTTGCTATCGCGTCGACAGATAAGCGTTACGCAGTTGTTTGGTGTGGCCCGAAACCGGACAGGTTTGGAAGATCTGTCCGCTCTTGCCCAGCTGCGTAACTTCTAAGACTATAACCAAAGCGGTTGATCCGCTGTTCAAAGCTGGTCATAATGGCACGGGCATAGAAACGCGAAAAGCGCCCTTGCTGTAGTTGTTGCCAGCGGAGAAAGTAGGGTTCATCCCGGTGTGGCTGAATCACTTGGGTAATGGGCATAGTTTCCAGGCCAAGAAAATGATAGATCCGGTGCAAGGTGGCCTGGGGTTCGGTCACCAATGCTTCATAGTGCACCACCAAGACGTTGTGTAACTGCCTACAATCCGCGGCAAATTTCTCATGACAAAGCACCCAATGGTGGAATAGACGATATAGCGACACGCGACGCGAGACCCATTTCCTGGTGGCATAGGTGACGGCCACCGGATGGCGCACCACCATGAGAAAACTGGATGCGGGAAAGAGGGCTTGTAAAAAGCGACTCTTGAGCAAATTGGGGGGTGATTTTTCCAGCAGAAAGGGTCTGTCGAGCTGCCAATAACGTCCCCACTCGTCCATCAACTTTTGGGCATTCGCGCGGTTAACCAACGGCGAAAGCTCGGTGAGATGAGCCGCCGGGGCAAAGCCAAACTGGCCTGGCCCGCCATAGCGCCGCGCGATTGGATAAACACTCTGAAGAAATTGCCCTTCGTCCTCATCCACGCCCGTGTTCCAAAAGCCGCTAATCGCCGGATGAGCGCGCAAGATCTGAAAGAGTAAGGAGGTGCCACTGCGGTGTACCCCCCCTATAAAAATGTAATGATATGACTGCATAAGCTTCAATCTGCCCTGATCCACACGGCGTAAGCTCGGCCTGTTGACTTTCGTATGCGCGACGCTAAAGCGACCTGACCGCGCTTGCCTTGGCGGTAATCTCTAGATTAATTCTTGGGCGAGGACAAGCCGCCGATAAAGACCCGCGTTTGCCATTAATTGTTGGTGATTGCCTTGTTCCACCACACGCCCTTCGGCTAACACAATGATCTGATCGGCCTCGCGCACGGTCGAAAGGCGGTGGGCAATCACCAGCATGGTGCGCCCGCGGCCATATTGGGCGATAGCTGTCTGGAGCGCTTGCTCGGTTTCTGAATCGAGATCACTGGTTGCTTCATCGAAGATCAACAACTGGGGGTTTGCCACAATGGCCCGCGCAATGGCAATGCGCTGTTGTTGCCCCCCCGAGAGCCGCACGCCGCGATCACCCAACCGCGTTTGATAGCCTTCGGGCAAAGCCATAATAAACTCATGCGCCTGGGCCAACTGGGCTGCCGCGACAATCTCTTCCTCGCGGCTTTCTGCTTTGGCAAAGCGTAGATTGGCCATCACACTGTCATTAAAGATGAAGATATCTTGGCTAACGACCGCCACTTGGCGACGCCAACTATGCACGTCGAAGGCGCGTAGATCGGTGCCATCAATGCACAAGTGGCCGGTCTCGCTATCGTAGAGGCGCGTTAGCAGATTGACGAGGGAGGATTTACCCGCGCCCGATGGGCCAACCACTGCCGTTAATTTGCCTTTGGGGATGGCAAACGAGACATTCTGCAAAACGGGCGCTTCGGTTGGCGCATAGCGAAAGGTCACATTTTCCAAACGAATTCCCTGTTGTAGGGTGGGAAAAGGCTGGGTTCCATTAGCGAGATAGGGCTTATCATCGCGCCGCAAAAAGTCGATAATCCCTTGAAAGGCAGGGCCTAGATTGGTCAGCTGTGAGCCCATCTGGCTGAGCAGCGAGACGGGCGCTAATAAACGGAAGCCAATGCCCAAGAAGATCACTAACCGCCCCAGCCATTCATCCAGCCGATTCGGCGCAAGATAGGTGAGCCCGAACAACAAGGCACAGAAGAGCATGATCGCCAGGAAAGAGACACCTTGCCGGGTTAGATTGATGAGTTGACTACTACGGTAGGCCAGCTGTTGATATTCCTGCAACTTGGCCTCTAAACGCGCTAAGTTCCATTCTGTGCGAGCAAAAAGATGAATGAGCTTTAAACCAGAGAGGCTTTCAAGCGTCAGGACGCGCAACTGGCGCATGGCTTGGGCCTCTGCCTTCCCCACGGCTTTGAGGTGTCGATCCGCGCCTTGCTTGATAATGACCACCGGCAGGCAGAGCAGTACGCCGGCTAGGAGCGTGAGCGGCCAGGAAATGAGGAGCGCCAATAGCGTATAAACGATCAAAGTGAAGAGCGCGCTAATGCCATTGGTGAAGCTCTGGATCAAACGGCCACTTTGGCGAACATGATAGCTGAGCAGGTTGACGAGTTCGCCGGCCTTTTGGGCATGGATAAAGCTGAGCTGGACAGCATGTAATTGGTGCAATACTTGGCGTTCGAGCTCCTGTTCAACCTGGAGCTGAAGCCGTAGGGTCAAGAGTTGGGTGGCAACTTGCAAGAAGCCACGCAGCCCCATGATCACCAGCAAGAGCACCGCGGCCCAGCGTACTCGATCGACCAAGCTCAGTTGACTCACCCACTGCGCGGTGGCGGCTAAGAGCGGAACATCGGCCAAGAAGCCCATGGTAACGAGCGAATGGTCTAGCAAGGGCAGGATCAAGCCAATGCCAATCCCCTCGGTTAAGGTGCCGCCTAGCGAGCAGACGAAGAGCGCTATGAGGTTGAACGGATACGGACGTAGGTAAGTCCAGCTCTGACGATAGATCGACCAAACTGATTTCACGAGCGCTCCTCAATCATTTGGAATGATGCCGGCTGCTGTGTCGGCTGGCGTGAGGCGTGCTGCAAATAGCGGCGCATGCGTCGGGTCGAAAGATTTGCTGGATCTTGCTGCCAACACGCTTCCAGAAAGGCAATATATTGCTGCATCAGCCCTTGCACTCGCTCGCTGTGGCTGGCGGTCGGCGTACCACTATCTAGCGGAGGTAAAAAAGAGAACGCCACTTCGCCGGTGACAGTAATGGCGCGTTGCAGCGGCACAATGGTTGCGCCGGTGTGGAGGGCCAACTCGGCAAAACCGGGTTTAAAGGGGTGTACCCGCTGAAAGATCGGGAGACTTATCGCATCGCCGCCACCGCTGCCGCCATCAGCGGCGATCCAGACAAAACCACCGCGCTGGAGCGTCTGCTGTGCGGTATCCATTTGTAGGCCCAGAAATTTTGCGTTGACCACCTCCTTCGGTTGATTTTGAAAGTAGGCTTGTAAGGCCGCCAAGAGGGCTGGGTTTTGGCGCGTGAGAGCCGTGCCGCCATACTCGAAGAGGTCGGTGTAGCCCAGTTGTTGCAGCGCGATGGGTAACAGCCCCGACCAATAGATCGTGTGAATGCTGAGAAGAATTACCCCCTGGCCGCGCTGATGGGCTTCGGCTAGGTAGCTTGCTCCCGTAACACGTCCCCAGCGGGCAAAGTCGGCCTGGAGGGCGCGCGTCAAGGCCCCGCGCGCATAGCGTTTACAGAGTAAGCGGACCAGATGGCATGTTACAAATTCATCAGCAGCCTCACGCGGGATGGCTAGGGCATCCATAAAGTCGCGCAGGGTTTGGCTGGTCTCGCCAAAGAAGCGTTTTTGGACAAGCGGCTGGCGGGCCAGAAAACGGAACGCGCGGATGCGCGTCGCATAGGGTAGACTCTGATCTAAAAAGAACTGTGTCCCCGTCGGTGGCTGCTCTTCTTTCCGTTGCCCAGATAGATAGTGGTGAACCAGGGTGGTGCTTGCTACGGACGCTGACGGCGTGGACAGCGGTGCTGGTTGTGGCACAGCCGAGGTAGGCTGTGCCAGTTCGGTTAACCGCGCGGCCATTTCGGCAATCGTTGCCCTTTGGATAAAGGCGGTCAGCGAAATCTCTTGCGTAAAGCGCTCCTTGAGTTGGGTCGTCAAAGTCAGCAGCGCCAAGGAATGGCCTCCCAGTTCAAAGAAATCATCATGGATGCCAATGGGGTAGATTTCCAGAATTTCTTCCCAAAGGGCGGCTACTTGGGCTTCGCGTTCGGAGCGGGGTGCCACAAATGGGGTGTCTAACACAGGCCGTTCGGCACTGGGCAGCGGCAGGGCTTTGCGGTCCACTTTGCCGATAGCCGTCAGCGGCAGTTGATCGAGGAATTTGAAGAGCGCGGGGATCATATAGGTGGGCAACCGCGCGCCCAACGATTGGCGCAGAGCGCTGACCGAAGGTGCAGGCTGGCTATGGGGAACCAGATAGGCCACCAACCGCTGATCACCCATCGGCGCGGGTTGGGCCACGACCACCGCGCTTTGGATTGATGGCAAGGCTTGCAAGGCGGCCTCGACTTCTTCGAGCTGGACGCGGTAGCCACGAATTTTGACCATAAAGTCTTTGCGTCCGAGAAATTCGACCAAACCTGCGGCACTGATCCGCCCGCTGTCGCCAGTTAAAAAGGTGGGGTAGGGATGATCCGGTGTGGCGGGCAAGAATTTGGCCGCGTTGTCGGCGGGGCGCTCCCAATAGCCAGCACACAAAAAAGGGCTGCGAACCGCCATTTCACCGGGCTCACCGGCCGCCACGGGTTTATGGTCTTCATCCAAGCAGAGCAATTCCTGGCCTGGTGGCACATAGCCAACGGGAATGTGATCACCCACCCATGGTTGGCCCACCGCCAGTATAAAGCGGGCATAGGCACCCGCTTCTGTGGAGGCCAGGCGGTAGACTAGGCGGCAGCCGGTGGGCAATAGCTGGCAAAGTTGCTCTACCTCCGCGCGCTTCATTGCTTCGCCACCCGTACCAATCGAGCGCAAACTAGTCAGTGGCGGGTGCGTGACGGCCAATGCTGCTAGCTCGCGTAACATACCAATCGAGACACTCAGGTTGGTGATCTGATGTTCAGCGATCCAGCGATAAAGGGCCAACGCCGTTAGCGCGCCCAGCGGACGCGCGTAGAGGGTGGCTCCGTTGAGCAAGCCGCCGATGATCGTGGGCGTGGAGAACGAATGGGCATACGAAAGGAGATGCGAAGCGCGATCCGCCACGGTGAGGCCCAGATCGTGGCGCGCCAGATAGTAGGTATAAAGATTGGTGGCGTGGGTACGGACGACGCCGCGTGGTTTGCCGGTTGAGCCGGATGTGTATTGAACGCTGGCATAGAGCATGGGATCGCTGGGGAGTGTTGCCTGGCTTCTAACCGCGACTGGGGCTAGCGTATCGATACACAAGACCACGGGCTGTTGTTCGGCAGGCAACAGCGCCAGGGCCTGCGCCTGGAGCGCGGTGGTCGTTAGGATCACGCGTGGCGGGCAATCGACCAAGATCTGCCGTAGGGTTGCTGCGCCCATGACAAAGTCGAGGGGGATATAAAAATGGCCAGCTTGGAGCGTGCCCAGAATGCCGATCAAGCTTTCGGCCTGATGGGGCAAGAGGAGGGCCACCGCCTGTTGCTGCTCGCGGGTCAGCGCCAAACCGAGTAGGTCGGTCAAGGCGTTGGCCACGCCCTGGCTGGCCGCGGCCAACGCGGCATAGGTGAGGGTTCGATCGTCTCCCACATAGGCTAGCTGCTGGGCTGGCACTTGCTGGCAGATGCGGGCAAAGCCAACCGGCACGGTGGTTAAGGGGTCGCCCTCGCTAAAGGGGAAATAGGCCGGCTGTGTCATGGCGTGGTTGCTCCTAGGGCTTGATTGGCCGCTTCTATAAATTGCGTATCAATAAATTCGGCTGGGTCGAGCAGCTGATCCAACAGCCCTTGCTCCTGTAACCAACTTTGATAAGCTTGAATGGAATCGACATTGAAGGTGCCATCGGGGGACACCGCTGCCCAGCAGATTTCGGCGGCGAAGGCCGGTTCAAATTTAGTATAGGCGGCGACAAGGGCCACATTGCGTTCGGTTTTGCCTTCATTGTATTGGCGAACGGCTTGCATATAGGCCCTTGCAAAGCGCCGCCCAATCTCTGGCTCGGCAAGCGGTCTGGCCCCAAAGGTGATCACGCTCGCCGTTAAATTCGGTTCTAGTGGCTCGGCTGGCATGAGGAGGGCTAGCTCTGGGTCGGCCAACATGCGGGTGATCCAAGGTTCAATGGCATAGACAATGTCTGTCTGCCCTGTGCGCAGGGCTTCGCCTTGGGCTGGCAGGTCAATCGTTGTTAGCGCTACATCGCTTAGGCGCAAGTTGCCCTGTTGCAACGCCTGCTCCACCATATAGCCAGCAATCGATTGGGCACCACCGGGGGAGAGGGTTAGCTTCTTGCCTTGCCACTGGGCTGGTGTGGCCAAAAGCCCCGCTTCGACATCACTGCGGCGGGCGAGAAAGCCTGTTGAAGTACATTCCTGTACGGCAAAGTTGGTCAAGGGCAGGGCAAGTTTGAGGGTGCCACCGTTGGCAACGGCGTTGAAGAAGCCCGCATTGAGCCCTGGGGTTGCGATATCAAGTTCGCCTTGTAAGAGCAGGGGGATAAAGTCATTGGCCGAGGCTGCTGGCACCATTTCGACTGCTAGCCCTTGCTCGGCAAAATAGCCCTCCTCTTGGGCAATTTGTAAGATGGTGTTAGAGACGTAGGGGAGCGTCCCTACCTTGATGGCAATGGGCTCGGACGTGCGCTGCTCGCCTGGGTTGTTCGCCTGGGGTGTCTGCTCCGCCGGGGCGGGCACAACGCAGGCGGTGAGTAGCCCGAGGCAGAAGAATAGCAGGAGTGAACGATGTAAATATTTCATGCGATCCTCATTTATTACACTGTTGATTAAGTTCTTTAACATTGGTGTGCGCACCGCCATAATGAAGATTAACCATTACA
>JAHBVH010000064.1 GCA_019637645.1 Caldilineaceae bacterium
CAAGCGGCCCGGGTAAACGAGCTGACCCAATTATCCTATAACGGCATTAAGTATGGCAATTTTCTCGCGGCCATCCTGCATTTTCTGGTCATCGCCTTCGTCATGTTCCTCATCGTGCGCACGATGAACCATCTCATCCAACAGCGGGAAGAACAAGCCCCGCCGCCACCAGCACCGCCCGCCGAAGTGGCCCTCTTGACCGAAATTCGGGATCTGCTCAAGCAGTCGCGGCCCCAAGGATAATATGAAAATCGGTCAGGTTTAGCGCTATCGCGTCAACATGGGTCCGAGCTTGCGTCCGCCTAATAAATGCATGTGGAGATGATAGACTTCTTGCCCGCCATCGCGGTTACAGTTGATGATCAGGCGGTAGCCGCTTTCGGCAATGCCCTCTTGCTCGGCCAATTTAGCTGCCACGGTCAATAGCCGCCCTAACGCCACTTCATCGGCGGTCGTGACATCATTGGTCGTGGGAATCAAGTGGTTGGGTACAAGCAAAATGTGGGTGGGCGCTTGCGGATTAATATCGCGAAACGCGGTGACCAACTCATCCTGATAGACAATGTCCGACGGAATTTCGCGGCGGATAATCTTGCTGAAAATGGTTTCTTGAGCCATAGCTCTCCTCACTTATTTAGGGTAGCGTGGGATCAGAATTCTAGTAACAGCGCCACCAAGAGCGCGGCGCGCGAACTCACCTGATCCACCTCGATATGCTCATGGTCGGCATGGGCGCCATGACCAGGCACGCCGAGTCCGTCCAGGGTTGGAATGCCCAATGCGCCAGTGATGTTGCCATCGCTTCCGCCGCCGGTGCCGCCCTCTGCGAGTTCCAACCCCAGTTTGCGCCCGATGATCTGGGCCTTTTCAAAGAGTTCACCGGTCACTTTGCGTTCCAGCGGTGGGCGATTCCAGCCGCCACTGATGGTCAGTTGCGCGCCCGGCAAGACGGGCTGGAGACCCCGAATGGCGGCTTCAATGCGCTCACCTTCCTCTTTGCTCCAGATGCGACAGTCGATCTTGGCGCTGGCGCTGGCCGGCACCACATTGGAGACCGTCCCCCCCTGGATCACGCCGACATTGACGGTGGTGCCCTTGGTATAATCGTTCATCGCATGAAGCGCAACGGCCTGCTGGGCTAACTCGACAATGGCGTTGATCCCCTTTTCCGGCTCGACCCCAGCATGGGCCGCGCGGCCGGTCACTTCGATGGTAAAACCGCCGCCGCCTTTGCGCCGCGTCTTGAGGACGCCGCCAGGCAAGGGGGATTCCATAACCAACACATAGGCCGCAGCTTGGGCTTCCGCTTCGATCAGATCCCAGGAGGTGAGACTACCCACCTCTTCATCCGAGGTCATCAGCACAGTCACGGGGCGGGGCAGGGATAGCTGGAGGTCACTGACGGCCCGCAAGGCATACTCGGCCAACATCAGGCTCGACTGCATGTCAAAGATGCCGGGGCCATAGGCTTTGCCAGCTTCAATGCGGAAAGGGTGCGTTTCCAGCGCGCCAACCGGCCAAACGGTGTCAAAATGACAAAGGATCAGGGCTGGTTTGGCGTGAGCTGCCGCGCTGGGGGCCGCAAACCGCGCCCGCACATGATTGCCCCGTTGGTCATTGGGGATCACGTCCACGGTCGCGCCCACCGCCCGGAAACGCGCAGCTAAAAACTCAGCAAACGCGTCGAGCCGGGCCGTGTCACTGCTGGGCGTTTCTTGGGTGACAAGCTGGCGCACCAAATCCAACATGGCGGTATGGTGGGTGTCAAAATAGTGCAGGAGTGATGGATAGTTCATGGTAAGTCCTGGTGAAATTGCAGTAGGCGTTAGCAAAAAAGCTGGGGCCGCCTAGCCCCCACCACTCTGGCAGAGTGGTGGGGGCTAGCGCTGTGGGAATTCCTTACCCCAAAGTTAGTGATGATTATGCTTCGGCTGGGCTTGGGATCCGTTCCGCCGATGCCTCTTCTGCGGCCAAGCCAGCCACGCGCTGGACAACCGTGCCATGTCGGCGTTGGGGAACCCGTTCCTCGAATTGCCCCACTTTGTCGGGCGACATTTCGTCATTAAAGTAGAGGGGAATAGGCATAATATCGACCGGCTGCCGCACCTTGTCGCGGCCTAGCGGCGGGCAACACCACCCTTGATCGGGCGCTTCGCGGCGCTGATCCTTGAAGTAGCCCAAGATCCCACAGCTAAAGCAATGTTCGCGACAGTCATCGACAACGCCACCTTGGTAGGTGTGAATATATTCTTGGACGAGAAACTTCTTTTTGAGCCCGGCTGAAATATGTTCCCACGGCAGGATCTCATCGACGGTCCGTTCACGGCGGGCATACCAATCCATATCCAAGCCGCAAGCGGTGAAGGCTTGTTGCCAAGCGCCAAAGTTAAACCATTCACTCCACCCTTCCAACTTGGCCCCCAATTCCCAGGCCCGTTGAATCACATCACTCAAACGGCGGTCACCGCGGGTGAGGTAGGCTTCCACCAGAGTCTCTTTGGGGTTGTTCCAAGTAAAATGAATGCCAGGGCCGCGCAACTCCCGTTGCAACAGATCGATCTGGCTCCGAATGACGGCCTCTTCTTCCATGGGCGCCCATTGGAAAGGCGTGTGGGGCTTGGGCACCAGGGTGCTGACCCCAATGCGCACATTGGCTTTTCGGCCTAATACCCGGCGACCGACCGCCAACACCTCTTTGGAGAGATCGGCAATTGCCTGGACATCGGCCAAGGTTTGAGTCGGGTGGCCAACCATAAAGTACATCTTGATCGTCGTCCAGCCACGCTTGTAGACTTCTTCGGCGGTTTTGAGCAGATCTGCCGAGGCAATTGGCTTGTTGATCACATCGCGCATGCGGTCGGTGGCAGCTTCGGGGGCAAAGGTAAAGCCCGAACGACGACGGCCCTTTTCCAGCAGATCCATGAGATCGACGCTAAAACTTTCGATGCGCAAACTGGGGAGGCCGATGCTCAACTTTTTGGCCCCATGCTTTTCCGTTGTGCGCCGGACCAACTCTTCGACATAGGTGTAGTCGCTGCTACTGAGACTGAGGAAGCTCACTTCCTCAAAGCCACAGTGCTCGATCATCTCATCTACGGCCTGCAACACTTCATCGGGTGTGCGTTCGCGGACGGGGCGGAAGATCATGCCAGCTTGGCAAAAGCGACAGCCGCGCGTACAACCACGCATGATCTCAATGGCGGCACGATTGTGGACCGTATTGATATAGGGCACGACAAACTTGGTCACTGGCGGCGGCATGACAGTCACCACCCGTTTCATGACTTCGGCGGGGGCCGCGGGGTGGTTCGGCGTGATCGCGGCAATCGTGCCATCGGCGGCATAGCTGACCGCATAGAGGGCCGGGACATAGACGCCCGGAATGCGCGCCAACTTCTCCCATAATAATTGCCTTGGTGAGCTTTCTTGCGCGCCTTGAGCCACTTCGTCCCGCCAGGCTTCGTGAACCTTGATAATATCAAAGATCACTTCTTCACCTTCCCCAATGACCATGGCATCAAAAAATGCGCTCATGGGTTCGGGATTATAGCAACCAGAGCCACCGGCAATAATAAGCGGGTGCTCGGCAGTGCGTTCGGCAGCCCGGAGCGGAATGTCCGCCAGATCGAGCATGGTCAGCACATTGGTGTAGAGCTGTTCATAGGGCAGGCTAAAGCCGATGATGTCAAAATCGCGCAAGGGGTGGCGACTCTCTAGGCCATAGAGCGGCATCCCATCGCGCCGCATGATCACCTCAAAGTCCGGCCAAGGGCAGTAGACCCGCTCGGCCACGAGGTCAGGCCGTCGGTTGATCAGGTCGTATAGCACCATGAGCCCCAGGTTCGAGCCGCCCAGCTCATAAATATCCGGGAAGGCCAGCGCCACTTTGGTGCGGAGCGCGGGATCAGCCCAATCTTTGACAATGCTGTTGAGTTCACCCCCCGTATAGCGGGCTGGCTTTTCAACCTTGTGTAAAACGCGATCTAAAGCGCGCGTGACTTGCTTTGGTGTATAACGCATATTGGCTCCTTGTGCTACGCAGCTGCCACAACCCGGCTGAACAGCGGGCTTGGGCGGGGCTAGAACCCGCCAATCACGGGCCTATTATAACAATTTCTGGGTGAGATGGCTAACCAACCAGGGACGCGGTCGTAGCCTAACCGTATCCTAGCGGAAACGCCAACGGGCGGGTGCGAAATACTGAATTATTGCAATGAAGGGGCTCTGTGGCTTTTGACTGATGTTCCGTACAATGTAAGGCGCTTATACTGGACTTCGCTTGACCTACCCACGCATCCTTTGTGGGTTTGTGCCCTGTCAGGCAATCCTCTTCGTCTTGTTTATCCTCCAACAAAGGAGCCACTATGTTTCAACAACTAATTCTTATCGGCCATATCGGGACAGCCCCAGAGATGCGCTATACGGCATCCGGTGTCCCCGTCACCAACTTCAACCTTGCCGTCAGCCGACGCTGGACCAACGCCGAGGGGCAGACACAGGACAAAACCACCTGGTTTCGCATTAGCCTTTGGCGGCGGCAGGCCGAGATCGCCAGCCAATATCTGACCAAAGGCCAACGGGTGATGATCATTGGCGAAGTGGAGACGGCCCGCCCCTGGACTGATCGCGATGGCAACTTGCGGGCAACCATTGAGGTGACGGCGACCGAGTTCCGCTTTATGGAAAACCGAGCCGAGCAGAGTCACACCGAGCAGGGCGCGCCCCCCGCCGAGGCTGTGCCGCCGACGAGTGACGAAGCACAAGTTCCTTTTTGATCGACATTGCGTAGTCCCAACCCAGACAGGTTTTGGAAATCTGTCTGGGTTTTTGATACCAGTCGTCGTTGGCGCGCCACGGTTGCGCAGCAATGGATTAGGGCAAGCGCGAACTCGAAAAATGCGGGGTTAAAACCCTTGACTAACCGCGAAAAGCGCCTGCGGGCGCTTTTCGCGGTTAGCTACCGGATTGATCCGGATGCGATAACCAAGTTCGCGCTTGCCCTAGCAATGGATTGATCTTGCTTGGTTGTTGTGTAAAAATCCGCGTCTCCGGGTGCGATTGGCGGACTGCCCTTCTCATTTGGTGGGTGCAAAGATGATGATACTGGCCCCCACCAAGCAGATGCTGGCACCGACAAGATCCCACAGCGTGGGATTCGCCCCCTCCACCGTCTTCATCCAGACCAAGGATCCGATCAAGTAGATGGCGCTATACGCGGCGAACGCCCGGCCCGCCTGTTCCGTTTCAATGCGCGTAAGGGCATAGGCAAAAATCAGCAGGGCCGGGATTCCCCAAACCAGGGGAAGGACGCCCTTCTTCATGCGCAGCCACATCCAGAAGGCATAACATCCCCCAATTTCACCCACAGCAGCAATGATATACCAAACGAGTGTTTTCATCTTTCGGCTCTCCCCTGTGGCAAGCGCAAGAAGAAAGTGACCCCAACAAGCACCGCCACTAGGTGCGCGACTGTGGTAATCAGGGGAAAGGCAATGGCATAATAGACAATCGCGGCCAAAGCCGCGAGAAGGGCAGCTTGGGCAAGGCGATTTTGGGTAAATCCGCCGCGCCAGGATTCGCCAGCCAGAAACCCAGCCATGGCACACCAGATCAGCGAGACGCCCACGGCATCGGCCAGGAACCAGAGCGCCACTTGAAGAAGGGTGATGATCCCCAAACAGAGCTTCCACCCTTGGTGTGGCCGCCAGCCGGGCGGACGCGGCGCGCGCAGAAAGGGGAGAACAGTCAGCACAATCAACATAGCATTGAGCCAAGCGTGCAGCCAGTGACCTTCGTAGGTCAGGCTATTCATCAGGGTAAGCCATAGATCATCCATCATGATCCTTGCAATATAATATGAGTTATTTTCTTAACCTTCTGAGCCGTGGCCAGTTGACGTTGACATCCTGATAACTTTGCTTGAAAATAAAGCAGCGAATTTACGATGTGCGCTGCCAACGGACTTGACCGAGAAAGCGTAGGGTAAAATAGGCAATCGCCATAAAGCTGGAGAAGAGCAGGGTCACGCCGATGGTGCGGGGGTGGGCCAAGGGATCGGTCAGATGGCGAACAATGTCACTCGCCAGTAGCCCCGGATTAAAGAGCAGATCCCAACTATTCCAGCGCAAAAAGCGGCCAAGGTAGATGCCATAGCCACTGGTTGCGAGGGCAAAGCCGACGACTAGCCAGCTGAAAACCCGGTTATATTGGGCGGCCAAGACTTCCTGAACGATCCAAAGGGCCGTAAAGCCAAGCACCAAGCCGTTCCAGGCAAAGGAAAAAATCAGCAGCAGATCATACCAGAGTGGGACATTTTGGCGTGTGGTCAGGTGGAGAAAATCGGTAACCAAATAGGGTGCATTCGGGAAAAAGGCCAACCAACTGAGCAACAAGGGCCATTGTAGCAACCTGGCGCGTGGCATCGATTGGTGGATGCTCCAGAGTAGCAAAGCGCTGACCAAGGGTAACCAGGCGAGAAATAGATTCCACACTAGAAAACCATAGGTGAAGCTCCCCCCTGTATAATAATAGCGCATACCCAAGATGCTAATACTTAGGCCGGAGGATATGCAAAGAATGCCCAGTAAGGGCAGCTTATCCCAATAGTGCGGCGCACGGGTTTGTTCTGTCATGATACTCCTCATCTACACTCAGCGCGGCTGGCCCAACAGGGGTCAACGCGGCGTCATTCTCGGTGGTAGCGTTGTAGAACGCTAGCAAGCGCGGTTATATTCATAGGAGTTACGCACTTAGACCTGACAGGTCTGGTCTCTAGTTACCCAGCCAACTGCGTAACTTCTAATTCAGCAAACGTCGGCCATTTTGCGTACAGGGGCAACGTCTCTAGCAGGTTCTTTGTTCCCGGCCCGCGCCCCATTTTAACAGAAAGTATTGGCCTATTCTACATGAGTTATACACGGAAAATTGGTACAATTACCTGTCATATTCTTGACGATGGTCTTCAGCCCGTGGATGGGGGCGGCTTTTTTGGCGTTGTTCCCCGCCTGCTCTGGCAACGCGTGATCCGGGCCGATGAGAATAATCTTATTCCCAGCAAGACCCGCTGCCTGCTGATCGAAGCTGACGCGGGTTTGATTCTAGTCGATACGGGGAATGGCGACAAATTGACGGTGAAAGAGCGCGAACGCTTCGGCTTTACCGGGCGTACTGACCGGCTTGTCCAAGGGCTCCGCGCCTTGGGCTATACACCAGCGGATGTGACAATGGTGGTGCTCACCCATTTGCACGCCGACCACGCGGGCGGGGCCACGCGGTGGGATACGCCCGATCACACGCCCGGCCCAGTGGTGCCAACCTTTCCCCAGGCGCGTTATCTAACACAACGGTTGGATTTAGCCGAAGCCAGCTTCCCGAATGAGCGCACACGGGCAACCTTTCACGCCCACAACTGGCAGCCCTTGTTAGCGCGGGACCAACTCTTGGTCGTCGATGGCCCGCAGCAGGTCGCGACCGGTGTGCGCACCGACATTGCGCCAGGCCATACCGCCGCGCTCCAGATGGTTTGGGTGGAGAGTGGCGGCGAAAGTCTCCTCTTTCTGGGTGATGCCTGTAGCTGGGCCGCGCACCTGAACCGGCTGGCGTGGGTGCCCGCCTTTGATATTGATCCCCAAACCAGCATTGAGACCAAACGGCGCATTGTCCAAGAGGCCGCGGCGCGCGATACCTTGCTGATCTTCCAACACGATGCCCAAGTCGTCAGTGGTCGCCTTGTGGGTGGCGAACGCGGGCACGAAGTCCAGCCCGATTGGGTCGAAGAGCCCTGGGCCGATCACGCCGCGGGGTGACGAGCAATCATGATGCGAGACCTGCCAGGTTTGGCAAACCTGGCAGGTCTCGCGCTACGTAAGTCCTATCCTACAAAAAGACCAAAGGAGTTGTTATGCATATTTTGATCACCGGCATTTCTGGGCGTATTGGCGCGAATTTGGCAAAAGCCCTGCTCGAGGCCGGCCACACCGTCCGCGGGCTGATATGGGAACAAGACCGCCGCTCGGAGAAATTAGCGGGTCTGCCCGTGGAGCTGATCGAAGGCACGATTACCAATCGGGCGGAGGTCGAGCAGGCTGTGGCGGGGGTCGATGCGATCTGCCATTTGGCCGCGGCCTTTCAAGGCGGCGGGCCTTTTACCAATGAACAATACTTTGAAATCAATGTCCGGGGTACCTTTAATCTCCTCGAAGCCGCCCGCCAAGCCGCCAAACCGCTACAACAGTTCTTCTATGCCAGCACGGACGCCATCTACGAAAAGTATCTTCCCGGCGGCCTCGCCGATCCGATCCGCGAAGATACGATGAAGATTGCGCCGGGCGGCCAATACGCGCTGACCAAATATTTGGGCGAAGAGCTGGCCTTAGGCTACCAGCGCAACTATGGTCTGCCCGTCACGGTCTTTCGCTTTGCCTTGGCGGTGGCCGGTGATGAGATCCTGAATTTCCCCCAATTCTATCTTTCCCACTGGCTCAAAACCTATGAGAAGCTAACCAGCCCCGAAGCGGTTGCGGTCTATCAGCAACTCCAGGCGCTCGCCCCCAGCGATGCCGCCGCGGCCCAACGGTGCCTACTCTTGGCGCGCGATGAAACGGGACGATCCTATAAAAAACATATTGCTGATGTACGGGACATTGTCCAAGGTTTTACCGACGCGCTCGGCAAGCCCGGGGCCATTGGTCAGGTCTTTCAATTGGCCGCGCCGACCCCCTACACTTGGGAAGCGACGATCCCCTACTTGGCACAAAAGCTGGGTGTTGACTATGTCGATGTCAAGCTAGCCGGTCAGGTCTGCACCTTTTACGAGTTCGATATGAGTAAGGGCCAGCAACGCTTTGGCTATCAGCCCCGTTATGACATCTTCACCATGATTGAAGACGCGTTGGCCTTTCGCCAAGGGCAAGCGACAGGGGTGATCCCAACTTATGTGTAGGGCAAAGGCGGGGGCGGAAGGATGAAGAGGACGCGGGGTTGCGTAGATAAAACAGAAAAATTCGCGCAACCCCACGTTTATCGGCGTTCTGTCGATGTTATCCTATTGCTGTCTATACAGGATCTAGCGCATTCAGCCGGTTTAACTCGTTAGCAACCTGGTTTAGCTTCGTCACTAATCCCCTGATCTCCACCTCGTCTAGACTGCGGCTGAGGGTAAGCAGATGTTCTGACACCTCATCATTCTCTTTGAAGCTGCTCAGGATGTCACCAATATCGGTGAGTTCCTTCACATCCAAGGCTTCTGTCTGCGCTAAGAGCTGTTGAAGATCCTGGGGCGTCGCCGGGATCGGTCCCCCAGGTGGAAGCCCACCCGGAGGCGGCGCGTTAGGCGGTGTTGTGCCAGGTTGCTGAGCATCGGGCGGAGCGGGGGGGTGCGGTTGTGCGCCTGGTGGGAGGACACCTGGTTGGGGGGCGGCTGGGGCTTGTGCCTCGGGCTGGCTGGGTGTTCCCGGTGGTTGCACGCCTGGTTGACCGGGGGCTGGTTGGGGGGCGGCTGGGGCTTGCGCCTCGGGCTGGCCGGGTGTTCCTGGTGGTTGCACGCCTGGTTGACCGGGGACCGGCGCGGTAGCCGCGGCTTGGGCAACCGCTACCGGTTGTTCTGCTGTTGTCACCTGCCCATCCGGCGGTACGCCAAGGAGCTCTGCCTGTGCAGCTACCCATGCTTCGACGCTTTGAGGCTCTTCTCCCCATAGGCTAGCCGGCAGTTGCTGCGTACCCGGTAGCCGACCCACGAAGATCATCAGGTGTCCCCACCAGCGGAGTGGTGAAAGAGCTGCCACCAGCGCGACCAGCAACACAACGCCAGCCAAACTTAAGCTCCAGACAATCGGCGGTTGACGGAACAACGCGTCCCATAGCGGGGCGCGCTCGGCGGGCAGGGGAATAGCCGCCGCGGTTGGCATCAGCGAACGGGTTAACCAGAACCACTGGGCCATAAGCAGCGTGATCAGCACCAGGCCGCCGGCCAAATAGAGCGCAAAGCGGGATGGTGGTTTGGTCGGTGGGCGCACTTCGCCAGGGTTGATCATATAAAACTCGCAACGACGGGGGGAACCACGATAAAGGAAATGCCCGAAAAGACTAACAAGATCGACAGATAAAAAACGGCCTTATATTTGTGCCCACCATCGGTTGCAATAATGGCATAGGCATTTACCACCGAGAGCAAGGTCACCATAATAATGGTCATGTATTCAAAGAAATCGACCTGCGGCGCGTTAAAGGTGGGTAGCGCCAGTGTAGCGGCTTGTGCGGCTGCATCGCCCAGCGCGGTGGCAGCCCCATGGATCATCTCGACGAAATTGCGCACAATTTCCAGAATCGTGACCATGAGAATGGCAATGGTCCCATGCATGACCACCGTCAGCCAAGCAAAGGTAGAGGCCACCACTTGCCGTTTAGCCCGCAACATAATGGTCTTGGTGCTAAATTCAGCCGCCAGAAAGGCGACTATGTCGGGGTCACCGCCGAGGCGGACGGCATCGTTAAAGATCGTGGTTGTCTCACCGATGAGTTTACTGCCGGTTTCTAGCGCAAATTTGTGCCAACAAATTTCTGGATCGACCGCCGCAATGAGCCGGCTGCGCAGCCGCGTGAGATCCGTTTCTAGGGTGGGAAAAGAACTGAGATCGATGCGGGTTAGGGCTTCGGAGATGGTGGTTCCGGTGGAGACGGCCATACTCCCCAAGGAGCGCAAGAACGGGCCAAATTCGCGATCTTTCTTGTCAATTTCCCGCCCGGCCAACATGCTGACACCCCCCAGGGGAAAGAGAATGACCGCGGCCACCAATAGAACCGGCCCAATCGAGATGCCCAAGAGGAGGAGGAGCGGACAAATAATAAAGACGGCGGCAAGGCTATAGATACTTAGTTGGCCGGCCATGCGTTGGGGCCAAGTCCCTTCGGGGGAAAAGAGATCGATCACCTCTTTCGGTGCGGCGCGCGACAAGATCCAGGCCGTGACCGAAGAAACGGTGAGCATGGTCACGATGAGCCCCAGGATGATGCTATTATTCAATGCATAGATAAGCGATGAGGTCATGTTGATGACGATCATTAGGGCCGATGAGACGCTGACCGCGGCATAGGCGTCGGTCCATTTGGTCAGCGATTCCAGGTCGCGCTCATATTCCTTTTCGTAGGCTTCGCCTTGGACAACGGCTTCTTCTGCCAAAAAGTCGGCTTCGGGCTGTCCCGAGGTGAGGGCATTGCCAAGGCGGAGCAAGAGGCTGATCATGGCATCCGACTTGATGGCAAGGCCGACGCGGTTGCAGGCGTTGGCATAATCATAGCCCAATTTCTGGGCCAGCAGATGCACCCGCTTGAAATAGTCGGCTGGAATGCGCGGTAGACTAGAGCCCAATTCAAAGATCCGGCTGCGCGAAATACCGGAACCGGCCACGGCTGACATATAGCTCAATTGATAAAAGAGATCAGAGCTGGTTACCTCCTTAAAGGAGTCCTTGCTTATAAGCTTCTGAAATGACTTCGAAAAGTTTGTCAAAGCTCGACGCGCCTCCTTTCTTGTGGATTTTCTCTAAGATCACGGCGCGCTTGCGCAGCTCAGAATAAATGGAGCGGCGTTTGCTCTCGGGAATCCCGCGCTTGGCCGCGACTTTCTGCTCCAGCACATAGCTGTTCATATCGCCGGGAAACTCAAAAGTATCATCTTCGGCGCGCCACCGGAAGGCTGTGATAAAGGAAAAGGTATTGGAAGCCGAGTCGTAATCGACAATTTCGTTGACGCTGACAATGCGCCGCACCGTGCTGCCATCGGGCCCCCGTACCGCGGATTGGATGACCACCAAGTCCAAGTTATCAATATTGACTTTCGGCACATTGATCGGTTCGCCGGTTAGGCGCTGGATCACCTTTTGCACCGAGGAGGCATGAAAGGTTGCCATCACGCCGTGGCCGGTTTGCATAGCCTGGAAGGCAATATTGCCTTCCACCCCGCGAATCTCACCAATGAGAATCCGGTCGGGCCGCTGGCGTAGCGCAGCCCGGAGTAGATCAAACATATCCACGCCGCCGCTTTTATTGTCTTTGCTCATCTGCCGCACCACTTCGCGCACCCAATTGGCATGGGGCACTTGCAATTCGGGTGTATCTTCAATGGTCACAATTTTGGCATTGGGCTTCATAAACGTAGTCAGCGCATTGAGCAGGGTAGTCTTGCCCGAGGCTGTCGCGCCGACCACAAAAACATTGAGATCCGATTCAATCGCCAGCCATAAATAGGCGGCGATCAGATAGTTCATGCTGCCAAATTCGATCAGGTTCAAGACGCTGATCACATCGTCGCTAAATTTGCGGATGGTAAAGTTGCTGCCGCGCTTGGCAATGTCCCGGCCATAGACAATGTTAATGCGCGAGCCGTCGGGCAAGGTCGCATCCACAATGGGATTGCGCAGCGTCACCGGCTTTTTAATGCGCTCGCCCATCTGGATCACAAAATCATCGAGATCGTCGTGGGTGGGGAAATAGATGGAGGCTTTTAGGCTTTTGAAGATTTTATGCTCAATAAAGATGTTCCCCAGCCCACTACAGCTGATATCCTCAATGTAGGGATCTTCCAGCAATGGCTGTAAAATGCCCATACCCAATTTATTGCGCACAGAGCGGTATTTGAGCGCTTCTAGCTCGCGCGCCGTCACGATCTGTTTGTTGGCTTTATCCTCGGCTAGGCCCGTACAGATCTTATCAATCGCCGCGGAAAGGACACTTTCGCGCGCTTCTTCGGCGGCTTGCCCAATGGTTTCGGCCAGATCTAGTAATTTATCCTCGACTTTTTGCACCAAGCCGTTGAGATGAACGGTCAGGATCGGTTCAATGGGGATATAGACATCGCGCGCGCCCTTGGGATCGGGGTAGATGTGGATAAAGAGATTATCGGCATTGGTCGGGTAGATTAGGTTGCGCACCTTGAGTTTCTGCATGGCGCGCGTCAATTTAGGCACATAGGTGGGGATGCCGATCTCAGTAATCGGCAGAGCGCGTAAATATTCCAAAACAAAAGGGTGCTGGCGCGCTATTTCCTGGAGTGGGGGGGGAAGCTGCTCTAGGGTGAGGCCATTGCCGCCCTGTTGGATCTGGTCAAAGTTACTTTTGGGAAAGGGTAGATCCGTCTGTTCCATGAACGCTGCTTATCCTTGCGCCTTGTTGATGGGAATGATCCGCATCCCCAATCCCGGCTCGATCTCAAAACTGACAATGTTTCCGGTGTTTTTGCTGGCGCCACGCACCTTGGCCACCTCCATTGTCTTGACCAATTTATTGCCGACCTCTTCCGTCCGCATACGGAGGTGGGCATCACACAGCGAGGTGATCCGCACCAAGAAATCCTTGCTAATGGCGTGGGAATGCACAATAATCAGGATCGTCATTCCCTCTGCGCAAAGGCGTTTGCAACGTTCAAAAAATTCTAACACGGTCTCTTGCACGGCATTGGTGAGGCCAGGGGTGAGGGCATCGATAAAGATCATGCCATGTCCCTCTTTGCCTTCTTTCATAATGGCAGCCAACAGGTCGCCCAAGATATCACCTTTGGAGCGGGCAAACTCCATCGGGTAGAGCCGCAATCGGGTTAGGAGCAGATAGTTGAGAATGTCGATATTCAAGCTCTGCATCTGTTTCACCAAACTTTTGACGGTATTTTCGGTGGTGAAAAAGGAGAGCTTGAATCCATCGCTCAACGAGCCCCACATCATCTGCTGGGAGAGCACCGATTTCCCGGAATGGGAATCGCCTTCGATGAGCGTTAGGGAGCCCAAAGGGATGCCGCCCCCCATTTTGTCATCGATCTCGCGGTTACCGGTGGAGACGACCGTCTTTTCTCGATCTTCCATGGTTAAGCTGCCTCACAAGCAGAGTGGTGATAGGCATACGAACGTAGCCAAGCCCAATTCCTAGCGCATTAGGCAAAAAAGAGCAACGATTGCACCCGCGTTACCAAGTCGGCAAGCAGAAAGGGTTTGGGCAGATAATCATCGGCCCCTAGCTCAAAGCCGCGGCGTTGATCCGCTGGGCGGCTCATGGCCGTGACCATAATAATTGGGAGGCTGGCGGTCGCTGGTGCGCTACGCAATTGCTGACAGACCTGATACCCATCTAACCCAGGCAGGGAAATATCCAAGACCACCAAATTAGGATGGTTCTCTTGCGCAATGCGTAACCCTTCTGAGCCATTCATGGCGGTAATGACTTCATAGCCAGATCGTTGTAGCGTTTGAAAAATAAGTTTTAGAATCATCGGATCATCTTCGATCACTAGAATCTTAGTCATGATCATGCTCCTGTATAGGATAACCCGCAACGCGTCGGGGCAGCAGCGCCGCCAAAAGCAACGCAGCGCCAAGCACTAGCCGAGCGCAGTGGTAGCAATTAATTGTCAAATACAGCTGACAGGTACGTTCCATTGGGAACAGCCACCGTTACCAAGGTCGACGTTTGTGGTCCCATGTTCGGAAAGAGCTTGATCCGCAGCACGATCTCTTCACCAGGATTCAAAATCTTTGGCTCATAGACTTCTTGGCTAGCCGTAGCAGCATCGCGATAGAGGCCCGCCACGGTCCACTGATTGTCGATCGGTGTGGTTGCGGTGCCATAGGGCAACCATTTGATCAGATAGGCATCTTGGGCAGTATAGTATTGGATAACAACATCCCACTGATCGAAGTCGGCCAGCTTGGTACTGCCGGTATTCCGATAGGTGAGTTCGACCAAAGCACCTGTATCTTTTGTTTCGGCGGTGAGCAGGGTGAGCGCAGTGCCAGCTTGTTCCCGGTGGCGCGCGTCCATCGCTTGGGTGGCAACCATGAGCGCATCTTGCATAGAAAAGTAGGTGTCTGTCAGGGTGAGGGTACCAAACAAAACAACCGTAACCAGGATAATGGTAGCTAAGGCCGAATCCATAGATCACATGCTAAAATAGTAGTCATTGCTAAGGCCGTTCGGCAGCACGACCTTCAAAAAATAGCGTTGTGACGGCAGAATCGACGCGTAATGGACCGTGATTTTAAGGGTTGCAGTTGGGTTCCAGTAAGTGTCGTTTTCGACGGTCCATTCCCAGTAGGGATACGTTCCGCCAGCGTCACTGACATGGGGGATACGAGCAAAATTACCTTCTGGACCAAAGAAGAGATCCATCTGGTCCACGGCTGTAATGCGCAGATCACCAACATTTTTGACCCAGACAAAGACATCGAACATTTCATTGGCATTGCTGTCTTGCCACATAGCCTGTTGATCGAGCTCGCCCGTGGCATGAATGATCGAGATCTGACTTTTAATCCGCTCATCCATGCGCCCACGCATTATCGTCAAGGCGTCGCGGCTCCGGGTAATGGCGGGGAAGACGGCGTTAAAGACCATCACGCTGGTGATGATGCTAGCGATAATCATGAAGGTGGTCGTGATGACCTTGTCCATCGACTTCCTCCCGCAGGTTGGTGGTTTCTGCCACCATCCTTGCCACCTGCTCTAGCAGCCTGTTCAACTTCATCAGGACCTCCATCACCGCCTTGGGATCGACTTCCGACGGGGCATCCTCGTCTTCCCACAGGTCGAGCAGGTCGTGCAATTCGGCGGTCACGGCTGGCGTGGTATCATCGGCCCCCGCCGAGGCGTTGATCATCTCTTGGGTTAATGGCTTTCCAATGCGCGTGACACTATCATTGACCCATTGGGCAAGATAGGGCAGAGCGGCTTGATCGAGCACGGGTGGTGCCAGCTTGGTGGGCTGGGTCCGGCCAAGGCTAGGACGCGGTGTAGGCGCGTCCGCTTTCGCCAGTAACGGCGCTTTCTTACCCTTGCCGCGCAACGCATCCAACGAAACTTCCTTGGTGCGGGGTGGCGCCGCTACTGGCTCGTCATCGGCCCGATCAAGCTGGCTTGCTTTCGGGGAAGTTTCCCCTTGCCGCATTGGTGGATTGACCGAGACCAGCGCCTCTTTGGGTGGGGGGGTTGCTTCAGAACGCAACGTTGGGTAGTAGTGGATCAGGATCTGATTCTGAATCTCAAGCAGGGTGCTTTCAATTTCATTCTTCAAAATCTTAAATTCATGTTCGAGGGTTTCGACTCTGGTTTCTAAGCTCATCGCGACCTCGCGCATTTCAAGCGGATTGTCTTCTTGGAAGCGACAACTACGCTGTTACCCAGCCTTTTCACTCGTCCGCACTATAATTTTTAACCTCCATTAAGCTGGTATCTTTGTCACTATGACACACTTTACAAGCAAAAGGTATCCCCAATTCAACGTACATTTAGAAAAGGTACCTTGTTCCGTTGTCTATAATCAACTGAGCGGTTTTCCTGCCCCGCTAATGCTCAGGAAAACCGCTCAGCCCAGATTCTTGCTACTGGTTTGCTGTCACCATTGACAGTCCACCACCAGTGAGATACTTCGCTACACGGCTATCAGCCGCCAGGAATACGCAACCGCGTTACTGGAGGTCGTAGACCAGCTCCATATAGGCCGGTGTCGTGCGCTGAATATTGAGTACCGCGCCAGCCGGTGGCTTGACTTCAATCGTGAAATCGGTGTTGATGGGCAGGTTGATCGCATTGTTATGACCTCCAACAGTCCCTGAGATTGGAATCGTAAGCTGGGCAAGTTCCCCTGTTTCCAATAAATCATCCTGATCTGCGCGCACCTTCCAATCTAAGGTCCAATTTGTAATTGTTCTGGTCACCTTTAGATCACGATAATCAACTACCAATACACGATCATTACCCGTACTAAGATTGATCGGTTCTCCCCCTACGGCATTCGCAACAGTAAAGATCACCCCACCAACAGTGCCGCTCGTGCCTGCCACATCAGCCGTCATAATAACGCTGCCTTTGATTTCCATGGATGACTGGACGTCTGCCAGGCCGGCAAAGATGGCTTCTTTACCACGTTCGGTGGAGAAGGTACCTGCCGAGAGGATGGTAAAGGCAAAGACTGAAGCCACGACGATAAAGGCGATCAAGATGATGGCCGTTTCCAAGGCGGTGATACCTGCTTCGTCGCGGGCAAGACGCTTCACAACACGATTTAGATAGCTTTTCATGGATTACTCCTTATGCAATAGATTGACTTGCGCGATAGATTCACATCCGGTGGCGGGTATCAAAATCAAAGCAGGCTGTGCGTTGATGATCCTTCCTCGCCTTTCGTGAGTCGATTGGTTACTAATTGGAAGACGGCGCTTTGGTTTGCGCTTCATGCTTTGGCTAGATGGGTCTGCTTCCTTTCACTTTTACACAATATTCCGGTTTAGTTAATTTTCTTTAATTTTTCATCAGTTACTTGAAACCATTGTTCAGTTATGATGACGAGAAAGGGATTGGGGAGATACGGGAAACATGGGGTAAAATGGTGCGTCAATTAATGTATCTTTACCCGCCAAAGCAAACAGTGCCTTACAAACTCATGCGAATTTCTTATCAACAAATGCAAAGCACCTTCGAACGCGTGCTGGGGATCTATGGGTTTACCCCGGAACGCGCGGCGTTGTGTGCCACGATTTTTGCCGAAAACAGCCTCGTTGGCGTTGCCAGCCATGGGCTCAATCGCTTCCCCGGCTTTATCGACTTTATTCAGCAAGGCTATGTCAACCCGCAAGCCCAGGCCGAAAAGATCGCGGGAGAGGGGGCATGGGAACAGTGGGACGGGCAGCAAGGGGCCGGGCCGCTCAATGCCTACGCTTGTACGGAGCGCGCCATGGCGTTGGCGCGGCGGCATGGCGTCGGTTGTGTGGGGTTGCGCAACACCAATCATTGGATGCGCGGTGGGTACTATGGTTGGCAGGCTGCCACCGCGGGCTTTGCCCTGTTGAGCTGGACCAACACCAAACCCAATATGCCAGCTTGGGGCGCGCTGGATCGGCACGTCGGCAACAATCCGCTGGTGCTAGCTGTGCCGCGTGCAGCCGGGCCAGTGGTTCTCGACATGGCAATGAGCCAATTTTCGATTGGACGGATGGAAGGGGCGCAGCGTGCGGGCCAATCCTTGCCGGTGGCGGGTGGCTATGATGAACAGGGGCAGCTTACGGTTAATCCTGGCGAAATTTTACAAAGCAATCGCGTCTTGCCCACGGGGTATTGGAAGGGCTCTGGGCTAGCCATCTTGTTGGATCTCGTTGCTGTCCTCCTGTCGGGCGGCCTAGCGACCTATCAGATCGGCCAGCAAGCCACCGAGTATAGGGTGGCCCAGCTCTTTATTGCCTTTGATGTCACCCGTTTTGGGGGCGCGGCGTTGGTCGATCAAGCCGTGGAGGGGGTGATTGCTGATCTTCACACCTCGCGGCCTGTACAGCCAGGGGATGCCGTGCTCTACCCAGGTGAACGCGCCCAACAGACACGCCAAGAAAATCTCGAACAGGGCATTCCGGTTGAACCAACGATCTGGGCACGGGTATTGGCGCTATAAGAGGTGAGACCTGTCATGACAGGTCTGTGCCGGGACGTGCTGTAGGGACGTGCTGTAGGGACGTGCTGTAGGGACGTGCTGTAGGGACGTGCTGTAGGGACGTGCCAACTATAGTCGCAATATGCGAAAAGCTCGTGGCACGTCCCCGGCACGTCTGCTTGGTTCCCGGCACGTCTGCTTGTTAATAACTTTCGACCAAATTCTCTTCAATATAGGCAAAGTTAATATCCTGCCCCAGCCCAGGCGCGTTGGAGACATGGACAAAGCCTTGGTCGTCCATGGGATCGTCGAGTTGGTTGAGCCAGGGTTTGGGTTGGTCGTGGTCAATAAAAGGATGGAGCAGCCCGCGCTCATAGAATTCCCCTTTGATGCCCATGGCGCAGAGAACATGTAAATTGCCAGGGCCACCCCCATGGACTTCCATCCGCATGCCAAAGGACTCGGCCAGGTGGGCGATCTTCAGGAGGGGCGTAATGCCGCCAACATCCCAAACACCACCGCGGGTTAGATCACACGCCCCCGCTTTGATCCACTCGGCGCGGGTAAACATTTTCCCTTCGGCGGTCTCGGGGCCACAAATGGGGAGCCGGGTCTTTTCGCAGAGCCAGACATACGAGGACATGCTGTGCTCGTCCATGGGCTCTTCCATCCACAGGAAATTGAGATCTTCCAACCCCTTGGCCAAGGCCAATGCTTCCTCACGGCTATAATAATGGTAGGGATCCAACATCAAAGGCACATCCGGCCCCAGGGCTTCGCGCACCGCCGCGCAGGCTTCGAGATCGCGTTTCACACTGGGCGCGTTCGGATAGGGTGGCTGCCAGGTGTGGAGTTTGTAGGCAGGATAGCCCCGCTCTTTGACACACCAAAGCGCAAAGTTGGCATAATCTTCCGGCGTCGCCAACCCATTCGGTAGATCGTCACCACACATGGTGCTGGCGTAGGCTGGCACTTTTTCGCGCATGGCACCTAGCAAGTGGTGAACCGGTTGCCCCGCATAGCGCCCGGCAATATCCCAAAGCGCCATATCTACCGTGGTCAAAACCCGATCATGCAAAGTCGCCAAATTGAGCCGCTGGCGCGCCTTTAACTCTTGCCAATGTTGTTCGCGAAAAAAGGGATCATGGCCGATGAGCACCGGCTTGAGGACACCTTCCAAGACCCCTTTGGTGATCCCACCAAAACAATAGCCCTGGATCCCTTCATCGGTGTGGATCGTCGTCAGGCTTTGGGTGGCTTCATGGGCTGGCCCCGGGTGACCGTGACCTTCCACATCGCGCACCGTATTAGACAGATAGCGGAAGGTTTGAACAGTAAGATTGGTGATTTTCATGAATGCTGGTTCCTCTCTTGATTGGGGAGTGAGCCGCGTCAGGGATCGCAGGATGAGCCCCATTATGGCTTGGTTTCAGCCGGTTGTCAATGCAGGGCGCAATCTAACCCAGCGCCAGCGCGCCCTTACTGGCCGTCCGCTGGGGCGGAAGCCACCGTGCGACCGAAGAGTAACCATTCAATTCGGCTAACCGTCGCGGCTTCCCCCAAATTACCCTAGCCAACTGGCTAGGATTGGACTGCTCCTTCTGGCTAGCTCTTTTTCTCGCCGCGTGACTGATGGCGTGCGAAATGATTTGCACTACAGTGTAATCAGGCTATCGTGATCAGCGGGGGCGGCCCCATGGTTAAGTACTTTGTTGATTAAGCAAAGCGATTCCGCCGCGGTAGGAGCCAGCACGAAAGGTATACAGCTATGTATCATAAAATTTTGATTCCACTCGATTCATCAAAAACAGCCGAACAGATTCTGCCCTATGTGAAGCGTGTAGCAGCACCCCAGGCCGCGCTCCATTTGGTTAGTGTGGTAGAGCCCAATATGTATGCCTATGCCCTTGCCAGCAGCGAAGCCACCATCCGCGAAAAGCTACAAAGCGTCATTCATGATGATCTCGAGAGCTACTTAACCGCGGTCCAGGCGGGGCTCCAGCAAGAAGGCTACACCGTCCAAACGTGGGTGGCGCGAGGTGACGCGGCCCAAACCATTGCCGATGTCGCCACCAAACTCCACGCGGACTTAATCGCCATGACCACCCATGGCCGCACCGGCTTGGCCCGTTGGGCATTGGGCAGCGTGGCCGATCGGGTCGTTCATCTTGCGCATCAACCCATTTTATTGGTCCGTGCCCACGAAGCGATAGCTGCAGACCAGCCATTCCGCCAGATCTTGGTGCCACTCGACGGCTCCCCCTTGGCCGAAAGCGCCCTGGAAGAGGCCGAAGCACTGGCCCAGCAGACAGGAGCGGCCCTCTGGCTCGTGCGCGTTGTCGAACCCTTAAGCCAATGGCAACAGCTCCTCCTAACCGAGCAAGGGTATAGCGAAGCCGCGCTCGAACAAGAGCGCCAAGCAGAAGCGCAGCGCTATTTGGCCCAAGTGCGGGCGCGTCTCCAAGCTGCCCAGATCGAACATCGGACACAGATCTATCGTGGCGGAGCCGCTGAGGCCATTTTTACCATGCTGGACCAGGAAGCCATCGATCTGGTCGTCATGAGCACCCACGGGCTTTCCGGCTATAGCCGCTGGGTCTATGGCAGCATCGCCAGTAAAGTTTTACACAATGGCCCTTGCCCACTCTTGTTGTTGCGCAGTGTCGATATTTCCCCGGCTGACGCATAGACAACGAGGGAGTTGAGGAGAGAGCTGTCGGCTTTGGCAAGCTGGCAGCTCTTTTGTTCCTGGAAGGTAGGAGATAAGTCGTGGAATTAGAGACGGCACAGGTTGCGGAATATCTCACCCAACGCTTTCAAAGCGAGGTGCAGGTCACCCGGTTGACCCAATTAGATGATGAAAGTCCAAGCGCTGGGGTGCCATCGGTTCCGAGCCGATCACCGCTCGCGGCAACGGAAGCAGTCGCGCTCAAAACCTTTGGGTATGGCAAACCTGTGCTAGTCGACTGTTTGCTCAACGGCGCGCCATCCCGATTTGTCCTGCACACAGTGGCAGCCGACACGTTTGGCCATGATCAGCGGGCCGACCGGGCGGCGGAGATGGTGCTCAGCTACGATACCTACAACGAATTGCCCCACCACACCCATGCTTGGGATCTGGGCGTCATTAACAGCAACCAGCAACTGGTTTCGCTGGCCGATGGTCATGAATTTTTTGTGCTGACCGACTATGCCACTGGAGAACCCTACGCCCGCGATCTCATGCGCTTGCGCGATACGGGCGAAGCAACCGGGGCCGACCTGCGACGCGCCCGCCAATTAGCGCTCTACTTGGCCGATATTCATGCCCGCAAAAACTACACCACCCCGGCGCTCTACGAACGGCGGATTCGGGATACGCTGGGGAGTGGTCAGGGAATTATGGGCTTGACCGATAGCTATCCAGCCGACAACCAGTTGGTGGAATGGTCGTGGTTAGAGGAATTTGAAAAAGCCTGTGTCACCTGGCGGTGGCGACTAAAGCCCAAAAGTTATCGCTTGGCTCAGGTCCACGGCGATTTTCACCCCTATAATGTGCTTTTCGAGCGCAACGGCAACTTTCACGTACTTGATCGCAGCCGTGGTGCTTGGGGCGAACCAGCAGATGATGTAGTCTGTATGGCGATCAACTATCTTTTCTTCTCCCTCCAGCGGAGTGGTTGGCTATCATCACCCTTTGAGCAATTATGGAATATTTTCTGGAACACCTATCTGGCCCAGACGGGCGACCATGAATTGCTCACGATTGTGCCGCCTTTTTTTGCTTGGCGTGCCCTCGTGCTAGCCAGCCCAACTTGGTATAACGTTTCCGATTCGGTCCGCTATGCCCTGTTGGGCGCTGCCCGCGCCATCCTCCAAGCCGAGGTCTTTAACCCCGCCCTCATGAATGCTTACCTGAGTGTGGGTGACGAAACCGGCAGCGACTAGGCCCCGAGCGCCGACCGATTTTCAGCCGGTCGGCGCTTGCCCCAATAGGTAACTTCATCGCTCTTGCGCCCGTGCCATCTGCACCGCCACTTTGATCGCCTCCACCATACTTTCGGCACGCGCCTTGCCCGTGCCTGCAATATCGAAAGCCGTGCCGTGATCGACCGAAGTGCGAATGATCGGCAGCCCCATACTCACATTGACGCCACTATCAAAGGCCAGCAGCTTCATGGGAATGTGGCCTTGATCATGATACATCGCCACCACAATGTCATAGTCGCCTTTTACCGCGCGCAGAAAGACCGTATCCGGCGGCTGCGGGTCGGTGACGATGAGGCCACGGGCGCGGGCCCGTTCAATCGCCGGTTGGATCGCCTGCGCCTCTTGATCACCAAAGAGACCGCCTTCGCTGGCATGCGGGTTGAGACCAGCAACGGCAATCCGCGGTTGGCGAATGCCCAGCGCCTGGCAAGAATGCTGGGCTAAGTCGATCACCTCTTCCACCCGCTGCGGCGTCACCCGCCGAATCGCTTCGGCCAACCCCACATGGGTGCTGACATGCACCACGCGTAAGCTCGGGCCGGTCAACAACATACTAACCCGCTCTGCACCGGTCCGCTCTGCCAACAGTTCGGTGTGGCCGGCATAATGATAACCGGCAAGATTCATGGCCTCTTTGTTCAGGGGGGCCGTCACAACGGCGGCGGTCTCCCCGGCCATGGTCATATCACAGGCGCGCAAGACGTATTCTACCGCAGCCCGTCCCGCCGCGGCACTCACATGGCCCGGTGGAATCACCGCTGGATCGGCGCTTGGCAGATCCAACAGCGTCAGGTGCCCAGCGCAATATTGGCCTTGGGCTGGCTCAGTCACCACATCAAAGGCCAATGGCGCACCCCCCACCCAGTTCATCGCCCGGGCAAGCATGCGTTGCTCGCCAATCACCAAAGGCCGACAGCTATCATAGATCGTGGGCTCCTGGCACGCTTTTACAATCACCTCTGGGCCAATCCCCGCGGGATCGCCCAGGGTAATGGCAAGTAATGGACGCGTCTCCTGCATGAATCTACTCCTCGCTTCACGGTTTGTTACACCTACCCAAAGTAGTTTTTTTACTCTAGACACAGTATAATAGTAGCCAAAATTTACCCATGTAGCCGCATGACGATCATCCATCGAGACGTACAATGGTCGGCTACGCGATGGCTTTTTAGGAAGGGACGGATGCTTGAAGAAGTGACCACGCCGCGCCAACACGCTTGTGTGTTGGCGCGCCAACGCCTACAAACCCAACCACTGTTTCTGGATACGGAAACGACCGGTGTGCGCTCCACCGCCGAGATTATCGAGATCTGCCTGATCGATCACAATGGTGATGTGCTGCTCAATTCGTTGGTACGACCACGGCTGACGATTCCCGCCGAATCGACCAAAGTGCATGGTATTACCACCGCCATGGTCGCCCATGCCCCCACCTGGCCCGAACTCTGGCCCCAGATCCAAGCCATTCTCGCCAACCGCCCGCTGGGTATCTACAATGCAGACTTTGATCTGCGGCTGCTCAAGCAAACCCATCAACAAAGTGGCTTACTCTGGCCGGCCTTTCCCTTTGAGCCCTTTTGTATTATGCAACTCTATGCCCAATTCTATGGCGAATGGGACATCCACCGCAATGCCTACCGCTGGCAGAGTCTCGAAAAGGCGGGTCGCCACTTTAGCATTGCCCTCCCCAACAGCCACCGCGCCAAAGATGACGCCCTCCTCGCGCGCGCCGTCTTGCATCAGATCGCCGCGGTGGGACAGTAGCGTACTGTCCTTTGTTCTTTGTCCTTTGTCCTTTGTTCTTTGTCCTTTGTTCTTTGTTCTTTGTTCTTTGTCCTTTGTCCTTTGTCCTTTGTTCTTTGTCCTTTGTTCTTTGTCCTTTGTCCTTTGTTCTTTGTCACCCCAACGCCCAAGGGCAGCGCAGGTTGCCATGGGCGTCAAACTGGAGAGGGGTCTCTTCTTGGATGGTCAGGCGGGGATGGGCTTCGACGGCGTTGCGCAAATTCGGGCTGACCCACAGGTGATCCAGCGTCAGCGTGTCTTGCAAAAAGACCATGCGTGCGTCGGCCCAAGGACGGGCACAGCCGCGCAAGGCTACTTGCAGCGCGCGCTTGTCATCGGGCAGGGTCATGGGCAGGCTGGTGCGGTACATGCCAAAGATGCCCGAGGTGATCGTATTGGTATAGGTCGCCACCCAATCGATCTTGCTGGCCACCCGCGCGGTTGTGACATTGGCTAGCCCAATCCCGGCAGCGTTGCCATGGGTCTCTTCGGTCAGATCCAACACGGTAATGACGGCAATATCGACATTGCCAAAGGCTTCGGGTTGGCGGGGGATCAACAGACGGCTGACGATGTTGGTATCCATGCCAGTTCCGCTAATGTTTTTACCAATGTGGCGCAACACCAAGACATCGATCTCGGGGAAGGGTAAGCTCGCCATGAGCGATTTGGCCTCTTCCAGCAATTTGGCTTCGGGCTCCAACCCCACTTTGTCCGCGGTCAAGCCTTCAATTTTGGCTGTGCCATCATAGGCATTTTCCACAACAGCGAGCGCGCCGACAAAGTTGGTATTTTTTTCGTAAATGCGGGCCGCGGGCGCTAGATATTTCTGAAAGTTGGCACCGCCCCCCCCATGCATAATCGCCGCGCCATGTTGTTTGCCCCAACCAATGACACACATCTTAGAAGGGCCGCTTTCCAGGTGGCTGCGGAAGTCCGTGTGGGGTTTCACCCGGCTGATCAACAGACAGTGATCGGCTGCTGCGGAGACCAGATCTTGGAAGAGCGGCGGCCCATCGGGAATGCGGCCAATCTCTTTGACTTCCATGGTGGCACGGATTTCCGCGCCAATGCTCGCTTCGGTTACCCCTAACTCAGCCAACATCGTCTTCTGGCCTTCGGCAGTCGCGCCACCGTGGCTCCCCATGGCGGGCAAGACAAAGGGCTGGAAACCGGCTTCGCGTAAGCCTTCCACCGTGGCCTTGACGATCTGCGGCAGGTTGGCAATGCCACGGCTGCCGACGCCAATGGCGACCGTGGCGCCGGGCTTCATCCGGGCTAACAAGCCCCCCTCTTGCAAGGCGCGCTTGGCCGCGGCAGAAATATCGCCGACATCCGGCGCGTCAAAGGTCTGTTTGACAGAGAGGAGGGTATTGGGTAAGTCTGCGGGGAAATCCAATTGTTTGATCTGTTCGAGCAATTGCATGAGCGATGATCACCTTTCTGAATGCGCAGGGCAAGGCGCGGCTGGTGGCTAGATCAACCCACCATGATGGCACAACCAACCCACGCGATCTAGCCTGGATAGATACAAGTTACGGCTAGATCAAGTATACACAAAAATGGATAAGAAGCGAAGCGTGCGAGGTGATTCGTAGAGCCGATCACAAGCGCACTTGCCCTGTCAGCAAATACAAGAAGCTTTTCGGAACGGAATGATGCTGCTATAATGCTCGTATCAAATCAACCGGCTACCCCATAGCTATCGTTTGCTGACTGATGATGCATCCACGCTTGATGATCGGAGACCACCAACATGCTGATTATTGACGCTCATCTGGACCTATCGATGAACGCGCTCCAATGGAATCGTGATCTGTTGTTATCCACCTATAGCATCCGCACCCTAGAGGCTGGCACACCCGGAAAGGGGCGCGCCCAGGGTACGGTAGCTTTTCCCGAAATGCGCCGCGGACGGCTGGCGCTTAGCGTCGCCACCTTGATCGCGCGCTCGACTGGCCGCCCGGCCCCCCATATTGATTATCATTCACCGGCCCAAGCCTATGGGATGGCCCAAGGTCAGCTGGCCTATTACCGCGCCCTCGAACAACAGGGGCACATTCGAATCATTGCCGATCGGGCCGCGCTCGATAGCCACATGGCCGAGTGGCACCGTTGGGATGAAGCCCACCCCGAAGCAAACGCGGCGGATAGCTACCCCACCCCACCGCTGGGCTTTGTCATCAGCATGGAGGGGGCCGATCCGATTCTCGAACCGGCCCAACTCGAAGCGTGGTGGCAGGCCGGGCTCCGCTTGTTGGGACCCACCCACTATGGTCCTGGGCGCTACGCGGGTGGCACCGGCACCGAGCTGGGCCTGAGTGAAATCGGCGCGCCCTTGTTACGCGAGATGGATCGGCTGGGCATTTTGTTGGATCTCACCCACATGTCCGATCAAGCCTTCTGGGAAGCGCTCGAACACTATCATGGGTTGGTTCTGGCCAGCCATAACAACTGTCGCGCCCTGGTGCCGCACCAACGGCAATTTAGCGACGAGCAGTTGAAAGCCATTTTCGAACATGATGGGGTGATTGGCGTGGCGCTCGATAACTGGATGTTGAATCCGGTTTGGGGCGAGGGCCAGCGGGGCAACGCCAGCGTTACCCTAGAGACGGTGGCCGACCATATTGATCACATCTGCCAATTGGCGGGCACCGTGCGGCATACGGCCATTGGCACCGATCTCGACGGTGGCTATGGCCGTGAACAATCCCCTTGTGACCTAGATACGATTGCCGATCTGCAAAAATTTAACACGATCTTAAACAAACGCGGCTACAGTCAAGCCGATATTACAGCGATTCTGCATGGCAATTGGATTCGCCTGTTACAGCAAGCCTGGCAGTAAGCGTAGCACATACGCACCAAGGTTGGTCTGCCACCGCAGCGCTGTCAGGTTTTCAAAGCCTGACAGCGCTAGTTTGCCTAAGTCGTAAAACCATGGAACAAGGATAGGATGTAATGCAGCTATTACCTTTCGCCCAGCCGGGGCGCTTCTGGAAGGGCAACCTCCACACCCACAGCACCCGTTCCGACGGGGCTTATCCCGCCGAAGAAGTTTGTCGGCGCTATCGGGAAGCCGGTTATGACTTTCTGGCGCTCACCGATCATTTTCTCGAGCGCTACCAATGGCCGATTACCGATACGCAAGCCTTTCGCCAACCAGGATTCACCACGATTATTGGCGCAGAATTGCACAACGACCGGACGGAACTGGGCGAGTTATGGCATATTCTCGCGGTCGGTCTGCCCTTGGACTTTGCCCCGCCCACCGAGGATGAGTCGGCAGCTAGCCTAGCCCGCCGCGCCATGGACGCCGGGGCGTATGTCGCGGTTGCCCACCCCGCTTGGTATGGCATCACCGAAGGCGACATTGACGCATTAGGGCCGGTCGATGCTATTGAGGTCTTCAATGGTGTGGCCTTTGACCACAACGATCATGCCGATAGCTGGCAGATTGCCGACATTGTGCTAGGGCGCGGCAAACGGTATAACGCTTGTGCCACCGATGACTTTCATGGCACCGCCATGCGCCACGATTTTCGCCGCGGCTGGGTGCAGGTCAAAAGTCAATCTTTGGAGCCCGCCGCGCTGCTGGCGGCCTTGAAAGCTGGTCACTACTATTCCAGTACCGGCCCAGAAATCTATGCTATCGACTTGGTGCCGGGCGATAAGTTGATTGTTCACTGTTCGCCGGCAAACCGCGTCTTTATCACCGGCAAAGCCAGCCGCTCGGTCGCGGTACAAGGGAATGGGATGACTCAGTTTGAATTGAATATTAGCAAGTTCGACAGCCCCTATGGGCGCATTACCGTGCGCGGGGTCGATGGAGGACGCGCCTGGTCCAACCCCATCTGGTTCTAGGCATCCAAACCTGCTGTCAGCGGATTGGGGGAACAGATTGTACGGATAGCCGCCAAGCAGTTGTTCCCAAACCACTGAAGCTTGAACGGATTACAAGCCCTGAAGCCATTCAAGTTGCTCGTGTATCGCGTGTAGGATCGTGGGTACATGGGCGGTTTCCTGACGTTGCAATCAAAATTTGGCGCTGGCTCGGCCAGTGAGGAAGTAAAAACAATGAGTGAAATCGGATTACGAAAAGAAGCGTTAGATACCCCTGTGCTTTGGGTAGATCTGGATCGCCTGGAACGCAATATTGCTAATTTGGCTGCTTTTTTTCGCCAAGCGGGCATTGGTTGGCGGCCCCATACGAAGGCGGTCAAGTCGCCCGCATTGGCACACAAGCTGATCAAAGCAGGCGCGTTTGGCGTCACTTGTGCCAAGTTGGGCGAAGCCGAAGTGATGGCCGCGGCTGGCATTCAGGATATTTTGGTAGCCAACCAAGTGGTCGGTCCCCAAAAACTAACGCGCTTGGTCAACCTCCAACCCCATGCCGATGTCAAGGTTCTGGTGGATAACCCGGAAAATATTGCCGCCATCGGTGCCGCGGCGACGGCCAAGGGGGTCACGGTGGGGGTGCTGGTAGAGGTCAATGTGGGGATGGATCGGGCTGGCGTTTTGCCCGGCGAGCCCACTGTTGCGCTGGCAAAACGCATTGCCGACACGCCCGGCTTGGCCTTTCGCGGCCTCCAAACTTGGGAAGGGCACACCCTCTCCTTGGCAACACCAGACGAGAAGCAACGGAGCATCGAGCAATGTATTGCCCGTTTTACCGAGACGGCCCAGCAATGTCGCGACGCTGGCCTGCCCGTGGAGATTGTCAGCGCGGGTGGCAGTGGCACCTACCAAGTAACGCCCTTCTTGCCTGGCGTCACCGAAATCGAAGCAGGCGGGGCCATCTACTGTGATGTCACCTACCAGCAGTGGGGTGTTGCGTTGGAACCGGCCCTCTTTGTCCAGAGTGTTGTCACCAGCCGCCCCGCCCCCGAGCGCGTGATCTGTGATGCTGGTTTTAAGACCTTGCCGCGCGGCTTTGCGTCACCCCAGGTCCTCGGGATCGACGGTGTGAAGGGCATCGTCTTCTCTGCCGAGCATGGCATTATTGGGTTGGATGCCCCCAATACCACGCTGAAGGTCGGCGATATCTTTGATATTCTCGTGGGCTATAGTGATGCCACGGTCTTCCTGCATGACCACATGTATGGCATTCGCCAAGGCACGGTAGAAACCGTGTGGCCGATCTTAGGGCGCGGTAAACTCCGGTAATCGTTGCTTTCCGCACCCTATACACCTGACCGGTTTTTGAAAACTGGTCAGGTGTGGGCTCTTCAGATCCTCAGATGAACCCAGTCCGCTCTTTTTACCCCCATCACCAAAGGAGTTATCATGCGTTTAGGTGTCGTTGGCATGTTGCCAAATGATTTTCGCACCATCTCCCCAGAGAATTTGCTTGCCATCCGCAGCCTAGGGTTGACGAGCGCCTGTTTCCACGTTGGCAGTGAGCTGCTCTTTGAGGTGCAAACCGCCGATTGTACCAAGATCAAGCAAATCTATGCCCAGACGGGGATGGATCTCGTGCAGGTGGGGATTGGCTACCAAGAATGTCTTTTTGATCCAGACCCAGCGGTGCGCGCCAGCGTGGTGGGCAAGATCGAACGGGGCCTTGAGATTGGCCGTGAGTTGGGCGCGCATACGTCGCTCATTCGGACGGGCAGTCTGAACCCAACCGGTTCTTACCACCCGTCGCGCAAAAATCATGCGCCGGAGAGCTATGCCCGGCTGATTGAAACGTTGCGCAAAGTGGCCGACAAAGCCGAACAAGAAGGGCAGACAATTGTCATTGAAACCCATGTGTTGACCATCATGAATTCGCCCGAGATGAATGCACAGGTGGTGAAGGATGTAGGATCGGATCGGATTCGCATCGTCATGGACTATGTGAATCATTTCCAGACCATTGATCAGGTCTACAATAGCGCCAAGCGCCTGACCCACATTTTCGACGTAATGGGGAGCATCTGCCCGGTGGGCCACTGTAAAGACATCAGTGTGGGCAATGGCTTTGTGGTGCATTTTAGCGAGGAAGTGCCGGGCGAGGGTGAACTCGATCTGGCAACGGCTCTGCGCCTCTGGCACGCGACCCACCCCGATGAGTATCTCCTGCTGGAGCATCTCCCCAGCCAACCGGCGACGCGCACCGGCATTGACCAAGTGATGCAACTCGGTTGGACCCCCATGGGTGATCAGCCGAACGAGCGGTATATCTTAGCGGCGCGCAATGTCCACCGCATTGCCGCCGAAGCCGGGGTGCCGATCCAGTAGAACGGGCAGCGCGTACTGCCCGAATGGCGCTTAAAATTTAGGGAGTAAAAGCTTGAGCCGGGTTCGTAACCCGGCTCAAGCTTTTACTCCCTAAATTTCTTACTCTTCATCGTGCCTAGTGGCTTTTTCTTCTTCGTGCATGTTGCGCTTAGCGCTGGACAAGCGGCAGATAGAGCGTGTGGTCGGCATCAAACACCAGGTCGGAATCGAGTTGCAGCCGGCCATTGACAAAGGGGCCGGGTTTGCCATCTTGGTCGTACATACGCACGCGCCAGTAATATTCGGCATCGGTCAGCGCCCGCGTTGGGGTATAGCTGGTGCTGTCGGTTTCGGCACGCAAGGAAGAGTTAAAGAGTGGATCGTCATCGATCTCGATCTGATAATAGGCCGCGCCCGGAATCGGTGCCCATTGAAAGCTGGTGATGGTAGAAATCACACTATTTTGGGCGGGCTGAATGAGCTGGGGCACTTGATATTCTTTGTAAAAGGCTTGCACCGGACTATAGGCCCCCACCGCGCCAGTGGCATCGACCACGGCCACCCGCCAATACCAGGTGCCGTCGGCAATGCTGCTGCCGTCGGGCAGGGTAAAGGCCGAGGCTTGGGTGGTAAAGACCACGGGTGAGCCAAAGTTGGGATCTTCATCCAATTGCAGCCGATAGAGCGCCGCCGCGGTGCGCGGTTCTTCGGTGGGGGTTAACACCGCCGTCCAAGCAAAGGTCGGTTGTGTGGTGATCCCCTCATCCGGCGGCGGCTGTAGCAAGGTGGGAGAGAGTGACTGTTTCACAAACGAGAGGGGCGCACTCCAACGGCCCATGACCTTGTTGGACCGGCGCGCCGCGACCCGCCAATAGTAGGTGCCGTCGGGCAGATCAGTTACGGGTGTGTAGCTCACGCCACTCACGGTGCGTTCGAGCAGCGGGCTGCTAAAGTTGGCATCATTGTCAATTTGGATCGTATAGCCAGCCGCACCGTCAACCCGTTCCCAGGTGAAGGTCGGCGTCGTGCCGACCAAGGTGCCTGCGGGTGGCTGCGGATTGCCGACCTGTCGGCTGCTCAGTTTGAAGCGCAGCGCAGGCGACCAGGGGCTATAGTCATATTGGGTAGCGACGGTGGTGTAGCGTTCGTGGCGCATGCGCACCCGCCAGTAGTAGCTTTCATTGTCGGCGTAGGCATTGAAGGATTGAAAAGCTGTCGTGAGAAAAGAATAGAAAGAGCTGGTATTCTTCTCGTTATGTTCCCAAGTTTCGACGAGATCGGTAAACTTCTCATCGCGCGCCACCTGTACTTCGTAGCCATCGACCGAGTCGTAATAGGGCATGCGCCAGCGTAGGGGCGGCATGTCTTCATAGACAAACGGGTTGGAGAGCGGCGTATCGAAGGGATAGAGCGGCATTAGCAGATTGGAGACAAAGGCCGGTTTATGGATCATGCCGTCTTGGGGTGGAATGGTATCAAGAAGACCCGTGGCGTCATCGGCGGTGCTGCTAAAGACCGTCATGGCGAGGCTGCCCGAAAAGTTTTCGGTATTCGCGCCAATGGCACCATAGGGGATAACCAGTTGAACCGCAGCCGGGCCTTCTGTCGCAACCCAAGCATCGCCCCCGATGCTGGTAAAGGACTTACCACCATCCCAGGCCGCGCCCGTCCAACTATAGAGGGTCACTTGGTTGGCCGTAATCGGATCCCCCGTTGGGGCAGGCGTGACGTAGATGACATATTCGGGCAAGTAGAGGGGCGCGACCGGAATGGCTTTCCCTTTAGGGTCGGTTGTGCCCCCCGAACCGGCCACATGATCGGCATCGACATAAATGCCATAGGTGACCGCCGCCGTTGGCGAACCCGCGATGCCAAAGGCCAACAACCAACTGTAGTTGTCAGCGGCATTGGGGTAACTAGCTGACCGCAGGGCCAGCCGATTCAACATGATATGGACATTCCCCAACTCATAGCCTGGCGCGGCGGTGGTTGTGCTGCTAGCAATCGCGGTCATGGCTGGCGAGTAGGTAGGAGCCTTTGTCGTTTCAGCCAGGAGGCTAGCCGGGTAGGGCGGCGGCACAAAGTCATTGACATTGCCCGTATAGATATCAGTAGAGAGGTTAAACCAGCGTCCCGCGCTCCAGTCGCCGAGTGGCTGTTGATTGGCTGTTTCGGGGCGGACACGCCACCAATAAGTGCCCATTGGCAACGCGGTACGGCGCCCTTGGCCGGGGGCATAATTCACATACTGGGCCACTGCCTCATCGACAAGCGTAGTGAAACCAGCATCGCTACTTACCTGGACACGATAGAGCTTGGCATCTGTAACCGGCTGCCAGCCGAGGAGCGGCGGGGAAACGATGCTTTCAAAGCCATTGCGCGGGTAGATCGGTGTGATAGGGCTCACTGGTAACAGTTGCTGGGTGGCTTGATCGATCCGCGTCACCCAGCTTTGATCAACCCCGATCTGGGTGCTGTCATTGGCATAGGCGCGGACCCGCCAATAGTAGAGCTGACCATTTTCTAAATTGTGAAAAGGATGGGCAAGGGTTGGCGCGGCAGCCGGTCCGGTCGTTTCGATCTGAAAGCGAATGTCGCGAAAGGCGGGGTCCGCCGCTACGGTCAGTTCGTAATAGGCGGGGGACTCACCCGTTTTGCCCGCATCGGCGAAGCGCAACGCACTATCCCACACAAAGAGCGGTGACGCAATGGTACGATCACCATGGACAGGGAGGTTGGCGGTGTCAGGCTGATAATAGGGCAAGGGATAGACCTGATTAGGCGAGACATCGCTATAGCCAAAGCGAAAGGTGTGGATATCACTCCACGGCGTGTAGTTGCCTTCGGCGTCGATCCCTCGCACTTGCCAAAAGTAGTCGGTATCGAGATAGATGGTCGATGAGGCCAACTTGGTCAAAGCACCCGTAGTGACGTTGTAGAATTTCTCGTCCATCAAGGGCACGCTAAAGGAATTGCTTTCATCGACGCGCAGTTGGTAGCGTTCTGCACCCGGAATCGGTGTCCAGGCAAAGAAGGGATGGGATTGTTTGATCGTATTTTGGACCGGCGCGAGCAAGCGGGCTTGAAAGTTCCATTTGGCCCGGAAATGGCGCACTTCGCTCCAGGGGCTGCTGCCATTTTCCTGGTCGATCGCCTTCACCCGCCAAAAGTAATCTTGATCATTGCTCAGTGCTTTCTCGGGCGTATATTCGGTGTTGACTGTTTGGTAGGTATTGGGTGTGCCAAAATCGGGCTGGGTACTCACCTGAAGCTCATATTTGCGCGCGGCTTCGACGGCAGTCCACCCAAAGCGCGGCACAAAATTCAGCTCGGCATCCGCGGCAGGTGCTAACGGCTGTGGCGCTCGATTCCAAGTAAAGGTAAAGGTGCGCACGGCGCTGGGGGTGCCAAAATGATCCTGATTGTCGATCGGGATAACACGCCAATAGTACAGATTGTTGGGCAAGCGCTTGATCGGCGTATGGTGCGGCGTGAGGGTTTTCGCGGTGTAGGTGAGATTGCTAAACGACGGATCTGGGCTAATGTCCAATTGATAGAGCGCCGCACCGGGCAGCGGTTGCCAAGCGAAATCCTCGTTCGTAAAAGCGGTGCGTTCGGCATTGTCGGGCGGGGAGAGCAGCGTCACCAGCAGCGTGCCGCCATCGCTCCAATCTTTGCGAAAGGCGCGCACTTCGGAATAGGGTCCCCACGCTTTGCCATCATGGGCGCGCACCCGCCAGAAATATTCACCATCGGCCAAAGTCTTCTGCGGCGTATGGCTGGTGCCATAGCTATCGGCCTTGGCTACCACGGTGGCAAAGCCAGCGGATGTGCTGATTTCAACGCCATACTTTTGGGCATTGGCAACCGGAGCCCAAGCCAGGGTCGGCATACCAAGGGGCGGATAGTTCGTTCCGGTGGTGGTGGCATGGGCGGCTGGGGCCGTAAGCGTTGGCACATCAATCGCCAAATCGATGACCTCCACCACCAGTTCGTCACGCAGCGAAACGGCAAGCGGATGCGCCCAGAGCCGCAGCGGGAACAAAGCTAGGGTAAGCAGGGCAAGCAGGGTGCCCACCGACGAATAGCGTGCGACCGCAGACAGGCGGCAGAGGCGTTGCATGAGGATCACTTCTCCTTTGGTCACTAGGTTAGTTATTGGGCAAGCGAAAGCTTCAGTTGGTCACCAACCGCGCTTTGGGTACGCTGGGCCGTGCCACTGGGCAGCTCCAGGACATACGCGGCTTCGGCCCGTTTGCGGCCAATGCGCCAAGGCTGGAGCGCCGCATCGATCCCCACAATGCAATGCTGGGCATTGACATAAAGCACGTCAATGGGCATGCGCATAAAATGGGTATGGATACTGTCACACGGCTCGATCAACAGCCCAGCGCCAGCGGGCAATTGGCGGACGCCCATTAAGCCACGGAATTTCGTCCAAAAATTATTGGCGACACGGCCCTGCCTGACGAGGACATGGTTACGGGTTAGATTTTCTACATAGAGCATAAGGATCACCATCCATTAGTATTCATGCCAAAAATACTGGGAGAAAGCTTAATGCCAGCATCCTCCAACCGTTGATTGAAGCGGGGTCGCAGCCCAGTGGGCTGGAGTGAGCCAATGATCTTGCCATTCTCGTCCAAGCCAGTCTGCTCAAAGAGAAAGATATCTTGCATGATGATGGTCTCGCCTTCCATACCCAAGATCTCCGACATTTGAATGGTGCGGCGGGTGCCATCGCGCAGACGGGCCACTTGGATGATGACATCGACCGCGGCCGCGATCTGTTGCCGAATGGCGCGCAAAGGGAGATCAACCCCGGCCATCAAGACCATGGTCTCGATACGGTTGAGGGCATCGCGCGCGGTGTTGGCATGGACTGTGGTAAGGGAGCCATCATGACCGGTGTTCATCGCCTGTAACATGTCGAGTGTTTCACCACTACGACATTCGCCGACCACAATGCGGTCGGGGCGCATGCGCAAGCTGTTGATCACCAGCTCACGAATCCCGATTTCGCCTTTGCCTTCAATATTGGCCGGGCGTTTTTCCAGCCGCACCACATGGGGCTGTTGGAGTTGCAACTCGGCGGCGTCTTCGATAGTGACCACCCGATCATCTTCTGGGATAAAGCCCGAGAGCACATTGAGCAGTGTTGTCTTCCCCGAACCCGTACCGCCGCTGACAATGACGTTGAGCTTGGCATAGACACAAGCTTTGACTAGCTCGGCAAATTCGTCGGTGAAGCTGCCAAAGCGGACTAGATCTTCGACCTTGAGCGGGCTTTTGCGGAACTTACGGATAGTCACACAAGGGCCGACCAGCGACAGGGGCGGGATAATGGCGTTGACGCGCGAGCCATCGGGCAAACGCGCATCGACCATCGGGGAGGATTCATCGATCCGGCGTCCTAGTGGGGCCACAATCCGCTCAATCACCTGCATAACATGGGCATCGTCCAGGAATTTGACATCAGAGAGTTGCAACTTCCCTTTGTACTCAATATAAACTTGGGTAGGGCCATTGACCATCACTTCGGTAATGTCATCACGGTCGAGCAGCGGCTGGATCGGACCAAAGCCAACTACGTCGGCGATGATCATGTCCAACATGCGGGTGCGATCGACCCGGCTCACCACAATGTTGGCGTCGGCGAGCGCTTTGCTATAGACCGGCTCAACCATTTCGCGCAGCCGCGCCGGTGAATGAGAACCAGCACTCTGGTTTTCTTCCACTAAAAAGCGCTGCACATCTTCGCGCAATTTACGGAATTCGGCTTTCAGTTCGTTCGGCAGTGTATAAATACCAAGTTCCTGAAGGATGTTGTGGCCGCCGCTTTTTGGCGTACTCGCTGGGGACGACGCTTCAACCTTCTTGGTGGCCGCGATCGGTGTCGTTGGTAAAGACGCAACGGGCATGGACTCAGGCGCGACAATGGATTTCGCAGGACGTGTCCGGAACAGAGACATGATCGTTCTTCCCTCAAGTTTTGTCAGAGCGCTACCTGGTCAACCGGCGGTGTACCAGCGCTAGGGTAGCGACGAATAATGCGAATTGCACGAAAAAGCGCGTGATTACCGAATCCAGATCGGGTCCCATTCATCCGAGCCGTTGTTGCTCAGGTTGATCGGATTGGTGCCATTGCTATTCATCACCCAGATCTGGCGGGGGCCACTCCGGTTGGAATAGAAGACCAGTTGCGAGCCATCGGGCGAGAAGGAGGGATGCTTGTCCCATTCCCAGCCGTTGAGGGTCAATTGGCGGTGATTGGTGCCATCTTGATTCATCACCCAAATTTCATCGTTGCCCGTGTGGTTTGAGACAAAGGCAATCGACTGACCATCGGCGGACCAGACCGGATCGTACTCGGTGCCAACATAGGTGGTGAGCATCGTGCCGGTGGGACTATTGGCTTGTTTCTTAGCGATGTTATCCCCCGTTTGGTCCGCAGCGCGTTCCACATAGACCACCTGGGTGCCGTCTGGCGACCATTGTTGTTTTTGGTAGAGCGGAGCGGCATTATTCGCCACTTCGGCGGGGGCGGGCTGGGCTTCGCTGCCATTAGAACGCATGATATAGAACGCTTCGCCACCATTGCGGGTTGAGCGGAAGAGAATCCAGCCGCGGTATTGCTCTTGCCAAGTGACGCCGGGCGTCGCTTCGACGACCGGCGCTGGTGCTGGCGCGACATAGACAACCGGGGCCGGTGTGGGTAGTGGCGTCGGCGTCGGCGCGAGCCGCTGGTTCATTTCTGCCACGCGCGTCGCGGCGAGGCCGTTGTTATCCATGCCCAGCGCGGCAGCCTGCTCATAGGTGGCTAGGGCCTTGGTGAAATCTTGCTGTTGGGCATAGCTATCCGCCATGTTCATATAGGCGCGATAGAGCAGTTCGGTGACATAGCCGCCCAAATAGTCCGGGCGCTCGGCGTGAATCGAAGCCAACTGGGATGCACCTTGTTCGTAGCTGCCCTGATTGACCAACCGCTCTCCTTCTAGGTAGGCGCTCAACCACTGATTGGCTTGGGCCAATTCCGCGTTATCAAGGCCGAGTTGGGCCGCTTTTTGGAAATAGTCACTGGCTTGTTTGGGCAGATTGCGATCACTGGGGCGCAGGGCAAGTAATTGCTGACCGGCCCGGACATAGGCCGTCGCCAAATGAAGGCGGACGGTAGCCGCTTCGTAGGCGCTATCGACTTGGCTGATCCCCTCATATTGACGAATGGCACTCAACCAGAGGCCATTGCTAAAGGCAAATTCGGCATCGGCAAAGAGCTGGGGCGCACCGATAAAGAGGTTGACTTCGGCCAGCCGTTTCGCCACATCGCGATAGCCGGGGGCCGCTTGTTGTAACGCCGTCAGCAGGGCTAACGCCTCTTGATAATTGCCTGCTTGGAGATGATCCAGAGCCAGTTGGTAATCGGTCGCCAATTGCAGTTGACGCCGCGTCTCGTTTTGGCCTTTGAGGGCTTCGGCATGGCTTGGGTTGCTCGCCAAGATATTGTCGAAGAGATCGAGCGCTTCCCGGTATTGGCCCGCATTGAGCGCGGCTTGTGCCGCCAGGAGCAACTCCTGCTGTTGATCCGAGCGGGCATTGACACCTTCAATCCGCCCATAGTAGATAAAGCCAAAGACCAATAGCAGAACAATAGCCACCACCGGCCCGATTGTTAGTAGCGTGCGCATGGGTGGGGTTAAGCCTTGAACGCCTTGGACTTTATCGCCCCAGTCGCTCTCCAGATGCAAACGGAAAGTGGCATCTTGCAACAGGGCGTCTAATTCGGCAGCTTGGGGATAGCGGGCTTGCAAAGCACGCAACAACGGGACAACCCGATCCCACTGCCCTTGCTGCATATCATGGACCATGTTCAGATAATCGCGGTCCTGGGCAAAAGAAGCCTGCGTGCCTCTTCCGGTTTGTCCATTGGCCGCCGTAGAAAAGCCTGCCTGTTCGCGTGCGGACGTTTCAGCCGCATACCGTTGCTCATTGGTTACCATGCAATTGTTCCCCTATTTGGACTGCGCTCGCCTGAAAAGCAGGGGCGCAAGGCTAAGTTAGCTTCCTTGCTTTCTTCTCTTTCACATTACCCATTGAACAGGTAGTGCTTACAAAATTGAAAGAGTTACTAAGCCATACTGTAATACGATTTAGTTAGTTTTTCGATTACAGTTTTCTGTCAAGGCGACAGGTGCAGAAGAGCAGGAGAAAAGAAGACCGGCATCTGCCAGATGCCGGTCTTCTTACAGATGTAGAAAGATGTTATGCAATAAGGGTTGCGTCCAGAGATCTTGTCATCCCGTTGGCGCTGTCAGCTCTTGTCCAAGCGCCTGACGCCTCACCTAGAAAAAGCTCATGAGGCGGGGAATTGCTGGCCCTAGGATGACGGCAAACATAGCTGGAAAGATAAAGAAGACCATGGGGAACATCATCTTAAGCGGGGTTTTGGCAGCTTCCTCTTCGGCACGTTGGCGGCGACGGATCCGCATTTGCTCGGCTTGTGTGTGTAGCACATCGCGAATGGCAATCCCAAGACGGTCGGCTTGAATCAGCACCGCGACAAAGGTCGCAATCTCAGGGACGCCTGTGCGTTCGGCCAAGTTACGCAGTGCATCGACGCGGGAGACGCCGACGCGCAATTCGCGGATGACCTGGCGAAATTCATAGGCCAATTCCGTTTCCCATTGAAAGCCAACTTTTTGAATGGCGGCTTCAAAGCCAAGCCCGGCATCCACACAAATGGACATCATATCCAGCGAATCCGGCAGGAGACGCATAATCAGCTTCTGGCGTGCTTTGACCTTCATTTTTAGCCAAATATTGGGCAGATAGAGCCCCACCATAAAGCCAGAGAGGGCAAAGAGCAGGACCGACGACATGGGGTAGGTACTCGTATAGAGATAGGACAAGAGCGCCATGCCCGCGCCGACCAAGACCCGCAGCCCCATAAAATCGGTGACCGAGAACTTTTCGTTCAGGCCAGCCATGATCAGATCCCGTTGCAGCTGCTCTAGGTTGCGGCTCGGGGTTACAATCCGCCCCAAGCCATGTAAGCGACGCAAGAGTGGTTTCAAGAGGCGCTCACTGGAAGAGCGCGCCATTTCCAAGTCGCGTAGATTGGTTGGCTGGGCGCTCATTTGGTTCATAGCCGCGGCAATTGCAAACCGTTTTTGATTGCGTTGGGTATGAATCCCTGCCAAGGCCGCAAAGATACTGGTTGCCACCAACACGGCGATTAATAAAGTTGTCGTTTCCATCTTGCACCTTCTCTCTTCTGCGCCGAGAACGCGGATCTAGCGGTTTTAGTAATCGATCTGCATGACCCAGCGCATGACAATGTTGCCGAGAAAGACCATGATCGTCGCGCTGATCGGGATCAAGATCGGCCAGCCAGGTTGGAACATTTCCATCATATAGTCCGGATTGAGCATCATCAGCATGGTGCCCGTAGCCAGGGGCAGCCCCGTCAAAACCCACCCGGTGGCGCGCTGTTGAGAGGTCATCACGCGGATTTGGCCTTTGAGCTTGATCCGTTCGCGAATGGTCGAAGAAATCGACTCTAGCACATCGGCCAAGCTGCCGCCGACCTCGTTTTGCACATGAATCGACGTGACAATCAGGGACAAATCCTCATCATCGAGGCGGGCCACCATGTGATCAAAAGCGGTGGTAATGTTAAAGCCGAGCGAAACTTCGCGGATCACCCGTGTAAATTCACTGCTAATGGGTTCCGGCATTTCGTCTTTCACGACATTACAGGCATGCAACAAGCCGTAGCCAGCCCGCAGTGAGCCTACCAAAAGATTTAACATATCGGGCAATTGCGCGGCGAACTCACGGGAACGCTTGGCTTGGGCATTTTTGAGATAGATGCCTGGAATCAACCAGCCGAAGCCGCTGAGGAGCAGTCCGCCCAACAGATAGCCGGAAATCATCCAGCCGAGGAGGAATAAGATCACCACCAGGGCAAAGCGGATCATGATAAATTCGGCGGCCGTAATCTTGATATCGGCCGCGGCCAACTGGCGCTCTAGGCGTGCTGTCATCGAGAGCCGCCCAAGCTTTTGATTTACCTGATCCGAGAGAACATTCCGCCGCCGTAATTCAATGTCGTCGCCCCCAAAAGCCATGGCGAGGCGGCGTTCGACATCATTGCCTTGGCGTGCCCAACGATGGATGGCAATAAAGGCGAAGAGAATCGCAATGGTCGTAAAGATGGCGGCTAAGAAAATGAGCATGCTCATAGACGCTCCTGATAGTTATACAAAGAAAGAAGTTACGCAGTTGATCGGTGTCACTAGAAAGCTGACAGGTTTCCAAAACCTGTCAGCCCTGGCCAGGTACGTAACGTTTAAAAGAATTGAATGCCCTTGAGCAAGGTCACCCACACCCCGACGACCAAGTAGGGCGCGTAGGCCATGGTCTGTTTCCGTTCTGCCGGTGACCGCAACCGATTGGTCAACAAAATGACGACGCTGGCAACGCCACCCGCCAGAATGCCAATAAACAACGCGGGCACGACACTGGCAAGGCCCGTGGTCAAGCCAATCAACCCCGCTAGTTTCACATCGCCCATGCCCATGCCGCCGGGGGCGAGGAGGGCCAAGACCAGGAAGAAGCCAAAGCCAGCGACCGCGCCCAGCAGCAGTGACGCAAAGGCAAGCTCCCCCAACAGAAGGTTGGCGACCAACACGATTGGCGCGGCCACCAGCAACATCCGGTTGGGGACAATGCGATGTTCCAGATCGATCACCGCAATGGCAAGGAAAAACCACGCTTCCACCGCAACCAGCAGCGCCTTGGGCGTCCAGCCTAGTTGCCAGAAGACCAGTCCACCTAATAGGATGGCCGCCACCCACACACCCAGATAACGCTGTCGCCGGGGAGTTTGGGCCCCTGTTCGGCTCCCGGCTAACGCTGGCCGTGACTGCTGGGCGAGAAACCAGAGCGGGCTGGTGTGCATAGCCTGTCGCTTTGGCAGAGTATCAGCCACCAGGTTCACGACCCAGCCAGCAACGAGCCCCCAGCAAAGCACCCCAATGACTGTCATACGGCCTCCTTAGCGTGCGGCTTGCAGGAATGAAAAAATGGAAGAGCGTTGCGGTTGTGGTCGGGCCGCGGTCAGCGCATCGCCTGGGATCAACTGTTCCACTAGGGCTTGGACACGGCGGGTCATCAGCGCGCGGGGGTGGGTTGTCACAAAAGGCACGCCACGATTAAAGGCAAAGGTGGCCAAGGGTGTATCCTCGGGAATACTCACAGCCACCGGCTCGCGCAATTGTTCTTGGACAATCTGCTCATCAATGCCGCCTTGCGAACCGGCCCGGTTTAAGACCACATGGACCTGACCATTGATCCCCGTTTCATGACGCAGCGACTGCAGCAGAATGCGCGCATCCCGCAGCCCAGCAATATCCGAGCCGGTCATCAACAGGATATCATCGGCCTGAGCCAAGATTTCGGAAAGCAGCCCATCGGCATGGGCCGCGGTATCGATCACCACATAATCAGCGGTCTCTTTTAACAATTGGACCACGCGTTGCCACACTTCGATTGGTAATTCAACCAGTTGCGCAGGATCCATGGGTGCGGCCAACAAACGGACACCACTGCTATGATTCTGAAGCAGCCCCTGCAAGAGATCAAGATCGATGTTCGCTTCACCATCCAAGCTTTCGATGGTGTGGCGTGGATAGAGATTCAGCAGCAAGGCTAAATGGCCCAGCCCCTGATGCGCTTCTAGCAAAGCCACATTCTTGTTGGTCTGTTGGCGCAAGGCAATCGCCACATTCGCGGCCAACGTGCTGCGGCCAACGCCCCCCTTTAGGCTGGTGACAGCAATCACCTTACTCGTCCGCCGCGTGGCACCGTGGTGAAAGGTTGGCAATTGGGCAGTGGGGGGCAGTGGGGCATATGCCGCCGATTGGGCAACCGCAGATGGCGTAGGCCGGACAGCTTGGCCGCGCGCCCGCTCCAAGGTGGCGATCAATTGTTTCGGATCGATGGGAAAAGCGGCAAAGTTACTAGCGCCGGCCAACATGGCATCTTGCAATTCCACAATCCGCTGGGGTGTCGCCAGCACGATCAAGGGCAAGTGGGGGGCCGCCTGGCTCAGTTCGCGCAAGAGGGGGATGGCACCGATAATATCTAAATCGATCAGGACGGCCTCAAGTCCTGGCTGTTGGAGCAGCCATTGGCTCGGCTGTCGTTGACCGATACAGGTTAATAGTTCCCAACCGCGCTCCTGTAAGCTTTGCTCAACAACTTGGGCGCGGTATTCATATTCAGTCACAATAGCCAGTTGCATGGTCGGATCTATCCTCTTCTCTTCCCAATCGAATTTGGCAGATGGCGATGGCCCCCACTCATCCACAGGGAAAGCACATACCCTTCATTCAGCCCAGTTGCTCACGCTGCCGGTCAGGCATGGCCCGGCGAACAATACAGCCACCGCGAATTACGGCAGGAAACCGTTCGATTGTGTGCGCAAGCCGCTGCGGACCAACTCAATGTTGTAGCGGTCGGCTAGGTAGAACTGATCTACCGGTTCTACGCCAGCAATGGTGTCATCATCAGGCCCACGCAGGGCCAAGTCTAGTTCGCCACCAACGTCTAAAATATGGCGGATCGTCAGTGCATCTTGGGGATCAACTGCCAGCAAAATGGATTGCCCCTCTTCATCGGCGGTGCGGAAGACACCCCCCTCGGCGCTCTTTTCGCCATCCGTTGCATCGTCAACCACCGCAGCCGGAAGGATAATGGCGTGGACTTCCAAATTCTGGAGAAGGCCCACACTCTCGGGCATGGGGCCGCCGCCCTGTTCGCGCATCACTTCAATTTCAAAGGTGGCAAGTACATCAATTTTATCGCCAGGCCGAATCAAGCGATTGGCAATCAACTTAGAGTTGGTCGGCACCGCGGTGACGATTTTGCCTTTGGGTACGGAAAGTGCCACTTGCTGCGTAACGACATCGGGTGTCACCATCTGTTGTACCAATAGGGGTTGATTGGCAAAGACACCTACCGTGGACATTTTGCCCACCACTTGATCGAGCGTCGTGGCGGCCCCTTCGGGAATCGACTCAATGGGCAATTCACGGATCGAGACTTCGGTTTCGGCCACCGACCGGCGGAAAGGAATATCCACCACGGCGACCACAACGGGCCGGGTATTGACATTGCGCCGCACGGTCGACGCCTTTTGTTGAAGCAAGGCAAAGGTGAGCACACCGGCCAGTCCGGCAAAGACGAGCGCACCGACCCACCACAGCAATCCACCGCTTTTCATAATCGCTTCCTCCTATTTCATCGCCCAGCAACCACTACGTTGGCGGCTTGGGCCTGTTTTCGTACGCTTGCTTGTTCGACAGACGCTGGTTGATGAACGCTTAGGGTTTCAGCTCGCAACCGGGCTGCCGTTGCTTTTAAGGTCACTTACTTAAGCAACAAGTTAACATAGTTCTTAACCAATTTGCATTACAGAAAGCTGTCCATCCTTACCTTTCATTAACCCCAAAAAGGAAAGTGTAAGGGCTAGAATATAAAGAATGCGCAGCACCGTTGTTTTCGACAACTGGTGCTGCGCATGGGTAAGCCACTGTTCTAGAAGTTACGCACTTGAACAGCGTGACTAGAGACCAGACAGGTTTGGCAAACCTGCCTGGTCTGGCCCAACTGCATAACGCCTATGTTCAGTCAATTCTTCGATATTTTCCATGAACAAGCAGGTGTGTCGCCCGGATAACCGTACAGGTTTTGCAAAACCTGTACGGTTATCCGGCATTCACGACTTGCTTACTTGAAACGAATCCCGCGCAACCCGTAGTCATCGGCGGTAGGGTCTGTCACGCCGCGGGCCACAGAGAGATCGAATTGACCTTTAATCCATTTGGGCATGGCGGCCAGGTCGTACTCGGTCATGGTAAATTGGGCAAAGCCACAGATTTGATAGCCGCTTTGTGGGTCACCGTCATCATATAGCACCATGGTCATGGGCCGATTGAGCCAGGCATCCAGTGCGTCGGCCACTTGGCGGACATTATCAATGGCTGGCCCAGCCGCCACCACATCGCCAATATAGTGCACACCACTCCGGCTGGGATTGGCAATGTCATTCGCCAATTCCCCATTGGATGAAAGCCCACCATTCCAATCGAGCCAAGCAAGCTGACAGGGTGTACCAGCCGTCGGGGGCACTTCTTCCTCATCACAAAGCAGACCTAAGTCGCCCCCAAAGGTGGGCTGATGAACTTCGGAGCCGGTCGTCAGCGCGCGTACTGCGACGGAGCCATCGATGATTGCCGTGGTTGTCAGGTGCGCATAGGGAGCGAGGAGAGCGCCCATCATATTGTGTGACCCCATGTTGATGGTGGTCGCTTGGGGGAAATTCCAAAGCACGCGGCTGCGCCACTGGCTTTGGGTAAAGTTGCCAACCATGTTGCCATTGCCACTCCAATCGATGGTCGTACCGGTGACATTAATGACCACCAACCCTGCTGCACCTGGATCAAGTTCGATCTGTTGGACAAGATTATTGCCAAACAACTCGCTCCCAGCGATCTGGAAGACGGCAACCCCGGCCGCGGTCGTCGTTGTCACATTAAACTTTGCCGGGCCAGGCTGACCAGCAGGCAAGGTAACCCCATTATTAGGTGTTTGCGCGGCTAGTTGGGCGGTCGCTGTTTGCAACAGCCCTGTAATCGGACCGTCCGAGAGGCTAGTATCCTGAATCAAGCTCCCACCGCCGTTAAAGTTGATGGGACGGTTGTTTCGATTGCCCCCAAGGCGTAGGCTACCGGCATTTAGATTCAACGGGCCGCCTGCGACCAGATCACCGACAACGACAAACATCGCTTCGCTGGGTGCAATCCCGCTGACATTAATGGCAAAAGTCGCCGAGGCCGCACTAATCAGGCTCCCCCCCACAAAGGTGCGGTTCTCAACCTCCGAGCTGGTGGATAGATCATCCAATACGATCAAGGAATAGCGATTCATAACCGTATCGACATCATCCAGCACACAACTCCCGGTGGCGGGCGGCGGGGTGTAGGGCGGCGGCGTTACCGGCACTGGGGTGGCGGTCGCGGTTGGGGGTATGGTTGGGGTTGCGGTGGCAGGCATCGTTGCCGTTGGGGTTGCCGTTGGCATCGCGGTTGTTGTGCGCGTCGCCGTTGGCATCGCGGTTGTTGTGCGCGTGGCCGTCGCGGTCGGGACGAAGGGTGTCGTAGCCGTTGCAGTCGGTGTGCGCGTGGCCGTTTGGGTCGGGACGGGGGGTGTCGTAGCCGTTGCGGTCGGTGTTGCGGTCGGTGTGCGCGTGGCCGTTGCCGCGACTGTTCGGGTCGGGGTCGGGGTTGGGGTGCGGGTCGGGGTCGCCGTAGCCGTTGGCACGACACTCTGCAAACAGAAGGCATCCACCTTGGCCCAGTCAGTGCCATTAGCGCTAATCGTCACCCGTAGTTTCGCGGCATTGGCGGGCGCGGCCCCCAGCGTTAGGGTATAAGGCCCGCCAAATTTGCCATCAATGTCAACATCTTTGGTGATATAGTGAATCTGGGCCGTACCAATCGGCGCATTGGCCGAAGTTAGGTATTGGAGCCGGACGGTCTGTACGCCTGGCACATGGGATGAAGAGTAAAAAGAAACACTGTACGAGCCGCCGGTTTGGACAGTCACATCTTGATACATAACGGCATCATTTTTGTAGTGATAGCCATAGCGTGCCCCGTCTGGCATGGTAAAGCCCGCGGTGTTGGCCGTGCGGGCCGCGCCACTCCAATTCAAGGGCGTTGTACCAGATATTTGCTCGAAGCTCGGGTTGAGCAGCAGATTGTTGGGGCAACTCCAGGCCAGTGCGGGTGCGCTAAAGGCTGCCGCCACTTTGGCTTCAAGGGCCGAACGGCGGGTAAAGGAGACATCGGCGACGGCAACGGGGGCTGGCGAAGGGGTGGGATCACTGCGCATGGCCTGGGCACCCGCGTTGTTACAAGCGATGCCATTCACCTTAAAGGCTGTCGGCTTGGCGTTGGTCCCACTATAGCTGGCCTGGAAACCAAAGGTTGTACTTGCGCCATTGGCAACCTGGGCATTCCACCCCGCGTCGTTCACCTGGATATTTTTCCCAGTCTGCCGGAGCGAGCCATTCCACAAATTGGTAATGGTTTGGTTCCCCGGGAAGGTCCATGTCATGGTCCACCCGTTGTAGGCCGCCCCCGTCTGATTGACGATGGTGACGTTGGTGACAAAGCCATTGCCCCAGTCGCTATCGGTTTGATAGGTCACTAGACAGCTTGCGCCACCTGGCACCGTGGCGGTAGCCGTCGGCGGGACTGCGGTGGGGGGAACAGCAGTAGCCGTGGCGGGCACGGGCGTTTGGGTCGGCGCGTTGGGCGTGGGTGAGGCTGCCGCGGCAGTGGGCGCCGCCGTAGCGGTAGTAGCTGGCGTGGCTGCGGTAGTTGGGCTTGTGGTAGGTGTGCTAGTCGCCACCGTGGTCAGCACCATATTGGTCGCGGCATCTTCGCTATGGGTAGCCAACACAATGCCTGTCGTGGGCTGCTGGAGAACGTCCAAGGTAAAGGAAGCCGCAGCACCGTAATTGGAGAGAGGGCTTTTTAGATGAGCATTGGTTCCCACTTGCAACGCGGCGGCGCGGCGCGTCACCTGGATCACCGCGCCGGCGTAGCGCGTGCCAGGGAGGCCGGTCAAGGTACCGCTGGTTGTGGCATAGTAATGCCAATCGGTTGTGGTAGGACAAGCGCCCTCACAGGCCGGGCTCTGTCCGTCCGGTGGGGAGGAAGTGCGTCCGCTAAAGCGGATATCGGCCCAAAAGCCATCACCGTTTGCATTGGCGATGACATGGGTTGCGCGTGCGGTACCATTTCCATATTCGGTAAAGCGCCCTTCGGTGCCATAGGTATAGAACATATAGTAGGGGCGATTGGCGTTGCCAGTGTACGCGGGGTCAAGGTTTTTTAAATAGACGCTATAGTTGATTGAAGCATCAACCGCGTTGCCAATCGCGTAGACCGCGGTGGCAATATCGCCAAAATCATCCTTGTCCACGATGACGGGAAATTGATCAAATTCTAGACACTCACAGCCATTGATCGCTAGCGGCACAAGATTGTCCGCGCCGACGATGGGTTCGTAGCCAGCCTTCGACCGGCCAGTCGAGGGCAGCGTATCATAGCCGAGGACCCGCGCAAAGTAGGTGTTAAAGTCGTTATGAACCACCACCTCAATGCTTTTGTTGTTGTCGGTGTAGTTCCAATTGACATCAATATCACCGGGGAGTGCAGCTTGTACACTTTTGCCGTCGGCCCCAAGTTCCCAAGGCAAATTGCCCACGCCATTGGCAAGCGACAGGGCATCCACTTCTTGGCCAATGGCGGCAGTATTCCCGCCCAGCGCTAGCGTACGCGCCCCAGCCAGCGCAGCAGCATCGGCTGCGGTTTGCATGCGTCGGCGTTGGGCATAGGCATTGCTGCCATCCAGCGCAATGCTAGCCAGACCAAGCAAGATAAAGAGGACCAGGGCAAAATAGATTAAGGAAGCGCCCTGCTCTTGTTGTAGACGTTGGATCATTTTTTTCAGGTTCATCATTCGCTCTTTGTCTTGCATTATCCTACTGCACCCGCATGGTATGTTCGGTACGGAGGGTCAACGAAGGCACCCCCGTGATCGCGCCAAAGAGAAGCGGGTAGGGATGCTCCAAGGTAACCGTGACGATATCACCGGACTGATAGGTGGACTTGGCCGGGATACGACTGACAAACACACTTTCCACGGGCACGCCCACACGCTCCAGTTCACTGGCAATCCGGGTGTTCATGCCGGTTAGATCCGCCGGGTTTCTGGCTAACCAAATAACGCCTTCGCGATTGGCATTGAGCATGCCGATATAGGTGTTAAAGCCTTGGCCGATATCCACCATCCCCAAGAGAAGTGCCAGGAAGATGGGCAAGATCAGCGCAAATTCGACCAGGCTGTTCCCACGTTCAGAGCAGAATAGACACTTTCTCATGCTTTCACTCGCTTTCTCCTCGCTGGAACGGTGACCGAGGCACTTATAAAGATAGGTGTATCTCCTTCACTCTCCCTGCGAACCGTAGTGAAAAGATACACCTATCTTTAAATTATACAGGAGAATTTGCTCTATTGACGAAAGATAATCTCCTGTTACCTTACGTTTACAGCCGATTAGAGAGAG